>NZ_CP023276.1:0-665176 GCF_003065365.1 Polynucleobacter difficilis | reverse complement strand
CCCAATGGAGTTTTTGATTCTGGCTCAGGTCATTATTTTCTTCCTGGGCTGGCCACTCGAGTGGACCGAGATCATCGTGATCTTCATGCCAATCTTCGTTCCCTTGCTCGACGACTTTGGTATCAACCCATTGTTCTTCGGCCTACTAGTTGCGCTGAATCTGCAAACCGCATTCTTATCGCCACCCGTAGCGATGTCAGCCTTCTACCTCAAAGGGGTCTCACCTCCACACGTGACCTTGAATCAAATTTTTGCGGGTATGCTGCCATTCATGGGCATTCAGATTCTGGCAATTGTGTTGCTCTATACCTTTCCTGCCATTGGTTTGTGGCTTCCGGAAGTGCTTTACAAGTAATTACCAGCATCCTCATGAGAACCCCGCGCAAGCGGGGTTTTTTATTGGTCAGGTCAAATGCAATCAAGAGCACTTAGAATAGAACCATGGTGACAACAGCACGGCGCAGCCCTCTCGTATTACGTATCCTCAAATGGATTGCATTGGGTTTGGCTGGCGTGATGATCGTGATTGCGTGCCTTGTTTTAATCTACCTCATCTCGACCCAAAATAGTCCTTCTGGTAGCCAGAAGATGCAGGGTCTGAATGATGCAGTAAGCATTGGTTTTGATCCCAGCGATATTCCCCACATCAAAGCGGCTACTGCGAGCGATGCCTTATTTGCACTTGGGTATTTGCATGCAACCGAGCGCTCGTGGCAAATGGAAATCAACCGCAGATTGGCGGCGGGCCGTTTATCTGAAATCCTTGGTGAAGACACCCTAAAAATTGATCGCTTCATTCGTACCGTTGGAGTTAAGCATAGTGCTGAGCGGCAGTATGAGCGCTACCCAGTCGAGGCTAAACGCCTTCTGCAAGCCTATGCCGATGGTGTGAATGCAGGCAATGCCAAATTGGGCTGGGCCCTTCCAGTGGAATACTTTTTGACTGGCTCCAAGCCTGGCCATTGGTCGCCAACCGATAGCGTTGCCTGGATGCTGATGATGGCTATGGATTTGGGTGGGAACTGGCAAAAAGAATTGCAGCGTTTGGAGCTATCGCGTGATTTAACGACGGACCAAATTTGGGAAGTACTGCCACCGTATACGCAAGGCAATCCGGTTACTAAGATGGACTTTGCAGCCCTATATAAAAACATGGGCATTTTTGCCAACACCGATGCCAGTAAGACCATCAAACCTCTAGGCATTCAGGATGTGCGGCAGCCAGATACGAAACAAGATCAATTATTGCGTGCACTCTTACCGGGCGGCATCGAGGGTATTGGCTCGAATAATTGGGCGCTTAGCGGCAAGCGCACGGTCAGTGGTAAGCCACTATTGGCCAACGATCCGCACTTGGGTTTATCGGCCCCGGCACTCTGGTACTTTGCGCGCCTGGAAGCCCCAGGAATCAATGTCATCGGCGCCACCCTACCCGGAATACCGGCAGTCGTGCTTGGCAGAACCGATAGCATTGCTTGGAGCTTTACGAACACCGGACCTGATGTACAAGACCTCTTCATCGAGGAACTCAATCCCGCCAATCCCGGGCAATACCGCACCCCCGATGGCATGGCTGCGTTTTTAGTCCGCGAAGAAGTGATTGAGATTAAAAATAAACCTGCGCATCGTTTCATTGTCAAACAGAGTCGCCACGGGCCCATCATTTCTGAATCCTATGATCGGGCTAAAAATTTAATCAATACCGATCGCTTTGCTTTGGCCTTACGCTGGACTGCACTTGACCTTGATAATCAATCGGTGATCGGCTTACTCGAGATGAATCGCGCTACAAATTTAGAGGCGTTCAAAAAAGCATTGCGCAAAAACTATGCCCCCATGCAAAACGTGGTGATGGCCGATACCACTGGCAATATTGCATTTCAGGCGGCTGGGGTTGCCCCGAAACGCACCCTCCATCAAGGCCTCTACGGGCTTGCGCCAGCCCCTGGCTGGGATAAGCAATACGACTGGCAAGACTATATTCCATTTGATCAATTGCCTGCCCTCGATAATCCCGAGCAAGGCTGGATTGCGACTGCCAATCAACAAATTTTGGCTGCCAATAATCCCAACCCACTGACAGGCGATTGGGAACTGCCATTTCGGTATGAGCGCATTACCGCTTTACTGCAAGCAAAGCCGCAGCATGACCTTGCCTCAATGCGTACCATGCAGGGCGATACGCTCTCACTGGCAGCAACGCCGCTACTCCCCCTCTTTAATGCAACGCAGTCTACCCATTCCAGCGCATCAGCAGCCCAAGCCATCATTGCGGGATTTGATGGCGATATGCGCAAGGACAGCAGTGGCGCCCTCCTCTTTAATGCGTGGGTAGATCAACTTACGCGCCATTTGTTTTCACGCCTAGGGGATTATTTTTCGTTTGAGTATGGCAAGCGCCATTTTAGAAACGCCTTACTCGAGCAGCTATCCAACCCGAATAGTCTCTGGTGCGACTCACCCAAAACAGAAGGTGTCGAGAACTGCGCGCAAGCGTCACAACAGGCACTGGATAAAGCACTGGAATACCTTAACGCACATTACGGTAGCGACCCAAGCAATTGGAAATGGGGAAATGCGCACATCGCCATATCGGAACACCGTCCCTTTAGTCGGGTTCCGTTTTTAAATCGGGCATTTAACATCACGGCGCCGTTTCCGGGCGATGGCTTTACGATCAATGTAGGAAGGCCCGAGCTCGGCAAACACAAAAACCCGTTTGAGACCAAGCAAGCAGCAAGCCTGCGAACTGTATTTGATTTAGCCGACTTAGAGCAATCCACCTTCATCTATCAAACCGGGCAATCGGGCTGGGTCCAAAGCAAGCTCTACCGCAACCTCAACCCCTTATGGGCAGACAATCAAGCGCTGCCACTGCAAATGAAACCCACTACGATTCAGCGCCAACTCGAGCTCAGACCAAAGTAGGTCTAATGGGGTTTAAAATGGAAAAGTACACTTATTGAGGGGTTTTACGATGAAAAGATGGATAGCGATCGCAGTCTGCATGACCGTCCTACCAATTTCAAGCGCCTTCGCTGCTTGGCAAGAAATTGGTTCAAACGAACAGTCGACAGTCTCCCTTGACATTAGCACCCTCAAAAGAGATGGCGATAGAGCGCAAATGATGTCCATGCTGGACTTTATTAAGCCCGGCATCGACCCTAAAACAAAAGAGCCGATTCGCTCCATCATTGGTCTAAATGAGTATCTCTGCGAAAAAGCCCAATACCGCCCTATTGAGTACAAAGTCTTTTCTGGAAACAAGGGTGAAGGCAAGGTAGTAGCCGATGTCAAATCCCCTGACAGTCCGTTTGAAGCGATCACCAGCGGCTCCTGGGCTGCGGGAGTCTACAGCATTGCCTGCCGAGCCAAATAAGCAGAGCCCCTTTCCGCAATATTGCCGCTGCATTGCATGGCATAGCCTGACCTACACCCTCATTATTGGCTGCAGTATTTTCTTTTTATCGGGCTGCGCCCTACCCTTAGCGGCCATTGGTAGCGCAGGAACTGGCGCAGCCAGCGCCGTCGGGGGCACTGTGGCTACAGCAGCAGTAGCCAATCCCAGCACCGCAGTGAGCGTCGCCTCAACCGTGACTACCGGTAAATCCCCTTTAGAGCATGCCGCTTCACAAGCTACTAAAAAAGAATGTAATTTTTTAAATCTACTCGGTCCTAAGCCAGTTTGCCAAGAGTTTGTAATGCCACCCATCATGGATCACAGCCAAGAAATGGTGGGGATTGCAGATCGACCAAGCTCACTGCCAACACCGGCATCGGGTAGATAAAATACCTACCTAATTTTTTTCATTTTCTTTTTCTTTTGATTACTTTTAAATATTTTCACTATGCCAGAGCAAAACATCAACCTCACATTAACATGTCAAAATCGCCCCGGCATTGTTGCTGCCGTTGCCAGCTATATTTTTGAGGCAGGCGGCGACATTCAAGAGGCGCAGCAGTTCGACGATAAAGACTCAGGGCGCTTTTTTATGCGCGTCAGCTTCAGTTGCGATGCGAGCGTCGATTTAGAGGGGCTACGCTCTGGCTTTAAGCCCATCGTCGAGCGCTTTCAGCTCTCTTGGGAGTTGCGCTCTACCGCCGTACTCAAACGCGTTTTAATCATGGCCTCTAAGCTAGATCATTGTTTGGTCGACTTGCTGTACCGCTGGCGTATTGGCGAATTGCCGATGATTATTGCTGGCATTGTGTCGAATCACCCCCGCTCGGTCTATGCCAGCATTGATTTTGCTGATATTCCATTTCATTACCTACCGGTCACCCCGGAAACAAAAAGCGTACAAGAAGCAAAGCTACTGAGCATCGTTGAAGATGCCAAAGTAGACATGGTGATTTTGGCGCGTTACATGCAAATTCTGTCGGATGATTTATCGGCCAAGCTATCGGGTCGCTGCATTAATGTGCACCACTCCTTTTTGCCCAGCTTTAAGGGCGCAAAACCCTACCATCAGGCACATGCCCGCGGCATTAAGCTGATTGGGGCAACATCCCATTTTGTCACGAGCGATCTGGACGAAGGTCCCATCATCGAGCAAGACGTAACCCGCATTAGCCATAGCGATAGCGCAGAAGATTTGGTGCGCAAAGGCCGTGATTTAGAACGTCAAGTATTGTCGCGCGCGCTGCGCTACTACCTGAATGACCGGGTCTTAATTAACGGCAATAAATCCGTTGTATTTGCGGATTAATTCTTCGCAAGAGGACTGCTTAATGCCCTGAGAGGGGCTTTAACAGTCCACGCAAATCATTGTGGTCTAGGGTGTGCATTAGCTCCAGCAATTCACCCAATTCACCCTTCGGAAAGCCTTTGCGGGCAAACCAAGATAGGTAATCTCCCGGCAATTCGGAAAGGATGCGGCCAGCATACTTGCCATACGGCATTTTCATGCGAACGAGCTTTTCAAGGGATTCTGGGGTCACTGTGGTGCAGAGGGAGGGGGAATTGGGGTGGCTGATGGGGTTCGAACCCACGACAACTGGAATCACAATCCAGGACTCTACCGCTGAGCTACAGCCACCGTAGAAGAAATGAGATTATAGCTTTTTGTCGGCTTTTAGCCAAAATTTGCCGGTCGGCCAATGCGCAGGCAATTTGAGCTGGTTTTTAGGGCAAACACGCCATGTAAAAGCGCTTAATTTCGGGGTCGCAGCGCACTTCCTTCAGCACAATTGGCCGCTCTAAAGAGATCCCCTCAATCGAGCGACAACGGCTGAGTGCAACATATACCTGGCCCGATGCAAACGCCCCAGATGATAGATCGACCTTCACTTTATCGAGGGTCTTCCCCTGGCTTTTGTGGATCGTCACAGCCCATGCCAGCATGAGTGGCATTTGCTCATAGGAACCAATCACATTGGGCTTAATTTTTCCAGATACCATATCGTGATCGTACTTATAGGATTCCCATTTAAACGGCGTTACCTCAACCGTATTTGTATAGGCTCCATTGGGAATCTTGACCTTAATTTTGTCTTTGCCGATTTCATGAACAATACCAATGCTGCCGTTGACCCATTTTTTAGGAAAGCCATTGTCATTAGCCGTAAACATGACTTTCGAACCTACTTTTAGGGTTAAGTTCATGGGCGACGGTAAATTACGCTCATCCACATTGAACTTTCCCTCGAGCTTACCTGTAAAGCTGGTGGCATCGCTCGTTAGATTTTTGAGTTCACCGTGGTTGATCATGTCTGCCCTGGCATTGGTCGTAGTCAGGGTGATTGTCATCGGATCAGGCTCTGCTGCCTTATCAAAGCAGGCAGCATTAATGGTTTCCAGCGCGACTTCAATGTCTTCATTAATGCGGATTTGATTAAGCAACTGTGCAAAATGGGCATCTTTTTGACGGAAGATTTTCGTCAGCTCGATCATCGTAATGTCTTTACGGTGTAGCGCCATGGCGCAAAAGAAATACGGGCCCTCATAGCCACGCTCATGCAGGATGTGCATATCGCTACTCGATACCACTGGCGGCAATTGAAATAAATCACCGACAAACATCACTTGTATGCCCCCAAATGGCTCGCCTTTTTGGGGTCCGTTTTCGCGCAAGAAAAGATCAATCGCATCGACCAGATCAGCTCGCACCATCGAGATCTCATCAATGATGAGTAAGCGAATATCCTTGTACAGTTGGCGCTCTCGGGAGGACCGCAGTGGCTTAATGTCCTCTTCTGGAAAAATCAACCGTGGGGGCAAACGAAAGAAGGAGTGAATCGTGACACCGCGCACCTGCAGTGCTGCCACTCCCGTAGGGGCTAGCACTACAACGTTTCCAGCAATGGTTTTACGCAGGTGGCTAATTAAGGTGGTTTTGCCCGTACCTGCCTTACCGCTAATGAAGATGTAGGGATCGCCACGCTCGACTGCATCCAAAGCCGATTGGTAATCTGGAGTGATCTCCAGCTCGAGATCAGCGCCCGGGTTTTGTACTGCACTCATGAATGTTCCGCCGAGGCGGTATCCATTTCAAACGCAGCCCAATCCCCTAGTTCCAAACTGGCTTCAAGGAAAAAGTCGGCAATCGCCGCTTTGCTCTGCACCTTAGCCAAAGCATGGTGATCAGATAGGCGCTGACGCCAATAGCGTGAGCCCGCCCTGCCATGGGCCAAGCCTAGTATGTGCCGGGTAAAAGCGCCGATATAAAACGGCTTGCCCTTGCTCTGGCATTCATCAAACCAGCGCCATACCTGATGCACTAAACCAATTTGCACGCGATGCCACTCCGACTCACTAAAGAGATAACCTGCAGCCTCGCCATTAGTCTCGAGCAAGTCATCCCAGCCAAGCAACATCGCCGGAAAGTGATAGGCAGCACGCCCCACCATAAAGCCATCAAAGTCATGCCAATGGCCCGCAATCTGATCGTTGTTCTCCAGGCCGCCATTGAGTAAAACGGCCACGCCTGGAAACTGCTTTTTAAGATCCAAGCGCAATTGCGCTGCCACGGCATAGTGCAAGGGTGGCTTACTACGATTTTCTTTGGGGGAAAGGCCTTTTAATACGGCGTTCCGCGCATGAATGGTTACCTGATGGGCGCCAGCATCGGCCACCGCCAACATAAAATTCAGCGCGAACTGATAGTCTGCCTGATGCGTACTCGCATCCATATGGTCGAGGCCCAGTCGATGCTTCACCGAGATAGGCAAATCGCATGCTGCCCGCATCGCTCGAACGCAATCGGCCACTAATTGCGGTTCTGCCATCAGGCAAGCACCAAAGGCGCCGCGCTGTACCCGCTCCGAAGGGCAGCCGCAATTCAGATCAATTTCGTCATAGCCCCATTGGGCCGCTAAAGCTGCAGCTTTGGCCAGATCTGCTGGCTCGCTACCGCCCAGTTGCAGTACTACGGGGTGCTGCTCCTCAGAGTAATCGAGATGACGCGGCACATCGCCATGCAGCAATGCACCAGTGGTCACCATTTCGGTATAGAGCACAGCCTGCTTCGATAGTTGCCGATGAAAGGAGCGGCAGTGCCGATCGGTCCACTCCATCATGGGCGCAACGGCTAAACGTTTGCCCCCAGGATTGGCTTGGTGTTTGTTATCGGATTGCGTCATTGCAACTGAACCCATTGGATTTCTATGATTGGCTTCAAACCATTATCCAGTACCACCGCCCCATGCAGAGAGAAAAAACCACCCGAAGGTGGTTTTTCTAGCAATCGCAGGAACTTAATCGCGTGATGCTTTTTTACGCTCATGTTCTTTTAAGTAACGCTTGCGAACGCGAACGCTCTTGGGAGTAACTTCCACCAACTCATCGTCGCTAATGAATTCCACTGCGTACTCTAACGTCAGATCTATTGGTGTTACAAGACGAACGGCTTCATCGGTACCGGAAGAGCGTACGTTGGTCAGCTGCTTGCCCTTAATGGGGTTAACAACCAGATCGTTATCGCGACTATGAATACCAATGACCATACCTTCGTACACAGGGTCGCCGTGCTTCACAAACATACGACCACGGTCTTGCAGCTTCCAAATAGCATAGGCAACAGCTTCACCATCATCTTGGCTAATCAATACGCCGTTATGGCGCTCGCCTAATACACCATCTTTTGCTGGTGCATAGCAATCAAAGGTGTGGCTCATCAAACCATTACCGCGGGTCATGGTCATAAAGTCACCCTGAAAGCCGATCAATCCGCGTGCAGGAATACGGTATTCCAGTCGTGTGCGGCCTTTACCGTCGCTCACCATATCAAGCAACTCGCCCTTACGCTTACCCAAGTCTTCCATGACAGCACCTTGGGTGGTGTCTTCAATGTCAACCGTGAGGTTCTCAAATGGCTCCATCTTGACGCCATTTTCTTCATGGAATACCACGCGTGGACGGGATACTGCCATCTCATAGCCTTCACGGCGCATGGTCTCAACCAAGATCGTTAAATGCAACTCGCCGCGACCAGAAACCTCGAAAACCGTGTCGTCATCGGTTTGGCGCACACGCAAAGCCATATTGGATTTGAGCTCGCGATCCAAGCGCTCCCGAATCTGACGGCTAGTGACAAACTTGCCCTCACGACCAGCGAGTGGGCTGGTGTTAACCATGAAGTTCATGGTTAAGGTAGGTTCATCGATTTTGAGCATCGGCAATGGATCAGGTTTATCCACTGCACAAATGGTTGTACCAATGGCTAGATCTTCAATACCGTTTATCAAGGCAATGTCACCTGCCACTGCTTCTTCCACGACTTCACGCTCAAGGCCTTTGAATTTCAGTACTTGATTCACGCGCCCCTTGAACGGAGTGCCTTCTGGGCCATTCATGCAAATGACTTCCATGCCTGCTTTCACGCGGCCACGATTAATACGGCCGACGCCAATCTTACCGACATAGCTGTTGTAATCAATCGAGGAGATTTGGAACTGCAATGGGCCATCTGGATCATCATCTCGCATCGGCACATTCTTGAGAACAGCATCAAACAAGGGACGCATATCGCCCGAGCGGACGTCTTCTGAATTACCGGCATAACCATTTAAGCCAGAAGCGTAAATGATTGGGAAGTCGAGCTGCTCTTCCGAGGCGCCCAGTTTGTCGAATAACTCAAACGTGGCGTTAATCACGTAATCGCAACGCGCACCTGGACGATCGACTTTATTGATAACGACGATGGGCTTGAGACCCAAGGCCAGGGCTTTTTTCGTCACGAAGCGGGTCTGTGGCATTGGGCCTTCAACTGCATCAACCAATAACAAAACGCCATCGACCATCGAGAGAACGCGTTCTACCTCACCACCGAAGTCAGCGTGCCCTGGTGTATCAACGATATTGATGTGGGTGCCGTCGTATTCGACTGCGCAGTTTTTGGACAAAATCGTAATGCCACGCTCTTTTTCAAGATCGTTCGAGTCCATAACCCGCTCGGTCATTTTTTCATTGGAGCGGAAGGTGCCAGATTGGCGCAGCAATTGATCCACTAAGGTAGTTTTACCGTGGTCAACGTGGGCGATGATTGCAATATTACGAAGTGCGCGTTTAGTCATGTGAAGCTTCTAAAGTTAAAAATAAGGTTAAGGGGCCTGTGAAATCAAGCGTTTAGGGTGTAGTACGCCGGAGCGGCAATCGGCAGTACCAATAAAATTGTGGGGCGCTGCGGTAGCGCGATAAATCCGTACCAAGGCTTCTGCCAATGGAAATTTCGCATTTACGGTGAGCGGAACGCGTTGACCCATTTCTAGGCGCTTGGCTTGTTGCGCATCTACGGTGAGGTGCGGCAAGGTTTGCAATAAAGCATCTACGGGCAAAATAAAATCGGCGTGATCTGCGGTTGTTCGCAAGAGATCATCCAAGGAGATCGACTGCGCCAAGCTCAGATGCCCAACTTCGCTGCGACGTAGTCCAACCAAATGGGCGCCACAGCCGAGTGCTGTGCCTAAATCTTCTGCCAACACCCGAATGTACGTTCCCTTGCTGCAACTCACTTCCAAAGTGGCTTCGGGCCATTGCACCTCAGTCCAAGCAATCGCATGGATGACAACCGAACGCGCATCGCGTTCGAGCTCGACACCAGCGCGGGCATATTCATATAAGGGCTTACCGTCGCGCTTGAGTGCCGAGTACATGGGTGGCACTTGCAGAATCGGACCGGTAAACGCAGGTAATAAGGCGTTTAAGGCGATCTGAATCGCGGCATCATCGGCAAACTGCGGCAAAGGAAAGGACGTCACAATCTGTCCTTCCGCATCGCCTGTATCGGTATTCGCACCAAAACGAACGCGTGCAATGTAGCGCTTGTCTGCATCCAATAAATCTTGCGAGTATTTGGTAGCCTCGCCCAAGCAAATGGGCAGAAGGCCAGTTGCCATTGGGTCTAAAGTTCCGGTATGCCCTGCTTTATCGGCATTGAGCGCGCGCTTAACCGCAGTCACAGCGCCCTGTGAACTCATGCCTAGGGGCTTGTCCAGCAATACGACCCCATCAAGGCGTTGGCGCATCAAATTTCTCAGTCTTTGCGGTCACTGTCGACCGCTTGATCAATTAATCGGGACATTTCCATGCCACGCTCAACTGATACGTCGTGCACAAAATGCAGGGTAGGAACAGTATGAATATGCAAGCGCTTGAACAGCAAGGAATGCAAATAGCCGGCCTTTTCTTGCAAGGCGGTCAGAGCGTGATCTGGATCAGCGCCGAGAACCGTGAAGAAGATTTTGGCGTGCGCCAAATCCGGTGACAGCTCAACCCCTTGCAGGGTAATGAGTCCCAAGCTGGTGCTACGCAATTCGCGCGGAATCAACTCAGCTAAATCACGCTGAATTTGATCCGCTAGGCGTTGATTGCGATGGGGGCTCGTTTTATGCATAAAGACCGCAATCCGAATTAGAGCGAACGCGCTACTTCAGTCACTTCAAACACTTCAAGCTGATCGCCCTCTTGAATGTCGTTGTAGCCCTTCAATGACAGACCACACTCAACACCGGCACGCACTTCTTTAGCGTCATCTTTAAAGCGCTTGAGTGAGTCGAGCTCGCCCGTCCAGATAACGACGTTGTCACGCAGCAAACGTACGCTTGAAGTGCGCTTAACTAATCCGTCAACGACCAAGCAACCTGCAATCGCGCCAACTTTAGATACCAAGAAGACTTGGCGAATCTCTACGAGACCCGTGATCTCTTCTTTCTTATCTGGTGTCAACATGCCGCTCAGGGCCAACTTCACTTCATCAACCGCATCATAAATAATGTTGTGGTAACGAATATCGACGCCATTGTTTTCAGCCAACTTACGCGCTAACGCATCGGCGCGCGAATTGAAGCCAATGATGACGGCTTTGGAGGCAACCGCTAAGTTGACGTCGGTCTCGGTAATGCCGCCCACACCAGCGTGAACAATCTGCACCTTGACTTCCGGGGTAGATAGCTTTTGCAGCGATTGCGATAAGGCCTCTTGTGAGCCCTGCACATCCGCTTTAATAATAATTGGCAGAAGCTTGGCTTCAATTGCGCCCTCGCCCATGGTTTCCATCATGGTCTCGAGTTTGACAGCCTGTTGTTTTGCCAACTTCACATCGCGGAACTTACCTTGACGGAAGAGCGCAATCTCACGCGCTTTACGCTCATCTGGCACCACTTGAACCGCTTCACCTGCAGCTGGCACTTCCGACAGACCCTGAATCTCCACCGGAATGGAAGGGCCTGCTTCGCTACATGGCTTGCCGTTTTCATCCAGCATCGCACGGACACGGCCAAAGGAAGAGCCCGCCAAAATCATGTCGCCACGCTTGAGCGTTCCAGACTGAACCAATACGGTTGCAACCGGACCTTTACCTTTGTCCAGACGCGCTTCAATTACTAGACCATGGGCTGGCGCATCTTTCGGTGCTTTTAATTCAAGGACTTCAGCTTGCAGCAAGACGTTTTCCAACAAGGAATCAATGCCCTCACCACTTTTTGCGGAGACTGGAATGAATGGAATATCGCCGCCATACTCTTCTGGCACAACCTGCTCAGCGACCAACTCTTGTTTGACACGCTCGGGATTGGCTTCGGGTTTGTCGATTTTGTTAATCGCCACCACAATCGGCACTCCAGCAGCTCTAGCATGGGCAATCGCTTCTTTGGTTTGCGGCATCACGCCATCATCAGCAGCCACCACCAAAATAACGATGTCGGTTGCCTTAGCACCACGTGCACGCATGGCAGTAAATGCCTCGTGACCTGGTGTATCCAAGAAAGTAATCACACCACGCGGTGTTTCAACGTGGTAGGCGCCAATGTGCTGGGTAATTCCGCCGGCTTCACCAGACGCCACTTTTGCAAGGCGAATCTTATCCAGGAGCGATGTTTTTCCATGGTCAACGTGACCCATCACGGTTACTACCGGTGGGCGACCCAGAAGCTCGGCATCCTGTCCTGTAATACCGAGGTCTAAATCAGGATCATCGAGTTTGGCCGCAAATGCTTTATGGCCCATCTCTTCCACCAAAATCATGGCGGTATCTTGATCAAGTACTTGGTTGATGGTGACCATCTGGCCCATGCCCATCAGCAGCTTAATCACTTCAGCACTCTTGACCGACATGCTGTGAGCTAAATCGGCAACGGTAATGGTTTCAGGCACATGCACATCGCGAACCACTGGCTCGGTTGGCACTTGGAAGTTCGTATCCACATTGCTGTCGGAGCTTTGGCGCTGACGCTTATTGCGCCCACCACCTGCACGCCAGCCGCCGCCAACACCACCGGAAGTATCACCACGGGTTTTTAATCCGCCAGCGCGCTTAGCGCCTTCCTCTTGCCAGGTGGAGGATGTTTCGGACGACTTAATGAGTTTCCCGCCAACCTTAGTAGGGGTTTTCTTTTTGTCGTCGGCACCTTCTGCTTTTAAAGGCTTATGTAAAGTACCTTTTTTCGCTTCTTCGGCAGCCACTTCGCTTGGAGCCTTGAGAACGCGCGCAGGCGCACTCATCATGTCCCGAATCGCCAAAGCTTCTGCTTCTGCTGCTGCACGGCGCGAACGAATATCCGCCAACTGCTTTTCGCTAGCATCAGTCAATTCTTTTGCTGCAAGGTCTTTCTTCTTTTTGGATTCGATCGCTTCAGCCGACTTCGCTTCTTTCGCATCCTCTGCAGATGACTTACCTTCTGCTGGCGTTGCTGCCGCTTTTTGACGGGCTTCTTCAGCCGCTTTCATTTCGGCTTCTTGACGCGCCAATAGCTCGGCTTGACGGGTTGCTTCTGCAGCCCGCTTTTCTAACTCTTCCTCAGACAAGAGGGGCTTGCTTACAGCCGCTTTTGCTGGTTTTTCTTCTACTGGCGCCTCTTCCGCCTTGGCCGCCTCATCGCCACGCTTGACGAGCACCCGTTTTTTACGGACCTCAATTTGTACGGTGCGGGTTTTTCCAGTGGAATCAGCCTGGCGGATCTCGGAAGTCTCACGCTTAGTTAAAGTAATCTTTTTGCGCGCGCCCGTGTCAGCACTGCCATGCTCTTTTTGCAAATGCTCGAGCAGTGCGGTTTTATCCTTCTCGGTAATCTTGGCATCCTCAGAATCTTTATTGATTCCGGCTGCTTTCAATTGATCTAAGAGGTCAGCCGAGGTGCGTTTAAGCTCCTGAGCAAGTTCTTTTATTGTGGTCGTTGCCATGCACTTCCTCTCATGAAGTAAACCAATGTTCGCGCGCTTTCATGATGAGCGTTTTCGCTGTTTCTTCGTCAATTTGTGTCGCCTCAACTAGCTCATCAACAGCCAGTTCAGCAAGGTCGTCACGGGTATGAACTTGATTGTCAGCAAGCTTTGCAATCAACTCCGTCGTCATTCCCTCAAGGGAACGTAAATCTTGGGATACCTCGCCAACGCGCTCTTCTTTTGCTAACTCCATCGTCAGCAAAGAATCACGGGCACGGGTCCGCAGTTCGTTTACGGTATCTTCATCAAAGGCATCGATCTCGAGCATTTCGCTTAATGGAACATAAGCTACTTCCTCGAGCGTATTGAAGCCTTCTTCAATCAAAATATCAGCTACCTCTTGATCAACGTCGAGTTTATCCATAAAGATTTGGCGCACAACAGCCACTTCTTTTTCAGTTTTATCGGCCGACTCTTCTGGTGTCATGATGTTGATTTGCCAGCCGGTTAATTCACTGGCCAAACGTACGTTTTGACCGCTACGACCAATGGCGATGGCCAAATTCTCTTCGTCCACCACTACGTCCATTGCATGGCGCTCTTCATCCACCACGATCGATGACACTTGTGCTGGAGCGAGCGCGCCAATCACAAATTGCGCAGGATCTTCAGACCACAGAACAATATCGACTGCTTCACCAGCAACCTCGTTGCGAACCGCTGTAACGCGGGTTCCACGAACACCAACGCAGGTACCGATTGGATCGATGCGCTTGTCATAGGTGACAACCGCAATTTTAGCGCGTACGCCAGGGTCACGAGCAGCACCTTTAAGCTCGAGCAAGCCTTGCTCAATCTCAGGCACTTCATTCTCAAATAGCTTAATGAGAAATTCTGGGCAAGTACGTGACAGTTCGATTTGGGGGCCGCGTACTTCACGATCCACTTTCAAAATATAGGCGCGTACGCGATCGCCGGAACGTAAATTCTCTTTTGGAATCATCTGGTCGCGGCGCAATAAGGCTTCTACACGACCCGATTCAATGATGAGGCCATTTTTATCAGCGCGCTTGACCGTACCGGTCATGACTAGCTCGCCACGCTCAAGGTAATCGTTCAGAATTTGCTCACGCTCGGCATCCCGAATGCGCTGCAGAATCACTTGCTTGGCAGCTTGTGCGCCAATACGGCCAAATGCGAGGGACTCGATCTGTTCTTCAATGAATTCGCCGACTTCCATGTCCGGAAATTGCTCTTGGGCTTCAAACAACAGGATTTCTTTGTCGGGCTCTTGCAATCCAGCCTCATTGGGGACAACTAGCCAGCGGCGAAAGCTTTCGTACTCACCAGACTCGCGATCGATGCCGACGCGAACGTCAACATCCTCTTCATAGCGTTTCTTTGTAGCCGAGGCGAGCGCAAGCTCGAGTGCCTCGAAAACAATTTCACGATCAACGTTTTTTTCACGCGCCAGGGCGTCAGCCAACATGAGAACTTCACGACTCATGATTTTCTTCCTTTGAAATCAATGACAGGGACCAACCGAGTCTTATCGACCTCGGCAAGGGAAAACTCCAACTGAGACTCTGCACCATCGCTCGCCTCAAACAACAAACCAAACTTGGCATCGGGTGAGTCAACGCTTCCAGCGATGAGCCCCTCCAATACGCCACGAAAATTCTTGCGACCAGACACTGCAACACGCAGTTTCAGATCAACTTCAAAACCCGCAAATCGCACAAAATCAGCAGCACTTTTCACAGGGCGATCCAGTCCTGGGGACGAGATCTCCAGTCGTTCATACGGAATGTTTTCCACCGGCAAGGAGTAACTCAACTGGTGACTTACTTTTTCGCAATCCTCGACCGTGATTAAACGCTCGTAGTCTTGATTCTCAATCGTTACACGTAGCAAGCCTCCGGCTTCGCGCTCAATATCAACCAACGCGTAACCTAGATTTCCCAACTCGGCAGAAATAATCTGCTGCTCTCGCACAACGCCCCTTGCTGCAAAAATGGCAAAAAAAATGGGCTTCAAAGCCCATATTCCGAACTACAGAACAGGCCAGCTTACGTTGATCGCAACATCAGCCGGTAAAACGGCGCTGCAAACTACAACAGCGTAACTACGGGGAGAATTATAGCTGATTAAGCCAAATCTTGAGTGAAATCAGAAGCTTTCGCTTGGATTTCGCGGTTTTCTGGGCCCTTTATTGAAGGGTTTGCGCCCCTTGGGAGCGCCCCGCTTTGGTCCACCAGCCCCTGGCCCTTGCGGGGATTGGGGGTTAAATGCATGCCCATGATGGACTTTTTTACCTCTTCCGCCTTGTCCTTGGCCTTGCCCGCCGGCCCGACCGCCTTGTCCTTGGCCACGGCCCCTACCGGCCTGGCCTTGACCACCACCGCCGGGTTTTGCATTTTTACCTTGGTGCGTCAGTCCATGGTGCTGATTGGCCATGGTTAATGCTTCACGCGAGCCCCAATAAGAGACCGAGGTTTGCATGGGATCTGGCTGGAAATCATCCCCTCTAGCTGGATTGGAATCACCGCGACCCGATGGATTGGAGCGGCCCTTATCACTGGCTTGAGGCACTTTGAGGCCGGCCGCTTTCATGA
Organism: Polynucleobacter difficilis; assembly: GCF_003065365.1. Classification (NCBI taxonomy): domain Bacteria; kingdom Pseudomonadati; phylum Pseudomonadota; class Betaproteobacteria; order Burkholderiales; family Burkholderiaceae; genus Polynucleobacter; species Polynucleobacter difficilis. The sequence goes on along the minus strand of NZ_CP023276.1, from coordinate 648,964 downwards.
GTTGGGCAACGCCTTCGTTTGGAATTTCTTCCCATTTGCCGCGGCGTAAGCGTGGGGGCAATAAAAAGATTCCATAGCGCGTGCGAATTAGTCTGGAAACGGTATGGCCACTGGCCTCGAACATCCGGCGCACCTCGCGGTTGCGACCCTCAGTTAAGGCCACGTGGTACCAGCGGTTTGCGCCGTCGCCGCCGCCAGAGGCAAGGCGTAGAAAACGGGCCTGCCCATCGTCTAACTGAATACCTGTTTTTAATTGAGACTGCTGCTCATCACTGAGCTCACCCAAGATACGTACAGCGTATTCACGCTCAACGCCGTAACGGGGATGCATCAATCGATTGGCTAGTTCGCCCGAGGTTGTAAACAACAACAACCCTTCGGTATTAAAGTCGAGTCGACCGACTGCAATCCAGCGCCCTTGGCGTGGCTTAGGCAATCGATCAAAGACGGTCGGACGACCTTCTGGGTCGGCTTGGCTAACGATTTCACCCGAGGGCTTGTGATACAAAATAACGCGTGGTGGCTTGGTCTGAATTTTGCGGTGCACTGCCTTGCCATTTATACGTACTTGATCGGTGGGACCAACCCGCTGACCAATATGCGCTGGCATGCCATTCACCGATACCCGGCCTTGCACAATCAAATCTTCCATCTCGCGGCGTGAGCCCATACCCACATCGGCTAACACCTTGTGCAGCTTGACGGTATCCTCATCGTCCGCGTCATCATCGAGACCATCTAAATCAGACCAGACTTCGTCCCGCAAACTGAGTGGCAATTCATCCACGTTCGTAAATTGCAAACTACTCATTTCATCGTCGGTGGGACCATCTAGATCATCGTGATCGTGCTGGCGATTGGCATTGCGCTCAACCCCAGCGTGATGGGAGACTGCAATTTCATCCGAGGAATTGGCTAAATCTGGGTTGGCGATTTCGGCTTCAGGCGCATCCAGGGCCGCATCAAATTCACCCGACACTACCGAAGCAAATAAGGCATCGCTTTGAGCAGGATCAAATGTAGGCTTTACTTTTTGTTCGCCTGGCGTATGGGGCTTACGCTCACCACCCTCTGGACGCGGCGGTCTATCCCCGCGGGGTTTGCGATTCTTAAACGGGTGCTTGCCAAAGCGACGGGGGCGGCGTTCGCCCTGTTCACCCTGCTCGCCACTGGGCGCACCACTGGTCGCTTCGCTTTTATTTTCTGAAGAAGTAGTACCTGAACTGCTGTCACTGCCAACAGGTGCGGTATTCAAATTGGGCGCTGCTGAATTGGATTCGTTGGAAGAGGTCATTAATGGTTTGGTGTGTTATCGAGCTTGGGCTCGTCATCGGATGCAGGCTCGGCCTCTTGCTGATCATCAGAACTACTGCCCTCTTCCATCGTGATGACCGTCTCGACTGTGGCGGATTGATCAAATTCAATCACGCCTTGGCCCAAGGACTCAAACGTTGGCGCGGCATCTTCGAGTAAGGGCAGGCTTTGTAAATTCGGCAGGCTTAAATCATCGAGAAATTGTTTCGTGGTTGCATAGAGACCAGGGCGACCAATTGTTTCTTTGTGGCCAATGACTTCAACCCAACCGCGGTCTTCGAGTTGCTTCATCACATTGCTACTCACAGCAACACCGCGGATCTCTTCAATCTCACCACGGGTGACGGGCTGGCGATAAGCAATGATGGCCAGGGTTTCCATCACCGCACGTGAATACCGCGGCGGCTTTTCTGGAGTCAGTCGATCCAAGTACTCGCGCATCGATAAACGACTCTGAAAACGCCAACCGGTTGCAATGTGCACCAGCTCCATCCCTTTGTCTTGCCAGTCTTCTTGAATCGCCGTCAAGACCGTTTCAATATCGGCTTGGCTGGTATCGTCGGTAAATAGGCGTGTGAGATCCATTGCTGTAATGGGCTCTTGCGCGCACAAGAGGGCGGTTTCAATAACGCGTTTTTTGTGATCATCCATAAAATTCGGCCTAACAGGTCAAAGCCTGAGTGGCATAAAAAGGGCTATCCGTCATGGGTTGGGGTGTTCTCTAGCTGCTTCAGGCAATCGTCCAAGGCGACTTCGTGGGTCAGGAGTTAGGTTTGGACGCTATTGTCTGAGCGGATACGGTATGGGAGCAACCTACAAGGTAATTCTCACAATTCGCTCACTAGTTGCGCCATTATAGGGGAGGCTGCCTACAATAGCCAAATGGAATTATTTGCCCTACCCCCTACCCCCGAGCCAAAACGGCGTCATTTTTTAGGCCTTGCATCGGCATTCGCAGGGGCCAGCGCCCTTGGATTAAGCGCCTGCACGACCGTTAGCCCTAAAAAACCGGTTGTTGGCTTGGTTCTGGGTGCCGGCGCCGCACGGGGCTTTGCTCACATTGGCGTGATTAAAGCCCTAGAGGCCCAAGGCATTTCACCCAATCTGGTGGTGGGGAGCAGTGCAGGCAGCGTGATCGCCTCGCTCTATGCCTCGGGCCTAAGCGGAAACGACCTCAATCGCATAGCCCTCACACTGGATGAAGCCACAATTGCCGACTGGGGGCTGCCGTTTGCCGGCCGGTTTGGTGGCCTCATTAAGGGAGACGCACTGCAGGCCATGATCAATCGGGAAGTGAAAAACCGAACCATTGAACAGATGCGTATGCCCTTGGGTGTTGTTGCAACTGATTTGCAATCCGGCAAAGGGGTGCTGTTTCGTAGTGGCAATACTGGTATCGCAGTGCGCGCCTCCTGCAGTATTCCGGGCGTATTTCAACCAACCACCATTCAGGGTCGCGAGTATGTCGACGGGGGTCTTGTTGCACCAGTACCGGTGCAATACGCGAAGCAAATGGGTGCCACGGTAATTATTGCAGTTTCGATTTCGAATGAGCCTGGCCAGCAAAATGCGAGCGGTACGCTAGGAGTGCTCCAGCAAACCATTAGCATCATGCAGCAAAGCATTAATAGCTTTGAACTGCAAAGCGCCGATATCGTAATTCAGCCAAAGCTCCATCAAATGGGCGGCGCTGACTTTAAGGCGAGAAGTGCTGCAATACTGGCTGGAGAGATTGCCACTCAAGAAAAAATGGCTCAGATAAAAGCGCTAATTAGCGCTTAAAACATCTGGGTTTGTTTTTTAAACTTCTTCATTTCGTTCATGAGGTTTTTCCGTTCCTGCTCGGAAAACTCATCGCTACCATCGAGGCGACGGGCGCCATCAAAACGCTTATCCCAATACACACTCGTCATGTCATCGACCCGAATGCTGGCGCCTTTGGATGGCGAGTGAATGAACTTGTTCTCACCAACATAAATTCCCACATGCGAGAAGGTCATGCGCATGGTGTTGAAGAACACTAAATCGCCAGGCTGTAAATCATCGCGGGTGATGGACTTCCCTACTTTGCTCATCTGGGACGATTTGCGAGGAATCAAAAAGCTCAGCTTGTCTTTAAAAACGTAGGCAACGAAACCACTACCATCGAGACCCGATTGCGGAATATCCATGTTCCAGCGATAGCGCACACCAATGAGTTCCATTGCCTGATTAATCAGACTCTCAGAACGACCCGATACCGAATCCACTAATTTATCTGCAGCACGAATGAAATACGCCTTACCTGCCTGTGTAAACGATTCGGTCGGCGCTTCTTTGGCCTGCTCATTTGCTCCCGCAGCGGTGCAAACCGCGAGCGAACACACCAGCGCGAATGATCGCGCAAGTCGGCGTACTGAAGTGGAGTGGCTAAAAGACATTGGCATAGCCGGAGTGTATCAAACTTTTTACAATCCTCCAAACCGGCTTACTTAGCTTAAGTCATTGTTTATATTAAATATTTAAGCTTAAAGTGGGGGTAAATTGCCTATTTTTTAAGCAGAATTGCACTGCCCTGGTGCGCTAAGCCATTTCTGCGGCAGTAAATAGCTGCTTGGTATAGGCCTGCTTGGGATGGGCGATTAAGGCCTCGGTCTCACCAAACTCGACTACCTTGCCCTCTTTTAAGACCATGATCTGGTGCGACATCGCCCGAATCACAGCCAAATCATGGCTGATCATGATGTAAGCCAGGTTGTACTTTTTCTGTAGCTCGGTCAGCAGCGCCAGAACCTGCTTCTGAATCGACACATCCAAAGCCGAGGTGGGCTCATCCAAAACCAAAATTTGGGGGCGCAATACGAGCGCGCGCGCAATCGCAATCCGTTGGCGCTGCCCTCCAGAAAATTCATGGGGGTAACGCTGCAAAGCCGATCGATCCAAACCAACCTCTTTGAGCATGTCGAGCACCCGACCCTCGCGTTCACTCGCGGATAGATTCGGAAAATGGACATCCAGTCCTTCAGACACAATTTGCAGGACAGTCATGCGCGGCGATAGCGATCCAAATGGATCCTGAAAAATCACCTGCAAGCTTGAGCGCAGATTGCGTCTGGCTGCAGAGTCCAGTAAATGCCAATCATTGCCGAGCACATTAACCGTACCGCCAACCTGGGCAGCAGAATCACCCAGCAAACCCAAAATCGCCATGCCTAAAGTCGTTTTGCCGGATCCAGATTCCCCAATGACCCCAATAGTCTGCCCTTGCCGTAATTCAAACTGCACTTTTTTAAGCACGGTATGGCGCGGTGGTTTTTTAAAAAAGGATAAAAGCTGCAACGGATTCCCTGATTTTGATCCGGGATAGGAAACGTGGAGATTGTCGGCGCTGAGTAACACCGGGGCTAGTGGCATTACGGGCAAGAGCGCACGTACTGGCTTGCTGTTCACCAAGGCTTCGGTATAGGTATTTTCGGGGTGCTCAAAGACCTGCGTAGTGGAGCCGCACTCCATCAAATTGCCTTGATTTAAAACTGCCACACGCTCTGCAAAATGGCGCACTAAATTCAGGTCGTGGGTAATCAGCAAAATGCTCATACCCTGATCACCCTTTGCCTCGGCTTGCAGCTCAATCAGAAGCTCCAAGATTTGCATCCGCAAACTAACATCCAAAGCAGTCGTTGGCTCATCGGCAATCAACAAACGGGGCTTACAGGCCAAGGCCATAGCAATCATGGCGCGCTGACGTTGTCCGCCGGACAGTTGGTGTGGATAGGAATAAAAACGGCGCTCGGGCTCAGGGATGCCGGTCTTACGCAAAAGTGCAATCGCCTTTTCCATGCACTCCGCTTTCGATGTGAGGGGCGCATGCACCAAGACTGCTTCAACAATTTGATTGCCAATCGTAAACAGCGGATTTAAAGCCGTCATCGGCTCCTGAAAAATCATGGCAATATCGCGCCCCCGAATTTCTCGGATAGCGGGCTCTGAGAGTGTAAGTAAGTCAGTCGATTGCGGCGAAGATTGCTGCTCTAATTGGGCTTGCTTTGCACTCACCGGAGTCCAAATTAATTGCCCTTGTATCTTTGCGCCCTCCGGTAAGAGGCGCAGCGGAGCCAAAGCGGAGAGCGTTTTTCCAGAACCCGATTCGCCAACCAAGGCAACGCGTTCGCCGACGCCAATATCCAGATTCAGGTTTTTGACTGCAAACTTTTCACGTCGCCCGGCTCCAAAGGAAATCGAGAGATTGTCGTAACGCAGCAAAGGAGTGACTAATGTTGACTGTTCGCTCATCAGCGCGCCCCCAATACTGCGCCACTCTTACGGGAATCAAATGCATCGCGCAAGGCTTCGCCCATGAAGGTGAGCAATAGCAAAGTAGAAACTAACACGACAAAAGTAGAAAGCGAGATCCACCATGCATCCAGATTGCCTTTTCCTTGGGCCAATAACTCGCCCAAACTCGGCGTACCTGGAGGGACGCCCAGGCCAAGAAAGTCCAGGCTGGTGAGGGATAGAATTGCCGCACTCATGCGAAATGGCAAAAAGGTGATCACGGGCGTTAAGCTATTAGGCAAGATATGGCGCCGCATGATTTGCATATTGGTTAAGCCCAAGGCACGCGCTGCTCGAACATATTCCAAAGCGCGATTACGGAAAAATTCAGCGCGGACGTAATCGGATAAACCCATCCAACTAAATGCGGCCAATAAAACCACCAAGAGCCAAATACTCGGGGTAAAAATCGACGCAAAAATAATCAGCAAGTAGAGTTCAGGCATCGCCGACCAAATCTCAATGGCGCGCTGGGTAACTAAATCGAACTTACCGCCAAAAAACCCCATCAGCGCGCCCGTTATAATGCCAACGGTCACGCCCACGATAGTCAAAGCAAGGCCAAATAAGATGGATAAACGAAAGCCATAAATTAAACGCGCCAATACATCGCGCCCACGATCGTCCGTGCCGAGCCAGTTATCCATGGAAGGCGCCGCCGGATTGGGTGACTTCGCAAAGTAGTTAAGGGTTTCAAAACTATAGGGAATCGGTGGATACACTGCCCAGTTCCCTTTACTTGTGATGCTGCGCCGAATATCCGGATCCAAGAAATCCGTCGGCGTCGCAAAGTCACCACCAAAAACGGTTTCTGGCTGACTCTGCAGAATAGGGAAATAAAACTGACCTTGATAGCGCACGACCAGTGGTTTGTCATTGGCGATGAGCTCTGCGCATACGCTCAGACCAAAGAGAATCAGAAAGATCCATAGACTGGTGTAGCCCAGGCGATTGGCTTTGAAGCGCTGCCACCGATTCATGAGCCGCCCCCAGCGCCAAACTGAATCCGCGGATCAACCAAGACATAACAAATATCCGAAATCAGTTTGGTAAAAAGGCCAATTAAGGTAAAGAGGTACAGGGTGCCAAAGACCACTGGATAGTCACGGCGCATTACCGACTCATACGCCAGTAAGCCCAAACCATCGAGTGTGAATAGGGTTTCAATCAGCAGTGAGCCGGTAAAAAAAGCGCCTACAAATGCAGCCGGAAAGCCCGTCACCAAGGGCAATAAGGCGTTACGGAAAACGTGCTTCCAGAGCACCTGTTTTTCACTTAAGCCTTTGGCTCGTGCCGTCAGCACATACTGCTTACGTATCTCTTCTAAAAAGGAGTTTTTAGTCAGCATCGTGATGACAGCAAAACTGCCGAGTACCGATGCCGTAATCGGTAGCACCAAATGCCAAAGGTAATCAAGGACCTTACCCATCATGGTTAGATCGTTCCAGTTGTCGGATGTCAGACCCCGTAATGGAAAGATTTGCAAAAAGCTACCGCCACCAAAAATAACCAAGAGCAACACACCCAGCACAAATCCCGGAATAGCATAGCCCACCAAGATCATGGTGCTGGTGACCGCATCAAAGCGACTACCCTCGCGCACTGCTTTGGCAATACCCAAGGGAATGGATATGAGGTAGCTAATAAAAAAGGTCCACAGACCAATACTGATCGAGACCGGTAGCTTGGATACGATGAGCTGCCAGACGCTTTGATGCTGGTAGTAGCTCTGCCCCAAATCAAATTGGGCAAAGCGTTTAAGCATTGCAAAGTAGCGCTCCAATGGGGGTTTATCAAAACCGTATAAGGCTTTTACTTCAGCCAAGCGTTCGGCATCGATCCCTTGGCGGCCACGGTAATTACTGCCGCCACCGGAAGACTCAGCCCCGCTCACAGCAGCATCGCCCTTGCCTTTGAGCTCGAGCATTAACTGCTCTACTGGACCGCCCGGAACAAACTGCACTACGGCAAACGTCAATGTGAGGACGCCAAGCAAGGTTGGAATCATCAGCAAAATGCGTTTAACAATATAGGAGAGCAGTTGACCGTTCATTGGGATTTGTCCGCCTTCCACCAGTTCAATAAAATCCACGATTCAGCGGTGTAATACAGCGGCGGCTCAGGGTAACGCATTTCGCTCTTAAAGGCCACGCGATGCGTTGGGTTGTACCACTGCGGAATCACATAGTAACTATTCCATAACACCCGATCGAGCGCGCGTGTAGCCGTTTGCAGTTGTGTGCGCGTCTCTGCGCGAACAATCGCATCGATCAAAGCATCAACTGCCGGTGAGCGAACGCCGATCACATTGTCTGATCCTTTTTCTTCAGCCGCTTTACTGCCAAAGCGATCGTAGAGCTCGTTGCCTGGACTTTGCGAATCCGGGAAACGAATCGTGGTCATATCAAAATCGTATTCATTCATGCGCTTTTGATGCAAAGCAAAGTCACTGGTACGCACATCTACCTTGATGCCTAATTTTTCTAAATTACGCACATACGATGAGATCACCCGCAAAAAGAAGGGGCCATCTTCAACCATCTCAAAGCGAAATGGTTCGCCTTTGGCATTGCGCAGAGCGCCATCGCGGTAAGTCCACCCGGCTTGCGCCAACAAGTCGCGCGCCTTGAGTAAATTTTGGCGCAAACTGCTTGGCTCTACAGTTGTAGGAGGCGGTGGCATTGGCATAAACACAGCATCGGGAACCGCTTGTGGGAACTGCGCTTTTAGTCTTTGCAGAAGCTTTAACTCATCGCCCTCGGGTTTTGCAGGTCCATCAAAATTAGCGCTGAGGTCGCTATTCATGAAGTAACTGCTAATACGGCCGTATTGATCGTAAAACAGTTGGCGATTGAGCCACTGAAAATCCAGCGCATAACCGAGCGCCTGACGCACGCGCTCATCCTGAAATAAGGGCCTGCGAATATTGACAGCAAAACCTTGCATGCCGGCACCATTGTGATTGATAAAGGCCTTCTTCAATAAGCTGCCATTATTGAATTTAGGCCCTACATAACTCTTGGCCCAATTTTTAGCGCGGTACTCCACCAAGGCATCAAACTCGCCGGCTTTAAATGCTTCTAAGCGCACTGCATCGTCGGCGTAGAGTTTGTAATGAATGCGGTCGAAGTTAAAAAAGCCAACCCGTACATTAACGGTTTTGCCATCGCGATCAGCCCAATAGTTGGGATTGCGTTTAAACACCATGGTCTTGCCAGCGCGATAGGACTCAATCACGTAGGGGCCACTGCCGATGGGATGTTCAAAGGCCAACTTATCAAATGGGGTTATCGTGCCATCGGGTTTCTTACCCCAGCTGCGCGAAAAGATCGGTAAGCCGCCAACCATCACCGGCAACTCGCTATTGGGCTCTTTAAAGTCAAAGCGAATCACGCGCTCCGATACCACGACCGCTTGCTTCACATCGGCATACACAGTCCGAAATTGCGGATTGGCTAATTTACTCATTAAGGTATCAAAGCTGTGCTTAACGTCTGCAGCCAAGATCGGACTATCGTCCGAAAAACGGGCCTCAGGCCGAATCCGAAACGTCACTGACCTTTTGTCTGCCGCAACTGCAATATCTTCTGCGATCAAGCCATATGCACTGGACACTTCATCAGCACTACCAACCGCCAAGGACTCAAACATCAACTGGGATACACCCGGCGCAGTCACGCCACGCAAGGTAAAGGGGTTGAACTTATCAAAACTGGTGCGGCGATCGGGATTGGGCAGGGTTAAAGTGCCGCCCCGGGGCGCATTGGGATTAACGTAATCAAAATGGGCAAAGCCATCGGGGTACTTGGGCTTGCCATATTGCGCTATGCCTTGGGCTGCGTCAGCCTTTCCCCCGAAGCCAATCACCCCTAATAACAGTAGGACCGCCATTCGACCGGAATAAGTCCGGGCAAAAGGCGTGAGTAAGGGGGGTAAGTGAACCATATGCAACAATTGTAGATAGCAAATCACATTTGAAGCAAAGGATCTCATCATGGGCTTTTTATCGGGCAAACGGATTTTAATCACCGGCCTCCTTTCTAACCGCTCCATTGCCTATGGCATTGCCAAGGCCTGCCACCGCGAAGGCGCTGAATTGGCCTTTACTTATGTAGGCGATCGCTTCAAGGAACGTACCGTCGAATTTGCCAATGAATTCAATTCCAAGCTGATTTTTGACTGCGATGTGGGCAGCGACGAGCAGATTGCGGCTCTATTTAGTGATTTAGCCAAAACCTGGCCCCAGTTTGATGGCTTTGTACACGCCATTGGCTTTGCACCGCGCGAAGCCATTGCGGGTGACTTTTTAGACGGCCTCAGTCGCGAAGGTTTCAAGATTGCCCACGATATCTCAGCCTATAGTTTTCCAGCCATGGCCAAAGCGGCCTTGCCGATGCTCAACGCGAATGGTGCACTGCTGACCTTGACCTATTTAGGCTCGATGCGCAATGTCCCCAACTACAACACCATGGGCTTAGCGAAGGCCTCCCTCGAAGCATCGGTACGCTACCTTGCTGGATCACTCGGTCCTAAAGGTATTCGGGTCAATGGTATTTCAGCGGGGCCGATTAAAACCTTGGCCGCCTCCGGCATTAAAGGCTTTGGCAAAATTTTGAGCGCCGTCGAGGCCACCGCGCCATTGCGCCGCAATGTCTCGATTGATGACGTTGGCAATGCTGCGTCCTTCTTGATGTCGGATCTTGCCAATGGCATTACCGCTGAAATCATTTACGTAGACAACGGCTTTAGCCAAGTCGTTGGCGGTATGGACGAGGCTTGAAGGTTCCGCTCACCGAGGCCCTGTGGTTTTGGGCAAAGCTAGGCTTCATTAGCTTTGGTGGGCCCGCGGGTCAAATTGCGGTTTTACATTCTGAGTTAGTTGAAAAGCGCCGTTGGATTTCCGAGCGGCGCTTTTTACATGCGCTGAACTATTGCATGTTGCTGCCTGGACCAGAGGCACAGCAATTAGTAACCTATATCGGCTGGTTAATGCATCGCAGTATTGGCGGCATTTTGGCTGGAGTCCTCTTCGTACTGCCTTCCTTGTTGATCCTCATTGGACTGGGTTGGGTCTATCTGACTTTTGGACAAACTCCTTGGATCGCGGCACTCTTTTTTGGCATCAAGCCGGCAGTGACTGCGATCGTATTGTGCGCCGCCCTCAAAATCGGTAGGCGCGCCATTACACACCGCGCCCTGTGGCTCATTACTGCACTCTCCTTTATCGCCATCTTTATTTTTAATGCGCCCTTCCCCATCATTGTGATCTGCGCTGCCCTGATTGGTGTTTGGGGCGGGAAAAAATACCCCGCCGTTTTTAGCCCGAAGGCGCACGCCGTCGATACCGTTAACGCACAAGAAAAAAGTAGCGCCATCATTGACGATGCGACACCAACGCCAGAGCATGCCATTTTTAGCGTGCAAAGCACGGTGAAGAAAGGTGTAGTGGGTGCGCTCTTGTGGACACTGCCGATCACGCTACTCATTCTCTTTTTTGGCTGGACAACTCTTTACCCTCAGCTTGCCTGGTTTTTCACCAAAGCCGCCTTACTGACCTTCGGCGGTGCATACGCAGTACTTCCCTATGTCTATCAGGGTGCAGTTGAACATTACCAGTGGGTCACTGCCAGTCAAATGATCGATGGCCTTGCTTTAGGAGAGGCGACGCCAGGACCGCTCATCATGGTGCTTGCCTTTGTTGCTTATATTGCCGGCCACGTACAAGAAACCCTTGGGCCCGATTTGGCTTTTTGGAGTGGCGCGGTAGCGGCGTGCATTGCCACCTGGTTTACTTTTTTACCGTCCTTTTTATTCATCCTGATTGGTGGGCCATTAATTGAGTCCACGCACGGCAAGTTAGGCTTTACAGCACCCCTGACCGCGATCACCGCTGCTGTGGTCGGTGTGATTGTGAACTTGGGTCTATTTTTTGCGTACCACGTGTTCTTTCCTGCAGGATTTGCTGGGTCGGTATCCATACCATCGGTATTCATTTGCGCAGCAGCAGTAATTGCCCTGATTCGCTTTCAGCTCGGCATCATGACGGTTCTAGCTGGCGCCGCATTAACTGGGCTTTTCTTGGGCTGGCTGGGGTAAAAGCGCATCACCACTGCATCGCCCATTGCATAATAGGGTGATGCGAATCGAAGATCAAACCATTAAACACCTGCAGGAGTGGATTGGTAAATCCGAATCCATCTCGGATGCAGTCACTGCTGCCCCAGTCAGAGCCCTCTCAGCCACATTGGATCGACCAGACCCAATGCCAACGATGGGGACTTTCTTGCCTGAACTATGGCACTGGCTTTATTTTTTACCCCATGCTCGTCAATCGGAAATCGGCCCCGACGGTCACCCCAAGCGCGGCGGTTTTTTACCGCCAGTACCGCTCCCCCGCCGCATGTGGGCTGGTGGTCGCCTCGAGTGGATTAAGCCGCTGGCAGTCGGCGATGCAATTGAGCGCACTTCTACCATCCAATCCGTTACCCATAAATCAGGGCGCACGGGCGACTTAATCTTCGTCTTAGTACGCCATGAAATTAGCAACGCCTCAGGCATTGCGCTCACGGAAGAGCATGACATTGTGTATCGCGATGCGCCTGCGCCTGACGACAAACCGGTTGCGCCAACTCCGGCGCCAACGGATGCCACTTGGACCAAGACCATTAATCCCGATGATGTCTTATTGTTCCGTTACTCCGCCCTCACCTTTAATGGCCATCGCATTCATTACGATCGGCGTTACGTCACCGAAGTGGAAGGCTATCCAGGCCTCATCGTCCATGGTCCGTTGATTGCCACGCTCTTAGTTGACTTAGTTCGCCAATCGATTCTAGGGGCTACCTTAAAACGCTTTGAGTTTCGTGCTATTCGGCCGACCTTTGATATCAACCCCTTCTCGGTTTCAGCGACGCCAGACCTAACGCTTGATCCCAGCGGCAAGACCATTCGCGTTTGGGCGCAGGATCACGAAGGGTGGTTAACCATGCAAGCAACTGCGGTGCTTAATTAAGATGAGCACGATTCATTACTCGAAGGTCTTAGCCGACTTTGCCGCAACACTCAAGCCAGCGGATATTCCCGAGGACGTGATGCGCCGCGGCGAAGACTTACTGGTCGATTGGTTTGGCTCGGCCGTCGCTGGTAAAGGCGCTACCCCAGTTGAAATCCTGACCCGGTTTGCCGAGCAAATGGGTCCAACCAGTGGACCTTCCGAAATCCTCGTTCACCGCAGTAGCAGTAGTCCTTATTTGGCGGCAATGTCCAATGCTGCAGCATCCCATGTGGTTGAGCAAGACGATTTGCACAATAGTTCGGTATTTCATCCGGCGACCGTCGTATTCTCCCCTGCACTGGCTTGTGCGCAAGCACTGGGTCGATCGGGAACCGAGTTTCTGACGGCGGCGATCGTAGGTTATGAAGTGGGCATTCGTGTGGGCGAGTTTTTAGGTCGCTCGCATTACAAAACATTTCATACGACGGGTACTGCGGGCTCCTTAGCATCTGCTACTGCAGTAGGTCACCTGTTAAAACTCAGTCCAGAGCAAATGCTGCATGCATTTGGTTCTGCCGGAACCCAATCTGCGGGCCTTTGGGAATTCTTGCGCGATGCTGCTGACTCAAAACAATTGCATACCGCGCATGCTGCCGGTACGGGATTGATGTCGGCCTATTTGGCGCAAGTAGGATTTACTGGAGCGCAGCACATTCTGGAAGGCAAACAAGGCTTGGCCGCTGGAATGTCGAGCGATGCTGATCCAAGCTATTTAGTCGATCGCCTCGGGACACGCTGGGCTAGTGCAGAAACGAGTTTTAAGTACCATGCCTCTTGCCGTCACACCCACCCTGCCGCCGATGCGCTGTTGCACACAATGCAATCGAATCATATTCAAGCGCAAGACATTGCTCGCGTTGTGACGCATGTCCACCAAGGGGCGATTGATGTCTTGGGTCCCGTTACCCATCCCACGACTGTGCACCAATCGAAGTTCTCGATGGGTACGGTACTGGCGGTCATTGCATACCACCGGTTTGCAGGCCTCCAAGAATTTGCCAATCACTTTAGCGATCCTGAAATCTGCGCTTTGCGCGATCGGGTCACGATGGAACTGGATCCTGAGATTGATGCGGCCTACCCTAAGCGCTGGATTGGAAAGGTAACCGTCATTTTGAAAGATGGTCGCCAATTGCAGGGTCGTGTAGATGAGCCCAAGGGTGACCCTGGTAATACGCTAACGCGCACTGAGATTACCGATAAGGCACTGCGCTTAGCGGCCTTCAGTGGTGGCGCTACGCCACTGGAGATGACTAGCGCCATCGATGCACTGTGGAGCATCCGCAATCAAACGAAGGTCGGTTTTTTACTGGGTCCACAAACATGAATGCCATGAACCCGATTGACAATCCCATTGGCTACGCCAGTACTTTTTTGTTTATTCCCGGCAATCGGCCTGAGCGGTTTGTAAAAGCCCTGAACAGCGGTGCCCACGCCATCATCATCGATCTGGAAGATGCGGTAGCGGAAGAGGACAAAGCGGCGGCGCGCTCTGCGATTCGGCAGGCATGGCCTGATTTTTCAGCTGAGCAACGCCAGCGCATCGTCATCCGCTCAAATGCGCCCGGCACGCGCTTTTACGGTGAAGACTTAATGTTGGCTGAAGAGCTGACGATCGCTTGCCTGCTCATTCCAAAAAGTGAATCGCATGACCAAATTAATGGCGCGGCAGAGGTCTTGCCGAGCACTGCCATCATCCCCATGATTGAAACCGCACGTGGGTTACAACAAATTGATGTGATCGCCAATGCCCAGCAAGTCATTCGCTTGGCACTCGGCAATATTGATTTGCAAGCCGACCTGGGCATGGTGTGCGATGCACAAGAAACAGAATTGCAAGTGGCACGCTTTCAGCTGGTCTTGGCCTCGCGCCTCGCTGAAATAGCCCCGCCAGTCGACGGCGTCACCACCGCAACCGACGATACCGACCGCATCACTGCAGATACCTTGCGGGGAAAGCGGCTCGGCTTTGGCGCAAAGCTCTGCATTCACCCGGCCCAAGTCCCTATCGTTTCTAAGGCATTTACACCCACCGAGGAGGAGTTGCGCTGGTCCAATCAAGTGATTGAGGCAGATAAAGCCGCAAAAGGTGGGGTTGCCAAGCTAAATGGTCGTATGATTGACCGTCCCGTTGTACTTTTGGCCAAACGTCTATTGGTGCTTGCTGGTAAACACTAATGCCCCGCTAGACGCCAAAAATGGCAAAATCACAGGGCTTTAAAAAACTGGAGACCGTAATGAAATTGAAGAGAACCGTATTAGCTGGATTTGCTGCCATCGTCAGCGCCAGTGCCTTAATTGCTAGCAATGCTGCTACCGCACAAACAAACTGGCCAAACAATAAGCCAATTTCGCTGATTGTTCCTTTTGCAGCGGGCGGCCCAACTGATACTGTGGCCCGCTTGATCGCTATTCCAATGGGCAAGTCCTTGGGCACCACCGTGGTGGTTGAGAATGCACCTGGCGCCGGCGGCACTGTTGCTTCTACTAAAGTAGCACGCGCCACACCAGACGGTTACACCATTTATCTGCACCACATGGGTATGGCTACGGCACAAGCCCTATACGACAAGTTGCCATACGATCCACTCGTTGATTTTGAATACATCGGTCAAGTGGTCGACGTACCAATGTTGATGCTCGCACGTAAGAATTTCCCACCTAATAACTTTAAAGAACTTGAGGCTTACATCAAAGCTAACGGCAATAAAGTAACAATGGCCAATGCTGGACCTGGCGCGGTATCGCAGTTGTGCGGCCTCTTGTTCCAGAGCCGTTTAGGTGTTCGCTTGACTAACGTTCCTTACAAAGGCACCGGCCCTGCATTGACCGACCTCATGGGCGGCCAAGTTGACTTATTGTGCGACCAAACCACCCAAACGATTGGCGTTGTTAAAGACAATCGCGTTAAGGTGTATGGCACCACCACACCAAAGCGTTTGTCTGCATTGCCTAACGTTCCTACTCTAGATCAAGAAGGCCTAAAGAACTTCGAAGTGAAGGTATGGCATGGTCTGTACACACCAAAGAATGTTCCACAGGCAATTCAAACCAAACTCAATACTGCCCTCAAAGCAGCCTTGAACGATCCAGATGTGAAGAAGCGTTTAGCTGACTCCAACATTGATATTGTTTCTATGGACAAAGTTAGTGCGAGTGGACTCAAGACCCACCTCGATAACGAGATCAACAAATGGGGTCCCGTGATTCGTAAAGCGAATATTCCAGACTAAGCATTTTTTTAGTCAGCGGATTTTCTCCGCGGAGTAAAAACAAAAAACCAGCGATGCGTCGCTGGTTTTTTTGTGCCCCTCAATACATGCTCTTACGTCCGTCGAATTACCCCTTACGAAAGAGGTATCCGGTTTGCGCCCTTGCGGCGCGCGCCCGCCATGCAGACCCAATCAGTGAACCAATCGCCCATAAGCCTAAGAATGGATCGAGGATGTAGTCCCATAGATTGGCAGATTCATGCCACCCTGCCGCCCAAGCCAAAATAGCCGTGGCCAAAATAATCGCAATGCGATTGGATCCGGCGAGCCATGCAATCAAGGCCGTAATAATCACGGCAGCCAATAAGGCAATGGAGTCATATCCCCAAGCATAGGGATCAAGCATGCTTACTCCCAAGGCAAGCGGATAAAAGGCAATCGCAACCAGCGCAATCCAAACCTTCATCGCTGCAGGCACGTGGGTTTCTTTTGGCGAAAAATAAGCCGTCCACAAGAGCAGCATCGAGGTAATGCTCAGCTCACCCGTAAAGCCGCGGACATAAGCAGCCAAGGGCAACTCCAGTGGTGTAAATAGAGTGAATAGCGGCCAGAACAAGAGGTTGGCCAGCACAAAGCAAACGAGCACTCGCAGGGCTACTATCCGCCCACTGCCATCCTCTTTAAAAAACAATCCCTGCGCAAGGCATGCCAATACGATTGCAGAACTGATTGCAATCTCCAGTAGCGCAACTATTTGCATCACCGAGTTCGGAACCATTAAGAGCTCCCTTTCTGGTGCTTTTTAATCTCAATCCAACGGGGGTCAAACTGAATATGCTTCATCTTTTTACGATCATAGGTATAGATGAGATGTATCTCCCCGTTCGCGCCAAGCAATAAAGAGGGGTAAGAAAATTCGCGATGGAGGCCGTTGATCAGCGTTTGGTCGCTCTCCAGTTCCGCAATCACACTCCAATTGCTGGTGCCGGCAGGTGCGATTGCCAAGACAAGACGATAGCGCGCCGACTCCAAGTCATTGAGTGCAATGAGGCGATCGCCATTAGTGAGTTGCAGACCGGCGATCGCGGCATTGGGATTGGCCAAATCCAAATCAGCGCCACTCACCCAAGATTGACCCGCATTTTCGGTTAGCGCACTGGCAATGCGAGGTGGACCTACCGACCTTGCCTGCCTAAAATAAGCAACGGCTTTTTCAGGCGCATCAATAAAGACGATGGGTTGCAATAAAGCGCGGCCCGAACTCATGCGGCGCTTATCAACCACCCGACCACCATCGATCCGAATGAGCTCTCCAAACTTACCCATCCACTCGTGATACACCGGCAAACCCAGCGTGCCGTCCACAAAATCAAATCCAGGGGCCTTAATCAAGGTACTTAAATTCAGTGCAGGTGAAGTGATGAGGCGCTGCGGACGCGACCAACTCACACCCTCATCGCTGGATTCCATCCAGCTAATCGAGCTGCCAGCCCAGCCGCCGACTGAAACCGTCACAAAGTACAGTTGCAATTTGCCTTGGCTTGAACGTACCGGCAATGGGTTGCCGAGTTTTTTAATGTAACGCGATAAGCCCTTTTCCGCGGTAACCCGATCAATTACAACTTCAGGACTGCTCCAGCTGCCGGCCTTGGTACCAAACACGGCTGTTTGAATCACAACATCTGTGGCACCCTCCCTCGAACCAGCAAACCAAAATGCACGTAGATTACCGTCATTCAAGAGGATTGCAGAGCCCGCATGCACCGACGGCGCTGCAGTCTCTGGAATAAATTGGGCGCGCGGCTCAGGAATGCTGACTTGCTTAACGAGTTGCGGCTTTTTTCCTGCCACTGGTACAGCAACTTCGGGCACTAGCAATTCGGATTCCAGGACTGCTGGCATTGCAAATGAAGTCCAGGGCGGCCGACTGTCTATCTGAATGTAACCAGCAACACCAGCCAAGGCCAGGATGCATAAACTCGCAATGCGCATCATCGGCAAGCATCCGGTGAGGCACTTGCTACAGCCGATGGGGAGTAAATAAGGTATTCGTTCACGAAAAGATATTGTCCCATCTCGCCGCGAATGATGGCCAAAATCTCCTCCTGACTATGGCGTGCGCGCATCTCCATGCGCTTACCTAAAACTTGGCAGTCATCGCAGAATACTGGTGCCACGCCTGGTGCTGCATAGGCCGTGAAATACGGGTACCGTTTTGCTAACTCAATCCCATTGGCGGCCTCGCTAGCTGGATAACCCTGCAAACGAGCACCCGGCAGTAAGAGTCGGTACTCCTCATCCTTGGCCCGGAAATCACAGGGCACAGCAACCAGCTTATCCTGCACGCGAGCAATCGCCTCTGCATCGTAACGGCCAATTTTCCCTTCGAGTGGGGCAAGGCCAGTATTTAAGGCCAAGTAGCAAATGAAGCAAGTGGTTAATGCCATGAGCTTTGTTGTATTGATCTGAACAAATCCCCATACCACTAGCGCTATACCCGAGCCAAGCAATAGCCAATGCCAAACCGAGTATTGCCAGAGCATTGGGCTTGCCCAATCTCCGCCCTCCAGATGAATGCTGACCCAAGCAAGCGCCAATAAGACAATAAGCTCTAGTACTAGAGCAAACCGAAATCCCCACAAGGGCAAGCGCTGCCAATGCAGGGCAAATAATGCAGCAAGGGCTGGCATGATTGGCAGTAGATAACGACCTGAGCGCTGACTCGGCAGGCTAAAGACAATCACAAAGGCAAGGACCAAAAGCCACAATAGGCGCTCTTCGATATCGGTAACAGTGCGTTCACGCCACGATTGCCAACCCAGCGATAGCAACACAAAAGTAAAGAGGCCAGCATTCGCAATAGTTGTCAGGAGTAACAGCCAAATACTGTCGCCGCCGCGAATGAAATCCAGAAAGTAGTTGCTAGTACGCGCGCCAAACTTTCCTGCGTTCTCACCCAAAACAAACTCACGCCAAATGGCTTCCGGGTTGGGATCCAGCGCAAACCACAAGCCAAAAATACCCAGCGACAGTAAACCAATCACGATGAGCTTATATAGATCGCGCTTTAGAACATCGATGAGACGCCACTCGCGCCAGCACCCGTACCAGAGCAGCATTGCAAAGCAGGCGGGCAGAACGTAGGCAAAAGATTTATACAAGAGTCCCAGGCCGATGCTGATTGCAGCCAGCAGTGGAAAGAGGATGCGCGAGTCAAATGCAGCGCGGCCCCAATATAGCAATGCAAAAAATGGCAGGCTCAAGAAAAAGACTTCGGGCGGATCAGTGAGGTAAGGCCGCCCATAGCGGTAGGTTGCAAAGAACGATAACCAAACGACAGCAGCCAGTAAGCCGGTCTGGGCGTTCCCAGAAAAGCGCCCCACCGCCAAAAACAGAAACAGTGCTGTTAAGCCGGTGTACAGAACACTGGGCCAACGCAGCTCCAGCAAGCCCCAGTTAGTAGCCCAGTCTGTGCTGGCAATCCCCTGCCAAAAGACCAGCGGCGGCTTGGTATTGCGCATGACTTCCATCTCGGATTGCAATGGCAGCCACTGCCCCAAGTCGGCCGTAATGCGGGCAATGTGCATGTAGACATATTCATCCCCATTTTTTGGGGCAAAGCGGCTATCGAGGGCAAAACAATAGGTCAGGATTGCCAAGGCCAGAGTCAAGAGAAGGAAACGGAAGTGGGTCTGGCTGCGCATCAGGCTATTTTATAAGGCTTAGGAAAATCCCCTATAAATTAGGGTAAACCTGCAGGCGCTTAGATTAATTAGTTGCAACAATATGACAAGAGAGTCTATAGCCGGTGTTTTATTTAACTGAATTAGCACTAAGATAGTGCTCTTGATAAAAATAGTAGTTGCATTAATTATTTAATAATGGAGAGCATTCAAATGCACATTACCCTACGCAAACTAAGCTTAGGACTGGCGGTCTTTTTAGGTTTATCGCAGGTCAGCCTTTTCGCTGCCGCGCAAAATGCTGACGCCACCAAGCTATACCACCGCAGCCTTGCAGCCACCTGCGCCAACTGCCACGGCACTGACGGCAAAGGCGTTCCTGAGGCAGGCATGCCGCTGATTAACAACCTCACCAGCGAGCAGATACTGACCACGATGAAGGCGTATAAATCCGGTGCACGCGAGGGCACCATCATGCATCAGTTGGCGAAGGGCTATACCGATGAACAACTGCAAATCATTGCCAACCAGCTTGGTAAGAAATAAGGAGATGGCTATGAATCGTCGACATTTTATGGGTCAAAGCGCTGCGGCCCTGGGTTTATTGACCGGCTTATCCGGCCCTGCCCGTGCAGCCAATTTACAAAAAGCCGAGATCCTCGTGATTGGTGGTGGTTACGGCGGTGCTACAGCAGCGAAGTACCTGCGCTTATTCTCCAATAACACCGCACGCGTCACCATCATCGAACCCAATCCAGAATTTATCTCCTGCCCAATGTCCAACCTGGTTATTGGCGGATCGCGCAAGTTATCCGAACTGACGGTTTCCTATGATGGCCTGAGCAAACGCCATGGCATTAAGATCGTCAAAGACAGCGTGATTAATATTGATGCCGCGAAGCAAACCGTACAGCTGGCTTCCGGCAAGACGATGCGCTTTGATAAAGTGGTCCTGTCCCCCGGAATTGGCTTGATGATGGATAGCGTTCAAGGTTTAGCGCAAGCGAATCAAGCTGGCGTTACTTTGCAGGCCTGGAAGGCGGGTCCCGAGACTGTGGCGCTACATAATCAAATCGCTGCGATGCGCGAAGGTGGTGTGTATGCCATTACCATCCCTGAGGCACCCTATCGCTGCCCTCCTGGCCCCTACGAGCGCGCTTGCCAGGTAGCCTCCTACTTGAAGGCCAACAACCCGAAAGGCAAGGTATTGATTTTGGACGCCAACCAAGATGTAACCTCCAAAGGCGGCCTCTTCAAGAAAGTATGGGCTGAGCAATACGCCGGCATGATCGAATACCGCCCTAAGCACAATGCAGTTGCGGTCGATGCGAAAACCAAAACTATCAAGTTTGATGTGCAAGATGATGTGAAAGCCGACGTCTTAAACATTCTTCCTGCCATGCGCGCAGGTGATGTCGCGGTTAAATCTGGTATCGCCAACTCCAATGGACGCTGGGCTAATGTGAACTACATTAACTTTGAGTCAACCGCTGCGAAGAATGTTCACGTGATTGGTGATGCGATTCAGGTTGCGCCCCTCATGCCAAAATCCGGCCACATGGCAAACCAGCATGCCAAAGTAACGGCTGCCGCAATTGTTGCTGAGCTCAGCGGCTGGGAAGTCAATCCAGCGCCAGTTCTCACCAATACCTGCTATAGCTTTGTGAATGCCAGGGAAGTGGTTCACGTCGCCAGCGTACACCAGTACAACGCTGCCGAGAAAACCTTCAGAACCGTTCCAGGCTCTGGCGGACTTTCCAGTGAACCAACCTCGCTCGAAGGCGTTTATGCCTGGGGCTGGGCTCGCAATATCTGGGCAGATAGCTTGGCGTAGTAGCGTTTTATCCGGCGTTACGCCGGACGTAAAAAAGGAGCTTATTCGTAAGCTCCTTTTTTTATTGCGCCTTACGCACCCTAAGATGAAATGGCATTACGCGCATTGCGCGCCCGGCGGCGTTTACTAATAACAAAAAACGCTGCAGCCACAATCGGCGCGGCAATGGCGGCAGTAATCTCAGGATAAATCGGCAAGCCTGCCTCTTTACCGCCTTTGGCCACGTAGAACAAGAGGCCAACCAAGTAATAGGTCAAGACCAGTACAGATAAGCTATCCACCGTCTCTTGCATACGCAATTGCAGCTTTGCTCGCTTATCCATACTGGCTAACAAAGCCTGTGTTTGCTCTTCATTGACGAACTCAATCCGCGTGCGCAAAGTTTGGGTTGTTCTCGATACGCGATCGGATAGCTCTTTGAGGCGGCGCTGGGTCCACAAGCAAGTGCCCATCGCTGGCTGAAAGCGCCGATCCATAAACTCCACCAAAGTCTGGATGCCGGGAATTGCCTCTTCATGTAGCTCGGCCAGATTTTTATTCACCAGCTGACTGTAGGCTTCTGCAGCCGTAAAGCGCAGACCAAACTCCGAGATCCATTGCTCTGTCTTCGATGCAAGCTGAGAGAGCTCAGCTAAAAATTCACCATTCTTTTTAAGTTGGATGCCGGTGTCCGTTTGCAGCAAGGCAATTTCTTTCGACATCTGTGCCAAATCGGACTCAGCGTTGCGTAGCGGCAAGGAAAGACCCTTGGCTACTGGGAAGGCCAGCATCGCTGCCATGCGGTAGGTTTCTACTTCTGTAATACGGCGCGCCACCCGGCCGGCTTGACGCGAGCCCAAGGTATTGTGCGGCACGTAATACGAGATAAATCCATCCTCATTTAAATTGAGGTCAGTCCAAAGCTGTGCCCGCCGGTTTGACATGATGTAGCTACCCAGGAGCGTATTGCCATTAAAAATGGCAGAGACCTCTTCTGCATCATTAAATAGGCTGCGGTCTTCAAAGGCAATATCAATCGCTGCAATGCGCTGACCACCGGCCGCCTCAATCGATGGGCAAGCCATTTTTTGCAATAGTGCATTAAGGTGATCCAGGATGGCATGGCGCGTTTGGATGAGCGGTTTATCTACTGGAGCGCTTTGCTGAACAATCGCAGCAATGGTTGCAAACTCCCCATGCAGCTCCCACTTAATGATGACACGCTCAGGTGCAGCAGATAACTCGATTGATCGGAAGAAGTGATCTTGGCTCGCGTTGCCCTTACTTTGAAAGGCCTTAGAAAGGCGCTCGATCCAATCGGTTTGCAACTGACGCGATTGTGCATCCAATAAGAATGCCTGCGACAAAATACGTTCTTTTGGCCACTGCGCTACGGGGGGCCTAGAATGCACTTCTTCGTGAAGCACCTGCCTTAAGGGGTGATCATAGGGTTTCATGTTGCTCACATCCCGTTCATGGTCGTATTGAATTCTCAAATGATACCGCTAAATTTTGGCCAAAAAGCAGTTCCAGACGGCAAAATAAGGTGCGCCTATAGAATAGAACTTCATTTTCCCTTATGGACCCGAAAAGCCGTATGTCGCTTGATCACTCCCTCAGCTCCGAACGGATAGTCCGGATTCATTTAGCCGCATGCTATCGCTTATGCGCACTCAATCAGTGGGATGATCTGATTTATACGCATATTTCGGCTGCAGTTCCGGGAGAGCCTGATCACTACCTGATCAATCCATTTGGTATGCAGTTTGACGAAATCACTGCCTCCAGCCTACTGAAAGTCAATGTGCAAGGGGAATTACTTCCTGGTCAATCTGGCATGGTGAACCCGACCGGCTTTGCTATTCATGGCGCCATCCACCGTGCACGCACCGATGCCCAATGCGTAATGCATTTACATAACACCGCAGGCATCGCCGTCTCCGCTCAGCGCGATGGACTTCTGCCTTTATCCCAACACGCCATGCGTTTTATGGGGCACCTTGGATACCACGACTATGAGGGCCTGGCCTTGACCGAATCCGAAGGCGTGCGTTTAGTTGCTAACCTGAGCAGTTACCCTGCCATGCTATTGCGAAACCATGGCACGCTCACGGTAGGTCGCACCATTGCTGAAGCATATGTCGTGATGGCCACTCTAATTAAAGCCTGCGAAATTCAAGTAGCGGCATTAAGCAGTCCGAATCTAATCACGCCCGAACCGAGAATTATTGAAAAAGCGGCAGCCGACCTGCATGCCTTGGGCGCAGAAGAAGGCACCCTTGAGTGGCCTGCCTTGCTGCGCAAGCTGGACCGAATCGATCCCAGTTATAAGCAGTAAGTTAAAGTAATTTTTACCTGAAAGGAAATACTATGCCCACGATTAATGTTCAGATCTTTGCGGGTCGTACTCACGAGCAAAAACGTCAGTTCGTTGAAGCGGTAACGCGCGTCACCTGCGAAACACTCAACTGTTCAGCCGAATCGGTTGACATCATCTTGACAGATGTCACCAAAGAGAATTGGGCTACTGGTGGCACGCTATGGAGCGACAAAAAGTAGCAATCTACAGCTGCACATCCGTCTTGGTAGTTGATGGAGTTGTCGCTGCAGCAAGATAAGGGCGTTCACCGCGAATCAGGCAATTGCGGACATAGTCCATACTGCTGCGTAAGCTGTAATAGTCGCTGGCCATTTTTTTTGGGACCTTGATTTTCAGCGCCTCTGCTTCCATTTGATTGATTTTACTAATGTAAGCATCGCATTGGCTAGCATCAAACCCAGCCGCCAGCTCTTGCTCAAACGTCCATAGGGCGCCATACATTCTATTAATCCGAGCTTGCACACGCTTATACCGATAATTCGGCATCGCAGACACAATTGGATAGGCAAATGCCAAAAATGGAACGATCAATATAAACATTCGATGAATAAATTCAGCAACCCAAAAAGGCAGATAGTTCATGATCGGTGGGACACCACTCTTTTCATAGCGAGTAGCGACGATGCTCTCAGGAAATGCAGAATGATTAAACATCGGAAATTCCCCGCGTTTCGCAAAGAAGGATTGCTTGCCATTAATGACCTCGGCAGCCTCTAGAAATAGGTACTGTAGTGCCGGATGCATTCGGTCATCGACCAATAGCTGTGTTGTGGTGGACAGCAATTGAATGGTCTGCGGCGGAAAGTCACGGACCAAACTAAAGCTTCCTGTGGGCACCGTTAGAATTTCAAGGTAGGGCAGTATGCGAGTGTAGGCTTCGGCGCGATTAAATCCCATTAAATTCAGCTTGGGATCCCTAAGTAACTTTTGGATGTTGGGCGACTCGAGTTGATCGGCTAAAAAAATCACATCGATCTCACCGAGTAACAAGGCCTCCACTCCGTCCGCCGATGACAATGTCAGGAATTGAGGAATATGCTGTTCTAAACCAGCTGCCTTCAGAATATTTAACGCTTGACTATGCGTTCCGCTGCCCACATCCCCAATCGAGGTTTTCATACTCAAGATCTTTTTTAAGCGATCACCCTGAAAATGAAAATTAGAGGCATCCAATGCGGGTCCGCGATAAAAGAACCAAATCGGCTCATAGGCAACGCTACCCAGCGATAAAATTCCGGCTATACCAGTGGGGTTATGAATCCCTGCCTGGACGAAGGCAGCCTGTACAGGATCTTTGCGATCACTTAGCCGCGCGATGTTTTCTTGAGCACCACGAGAAGGGACTAACTCTAGGGTGACGCCTTTTTTTGCAAAATAGTCGACGTATTTTTTTGCCAGCATCTGATAAGAGCCACCCTCGGTACCAGTCGCCATCACAATCCGCTTGGGCGGAGGGGGATCAGCTAGCCACCACACCAGCATTAATCCGACAAACAATAACAATAGCAATGGCCACGTTTCACGGAGAAACTGAACAAAATTACCCCACTTATCCTGCACAGCCTCACAGAATCCAAGCCAGGTATCTTTTACGTCCTCTTTTACGCTACCCATTCGAAACCAATGTGATTGTCATTAACAAGCTAATCATATTCTTTTTAAAAAACCTGCTTTATTTTTTTAAGCAACCCAAGCGAATCGGTGGTTGCCCCATAAAAAAGGGGTGCATCAGCACCCCTTTTTTTATCCCCACTACATCTGGTGATTTAATCCAATTTAATCTTCGTCTTTTCAATCACTTTTTTCCAGCGATCGATGTCTGCAAAATACAGATCGCTAAATTGAGCTTGATTCAGTGGGGCAATTTGTACGCCCGCTTTCACAAAACGCTCTTTGAGCTCAGGCGACTCCATTATTTTTAAAGTGGAGGCGCTCAATTGATTAATAATCGCCCGAGGGGTGCCGGCGGGAGCAAAAATGCCTTGCCAGAGGGTATGCTCATAGCCAACTACGCCTGATTCGGCGACGGTTGGCAGTTCAGGCGCCCCAGGAAAACGCTGCTTGCTGGTAACCGCTAAAGCCCGTACCCGATCGCCTTTATAAAGTGGTAAGCCAACCGGCATGCCCGCAAAGTAAAAATCAATTTGCCCGCCAACCACATCCGTTGCTGCTGGCGAACCTCCTTTGTATGGAACATGGATTGCTTGCAATCCAGTCAGCGATAAAAATAGCTCACCGGCCATATGGTCGGAATTACCAATTCCCGATGAAGCAAAACTGAGCTGTCCAGGCTTCGCTTTCAGCATCGCTATTAAATCAGCCACTGATTTTGCTGGTGAATTCGGATTAACAATCAGAATATGGGGTGTAGCAGCAACGCCGACAACGGGTATGAGGTCTTTACTGCCATTAAAGGGTAGTTTTGGATTTGTAGCCACACTAATAGCTAGCCCGTTTTGTGCAAATAAAATGGTGTAGCCATCTGGAGCACTCTTGGCAACCGCATCCGCAGCAATATTACCGGCTGCCCCGCCCCTATTCTCAACGACGATCGGTTGCTTGAGTGCAATACTCAGATCGTTTGCAATCATGCGACCCACAATATCCGTTGAACTACCTGGTGCATAGCCAATCATCATTTTGATTGGCTTATCTGGGTAGGCTGATGCTAATGCGGTGGATGCAACGGCACTCATCGCCATTGTCGCGGCAATGAGCTTAGAAATAAACCGTGATCTTAAAGCCATTTTTATCTCCCTATATACAATGTTAAGACGTTTGATTTAGATGGTTAAAACAGGAACTCCACATTCAACTGCACATGCATTTAATGCTTTAAGTAACTCATTTGAAATGGGGATGCCCTCACGCTGGCGTGATGAGATGGAAGCATCAGCACCCTCCCCAGGAATACGAATGCGATCAACTCCGGGCAAGGTATTGGATTCTTGAATGTCCCGCACAACGGCAGATACCCGCTCAACAAAAAGGGTACGCTCTCCAAATGCATCTGGATCCACCGCAATCAAAGCCTGACCCGTATTTGTAACGCCATCATGGCAAGCATTAAAGTCAATCGTCTCTTTTCCAACCGCGGCCCCATTTAAGGTTCCGGCAAGGAGACTAATCATCAAGGCCAAACCGTAGCCTTTGTAGTCACCAATCGGAAGCAAGGACCCCTCCCCCGCTCGTGCTGGATCCAATATTGGCTTACCAGAACGATCAATCATCCAGCCCTCGGGAATCGACTCGCCACGCTGTGCCGCGAGCTTGACCTTGCCATAGGCGGCAACCGTAGTAGCCATATCCAACAAAACAATCGGCTGGCCTTTTTGGGTTGGGACTGCAATTGCAATCGGATTCGTGGAAAGCAATAAATCGGTGCCGCCCCAAGGAGCCATGTGGTTTGCATTACCAACTGCCATGTAAATGCCAACCAGTCCGCGCTCCGCTAACATGCGAACATAGACCGAGGCAGCCCCAGAATGGTTTCCGTGGTGGCTACCTATCCAACATACCCCGTGCTCACGCGATTTTTTCGTTGCTAACTCAACGGCCTGATTCATCACCAGATGCCCAAGTCCATTATCGCCATTGATTAGCGCAGTACCACCACGCTCGCGCTCCACCCGAATATGCGGGTGTAGATTAATCCCGCCCGCCTTAATCCGCTTCACATACGCCGGCAGCCTAAAAATGCCATGTCCATCGGCCCCAGCGAGGTCAGACTGCACCATTAGATGGGCCACTGTCTTCGCATCTGCTGGCGGAACACCAAGCGAAATAAAAACGTCTGCAATAAATTGCGTGGCGTGATGAATTGGTAAATGGCTGAGATTGGTCATAGTACTTTATTGGTTCGCAGGGGTATTGCGTAATTCCATGCTGTAAATGTACCTACCTTCAGGGTGATAAGTAACGGTGGCCTCAAACAATTTTCCACTGGCATCAAAATAGCGCCTTGTAATAACCAAACAAGCTGAGCCAATATCAATATTCAATGCATCAGCGTACTTTTGATCTGCCCGTGCCGCATAGACATCAACTTCAGCACGGTCAATCTTGAGCATAAAGCGCCGCTCAATTTGCTCAAAAACCATTAACTGCGAATGCTCAGGATCGGTAGCGACATCAGCAAACTGGGGCAGGATATAAATATCAGTCCATGCAATGGCTTGATTTGAATCTTGGTTTTTTCGAACGCCGCCGATGTGATACCACGACGATCCAATCGGGGCATCTAAGACTTTTGCCAGCGCCTCGTCGCACTCGATAAATTCTTCTATGGCGTTCACCCGATAGGTGTCTCGTGGATACCGCAGAATATCGGCAGGCGAATTGAACGACTGCGTAAAGCGCCGTGGCGATAACCTTGAAATGATCTGGGTAGCAGCGCCCTGCTGCCTTAGTATTAAGCCATCGCGCTCCAAATTACTAAGCGCATGTCGCAGTGTGTGTCTGCTGGCTTTAAACAATGCGCAAAGCTGGCTTTCCGACGGAAGGCTCGACCCAACCGCCCAATAACCCTCACGAATACGCTCAGAAAGCGTATTCGCAAGTGTCTGGTACAGAGGTGCGCTAGTAGTCAAATTAAGATAATCCAAACATTTTTTTACCTGCTATTGGCAGGCGGGCTTTAAGGATGTCGCCAGACAAGGATTCAGTAATGTACAGATCCTTGCCGTCACCGCCAAAGCATAAGTTAGCTAAATGATGGTGGTGTGGGTTGTCCGAATAAATCAAGTGGGTCGGCAGCATATTGTTATCAAAACGCCAAATGCCGATACCAAGATGGCAAACCAACAGGCCATTCTCCGAATCCATTTCAATTCCGTCTGGGCCAGCAACACCACCAGTCAATTGAATGGCAACCCCCGTTTTAGAAACAGAGCCATCGGCCATCAGCGGCAATCGCCATATTTGTTGAGAGCGGGTTGCTGCAACAAACACATGCTTTTCTTGGGTATTGAGGGTAATGCCATTGGGGCTCGGAATGTTTAATACCAAACGGTCGAGCTGTCCATTGGCGCGCAATCTGAACACACGACCGGTAGGATCGGCAATCCCGGTTTGGCCCTGATCAGTAAAGTACAAGTCGCCATTGGAGGCAAAATGCAAATCGTTCAGGCCTTTGAAGTTTTCGCTGTACATCGAACCTAAAACCGTTTGAATCTTGCCGGTTTTTGTATCGAGCTCTAAAAGGCCACACTTGTAATCGCAAATGAACGCGCGGCCATCTTTATGAAACTTTAAGCCATTAGGCCAGCCGTCATATTGGGTAACCAATTCCCAGTCCCCTTTTGGCGTAATCTTAAAAATGCGCCCGAACGGTATATCCACAAACCATAAATTTCCTTCACGATCAAATGAAGGACCTTCTAAAAAGCATTCGACCTCCGCATTTTGACGATTAGGATCAGACCAGCCTGTGCGCGATTTTTTTCTGAACTTGGCAGGCATGGACATAAAGACCTCTGCCTTAATCTTCTCTACCGGCTGAAATGGGTTATACATTCTGGATATCTCCTAAAGTTATACGGATAAGTTAGTGTTAATTCGAAACTGGTTCTGCCGGCATTGCTTTACTAAAAACACGATATTTGCCATATTAAATCATAATTTTATGGTGTCAGACTAATTCAAGGTGTACTATTTTACTTAATTAATGAATTACTTGTACGAACAATTTAAATAAACGGAAAACCAATGGATCGGATTGTTGTTATTGGCACGGGCACTATGGCTGCAGGCATAGCTGCGGGGTTTATTGCAGAAGGATTGCCCATTACCGTACTTGGGCGCTCGACTGAAAAAGCGAGTGCTTGTTTAGATAAGGCCCTAGGACTGGCGCTTGCCATCAGCAGTAAGGATGCTGTCCGCGCATCAAGCCCAGAGGCATTGAAGCAATTACAGCAATATGGTGTTTTTGAAGAATGGAACGAATGGGCCAACTGCCTTTGGGTGATAGAGACCGTTTCAGAAAATTTAGAACTGAAAAAAACCATTTTTGCTGCGCTGGATAAAAAAGTCCCGAAATCCGTTCCCATCGGCAGCAATAGCTCCGGCTTTCCGATTAGTAAGATTGCCGAGGGCCTCCCCACAGCAGCTCGCATGATGGGAGCGCATTATTTTATGCCGGCGGACATTGTTCCTTTGGTTGAGATTGTGATGGGCGAAAAAACGGATCCTGCACTTGCAGAGCAGGTATGCACACTCTACAAATCGATTCATAAAAAACCAGTGCTCGTGAAGCGCGATATCCCCGGATTTTTAGCGAACCGCATTCAGCATGCACTCATGCGGGAAGCGCTTGCTTTGGTGGATGCGGGAATCGCAACGCCAGATGATGTCGACGATGCGGTGCGCTACAGCTTTGGCTTTCGCTATGCAGCGGTTGGCCCAATGACCCAAAAGGAAATTTCTGGATGGGACGGCATGGCCAATGCTGCTAAGGAAATTTATCCTTCGCTCTCGAATATCGATGCCATTCCTCCCAGCTTAGCGAAGCTGATGGCAGAAGGCAAAACTGGCATCAAGGCGGGGGAAGGATTTCGTAAATGGAGTCCAGAAGAAAGCAAGGCGATGAACGCCCTCTACTCACGCCGTCTTAAGGCTGCGTTTGAAGTTCTCAACATTCAATAATGCCCCACTCGCTCGAAACCGTCTTCTTTACCAAGGCAAGATTGGGAACAACACCAATCCCAACGGAATTGAGTTGCTCGACATTTAATCTTCCCTCAGCAGCAATTAGGGGCGCATCACAAATGTCGTACTCTAGATACGCATTCGACATACTAAGGCCCCATGGCGCGCCATTCATTGCAAAACCAATGCTGGCTGTTGCCGCTGCTGACAACGAGGTTTCGGCAACTTTGCACGCCAGATTTAAGTTAAGGCCGCGCTTTTCTAATTCGATTGCGGCCCGCATACCTGGGAGCATGCCGCCGAGCTTGATGAGCTTTAAGCTGGCCCCATCCATCACCCCTTTTTCTGCGCATACTTGGATGGTATCGATGCCATGGATCGATTCATCCAAGCAAATCGGCAATGGGGATGCCGTCTTTAAGCTTACAAAGTCAGCAATGGAATGGTCGGCTGCTATCGGCTGCTCGACAAAAGAAAGGTGCGAGGCGAGATCAGATCGACAAAATGCGATTGCCTGTTCTAAAGTGAAAGCACCATTGGCATCGGCCGATATCGTATCGCCCTCTAGAGCAGCGCAAATTGCGGCGACTCGCTGCAGATCAGAATTCAGGTCATATACGCCTACTTTGATTTTCCAATGCCGGTATCCCTGGTCTCGCAGGGCTCGCGCATCGGCAATCTCCGTTTCCAAAGAGCCGCCCAGCATCCGCAGAACTGGCAACGAATCTGGTTTGGCCAAGGACTCGATGCGATACGCTTTGCGTAACAAAGACCATGCTGACTCTCCTTTGGCTTGCGCAAACAGATCCAATAGAGCCAATTCAACACAGGATTTCGCCGAACTATTGGCGTATAAAAAACGGGACTGGATAGCGCCAATCGCGCAAGGGTCTTCCCATGACACTTCTTTCACTGCATTCAGAAGGTATGCGGTGTTAGCCAAGACACTACCAAGCGTCTCGCCCGTCATTAGGGGTGCCGCAGACGTTTCTCCCCAGCCCTCCCTGCCCTCACCATCGATCAGGCGCAACAGTAAGGTGTTGGCATGTGTAACTGTTTCCCCCGACATTTTCATCGGCGCACGAAGCGGTATCGAGAGCGGAAAAAGCGTAGCGGATTTAATGTTCATTGCTTCTATTCAGGTTTTATCGTGCTATCAATTTCATAAAAACAGTAAGGAGATCATATGCTAAAAATTATTCAAGCCATTGCAATTGCCTTAGCCGCATCATCGTTTCAGGTGCAAGCGCAGCCCTACCCTAATCAACCCATTCGCCTCATTGTGCCATTTGCTGCCGGAGGCCCATCCGATGTTCTAGCAAGGGCCTTTAGTCAAAAATTAGGAGAAGATTTAGGACAGCCGGTCATTATTGATAACAAACCAGGCGCAGGCACCAACCTAGCCGCAGAATTTGTTGTGCGCTCAAAACCGGATGGTTATACGATTTTTTTAATGATGGTAGGAACGCAGGCAATTAACGAAACCTTATATAAAAAATTGAGTTACAACACCGTTAAGGACTTTGCTCCGATTACCCTCGTAGCATCCTCTTCCCTTATGCTGGTAGCCAATCCATCAGTTCCAGTTAAAAATACTAGCGAGTTAATTGCCTACGCCAAGGCCAATCCAGGTAAAGTTAATTTTGGCTCTTCAGGCACAGGCACCCCACTGCATCTGGGTGGCGAGCTATTTAACGTGCAAGCAGGTACAGACATTACCCACGTACCTTATAAAGGAGCAGCACCAGCTTTAACCGATGTTTTGGGTGGTCAAATTCAGACTGCGATGATTGGAACGCCTGCAGCACTTCCCTACGTTAAATCGGGCAAACTCACTCCGATTGGAGTTACTAGCCTGAAGCGCTCACCTAACGCGCCGGAAGTTCCTGCAATTGCGGAAACATTACCTAATTTTGAGGTGGAACTCGTTTACGCACTGGTTGCTCCCGCAGGTACACCCAATGCAATTATTAAACGCCTAAATACACAGATGAGCACAATACTAAATAATCCAGAAACAAAAACCCAACTCGCAAGCCGGGGGTTTGATGTGCAAACGAGCACGCCAGAGCAGTTGGGCGCCTATATTAAGGCTGAAGTAACAAAATGGGCACCGATTGTGAAAAAATCAGGGGCTACTGCTGAATAATTATCCGCACTTTTTTAACTTCCATTTATTGAACCCATTCACCCCATGATTGAAATTTCTGAAAAGCGCCTGATTGGCCCTGTTATTCGCTTACACCCCAATGACAACGTCGTCGTAGCCCGGGTCGATGTTGGCATTGGCACTGCAGTCCCAAGTGAGCATTTCACTAGCCGCAGCCAAGTACCGGCAGGCTACAAAATTGCGGCTAAGCCAATAAAAAAGGGGGAGCCCATTCTGAAGTACAACGTCACCGTGGGCTTTGCGAATGTGGATATTGAGCCTGGCACCATGGTGCACGGCCACAATACTGACTTTAAAGAATTTGATCGGGACTACGCCTACGCCAGTGAATTTAAGCCCACTGCTCTATTGCCAGAATCGGAACGCGCTACATTTCAGGGCTATGTGCGTGCTAATGGCAAAGTGGGTACGCGGAATTTCATTGGCATTTTGTCGACGGTCAATTGCTCAGCAACCGTAGTCAATAAGATTGCAGAATGGTTTACGCCTGAGCGCCTGGCCGAGTATCCCAATGTGGATGGCGTTGTGGCGTTTAGTCATTCGATTGGCTGTGGCATGGAAATGACTGGCGAGCCAATGCAATTGCTTCGTCGCACTATGGCGGGTTATGCCAAGCATCCCAATCTCGCAGCTGCTTTGGTGATTGGGCTAGGTTGCGAGCGCAATCAGCTCAAGGGTTTAATGGAACAGGAAGACCTGAAAGAAGGCTCAACCTTGCATACCTTCATCATGCAAGAAAGTGGCGGTACCCGCAAGACAATTGAGGCTGGTATTGAGGCGGTTAAAGCGCTCTTGCCCAATGCCAATAAAGTAATGCGTGAGACGGTCTCGGCAAGCCACCTATGCGTGGGCTTGCAGTGCGGTGGTTCCGATGGCTTTTCATCGATTACTGCCAATCCAGCCCTCGGTGCGGCAATTGATATCCTCGCGAGGCATGGAGGCACCGGCATTCTCTCGGAAACTCCAGAGATTTATGGCGTTGAGCACACCCTCACCCGGCGCGCAGCAACCAAAGAAATTGGTGAAAAACTAATCCAGCGCATTCGCTGGTGGAAAGACGAGTATTCGGTTGGCCGTGATGTCCAAATTAACGGTCAAGTAAGTCCAGGCAATCAAGTCGGCGGCCTTGCCAATATTTTTGAGAAGTCATTGGGCTCCTCCATGAAAGGTGGCACAGGTCCACTGATGGAGGTTTACCGCTATGCCGAGCCAGTGACCACCAAGGGCTTCGTCTTTATGGATACACCGGGTTTTGATCCAGTATCGGCAACTGGTCAGATTGCGGGTGGCGCTAATTTAATTGCCTTTACTACGGGCCGCGGCTCGATGTTTGGCAGCAAGCCAGCGCCCTGCATCAAGTTAGCCACCAATACGCCGATGTACTCGCGCTTAACGGAAGACATGGATATCAATTGCGGTGAAATATTAGATGGCACCGTCTCCGTTCAAGAAATGGGGCAACGTATTTTTGAACTCTTTTTGGATACCGCCTCCGGTAAGCCATCGAAAAGTGAGCTGCTTGGATTGGGTGACTACGAATTTGTACCATGGCAAATTGGCATCATGAGTTGACCTAAAAGGCTGGGATTGTGACCAGCCTTTTTTCTTTATTCAGGCGCTATAAAGATCTGTAAAATGGATTGAAGCCAAATTCAATACCACCACAGGAGCTGCTTTCGCCTGATGAAATTCAAAGACTATTACGAAACACTCGGCGTTGCCCGCACGGCAAACCCAGATGAAATTAAACAAGCCTATCGCAAGCTGGCCCGTAAATACCACCCGGACGTCAGCAAAGAAGCTGGTGCTGAGGAGCGCTTTAAAGAAGTAGGCGAAGCATTTGCGGTGTTAAAAGACCCCGAGAAGCGTGCGGCCTACGATCAAATGGGCAGCAATTGGAAAAGCGGTCAAGACTTTAGCCCTCCACCCGATTGGAATGGTGGCGCCTTTACAGATGGTGAATTCAGCGGCGACCAAAGTGATTTTTTTGAATCCTTGTTTGGCCGAGGGGCCCGCGCCCAATCCGGCAGGCAATCGCAAGCGCGATCCGCTAAAGGCCAGGATCAGCATGCCAAGATCATGATTGATTTAATGGATGCCTACCAGGGCGCTAAGCGCACTATTGGATTAAGCATGCCAGCTTACGATGCTCAGGGTCAATTGTTCATGCAAGAGCGCAAATTGGATGTCAGCATTCCGCAAGGCATTCGTGCAGGCCAGAATTTACGCCTCGCGGGCCAGGCCGGCCCTGGTTTTGGTGGCGGGCCAGCAGGCGACCTGTATTTAGAGATCGGCATTCAGGCAGATCCAATCTACCGGGTCGATGGGAAGGATGTATTTTTAGATTTACCACTGAGCCCATGGGAGGCAGCCTTAGGTACTACCGTCAATGTGCCCATGCCAACCGGCGCCCTACTTGAACTAACCATTCCGCCCGGCACTCCTGCTGGACGCAAGATGCGACTCAAAGGTAAAGGCATCCCCAGCAAAGAACCTGGTGATCTCTACGTTGTACCAAGCATTGTTTTACCCAAAGCAGAAACCGATGCGCAAAAAGAAGCCTATCGCACACTGCAAGGTGCATTTGATTTCAAGCCCAGAAGTCACTTAAAGGGATAAATGGCATGACACAAACCCACATTACTTGGATTGAAGGCAGCATTGTTGAGCATGATGTGCATATGACCATCGTGGAGCTAGCCGAAGCAACATCCACACCAGAAGACATGATCATGGCCTGGGTCTCCGAAGGCGTTTTGAGTCCGGCTGGCGGATCACCCCAAGACTGGCGCTTTAGTGGAAACTCCCTGCAGCGAGCTAAAACGGCTGCACGCCTCATGCACGACTTGGAGCTTAATCTACCCGGCGTGGCATTGGCCCTGAATTTACTCGAAGAGCTTGATCAGTTGCGCAGCCAACTCCATCTAGCCAATGCTAGTAGTGCCACTCTAGGCAAAGAATAGAAGACCGTTCTTAGGACTCGGAACGGCTCAGGAGCGATTCCCAACGCTGCAGCATGGCATCGATCTGGTTCGTAAGCTCAGTTAAGCGTGCCTGCATACTCGCAGCCAGTTCAGGTTCATTTTTGTATAAATCAGGATTGCTCATCGCGAGGCCAATCTCAGCCTGCTCTGCCTCAAGGACTTCAATCTGCAAAGGCAATGCCTCTAACTCTTGGCGCTCTTTGCCATTGAGTTTTTGAACGCCAGCTTTAGCGGCTACTGGCTTTGTGTCCTTGCTTTCTTTTTCTACTGGCTTGATGCTAGCTTTTGCAGCAGGCTCTATTTTCAGGCTGCCGTTTTCTGAGCGAATTTTATCGGAACGCGCCTTCTGAATTTTCCAGTCCTCATAGCCACCCTCGTACTCACGCCAAAATCCATCGCCCTCATTGGCAATAATACTAGTCACCACATTGTCCAAAAAGTAACGGTCGTGGCTAACTAAAAAGACTGTGCCCTTGTAGTCCTGAAGCAGTTGCTCCAAGAGATCCAGGGTATCGATATCCAAGTCATTGGTAGGCTCGTCGAGCACCAAGACGTTCGCTGGCCTTGCAAATAGGCGGGCGAGCAACAAGCGATTGCGCTCACCGCCCGATAAGGTACTGACCGGTGAATTGGTGCGCTCCGGCGCGAATAAGAAATCACTTAAGTAACTCTTGACGTGCTTGCGATTGCCATTGATTTCAATCCACTCACTTCCAGGGCTAATGTAATCTTCCAGCGACGCATTGAGATCAAGTCCCTCGCGCATTTGATCAAAGTACGCCACTTCAATACGTGTACCCATCACCGCTGTTCCGGAGTCTGGGGTAATGGTACCGAGAATCAGTTTTAACAAGGTTGTCTTACCGGCGCCATTGGGGCCAAGGAGACCAACCTTATCGCCACGCAAGATGGTGGCGGTAAAGTCTTGAACGATCGGGCGATCATAGGATTTGGATACGTTTTGCAAGTCTGCCACGATCTTGCCGCTTCGATCCCCTGCGGACACGGCCAACTTTACTTGACCCATTTCATCGCGGCGCTGTGCACGGCTAGCGCGCAGCTTTTCTAAACGGGCGATCCGGCCAACGCTACGCGTACGCCTTGCTTCAACTCCCTTGCGAATCCAAACCTCTTCTTGCGCTAGCAGTTTGTCTGCTCTTGCATTGGCTAAGGATTCTGCATTGAGTTCCTGGTCTTTTAAAACTTCGTATGTGGAAAAATTACCGGGATAGCCCCGCAAAATACCGCGATCCAGCTCCACGATTTGAGTACAGACCGCGTCCAAGAATGCACGGTCATGGGTAATTAGTACCACGGAGCCTTGATATTCTTTTAACAATTCTTCTAGCCACGCAATGGAATCTAAGTCTAAGTGGTTGGTTGGCTCATCGAGTAAGAGCACATCTGGAACCGCAACCAAAGCTTGCGCTAAGGCAACGCGCTTTTTAGTGCCCCCAGATAGCGCCGTGATTTTCATCTCGGCTTGCAGATGCAATCGATCCAAGGTTTCATGTACGCGCTGCTCCCAATTCCAACCGCTGACTGCCTCTAAGGCAGATTGCAGTCCATCGAGGCGCTGATGGGAAGCGTCATCCCAATCCCCTACGCTGAGAGCCTCATATTCCTCCCTCAGGGACTTCGCTTGGGATACGCCCTTCGAGACTGCATCGAATACGGTTTCTGTCGCTTCAAAGATCGGCTCTTGCGGCACATATGCAATACGCAAGCCCTGTTGGTATTGCAGTAGGCCGTCATCCAGCTTTTCCATGCCAGCCAGAATTTTGAGAAGGGATGATTTGCCGGTGCCATTGCGGCCAATTAAACCAACGCGCTCACCCAATTCTAGTGAAAAAGCGGTGTTCGCGAGTAAGTCAACGTGGCCAAAGGCCAGTTTTGCATCTGTGAGTACGATTAAAGCCATGCCGCATTATCGTCTGTTCTGAAAACCCAGGTAGATAAACGCTATGCCTCAGGCATGCCCTATTGTGGGTGCTCGGCCAAATACTCCAATGCCAGGGCCTCGGCGACTTTAATGCCATCGATTCCGGCGGACATAATGCCACCGGCGTAACCTGCGCCCTCACCTGCGGGGTAAAGGCCTTTGATATTCAAACTTTGGTAATTTGCACCGCGCGTAATCCGCAATGGCGATGAAGTGCGCGTCTCAACCCCGGTCAATACGGCATCGTTCATTGAAAAACCCGGTATCTGTTTTTCAAATGCCGGAATCGCTTCTCGAATCGCCTCAATCGCATAGTCCGGCAAGCTGCTGGCGAGATCTGTTAAGTGCACACCGGGTTTATACGATGGCAATACAGCACCAAAATCCGTGGAGGGCCTTTGCGCTAAAAAATCGCCAACCAATTGACCGGGGGCTTCATAGTTTTTACCGCCGAGCTCAAATGCCTTGGATTCAATGGCACGTTGAAACTCAATTCCAGCCATCGGGCCGCCCGGATAATCCTCTGGGTTAATGCCCACCACAATGCCGGCATTCGCATTGCGTTCATTACGCGAGTATTGACTCATGCCATTGGTAACCACGCGATTTGGCTCCGAAGTGGCAGCCACTACCGTGCCGCCCGGGCACATGCAAAAGCTATAGACTGAGCGCCCATTTTTGGCATGGTGTACTAATTTGTAATCGGCCGCCCCAATCAAGGGGTTGCCCGCATGCGGTCCCAGGCGCGCCCGATCGATCATCGACTGCGGATGCTCAATCCGAAACCCAATCGAAAATGGCTTTGCCTCTAAATATACGCCAGCGTCATGCAATGCCTGAAAGGTGTCGCGTGCGCTATGACCCAAGGCCAATATCACCTGGTCGGCAACAATGTGCTCACCGTTCTCCAGCCGTACGCCGCGAATCCGCTGGTCCTCAATATCAAAGCCCGTTACTTTTTGGGAGAAGCGAATTTCTCCGCCCAAAGCAATAATTTCTTGGCGCATTTTTTCAACCACACCCACCAAGCGAAAGGTGCCGATGTGTGGCTTAGCTACGTACAAGATTTCTTCAGGGGCGCCCGCCTTAACAAACTCATGCAATACCTTGCGTCCGTAAAACTTCGGATCTTTAACCTGGCTCCATAATTTGCCATCAGAAAAAGTACCAGCGCCCCCTTCGCCAAATTGCACATTGGACTCGGGATTGAGGGTGCTCTTGCGCCATAAGCCCCAGGTATCTTGGGTGCGCTCCCGCACTGCTTTTCCACGCTCCAAGACAATCGGCTTAAAGCCCATTTGCGCAAGCAGCAGGGCCGCAAAAATACCGCAGGGGCCAAAACCAATGACGACTGGCCGCCGCTCCATTTTTTGAGGTGCTTTCGCGACGAAGTGATAACGCGTATCCGGCGATGGTCGCACATGAACGTCACCAGCAAAGCGAGCTAATACCCGGTCCTCGTCTTTAACTGAAACATCGACCGTATAGATAAATGCCAAGGCTACATTTTTACGTGCGTCATAGCTGCGCTTAAATACCGCAAAAGAAATCACGTCTTTTGGGGTAATTTTAAGAAAGCGCACAATGGCCGCCTCCAGGGCTTCTGGGGCATGGTCAATCGCCAGGCGCAGCTCGGTAATTCGAATCATAGGGCTATACGATACACAGTCTTGGATAGTAAGTAATCATCTGCTACGGCTACTGTTTTTTGGTTATATTAGACGCCATGCAATCCACACCCCTGTTTCAGTCTCGCATTGGCCTAGGCACATGGCAAATGGGCGAAGACCCCAGTCAAGCCAAGGCTGAGTGCGCCGCCATTGTGCACGCCCTTGAGGTCGGGTATCGCCTCATCGATACCGCAGAAATGTACGCCGACGGAGTGGCTGAATCGCTCGTCGGCAAGGCGCTTGGCTCCTTTGCCTCCAATCGCCGCGAGGAGGTTACTTTGGTTTCCAAGGTGCTGCCACACCATGCCAATAAAGTGGGCACGATTAAAGCCTGCGAAGCCAGTTTGCGGCGTATGCAATGCGACTATTTGGATCACTACCTATTGCACTGGCAAGGCAGCCATTCCTTTGAGAGCACCATTGAGGGATTTTTAACGCTCCAAGAGCGTGGGCTGATTCGCCATTTTGGTGTGAGTAACTTTAATCAAGGTGCGCTTCAGTCCTGGCGCAAAGCCGAAGCGAATGTCGGCTCTCCCTCCCGCTGCCAAAGTAATCAGGTGTATTACGCCCTCAATGAGCGCGGCATTGAGTTTGATTTGCTGCCTGCCATGGAAAAGCAAGCTATCGCGCTCATGGCGTACTCGCCACTGGGTACCGGCAATCTCGCACGGCACCCTGGCTTATCTCTGCTGGCCGCTGAACAGGGTCTGACTGCCGCCCAACTGGCACTGGCGTGGATTTTGCGCCACCCCCATGCGGTTGCTATCCCGAAATCAACCCACCTCGACCGCGTTGAGGAAAACTGGCAGGCAAGTCAAATTCAATTGAGTGCTGCTACCTTATCTCAATTGGACGCCCTGTTTCCAGCACCGACCCGCACTAGCCGATTGGCCATCATTTAACGCTGTAAATCATGATTACGATTGAAACCCGGCCCTGGTCAGAAGCACACGATGCCGCATATGCCATTCGCTACGCTGTTTTTGTCGAAGAGCAAGGCATTCCCGCTGAATTGGAAATCGATGATTACGACCCCATTGCCGAGCATGCACTAGCCTACGTCGATAATCAGTGCGTTGCTACCGCACGAATCTATCTGGATGAGCAGGGCCCCAGTAAAGCCAAGATTGGGCGCATGGCAGTACTAAGGGAATTTCGTGGCCAAGGCATTGGAACGGCCTTGCTCGGCGAATCAATCCGCGCCGGCATGATGCAAGGCGCAAGTATATTTGAGCTCCATGCACAGCAAAGTGCAGTACCTTTCTACGCCAAACTGCAATTTAAACCGGATGGTGCAATCTTTGACGAGGTAGGCATTCCCCATCAATGCATGCGGCTAGTTCTAGGCGCTCCAGCGCGCTAAGACCCCAAGGGGATTATGATGGTCTGTTTTCTGCAGCCAATCAGGGCAAACGGCAGATTAATCTAGGGATCTTTTCATGGCATTACGCGCAACCATTCATAAAGCAGAGCTCCACATCGCCGATGGGGATCGCTACTACTATGCCAGCCATCCCTTAACAGTCGCAAAGCACCCTTCTGAGACCGATGAGCGCATGATGATTCGCCTCATTGCCTTTGCACTCAATGCACAAGAGCATTTGGTCTTTACTAAAGGGTTAAGCGACACCGACGAGCCTGATATTTGGGTAAAAGACCTGACCGGCGCAATCAATCTATGGATTGATATTGGCCAGCCCGACGAGCGGCGCATTCTGAAAGCCTGCGGTCGCTCCGATCAAGTGGTCGTCTATTGCTATGCCGGCAACACCAGCAAATTATGGTGGGATGGCATCAAGAACAAGTTGGAGCGTGCGCGTAACTTGAGCGTTGTTGCTATACCCGAGGAGCAGTCGAAAGCCTTAATTGCGCTGGTGGAGCGCAGCATGATTATTCACATCAATATTCAAGATGGTGAGATGCTGGTCTCTGCAGACCAAGGGCAGGTCACCGTGGTTCCGGAGATCTGGAAAGCGCCTGCTAGCTAAGGCATTTATCCTTAAATGCGAATACTGCTTTGACTGACATAAAACCTCGCTTGGTGCTGGATACCAATGTCATTTTGGATTTGCTGGTATTTAAAGATCCGAGTGCTGAACCCCTTCGACTAATGCTCGATGCCAAAATAGTGGATGCAGTGCGAAGCGAAGCATCCATGCTAGAGCTCGTCGATGTAATTCAGCGTCCGATCTTTAAGCTAAGCCAACAAGAGCAAGAAATGATTCTGCAGGCATGGGAAAGCCTTACTCGACTGCTGGAGAACACTGCGATTGAGTCTGCCCCATTCATTTGCCGTGATCTAGACGATCAAATCTTTCTTGATATGGCCTACAGTATTCGACCAGCTGTCTTATTCAGCAAAGATCTACGCGTATTGGAGTTGCGTGTCAGCGCCAAAGGTCACGGCGTAGAAATTACTAACCAGTACGATTACCTTCAAGCGCCATCACCTTAGTCGTCGCCTGGAAAATCGGGCTCTAAATTACGAATCACTTCTCCCGCAATCTCAAACGAGCGCAAGCGCGCCGCATGATCGTAAATTTGACCCGCAACTAAAATTTCATCGGCCCCACTGATTTCCAGCAAGCGTTGCAATCCAAGGCGTATGGTTTTGGGTGAGCCAACCACCGAGCAGGCCAAGGACCGCATCACGCCCGCTTTTTCATGGGGCTCCCAAAAAGCCTCGATATCGGCAATCGGCGGCGGCAACTGCCCACGGGTATTGCGCCGCGCACGCGTGTAATGCTGCTGCAAAGTAGTAAACAAGTATTGCGCCTCTTCGTCGGTATCGGCCGCAATCACATTCACCCCAAAGACGGCATAGGGCTTCTTGAGTTGTGCAGATGGACGAAAGTAAGTTTGATAGGTTTTGATGGCTTCTTGCAAATAATCGGGAGCAAAGTGCGATGCAAACGCATATGGCAAGCCGTAATCGGCTGCCAATTGAGCGCCGTATAAACTGGAACCCAATATCCAGATAGGTAGCTCTAAACCGACTCCCGGGATAGCGCGCACACGCTGACCTTCCTGATCCGGTGCAAAGTATTGCTGCAGCTCGCGCACGTCTTGCGCAAACTCGTGATCGCTGCCTTGCAAATCACGGCGTAGCGCTTGGGCCGTCATCTGATCGGTACCTGGCGCCCTGCCAAGCCCGAGCTCAATCCGGCCCGGGTAAAGGGATGCCAAAGTACCAAATTGTTCGGCAATCACCAAAGGGGCATGATTAGGCAGCATGATGCCGCCAGAGCCAACGCGAATAGTCTTTGTGCCCTCAGCAATATACCCAATCAATACTGCCGTAGCCGAGCTCGCATTGCCTGTCATATTGTGGTGCTCAGCTACCCAGTAGCGTGAATACCCCCACTCCTCCGCATGCTGCGCTAAATCACGCGAGTTACGCAGCGCAATGGCCGCAGTTCCACCCTCTGGGATGGGCGATAAATCAAGAATCGAGTAAGAAATCGACATGGCTAGTTTTTATAAGGAAACGGTATTCTGTAGATCAATGCATGCTGTAATGTCACTTGATCATAAAAGAAAGTGCGTGATGACACAAAAACCCCGCATGGCACAAGCATCCGATGGACGCTTTGCGCCTAATACCCAACTGCAGCATGTGAAGACTGGTGGCCTGTATCGAGTGGTTTGCTTAGCCAACATCGAGGCCGACTTAGCGCCCGCCTATGTCTATGAGTCCCTACAAACCCATGATTTTTGGATTCGGCCCCAAGCCGAAATGGAAGATGGTCGCTTTGTAGTGATGACATCGGAAACCAATTAGGAAGCAATGCCATGTCCAGCGAAGAACGCATTACCAATTTGGAAGTGAAACTCAGTTTTGCAGAGGACTTAATTGAGAACCTCAATCAAACGATCTACAAACAACAGCAGCAAATTGAATTTTTATACCGAGAAATGAAATCGCTCAAGGAGCAGATGAGCGCGAGTGGCTCGGAAGGACTGGGTGGCGGTAACGACGCGAGAGACTTACGCGACGAAATACCGCCCCACTACTAAACTGCAATTAGGCTGCTACTGCGGCCACCGACTGAATCTGGTCCATGGCTTTTTCCAGATGAGCCACAGTACGATCTACGTGCGTCAACTTCTCTAAACCAAATAAACCGATGCGGAAGGTTCTGAAGTCTGGGCGCTCATCACACTGCAACGGCACACCTGCAGCAGTTTGCAAGCCCAAGGCAATGAACTTCTTACCCGTCTGAATATCCGGATCTTCGGTATAACTCACCACCACACCAGCCGCTTCGAATCCAGGAGCAGCTACTGAGGGGTAGCCACGCTTAACCAACATCGCACGTACTTTTTTACCCAGCTCGATTTGCTGATTGCGTAAGTGATCAAAGCCTAAGGCCTGAGTCTCTTGCATCACGTTACGTAAAATCTTCAAAGCGTCGGTTGGCATCGTGGTGTGATACACGTGACCACCGTTTTCATAGGTTTCCATGATCTGCAACCACTTTTTCAGATCGGTTGAAAAGCTGGTGCTCTGGGTGCTGTCAATCTTGGTGCGTGCACGTGCGCTCAGGCCAATTAAGGCGCAGCATGGCGAACTGCTCCAGCCTTTTTGTGGTGCGCTGATCACAACGTCTACCTTGCATGCCTTCATGTCGACCCACATTGCGCCAGACGCAATGCAATCGAGCACAAATAAGCCGCCAACCGATTCCACTGCATCACCCACTGCACGGAGGTAATCCGCTGGCAAAATAATGCCGGCCGAAGTTTCAACGTGGGGTGCAAAGACAACGGCTGGCTTCTCTTTTTTAATGTAGGCCACGACTTCTTCAATCGGAGCTGGCGCATACGGCGCCTGAGTCGCGTTTTCGACTTGCTTGCCCTTAATCACATGAACGTCTTGAGTGATGTTGGCCATATCGAAAATTTGCGTCCAGCGGTAACTAAACCAACCGTTACGCAATACCAAGATCTTTTCTTGATTTGCAAATTGACGTGCCACTGCTTCCATGCCAAACGTACCGCTTCCCGGAACCACAATTGCCGAGCTAGCTTGATAGGCGTCCTTGAGTACGCTAGAGATATCCACCATGACTTTTTTGAACTCTTCAGACATGTGGTTAAGCGAGCGGTCGGTATAGACCACTGAAAACTCCAACAACCCATCGGGATCAACGTTTGGAAGCAAGCCAGGCATGCTATCTCCTTAATAATGTAAGCAATAACCCACAATGATACTGGTCATCGGAAAACTGCGTGTTTCTAGCAATGTCGCCTAGCGATAAGGCCGCGTAGCCGTTTCTAGGGCAACGGATTGGCCTTTTTCTGCCATATGGTGGAGTTTGGCCAATAACTCCTTAATCTCCCGATCGCTCAAAGGGGCAAGTTTTTCGGGGATTAGGCCGTAATTTTCGACCATCAGGCGAATGGCGCTGCGGCGACCTAGGATCTTGATTAAGAAATACAAAGCCAGTAAAACGGCTAAAGCAATGGCGAGAATGGACATAAATTGAGGGTCAAGGATTGACTAGGATGCGAAATAAGCCTGAATCTTAGCAAACCCAGCTGGCTTATCTAACAAACGGCAATTCATCCCAGCAGGTGGTGTAGTGGGGTGAGCGATTTTC
Source organism: Polynucleobacter difficilis (assembly GCF_003065365.1). Lineage (NCBI taxonomy): Bacteria > Pseudomonadati > Pseudomonadota > Betaproteobacteria > Burkholderiales > Burkholderiaceae > Polynucleobacter > Polynucleobacter difficilis. Next base: position 604,180 of record NZ_CP023276.1, on the reverse strand, counting down.
AGAGCGCATGGCCCAGCCCATGGTGCTTCCCATTGCCGCCGAATGCACGGTCTTTTTTCCAAAACGGGTATTAAGCGCATCCATTACCTTCATCAATTCGGCCGATTTGTGATTCCAGCTACGGTCATCAAATAAGCTCGATTGCTGCTGCGCCTTTTCTGAAATGCCGCTCAGCACAACACCGGCTTTTTTATAGCGGTAACCGGCTTTAAAAATCCGCCCTAAACCGCTTAGTGCGGCATCCGTTAAGACCAAGGTGTCATCACAGGCCTCCACCAATCCAATTGCAATGCTTGGACTGTATTGCGGCTCACTCGGCTTAAAGTGATTGGTACGTACAAATACCTGGATCATCGCTGCTACCGACGATTGCGTTCGCAACTTTTCGCAGGCCCTGGCCATGTGGGTGGCGACGGATTCCTCAAGCTCTTCGAGGCTGATCACTGCCCTACCAAAACTACGCGACGCAATAATTTGCTGCTTAGCAGGCACTATCTGTTCCAGCTCCAAACATGAAATGCCATTAAGCTCACTGCCCGTGCGTTCCATCACTACACCAAAATGCGCTCGCAGCATTTTTGGGGAGGCGCAGCGCAAATCCCATACCGTCTTAATACCCATCGCCTGCAGGCGTAAGGTGAGCTGGCGGCCCACCCCCCATACCTCACCAACCTCGGTGATCGACAGCCAATGCTCTAGCTCTGGACTGGATAGCACATTCAGATCGCACACCCCATTGAATACAGGATGTTTTTTGGCCAGATGATTGGCTAACTTAGCCAAGGTTTTAGAAGCACCCATGCCTACGCACACCGGCAATCCAGTCCATTGCCGAATGCGACTGCGAATGACCTCTCCCATTGCAAGTGAGCTTGGGTAAAGATGGGTGACGGCATCGATACGCAAGAAACTTTCATCGATGCTATAGACCTCAATGTCCGGTGAAAAGTCGCGCAGGATGGAGACCACACGCTCACTCATGTCACCGTATAAGGTGTAGTTTGACGATAGCGCTTGTATGCCATGCTGGGCCGCTAAGTCCTTGAGCAAAAACCAGGGTGTTGCCATCTTCACGCCCAATGCCTTCACTTCACTGCTGCGCGCTACCGCACAGCCGTCGTTATTGGATAACACCACCAGCGGTACGCGCTCTAGGCGCGGCTGAAATACCCGCTCGCATGAAACATAAAAATTATTGACATCCACCAAGGCAAAATGCGCTACGCGCGACGCTACCCCCATCGCCGCCCCCATGATCAAGAATGGGTAGTGTGGCGCTGCTGGGCATGCGGCGCCGCTTTATTAATGTATTTACGCACCACACCAACCACCACACCCCAGACTTGTAGCTCAGCGCCATCCGTAAAGGTGATTGCTGGGTAGTTGGAGTTTTCAGGGCGCAACTCAATCGTGCCGCGGTATTTATACAAACGTTTGATGGTGTAGTCACCATTCACAACGGCGACGATGATGTCCTGGTGCTTAGGCTTGAGTGCTCGGTCCACCACCACCTTATCGCCATCTTCAATGCTGGCGCCCATCATCGAATCGCCGCGCACCGTAAACAAAAAGGTGGCGGGCTTATTCTGAATCAAGTACTGATTTAGATCGAGGGCATCCTCGACGTAGTCCCCTGCAGGCGAGGGAAAGCCGGCAGACAAACCGTGGACCAGTAGACGCAACTCGGAGGGTGGCGCATCGAAGGCAAGGCGTTCGGGGGCTTGGCTAAGCCCCAGCTCAGAAATGGCCTGAATCGGTCTTAAAACGGGGGGATTCATGGTGGATTTTGCTTAAAGTACTGTATAAAAACACAGTATAAACACCCCATCCTAAAAATGCCAAATTTACTAAAGGAATTGGTTTTTTAATGCTGCCGGGGCTGAATTCAGGCGCCCTCGGCTGGTAAGATCAATTGCATCCCTTTCCAGAAAGTACCCTGCCATGCCAAACCTCATTCCCTTTTTTGCGCAATGGGGTCTAACCGCCCTTTCCCTATGGGTGACGAGTTTTATTTTTGATGGTATTCAGTTTGATGGCGCAGCCGCCCTCATTGTTGCTGCCCTGGTATTGGGTTTTGCCAACGCGATTGTGAAACCCATCCTCGTTTTGCTCACACTGCCACTCACGGCCTTGACGATGGGCCTCTTCTTGCTGGTCATTAATGCACTCGTCTTGATGCTGGTCTCAACCGTGGTGAGTGGCTTTACGATCTCGAGCTTTTGGACTGCCTTCTTTGCAGGTATCTTTATTTCTGTATTTAGTCTTTTTATTGGCGCCAGCGTTTTTAAAACCGAAGTGCGTTACGAGCGTCATTAAATACGATCCCAACTGTGCATGGCCGTACGGCAAGGATGGGGTTTGTTCATAACCCCTTCCGCATTCTGCGCAACGATCGATGCGCCGCCCGTTAAAAATCCAAGGCCGAGTGTCAATGCTTGACTCACCGCCGCCTCTTTGTTGATCCCAACCTGTGGCTTAACCAAACTACCTTGTAGGCGTACCAAGCTCGCCAAATCCAGGCCCGCAGTGAGGCCTGATTTTTCTTTGGGGTAAAAAGCCAAATTAATCTGCTCGCTGTTCAGATTAACGGATCCAGCTAAAACAATATTTAAACGATCCGTTTCAACGCCGATGGAATCCCGAACAGTAACTACTCCGTTTTTGACTGGCAAATAAGCAACTGCGCACTCGAGGGTTGTTTCATTGGTCTTTTTGCGCATCGGATTAATCGCATCAAATAAGCTAATTAATACATCACCACCCTGGTTCATGAAGCTCGACGCAAGGCGCGCACTACCAATCGTAATTTGGCTTTGACCACTTAAACCGGAAGCGATTTGATTTGGACTCATGCCGCTACTCGTGAAATTAAAGGCAGCGTGCATATCACCGCCGCTCACCTTTCCTTTGGAATTGGTTGAGGCCAGCAATTGCTCTAAGGTAAAGCCGCTAGCCTGGCCTTTGAATGCCCAATTCGGCGAAGTCTGTGTATTGCCAATGCGCGCAGAGCCATCAAACTGACCGTTACCCAACTGAAATGCCATCTTGGGAATGTCCATCTGCTGCGGACTGAGGCGAACCAAGGTAACTACTTTTTTGAGCACTACCTTGCTGGGGAGTACCAACTGAGCGATATCAACATTCAGGGTGCCATTGCCACTGGGCAGGTAATCGAGCGGCAATGGAGTATCGCTAAAGAAGCGCTCGGCAGCACGTGCAGCAGTTCGAGTCTGGCTGGGTGGCGCGATAGTATTAAATACTTTCGTGGCAGTCGTATTTGCGTTGGATGCTACAGATGTTGTAGGCGATGCAGGGGAGCTGAATGCCGGTATGGCGGATAAATCGAGCTCGCCCGCTTTAAATGAAACATCAAACTGAGTGGGCTTAGCTGGATTGAGCGCTGCTTTCCCCTTGAGTTGCGAAGCTTTGCCGCCTAGCGTCACTTCAAAATCGAAATTGACATCAATTGCCTCTGTCCCTATGCTGCGCAAGACCTCCCGAATCGAGGTCATCTTGCCTTTGAGCGCCAGCGTAAACGCGTTCTGCTTTAGGTCGGCATTGATCACAGTATCGCTGCCACTCTTTTGCAGCGATAAACGCGATATCCCATAGCTACTGACGGCAGCGCCACTGGGCTGGTAATAAATCTGGCCATTGGTTAAATTAAGATTCTCAATTAACACCGTATTGCGATCTGCAGTATCGGTATCAGTGGAAGGGGATACTGTTGCGCCATTGGGCGAAGCAACGCCACTCATCAGCCAATTACCCTCGCCCTTTGCATTGGTTTCTAAATTCAGGGTCAATCCTGCCAATTGAATGCTGCTCACTTCAATGCGTCCGCTCAGCAATGGCAAAAGGCTGATTTCTAAAGCGACTTTTTCTAGGCTTGCCATTTGTGGTTTCTTGGCCCAAGCCGCATTACTTAAACTCACTTGCTCTGCCGATACGGCGATTCTCGGAAAAAATCCCAAACGCACAGGCCCTGTGATTGATAGCTCACGCCCCGTTGCTTCACGCACCTCTAGTACCAGCATCTGCGTTAACTTAGCGGGGCTAATGAGGGTACTCAAATAAGCAAACCCAATCAGCAAGGCGACCATAAGCGCGCCAAACCCAATCAGCACTCTTTTTAATGGTCGACTCATCCTGCTTTGCATATTTTTTTATCCACATATCAATATAGCGCAATCGGCCTGTCAAGGGTGGCATTGAAAGGTATACAGTATTGGTATGAACACAACCAATCCAATCACGCGCCTCCTTGGTCGATCGCTCATCGCTGCACTTTGCCTCAGTTTTAGCGCATGGGTCCCACTTTCATCGGCTCAAGCGCAATCAGGCGAGGCATCGCCCGCACCGCTCGAAGCAATTGCTTCACTGGATGTAGCTCGGTACATGGGCACATGGTACGAAGTGGCTAAGTATCCCAACTGGTTTCAGAAGCGCTGCATCGCGAACACCAGTGCAACGTATGCCATCCAGCCCAATGGCATGCTGCAGGTACTCAATCGCTGCCAAAAAGAAGATGGCTCGATGACCGATGCACTCGGTGAAGCTAAACAAGTCGGGGATGCAAACTCGCCCAAATTAAAAGTTCGCTTTGCGCCAGCCTGGCTCTCCTTTCTGCCCTTTGTTTGGGGTAATTACTGGGTCATTGATTTAGACCCGCAATACCAGCTTGCCGCTGTCAGTGAGCCGAGCCGTAAATACCTGTGGGTTTTGTCGCGCACGCAAACCGTTGAACCCAAAGCCTATGACGCCTTATTACAGCGTTTAAAGGAAAAAGGGTTTAATCTCGATGCAATTGAAATCTCAAAACAAACGACAGCAAAACCCATCACGCAATAAGCCATGAGTACGATCACCCGCATTTGTTTTGCCCGCCATGGTGAAACCGACTGGAACGCCGAACGCCGCATGCAAGGTCATATTGATATCCCACTCAATAGCCATGGGCAAGCGCAGGCCCAACTCTTAGCGCAATCCTTGCAGCGCGCCGGCCATACATTCAATCATCTCTACTCCAGTGATTTGCAGCGTGCTGCCGATACGGCTAAACAGGTATCAAGTGCATTAGGGCTTGGCATCACGATTAATCCCATCTTTCGGGAACGCCATGTTGGGGTTTTACAAGGCCTGCGCCTAGACGATGCCCCGCATGCGGTGCCAGAAGTATGGCAAGCACACCTGGCGCGCGATATTCAGCATGACTTAGGCGGCGGTGAAAGTATTCAAGCGTTTCATGAACGGGCGCAGCGCGCCTTGGCGATGCTAGTGGCCGCACACCAAGGCCAAACCATTTTGGTGGTGAGCCATGGCGGAACCCTCGATATGATGTACCGCATTGCTACCAAACAAGCATTGGATCAAGCACGAGTGGCGGTGGTCCCGAATACGTCCTTAAATTGGATTGCCTTCGATGGAAAGGCTTGGTCGGTTGAGCGCTGGGCCGATACGGATCACCTCAGCACGCTAGCCCTGGATAACGTGGACCTTTAATGCGGCCCGCAACAGATGCTCTTACTTCGCTAGCTTCGTAATCTTGTTGCCCTGAATACCAATACCTGCCATAGCGCCTTTTTGGGCGGTAATGAAGGCATAAATATCGTCTTGGGCAGTGATTGAGGTTGTCGAACTAGCTACACCTTGGTCAACCAACACAACACTTGGCCCCACCCCAATCTCAAATCCCTGGGTTGAATCTAAGGCATTTAGTGCAGATTCTTTCATGAAGAATAAGACATACGCAAACTGCTGCGCTCCTGCCTGTAGGCCATATGAGCCACCCGCAGTGTTGTAATAGGCCGCCGGTCTTCCGCCCCGTAATAAAACACCATCACCATATTGGCCGCCCACAATCAAGCCAGCCTTGGTTACCACTGGAAATACCAAGGTAGCAATGGCTTTCTCACTCAGCTTTTTTGCATTGGCGTTGCTAGCAATTAGTTGATTGAGCGCCGTACGCGCACTTCGGTCTAGTTCTGCCCTGCTCTCTGCATGGGCAAGACCAAAACAAAGGGAGAAAGATAAGAGTAAAAATACAATATAGCGTTGGGCAAAGAGCATGATTGGCATCCGATAAAGTGTGTCAGCTAGATAGCAGAATAAGACGAATTCATATTGCGCAGATTTACTTTGGGGGCTATCAATGGTGCTCATCTAATTAAAACAGCAGGCTGTTGCGGTATGCTCCCGGAGATTTTATTTAGCGTAATCATTAGCAGCAACATATCTATGACTAATGGTGAATAGCCATTGTTCTCTTTTGGGACTGAGTAATAGTCGCCGTAGGTACCAACGGTACTTGCATACAAATTAGAGGTAGACGAGGCATTCTTCTCAACGACTATTAGGGCGTATTGATTGCTCTCACCGGATTTACGGATCGTAGTGTTGGTAGTTGGGGGAAGCCTTACAAGCTTAGGATCAGTCAGATTCTGCGCTTGAACTACTTCGCCAAGATAGTTAAAGATTTGTTTAGGCGAGCGTAAATTAACCGTAAACGCAGCATTTTTATCGTTTGGATTAAATAATGCGGGCAGTTTTCCTCCGCAATAATTTGCAGAGTCATATTTCATTTCTTTTGCAGTATTTGCCATATTACCTATCAGGCATAGGTTATAGCTCACCGTTGCTTGTTGTTGATTCGGCGCTTGCTTATTACTTTGTGGCTGCTGCCCGGAAGCGGGAGCTGGCACTGCTGTCGCCACAACATCTAAACCCGACTCAAGCAGTTCATAAAGTACTTTCTCAAATTGCGGGTAATTAGGCTCAAGCGGACTGTTGACGTATCTTGAGGTTTTACCTTGTGCGTCTGTTATGTCAATCGACTCAATAGCAAGGGCAAAAAGCAACTCTCTTGGGATATTAGGATTTCTAAAATACGCAAGCCCTTTTGGTTGGACCTTACTTAAAATTCCCGACCAGAATGTTGCGTTATCAAGAGAGGATTGCGTAAAGTTAAATGATGTCCCAAGTGAAACACTAAAATTGGGAGAAACACTCGCAATGGAACCATACAAATTATTTACACTTAACGCCCCAAGCGTTAGGCCGGCTGAGTGTGATTGGCTTACATTACCTGACCCATTTATGCTGGGAATATCTAAAAAGCTTAGCGGGCGCTCTTCTGATGCTCGGATGATATTTGTAAGGACGCCATCAGTTTGATAAGCAGCAAGAGATTGGGCAAAAGTGGACGCCATATTTGTAAAGCTTGGCTTCACGGGAGTCCCTGCGCAAGCAGAAAGAAATAAAGCGCTAATTACAATTAGTCCAGCAGTTCTTAACTTAACCATATTCGTAACCAAAAAACTGTATGCCAAGTTAAATTGGCTTAGTGATAGTGTATTTTGTCTTAAAACTGTGGCAAGAGCAGTATCAATAGCCAACCGACATGCATTACCTGCTTACGCGCTCCAAAATGTACGGCCATCCTATTACAAAATTTAGCAATTCAATATATAAGTATTTGATTTATATATATTTAATGGCGGAGAGGGTGGGATTCGAACCCACGGTACCTTTGACAGTACGCCTGATTTCGAGTCAGGTACATTCGACCACTCTGCCACCTCTCCGAACCGAACTTCAATTATAGCGTTGGGATGCTTATGCCTTGGGCTTTAGGCTGGTGATGCCGCCCATATAAGGCTGCAAGGCTTTTGGTATACGAATGCTGCCATCTGCTTCCTGGAAGTTCTCAAGCAGAGCAACGCCCGTTCTACCGACTGCCAAACCCGAACCGTTCAGGGTATGGAGTAGCTCTGGCTTATTGTTGCCCACCTTGTAGCGGGCCTGCATGCGCCTAGCCTGAAAGTCACCCATATTGGAGCAGGAGCTGATTTCACGATAGGCATTTTGCGATGGAATCCAGACCTCAAGGTCATAGGTTTTCGTGCTTCCAAAACCCATATCGCCAGTGCAAAGCAATACACGGCGGTAAGGCAACTCCAGCATCTCCAAAATGGTTTCAGCATGCCGTGTTAGCTCTTCCAGGCGCCGCATTGACTCTTCGGGTTTGGTAATTTGCACCAGCTCAACTTTTTCAAATTGGTGCTGACGAATCATGCCGCGCACATCGCGCCCGTAACTGCCTGCCTCTGAGCGAAAGCACGGAGTATGCGCAACGTACATCAGTGGCAAGGCTTCTGCTGCGGTAATGGTGTCGCGTACTAAGTTCGTGACTGGCACTTCCGCTGTCGGAATTAAATAGAAGTTTTCTATGCGCTCTTCAGCGCCCTCTTCGCCCTCTTCGCCCTCTTCGCCCTCACCTATTTTGCGCGGGACCTTAAAGAGATCTTCTTCAAACTTGGGCAGCTGGCCAGTGCCGCGCATCGAAGCGGCATTCACCATAAAAGGGACATACAACTCTTCATAGGCATGCTGCCCTGTGTGCACGTCGAGCATAAATTGGGCCAAGGCGCGGTGCAGCTTTGCAAGTTGTCCCTTTAGCACCACGAAGCGTGAGCCACTGATCTTGGCGGCCGATTCAAAATCAAGCCCCAGAGGTCCGCCCAGATCAACGTGGTCTCTTACTGGAAATGAAAAAGTTGGAATGCTGCCCCACTGCTTGATTTCGAGATTGTCTTTTTCGTCTTTGCCAACGGGCACTGACTCATCGGGCAGATTTGGAATACCGGCCACAAAATCAGCGATCTCCGTTTGCAAAACGGATAGCCGGGTCGCTCCTGCCTCCATATCCGCATTCACTTGGACAGCCTCAGCCATTTCTGCAGCGGCATCTTCACCTTTGGCTTTTTTCATGCCAACGGCTTTGGAGAGTTGGTTGCGTTTAGCCTGCAACTCTTCTGTGCGCGATTGCAATTGCTTGCGCTCTACCTCTAGAGCATTAAATTGCTCTACCGGCAGAATAAATTTACGAGTAGCTAGGCGCGCTGCTACCGCGGTGATGTCTTTGCGAAGGAGTTGAGGATCGATCATGGTGCTTTAGTTTTGTGCGAAACGTTATTTTAAGCGCAAGACTTCCGCGCCAGCCGGTGGCGTGAAGGTAAAGGTGCTCGCAGGCAAGGGAATATTGAGCTGAATCTGCATTAGGCTCAGCTGCACCACGCTCCCCAATCCATCCATCAGCTCTAAAGCCCGCGGTAGGCCACCGCTCATGCCAATGGCAATCGAGGTATAGGGTAGGTCGTTGCTACCAGCCGATGGCTTTGCTTTCGGCCTGAGGTTGGCCCAGCGCAGACCAGAACGTTCAGCGCCCTCTTCCAGATCAAAGTGTTGCTCTAGCGCCCCCTCACCAAACAAGATGGCGGCTGGGGTTGATGCTAAAACTTGCCCAGCAGGCCGAAAGGTCGCTTGATTTAAATCCTTATCCCACATGATGAGCTGCTTGCCATCGGCAATCAAACGTTGCTCAAAGGGCTTTGTGGTGTCCCACACAAAGCGGCCCGGGCGCTGAAATATAAAACGTCCTTCGGTTTTGCGAATCACTTTCAGGCCTTTATCTTGAGGCTCATTGGGCTTGGGGGCACGCAATTGCTGTTGCACAAACTCCCCTTCGGCGGTTTTGGATATGCGCACAAACTGGCGCAATTGCTCAACGCCACTTTGCGCGTCTTGTGCAAACGAGGCGTTTGGTAAAGCAAGGAGTGCAGCGCAGAAGGCGCCACTTAGAAAACGGATTGTCATAATCAAACTTATTCGGGGCCGCGGACAAGGATTTCGCGGTTACCGCTGCCGCTCATTTTGGAGACCATACCGGCTTTTTCCATATCCTCGAGTAAACGGGCTGCGCGGTTATAGCCAATCCGCAAATGCCGCTGCACCAGTGATATGGATGCACGCTTGTGATCCAAAACCACTGCGACTGCCTGATCGTAGAGCGGATCAGCTTCACCACTGCCACCACCACTGAGTACGTCAATATTGGACTCATCGGCGCCCTCAAGAACACCTTCGATGTAGTTGGCTTCGCTTTTCTCTTTGAGCCATTCCACTACGCGGTGCACTTCATCGTCCGAGACAAAAGCTCCGTGTACGCGGACTGGCAAGCCAGTGCCTGGAGCCATGTAGAGCATGTCGCCCATACCTAATAGGGCTTCGGCACCCTGCTGATCGAGGATAGTACGGCTGTCGATTTTGCTGCTCACCTGAAATGAAATCCGCGTCGGTACGTTGGCTTTGATCAAGCCCGTAATCACGTCTACGCTGGGCCGCTGTGTAGCGAGTACCAAATGGATGCCGGCTGCGCGGGCTTTTTGTGCAATCCGCGCGATCAATTCTTCGATCTTTTTGCCAGAGACCATCATCAGATCAGCGAGCTCATCGATCACAATCACAATCACGGGGGCTTTGTAGATTGGCTCAGGATCATCCGGCGTCAAACTAAATGGGTTGGTGAGCTTCTCCCCTTTTTCTTCTGCCTCGAGAATCTTTTTATTAAAGCCCGCTAAATTACGTACCCCAAACTTACTCATGAGTTTGTAGCGGCGCTCCATCTCATTCACTGCCCAATTGAGTGCGTTATAGGCCTGCTTCATATCGGTTACAACGGGGCAAAGCAAATGGGGGATCTTGTCGTACATCGCCATTTCTAACATCTTGGGATCGATCAAGATCAAGCGTACTTCGTCAGGCTTGGCCTTAAACAGGATCGACAAAATCATGGCATTAATACCAACTGATTTACCAGCGCCCGTCGTACCAGCCACCAAGCAATGCGGCATCTTCGCCAAATCCGCCACCATTGGGCTGCCCGAAATGTCTTTACCTAAGGCCAAGGTGAGCAGCGAATGATTGTCGTTGTACACCTGTGAGCTGAGAATTTCAGAGAGGTAAACCGATTGGCGGGTGGGGTTAGGCAACTCCAAAGCCATGCAGGTTTTGCCGGGAATAGTCTCCACCACACGCAAGCTCACCAGCCCCAATGATCGCGATAGATCACGTGACAAATTAACAATCTGACTGCCTTTGACACCAATCGCTGGCTCGATTTCGTAACGCGTGACTACCGGGCCTGGGTAAGCTGCAATCACTTTGACTTCAACGCCGAATTCGTCGAGCTTGCGCTCAATCAGACGCGAGGTAAATTCCAAAATATCGACAGAGATGGTCTCCTTGGCTTCAGGCACCTCATCCAATAAAGATAGTGGTGGCAATTCTGAATCGGGAATATCCACAAACAAGGGTTGTTGTTTCTCACGCTCAACCCGCACACTCTTGGCAATCTGCAAGGGTGCGCGCACAATTTGAACTGCAGGAGCAATTTCAACCCGGCCGCGCACTTCTTCTACGAACTCTTCACGCTCTTCCGCCGCTTGCTCACCAATCTTAAAGTCCTCAACCCGTTCACGACGTTCCCGCAGACGTCGATAGGCAAGCTCCAAGGATCGCCCCACCTGCTCGGCAACGTTCAGCCAAGAGAAGCGTAAAAATAAAGAGAGGCCAGCAAAGAGACCAAACAGTAGCAATACGGTGGATCCAGTAAAACCGAGGACCATCACCAAGGGATCGCCAATTAACTCACCTAAGATACCGCCCGGAGGCCTCGGCAAGGGAATTGCTAAGGAATGCAAGCGAATCGACTCAAGACCCATGCTCGAGCACAGGGTCAATCCAAAACCAAGCCAACGTACGAGCAGCGAATCAGGCTTGGCATCAGGGTCCAGCGGCAATGGAACGCTCCATAACTCACGCCAACCCGTAATTACACGGCGCCCAAAGAGTACGATCCACCAAAAAGCAGACACCCCAAATATGTAGAGCATTAAATCGGCAGTCCAGGCCCCAAAACGACCGCCGACATTGCTTGGCGCATCAAAACTAGCATGTGACCAGGCTGGATCGGACTTGGAATAGGTTATTAAAACCGCGAGCAAGCCAAGGCATAGCCCCAGGGTCAAAAACCAACGGATTTCGAGAAAAAGGCGGGGCATTCGTCCCTGCCCGCTATCCTGAGGCGGTAGCTTGGATTTAGTGGGGGATTGGGTCGATTTAGCCATGTTCCCTGATTGTAATCAAGCAATCCTATAATTAGCTTATGACTACCACTCCAAAACACAGCAAAGTCCTGATTCTGGGCTCTGGCCCCGCAGGCTACAGTGCCGCAGTTTATGCTGCCCGCGCCAATTTACAACCTACCCTCATCACCGGAATGGCCCAAGGCGGTCAATTGATGACCACCACGGATGTGGAAAACTGGCCGGCTGATCCGGACGGGGTTCAAGGACCCGAGCTGATGGACCGTTTTTTAAAGCACGCGGAGCGCTTCAACACCGAAATCATTTTTGATCACATTCATACTGCAGCCCTCTCCGAAAAGCCCATTCGCCTGGTGGGTGACTCTGGTACGTACACTTGCGATGCCCTAATCATTGCTACAGGGGCCTCGGCACAATACCTTGGCCTACCGAGCGAAGAAGCCTTTATGGGTCGCGGCGTTTCTGGCTGCGCTACCTGCGATGGCTTTTTTTATCGCAACCAAGATGTGTGCGTGGTTGGTGGCGGCAACACAGCCGTTGAAGAAGCGCTCTACCTCACTGGCATTGCTCGTAAGGTCACCGTGATTCATCGCCGCGATAAATTCCGTGCCGAGCCTATTTTGAATGATCGCCTAATGGCGAAAGTAGCCGAAGGCAAAGTTGAACTCAAGCTCAATGCCACCCTGGACGAAGTCCTAGGCGATGAAAAAGGCGTTACCGGCGTGCGCATTGCCAAGCAGGACGGCAGTAAAGAAGATATTCCTGTAATGGGTGCATTCATTGCGATTGGCCACAAGCCCAATACCGAATTGTTTGTTGGCCAGCTGGATATGGAAGGTGGTTATATCAAGACCCAATCCGGATTAGTTGGAAACGCAACAGCAACAAACATTCAAGGCGTCTTTGCGGCTGGCGATGTGCAGGATCACATTTACCGCCAAGCCATTACCAGTGCGGGTACGGGCTGTATGGCCGCTCTGGATGCGCAGCGCTATTTAGAAACCCTGGAGTAACTTCTATCGAGAGTGCCTTTATTTTGTCGATGCGCGGGTTTAGCGCAAAGCAATAGCATGAATGAAATCAATCACCCCTTTTATTATTGTTTGGAGCGTATATGAGCCTTAATCTAGTCAATCCCGGTAAAAAAATTCCTGAGAATTTCAATGTGATTATTGAGATCCCAATGAACGCGGATCCGATCAAGTACGAAGTCGATAAAGAATCAGGCGCCCTGTTTGTTGATCGTTTTATGGGCACTGCCATGCATTACCCCTGCAACTACGGTTACATTCCGCAAACCATTGCTGGCGATGGCGACCCGGTTGATGTCCTCGTCATTACTCCCTTCCCCCTGGTTCCCGGTGTTGTCATTAGCTGCCGCGCGATTGGTGTATTACAGATGGAAGACGAAGGCGGCGAAGATGCTAAGTTGTTGGCTGTGCCTGAAGACCGCATTCTGCCGATTTATTCCCACTGGCAAAAACCAGAAGACTTGAATGCCTTGACCCTCAATCAAATTAAGCACTTTTTTGAGCACTACAAAGACCTCGAAAAAGGTAAATGGGTGAAGGTTCGTGGTTGGGGCGGCGTTGCCGATGCCCATAAAGAAATCCTCGAAGGAATTGAACGGAACAATAAGGAAAAGGCATAAGCCTTGACGCCATTTCACATTGCCCTTGCTCAAATCAACCCCGTGGTGGGGGATTTGAGCGGCAATGCGAAGTTAATTGGTGAGGCGGCCGCAGTCGCCCACCGCGCTGGTGCGAAGTTACTCGTCACCCCAGAGCTAGCCCTGACGGGCTACCCCCCTGAAGACTTATTACTACGCCCTGCTTTTATTGAGGCGGCGGCAGATACCTTAGATCAATTACGCATTGCTTTGGCGGCATTCCCCGGCTTAGCGGTTGTGGTGGGCCATCCCCTAAAGACCCCACAGGGATTGCACAATGCTGCATCCGTATTGCGAGATGGGAAGTGCATTGCAAGCTACGCCAAACACGAGTTACCCAATAACGAAGTCTTTGATGAAGTACGTTACTTCATCCCTGGCAATGCGCCCTGTGTGTTTGATATCGATGGCTGCGCGATTGGCGTGATCATTTGTGAGGACGCTTGGCATGCGGGCCCTGCTGTGCAAGCAAAAGCTGCTGGTGCCCAGGTGTTAATTTCACTCAATGCATCGCCCTACCATTTGCATAAAGAAAATTTACGCTTAGAGGTGCTGCGTAAGGTCATTGGCGCAACCGGTTTACCGTTGATTTATGTGAACGCCGTTGGCGGCCAAGATGAGCTGGTCTTTGATGGCGGCTCCTTTGCGCTCGATGCCAATGGCTTAGTGGCCACCGCAATGCCCCAGTTTGAAAGCGGCATTGGTCTAGTGGCCATCGGCCAAGATGGTCAGCCTGAGCTCGGGGTAATTGCGCCCTCGGCCAGCATGGAATCGCAAGCCTATTCCGCCCTGGTACTGGGCGTGCGCGATTATGTACAAAAGAACGGATTTCCGGGCGTCATCATTGGTTTATCTGGCGGGGTTGATTCCGCTTTGGTTCTGGCCATCGCAGTGGATGCCTTGGGCGCTGAGCAGGTGCGCGCAGTGATGATGCAATCGCCCTACACTGCCGAGATATCGTGGGTGGATGCGCGCGCATTAGCGGGTAATCTCGGCGTGCAATACGATGAAATTCCGATTGGCTCGGCGGTAGATGCATTGGAAGGTGCACTTGCAAGTCAGTTTGCTGGCCTCGCGCTAGATACCACCGAAGAAAACATTCAGGCCCGCGTGCGCGGCACTCTCTTGATGGCCCTATCGAATAAAACCGGCCGTCTGGTTTTAACCACCGGTAACAAAAGTGAAATGGCTGTCGGCTATTGCACGCTCTATGGTGATATGGCGGGCGGCTTTGCAGTGATCAAAGATATTCCCAAGACCCTGGTCTACAAGCTGTGCGCCTATCGCAATACCTTAGCCCCAGTCATTCCAGAGCGAATCTTAACGCGCGCCCCTTCTGCCGAGTTACGCCCAGACCAAACCGATCAAGATAGCCTGCCTCCCTATGCATTGCTCGACGCCATTGTGGAGGGGTATATGGAGCAAAACCAGTCGATTGCATCCTTAATTGGGCGGGGTTTTGATGAGGCCAGTGTGCGCAAGATAACCCGCCTAATCAAACTCAATGAATACAAGCGACGCCAGGCCCCGCCAGGTGTCCGCATTACAACCCGAGCATTTGGCCGGGATTGGCGTTACCCCATTACATCTCGGTTTTTGGCTTAACTTAATACAGTAAGTTTGGGTGTATTGGATTACCAAGACGCGCCGGCGGGTTTTGGGTATGATTACTGCAATAGGGGAATTTTATGAAATTAATTACATCCATCATTAAGCCGTTCAAACTCGATGAGGTCCGTGAAGCACTGGCTGAAGTCGGCGTTACTGGCCTCACCGTTACTGAAGTCAAAGGGTTTGGTCGTCAAAAAGGTCACACTGAACTCTATCGCGGCGCTGAATACGTCGTTGACTTTTTGCCCAAGGTCAAAGTAGAGGTTGTGGTTGCGAGTGATCGCGTTGAAAGCGTAATCGAGGCAATTACCAAAGCCGCACGTACGGGCAAGATTGGCGATGGCAAGATTTTTGTGAGTCCAATCGAGCAAGCCATCCGGATCCGAACCGGTGAAGCCAACGAGGATGCAGTTTAAGTTACAACGCGATTAATCTACTGGTGAGGTACTGCTAGTCAGCCTGTACTAGCAACATACCTTTCATGTCAGCAGTATTGGGACGAATACGTAATCCCTGAAAAAATATTTCCGCAGAACCAAGCGCCGCAGAGCTCAGCAATTTAAATGGCGGCTTACCGTAAAAAGAGTGGCCTGCGCCCGGCTCTACTGTCTTGCTCTGTACTAGGCCGTCGGCATCAATCACGCATAGCAATTGCGCTGAGTTGACCCTAACAAAAACAAAATTACCTGGCTTGCCTGCTGTCGAAGGTTTATAACTTTCAATTACCCCATCCACTGGCGGACACCCCGAAGCAACCGCCGTTACTGGCGATGGACTTGAGACTGCCGGTGGTAATGCTGGAGCAGCAGGCGCAGGAGTTGGGCTGGCCTC
Organism: Polynucleobacter difficilis; assembly: GCF_003065365.1. NCBI lineage: Bacteria > Pseudomonadati > Pseudomonadota > Betaproteobacteria > Burkholderiales > Burkholderiaceae > Polynucleobacter > Polynucleobacter difficilis. The sequence goes on along the minus strand of NZ_CP023276.1, from coordinate 588,124 downwards.
TGTAGCGGGCGGATTGCTTGGCGCAGGATCCGCCGCTGGTGCGCTGGGTAGCGCAACCTCTTCTACCGGTTTTGCTTTGCCCATCGCTGCATCCAGTTTGTCTCTCAACAGGGGCTGAAACTGTACTAGGGCAAATACAAGTGCTACTGCCGGAAGTAACCACACCCATTTTTTACCGGACGACTTGCGTTCACGCGTAGCAAAAAGTACCTGCTTATTTGGTTCTGGATCTGGCTCCACCAAAACAGGTTTCGAATTTGGCTCACTGAATGCCGGAGACGCTAGGTCACTTTTTCTTTTTTTGCCAGCTGTTTTCTTTACTTCATTTGGCTCATCTTCTGTTGCTTGAACCACTTCTACTGTATTCGCTGGCGAAGTGGTCTTAGGTGCATCAAACTGCTCTGCTGCTTTTGCTTCATCAGCTAAGGGTTGTGACTCAACAAAAGGTAACTCTGCTTGCGGCCCAAAATCAAATGCATCTTTTTCGTCGAGTTGGATTAATTTAGCTACTTTTCTAGCGGCAACCAATTTAATTGTAGGCGAGTAAAAACTACTACTCTGTCCGTTCTCGATCTGCTGAATTTGCTTCCTTGAAAGGCAAGCCTGAAGCGCTAACTGCTCGACCGACATGGCACATTTTTCCCGTGCTGCAATGAATGCTGCACAGCGTATTTCTGGTGAGGATTGCTTTTGCACCATCTATTTAGCTTTTAGCTACCGGCCGTATAAAAAGAATGCTCTTTATTTAACAAAATTATCAATTGAATATCGTATTTAATAAATTCACCCAAGAGCTAATCGGACTCAATGCATTCATAGGCCGGTTCACGCTTCCTCAAGGGAGGCTTCTAAATACGACTTCACTAAACCCTGCAATGAATCTGCCCGCATTTTTTCCATGACGCGCGCCTTATGCACTTTGATCGTGGCATCGGTGGTACCCAGCTTTACTGCAATGTCTTTATTCAAGAGGCCTTGGACCAGCAAGCGGCAAACCTCTTTTTCGCGTGGAGTCAGGGTAGCGAAGTAGCGCTTCACCTCAACGTCTTTCGAGACCCGCTTAAACTGACGGCGATCAAACTCAATTGCATCGGCTACGGAATTTAATAAATCCTCTAAATTAAAGGGCTTAAATAGAAAATCCAAGGCCCCTTTTTTAAGGCTCTTTACAATCTGCTGCGGATGGCTTTGGCCGCTAATGAAGACGATTGGCGTTTTACGCCCGATTCGTGCCAACTCTTCCTGCAAGTCGAGGCCTGTCATATCTGGCATCTGCATATCAAGCAAAATAACTGCTGGTGAGATGGGAACCGAATGCTCGATAAAGGCTTTCGCGCTCGCAAAATCATGCACGTTGTAGCCCAACTCGCGCAGCATCCTGCTCAAGGAGGTCCGCATTGACTCGTCATCGTCAACCAAATACACGTGACCCGATTTATTCATCTATCCATCCTAAATTGCCAATACGGCAAATGTAATAGAAGTGCTGCACTTTAGATATTAGCTTAATGGCTAACTTTTTATGCCTAAGGTACTGGTTTTATTGTGCTTTTTAAATATTGCAGTGCAGCAATATATCTCCCCAGAATTGTCCGTACATTGCTCCATCCCTGCTCATTGCACAATAGAGGTTTTTCCCCAATTACAGATGGAGTCCGCCGCATGAAACGCCTCAATGAACGCTCGAGAATGGTTACCGAAGGTGTTGCACGCGCACCCAACCGCTCCATGTATTACGCCATGGGATACAAGGATGGGGATTTCACTAAACCCATGGTGGGCGTGGCCAACGGCCACTCAACCGTAACGCCTTGCAACAGCGGCTTGCAGAAACTGGCTGACGCCGCCATTGAAGCGCTAGAGGCGGCCGGGGCTAAAGCCCAAGTATTTGGCACCCCCACCATTTCAGATGGCATCGGCATGGGTACCGAAGGCATGAAGTACTCCCTCGTCTCGCGCGAAGTCATCGCAGACAGCATTGAGTGCTGCGTGAACGGCCTATGGCAAGACGGCGTAGTCGTCATTGGTGGCTGCGATAAAAATATGCCGGGTGGCATGATGGCCATGGCCCGTACCAATGTACCAAGCATCTATGTGTATGGCGGCACAATTCAGCCAGGACACTACAAAGGCAAACAGCTCAATATTGTGTCGGCTTTTGAAGCGGTAGGTGAGTTTACGTCTGGACGCTTAAGTGAAGAAGACTTCAAGGGCATTGAGCAGAATGCCTGTCCAAGCAGTGGCTCTTGTGGTGGCATGTATACCGCCAACACCATGAGCTCCGCTTTTGAGGCGCTCGGCATGAGTCTCCCCTATTCATCAACCATGTCCAATGTGGACGCAGAGAAAGTGGCTAGCGCTGCGGAGTCAGCACGTGTAGTGGTTGAGGCAGTCAAAAACAATTTGCGCCCACGCGACATCATCACCAAAAAATCCATTGAAAACGCGGTGAGCGTCATCATGGCCGTTGGCGGCTCAACCAATGCGGTATTGCATTTCTTGGCCATTACCAGCGCCGCTGATATTGATTGGAGCATCGACGATTTTGAACGGATTCGCAAACGCGTTCCGGTGATTGCCGATATGAAACCATCGGGTACTTATTTGGCAACCGACTTACATCAAGCCGGTGGCATTCCGCAGATCATGAAAATCTTGCTCGATGGCGGCTTGCTGCACGGTGATTGCATGACAATTACTGGCAAGACAATTGCCGAAGTTCTGAAAGACGTTCCTTCCGTACCCCGCGCAGACCAAAAAGTCATTCGTACTTTAGATAATCCGATGTATGCCGAAGGCCATCTGGCCATTCTGAAAGGCAATATTTCGCCCGAAGGTTGCGTAGCCAAAATCACTGGCCTGAAGAACCCATCGATTACTGGACCAGCTCGGGTATTTGACTCTGAAGATCTGGCAATGGAAGCCATCATGGCAAACAAAATTAAGGCGGGCGATATTGTGGTGATTCGCTACGAAGGTCCTAAGGGCGGTCCTGGCATGCGTGAAATGCTATCCCCCACATCGGCACTCGTTGGCCAGGGCTTGGGCGAAAGCGTGGGCCTGATTACCGATGGCCGCTTCTCTGGCGGAACCTGGGGTATGGTTGTGGGCCACGTGGCACCGGAAGCCTATGTTGGCGGCACGATCGCACTGATCAACGAAGGGGATTCGGTCACCATTGATGCCCATAAGTTATTGATTCAACTGAATGTTGCAGATGATGAAATTGCTAAACGGCGCGCAGCCTGGAAGCAACCCAAACCACGTTACACCCGTGGTCTGCTCGCCAAATACGCCAGTACAGCAAGTAGCGCAAGCAAGGGAGCAGTAACCGACTTGGATTTAAAGATCTAGTTGAGCTTACTTAACATCCCCTCCGCTCCGTGCAGAGGGGATGCGTTAAAATAGAAGGTTCCCTTACTTCTAGTTAATAAGCAATGCAGCTGATTTGGATCTCAGGATCAACCTCCCAGGTTAAAAAAATCAATATAACGTGGCGCGGCATAGCAAAGCTTGCGGTCGCGACATCCCTCATCGCCATCACACTTGGGGTCCTGATCCATTTTCTTGGATTTAAGGTAGCAATTCAGTTCAATCCCGATTTAGCGCGCAATGTTGGTGGGATCATTACAGCGCAAGAAAAGCATGCGACTGAAGTACGCTATCGGCAACAATTTAATGAGCTTCAGACTCAACTGACGCAATTGAGTGAGCGTATTTTAGAAATAAAACAGTACAAAGAGGGCATTACGGAACTCGTCACACCATTCCCACTGAAGAACAAAATGGCGGGCAATAGCAGTAAGGGCGGCCCATACCAACCCATCTTATTTAATCCAGCTGCCGAGGGTCCGTTAGTTGAAGATCTGAACCTGGCTTTGAATAACAGCGCACTCCTCAATCAAGGCATTAAAAAACTAGAGGAAACATGGCGCGACCAGCACCAATGGCTTCGCCAGCTGCCGACGGGCTCGCCCATCGTTAATCAAGTTGGACTCTCGAGTAATTATGGAACCCGAATTGATCCGTTTACCAATTTACTAGCCCAGCACCCCGGGGTAGATTTTTCTGCGCCGACTGGCACACCGATTCTTGCGGCGGGTGATGGCCTTGTGTTGCGCGCTGAATACGATAGCGCCTACGGCAACTTTATTGAAATTGCGCATGCTGATCAATTTGTTTCCAAATACGCGCACGCAAGTAAGATGCATGTCAAAGCCGGTCAGCGCATTCAACGCGGTCAAGTGATTGCGGAAGTGGGAAATACTGGAAGATCCACTGGCCCACATTTGCATTATGAGATCAGCCACCAAGGCAAAATGATTAATCCGATGCAAATTCTTAGAATACAAAGCGTTAAATTAGCAGCACAGTAAAACGATTGGGTCGCCTAGTCAGTTGACGCCCCTTGGGGCAAATGTAAAAGAGCGCCGCAGCGCCCTTTTTAACCACATAAAGCACTATTTAGTGCTTAGGACCGTGCCCATGACCGCCTGGGGCATTGACTGGCATCTTTACCTCCACCTCACCTGCTTTGGCAAACTTCAGCTTCACCGGCACAGACTCACCCGCCTTCAGGGGTGCCTTGATGTTCATAAACATGATATGCAAACCACCTGGCTTGAGTTCGACAGCGCCATTAGCAGGTACATCAATTTGCTTTACTTCACGCATGCGCATGACATTGTTATCCATAGTCATGGTGTGCAACTGCACATCGTCCGAGACTGTGGAAGTTGCAGAGATCAATTGATCAGCAGCGCCACTGCTCGTAATTTTCATAAAGCCACCCGCTGCTGCTTGGCCTGGGACGGTAGCACGGGTATAGGCGCCATTGACGGCAATGCTGCCTACTTTTGCATCCTGGGCATAAGCAGCCGAATGCATTCCGCAAGTAAAAAGTCCTGCGGCAATAATTCCACTCAATTTATAACTTGTCATGGTTGTGATTTCCTTTTTAAAAATTTAATTTAGGTACATCTTGAGTTCTTTCTCAAACTGAGGAAGATTATCTCGGTTTACAAAAATACCAATCGGCATTTCTTGATCGGCGTGTTTGAGAACTAAACGATACAAATGTTTTTCTGTTCGGCTAATTCGAGCCCATACGGTATTAAGTTCTTTTCTTTCCAGCTTACCGCCCCAGCTTTTTTCAATCGTCATGTTTTTGCCATCGATCGTGATCTTTTCATAATCGAGGGCATGGCGACTATATACGTATAGGGCAATGGTCAAAGCGGTGATTTCAATGCAGGTAAAAATCAAAACCATCCAAACGCCCATGAGCAGAAACGAGCCGGCCACTAAGAGCGAAAAAAAGACAATCGAGGCATAGAAATACCCCACCTGCTTCGGTGAAAAGGAACAGTTTCGTTTCATAAGCCAAATGCGCATGGCAATACTGTACTACCAGCTCAAGGTCTTTGTATTTGGCTTAAACAAGGCCTCGCCAGTTACCTTAGCGCCCCCTAATTTGATGCCCGGCAATAAATCCGCCTCAGCAAAACCATAATGCCGCAAGCAAGGTGGGCACATAATGACCAGACCCCCTTTAGCAATGATGTCGGATAGCATTTTCTGCTGAGCTGGGTACTTTTCAGCCCCCGATTTAACCCCCAAAAATACCCCCTTATCGCTCAAAAATACGCTGAGCGGATGCCCAGCATCGGCCATATGGCCCCCTAAATTCAACGCCATGGTGGCGCGGTGGGGCTCATCACTCGTTAGGCTAACAAAAAGTGGGTCATTGGGCCCAGAGTTACAGACAACGAGAGCATTGCCAGAATGGCAAGCAATGTTGTTTTAATAGAACGATAGATCATAGTCTTCCTTTGGTGAATAAGTAATGGGTATGGGTTGATTAAATATGGACATCCAATCAGTTGAAGCTAGTGGATAAGCCAATCGATCCCCAAGTCCCTGGCATTGGGTACCCCTGACGATAGCTGTACTGTTGATTGAAGATGTTCTCAACTATCACAAAAACCTCACCCTTCTTCCCCAGCGCTGGAATTGGATATGACACACGCGCATTGGCAACCGTGAAACCATTTACCAAAGTGGTGTTAGTAGATCCGGTGTTGCGGCTTAAAGTTTGAGAATAAAAGGATGTTTGATATTGGGCATCAACAGATAACCTGATTTTTCCAACATATCCAGTCAATGCAGCATTAAATGCATTTTGAGGGACGTAGGGTAAATTCGCGACGCTATTGTTATTTAGATAAGTCCATCCCCCAAATAATGTCAACTCAGGAATGATCTCCCTTTGGGCGGATAACTCCACACCCTGCATGGTGTATTGACCGAAAGTACTCCATGTTGCACTTGGAGGGAATGGAGGTCCGCTTGCAATTGTAAAGATAGACCGATTCTTAATCGTATCTTGGAAAAGGCTAGCATCAAGTCTTGTTTTCTTATCTAGAAAGAATTTTCCACCGACCTCAATATGACTCATTTCCTCAGCAGACAGATTCTTCCAAGACTGGTTTGCCCAATTTACAGGGATTGAGGCCTGCAAAGCCGGTCCTTCCATGCCTGGATAGTTGACTCCCTGAGAAGCATTAAAGAAGATGGTTGCCACATCAGAAACCAAAGAAATACCACCATAAGGAGCAGTCTTAGAGGCGTATTGATTATTCTGGTAATTTCGCACTCCAGCCGATGGCACCAAAGACCACTTATTACTCAGCATGAAGCTGTGGCTTATGCCCATGTATGGAGAGGTTAATTTGTACGTTGGTAAAGTTGTCTTAGTGATGTTCCCAGTCAGAGCTCCGCTATCAGCAGGGTTACTTGTCACGCTGCCTGTTGACGAATCATAGTCAAGGCCAAGCAAGATATTGCCTCCCTGCCATGGAGTTATAGACTCCTTCCAGCGCAAGCCCTGCATAGTAAAGTTGTTGAAACTATTTCCCCAGCCGCCAGATACTAAATCATTATTCAAATTGCCATTTCCTGTATTTGAGTAAATACGTATCTCACCCTCAACCGCATCGTAACTATGCCTTGCAAATGCAGTTACCATCTGCGCCGCACTATCATAAGTCGGGGCTATCGCTGGGGCAGGCAAAGTATTGTTGCCGGGATCTTTGGCGGTATTGTTAAGCGCTATTCCGCTAATGCCAACCTTCCAGTTTTGATCAATCTTAAATCCGGCGGAACCCATAATGTTGGCTAACCGCCCACTACCGTTTGCCCTTGCGCCATTGGATTTAGAAAATCCTTGCGCCAGAGTAAAGTCAACATCGTTATGTCTGCCTGCCATATCAACCTGCTCAATTACTGTGTTGTAAGAGCCGTAGGAGACTCGCGCATTACCAGATACACCATTATTCGGTCCCGCAGTTTTAGTACTTAGATTTATAGAGGCAAAATTATTTCCGCTAACTTGGGGCTGAGGGCTTTTGTAAATGGTGATGTCCTTCATGCCATTCACAGGAAGTAGATCCAGTAAGGCGTGTCCCCAAACGGGCATATACATGGGTACGTTGTCTATATAGGTTTTAATCTCGCTACCGGGGCGACTTAAGCCCATGCCACGAATAAAAACCGATCCACCCTGATCTCCACCAAACGATCCTACTGGGTTGTAACGGGTAATTTGCGTTCCCGGGGTGTTGCGTAAAGCAGAAGATAAATCTGCGGCATGAAGGTCTCTGATAGTTTCTTCGGTGATGACCGCGGATGTACTTGAGAAGCGGTCGATCTCAACTTCTGCAATATCAGGCTTTGCCGTTACAACCAGGTTAGGCATACTTTGCGCATGCACTTGGCCAACAACCAAGAAAGATGCAACAACGGCTATTTTTGATTTAATTAATTTCATGTTTTTCTCAAATTAGTGTTTAACTTTGGGTTCATGACGCGAGTTGCGACCCATAGTCACAACGCCATCGAATGAATCCAACTGTTTAACTTTTTGTGGGGGTAGCTTTGCTTCTGCAGTCTTTAGCTTGTCTATGATGTTGTTGGCTATTCTTTTCGAAATACCAGCTGCTGCTATAACACTCGGATCTTTAAATCCAGCGCCGCCACAAGCAATAATTTCCCAATCAACATGCTTTCTAGTGAGAAGTGCACGACCGCCCTTTTCCCCCTGAATCCAGTCGGCAATTGCAACCTTTCCCTCAATCACGATTGGATCGGTTTGTACTTTTAGATCAGGTCGGTCAAAGGTCTTTGAAATGAGCTTCTGGATTCGCTCTCGAGACTCTTCCTCCGTTTGGGGATGGGCTATTGCATTCGAAAATAGGCATGTAGCTGCCACAAATACCAGCGCAAAATGCCCAAAAGAAGGTCTAGATTTAAGGGTTGAAACCATTACTACTCCACACATCAAAGCGGCAATGAAATTGCCAACTGCATAGCAGGTGCTATGCCCTAATTGCTAAATTAGGCTGATGCTGGAGGAGCTGCCGAGGGTGGCATTACCCAAACCGCAAGTGGTTTGGGTGATTGATAGAACAGCGCCGGAAAGAAGGCAAACTGCTGCGGATCTTGAAACCGCAACTGCGTCTCAAATGCGGGAGGAATCACGGCCTGTACCAGGCAATATGGGCATGACTGTGCTTCTGCTCGATCAGCCTGCTCTTCGCTTTGAACATTAATTAGTGTTTTAGTGCCATCAGCCGAACAAACTTCCATTGCAAAGCCTTGGCCATTTTGTGCCACTGAAACGGCCTGCGAGACTGCAGGCGCAATTGCGCTCATCAGAATCGATGCAGCAGCAATCCAGTGGACTAGTTGAGAAGGCCTAAACATAATGACGAGAGTGTAGCAGTTTTACTGGTAGGGCTTTCAGCACAGAAGATTTGATTAACCCAATAGCTTGGCGGCTTAGGCCAAGTACCAAATAAAAATGGGGGCTTGCGCCCCCATTTAGATCATGTGTCCTACAAGTTAGGCTTATGCTGCTTTTGCCTTCTTGCTGGTGAACTTGCCAATCAATGGCCAGAACAGCAGGACTAAAGCCAAGGTGGTGATGCCGGCCACCAAGTAGTTCGAGAAGAATACATCGACGCTACCTTGTGAAATCAACATCGACTGGCGGAAGGAATCTTCTGCACGGTCACCGAGAACCAAAGCCAAGACCATTGGAGCCATTGGGTAATCGAGTTTCTTAAAGACATATCCGACTACACCGAAGCCCAACATCAGCCAAACGTCAAAGGTGGCGTTGTGTACTGTGTAAGCACCAACCGCGCAAATCACAATAATGACTGGTGCAATGATCGAGAACGGAATCCGCAGAATCGATGCAAACAGCGGTACGCAGGTCAAGACCACGAACAGGCCGGCAATGTTACCGAGGTACATACTGGCGATCAAGCCCCAAACGAAGTCTGGCTTCTCAACGAAGAGCAATGGACCTGGCTGTAAGCCCCAGATCAGCAAACCACCAAGCAATACTGCCGCGGTAGGTGATCCTGGAATGCCGAGTGAGAGCATTGGCAGTAATGCCGCTGTTCCAGCAGCGTGAGCCGCTGTCTCAGGAGCAACAATACCCTCCATGTCGCCTTTACCAAAGTTGCTCTGATTTTTAGAAACGCGCTTGGCAACACCGTATGCCATGAAAGAAGCTGGGGTAGCGCCGCCTGGCGTAATACCCATCCAGCAACCAATCAAGCAGCTGCGCAAGGAAGTGGCCCAATACTTAGGCAATTGCTTCCAAGTCTGCCAAACGATGGTGCTCTTGATCTTCGCTGCTGCACCAGAAAACTTCAGACCCTCTTCCATCGAGAGCAGAATTTCACCGATACCGAAGAGACCAATAACCGCGATCAAGAAGTCAAAGCCGCGCATTAATTCAGTACTACCGAAGGTCAAGCGCAATTGGCCAGTAACTGTATCCATACCGACGCAAGCCAAGGCAAAGCCGAGCATCATTGCGGACAGTACCTTAAATGGCGAGCCCTTGTTCATACCCACAAAACTACAGAAGGTTAAGAGGTAGACGGCAAAGAACTCAGGTGGGCCAAACTGCAGCGCAAACTTCGCTACCAATGGTGCCAAGAAGGTGATCATTACAATCGCAAAAACAGCACCAATACAGGATGATGTAAATGCGGCAGTTAAGGCCTCACCTGCTTTACCGCTGCGCGCCATGGGGTAACCATCAAAAGTCGTTGCAACGGACCAAGGCTCACCCGGAATATTAAATAGGATTGATGTGATCGCTCCGCCAAACAAAGCACCCCAGTAAATACAGGAGAGCATGATGATGGCCGAGGTAGGTTCCATCGTAAACGTTAATGGCAGCAAAATCGCAATGCCGTTGGCGCCGCCCAATCCAGGCAACACACCAATGATGACGCCGAGAACAACGCCAACCAACATCAACATCAAATTAAAGGGGGTCATCGCTACGGCAAAGCCGTTAAATAGCGCGTTAATTTCGTCCAACTGGAGCTCCTTTTTTTCTAAGCTTTTGTAATAATTTTTTTATCTAACGCCGATGAATTCGAGCGGATTAAACCAAGAGCCGTGTGGCAATGGGACCTGAAACCAGAACTCGAACATCATGAACAGGGCGATGCTAACGCAAACACCAACGGCGGCCGCTTTCCATAATGGGTACTTACCCAACCAGACCATGAAAACAACGATGTAAACAGCGGCAGAAACATAAATGCCGATCAGCTGCATAAAGAGTACGAATACAAATGCAGGCAATAAAACTGCCAGGACTTGCCTAAATGGCTCTTTCTCTACAAAAGGCTCGTCTTCCTTCTTGCGGTCAACAATGGCGGCCTGATAGAGGGTGACTGAGCTAGAGAGCAAAATAATTAGGCTGATATAAAACGGAAAATAACCAGCCTCGGGACCATCACTGCCCCACGATGCGCCCAACTTAATACTGCCAACCATCACCACCAAACCAAACACTAAAAATAAAAGGGCTGTAATGATTTCCATGGCACGCATGCCAATGGATGCCTCTGATTTTGAATTATTTGTGTGTTCCGACATTGCTCTACTCACTAAAAAAGGGTTAATACAGTAACAAAACAGGGCGCGCTATATGCGGGCCCTGTATATCCTAACTTACTTCGCAATAAATCCAGCTTCTTGCATGAGCTGTCTGTGCAAGGCAGCGTTAGCGTCTAACCACTTATCAAACTCTTTGCCGCTCATGAAGGTTTGGTTAAAGGCGCCGTCGGCCATGAACTTCTTCCATTCTGGGGTGGCAATGACCTTTTTAAAGAGGTCCACGTAGTAATTGACCTGATCTTGGGTCACGCCTGGTGGCATGAAAATGCCGCGCAGCATCACGTAGTCGGTTGGAACGCCCACTTCTTTACAGGTAGGTACGTCATTCCAGGACTGGGTAGGCGTGATTTTCTCTTTGTAAGGCATACGGGTATCGTCAAACACGCACTGGGCACGGAGTTTACCGGCGCGCCACTGGGCTACCGCTTCGATTGGGTTATTTACGCTGGAGTCAACGTGATTACCCACGAGCTGAACTGCCACATCACCGCCTCCTTTAAAGGGAACGTAGATGAACTTGGTGCCAGTGGCTTTTTCGAGGGCTACGGTAATGATCTGGTCTTCTTGCTTAGAGCCAGTACCGGCCATCTTGAACTTATTGGGGCCAGCCGCTTTAACGGCGTCAATGTACTCTTTAGCGGTTTTATAGGGCTTATCGGCGTTGGTCCAGAGCACGAACTGGTCTAAAGCCAGCATCGCGACCGGGGTCATGTCCTTGTAGGAGAAGGGAACGCCAGTGGCTAAGGGGGTGGTAAAGAGGTTTGATAAGCTAATCACGATCTTATGGGGGTCGCCCTTGGCTTCTTTAACAGATAAGAAGCCTTCCGCGCCTGCGCCAGCCGATTTATTAACTGGAATCATCGATTGCTTCATCAGGTTGTTCTTACTGATAATGCCTTGGATCATACGGGCCATCTGGTCAGCACCGCCGCCAGGACCAGCAGGAATCACAAACTCAACGGGTTTAGTAGGTTCCCACGCCAAAGCGGGGGTTGCTGCAAAGCCAGCAATGCCCAGGGCAATGGCAGTAGACAGCGCGGTGCGTTTAATCGAATGCTTCATGAATGCTCCTCCGGAAGAATGGTTTACCAATTGTGAATCTGGTTTTTTTATGTACAACATTACAGACAGGATTTTTAAACAATTCATGCGGGTAAGTCTTGATTGCCATCAATAAACAAGAAAATCTCACTAAGGACTTACGCTATCTACTCGATAGCCTTTAGAAGTACTAGTAGAAACCCGCATTAGAACGCTATATATATATTGCACTGCAATGTGGTGCCGGAAAGAGGAATCGAACCTCCGACCTTCGCATTACGAATGCGCTGCTCTACCAACTGAGCTATTCCGGCCAGAATCTTATTTTAAATCATGCCGCTCCTGGACGAGGGGCTGAAGGCAAAACCATTTATAAAAAACGATCCAATAACTTGCGGCTCTGTTTATCCAATTGACTTGAATCGCGCACCAAATACTGCACGCCATTGGCGTCTGATATCAGCAAGGTGTTCCCAGCAACGCGGCGGATATTTTCCTCGCCATTGAGGCGCAGTCGCGTCTCGCCACGGTCAGTCTGCACTACCCAAATACTCGGAGTAGCGTAGCTCGATACACTGCTGATTTGCTCAATGACGGGCATGAACTCACGGGTAGCCAGCTCCTCCATCAACAGCGCGCGATCCTCTTCGGGTATTGCCGCCAAGGATGCAAACCAGAAGAGCTCTTTACTAGCAGAGTCCATAAGCGAGATCCCAGCACTCGGAGCAGTAATCGGGAAAGCACGAACCGCATGGACATCGACATGCTCTATGCCGGCCTCATCGATGAAGACAAGACGTCCGAGCGAATCACGAATCAAGCTAGGCTTTTTCAAGTGTCTCTCCAATCGCGCCACCTTCCACCAATTCGGTAGCGTGGCGAATTTGTGCTTGATACAACTGGTAGTAAGCGCCTTGCGCGGCCATCAATTCATCGTGCGAACCAATCTCCACAATCTCGCCCTTATCTAATACCACCAAGCGATCGGCTTTGCGTAGTGTGGAGAGGCGGTGGGCGATGGCAATCGTCGTACGACCCTTCACCAAATTATCCAAAGCCCGCTGGATTTCTTTTTCGGTGGTGGTGTCAACCGACGAGGTCGCCTCATCCAAAATCAGAATGCTGGGATTAATCAATAAGGCGCGTGCAATCGAAATGCGTTGGCGCTCACCGCCGGATAGCGATTGGCCGCGCTCACCCACGAGCGAGTCATAACCCAAGGGCAAACGCAAAATAAACTCATGGGCGTGCGCCGCCCTAGCCGCCTCAATAATCTCCTCGCGCGATGCGTCGGGCTTGCCATAGGCAATGTTATCGGCGATGGTTCCAAAAAATAAGAAGGGCTCTTGTAATACAAGACCAATGCACCTGCGGTAATCAGCAATACCAATGCTGCGAACATCACGCCCATCCAATGTAATGGAGCCTTCACTTACATCATAGAATCGGCAGATTAAATTAACCAAGGTACTTTTTCCGGAACCACTATGCCCTACTAGACCAATCATTTCGCCGGGCGCAATGTGCAAGTCAATGCCTTTGGTGACCGCGCGATTGCCATAACGAAAGCCAACGCCACGTAAATCAATCTTTCCTTGAATCGGGCCGAGTGGCGCTGGATTGACCGGCTCCGGCACGCTGGAAACGTGATCCAAGATATCAAAAATTCGCTTCGTACCAGCAGCCGCCTTTTGCGTATGGGAAACAATGCGACTCATGGTGTCAAGGCGAATGTAAAAGCGACCGATGTAGGCCAAAAAGGCAACCAATACACCGACCGAGACATTGTTATTGGCAACCTGCCAAATACCAAACGCCCACACCACCAATAGACCAACCTCGGTTAACAAGGTCACTGTGGGGGTAAACAAACTCCAGACGCGATTAACGCGGTCATTGATTTGTAAATTATGGTGATTGGAATCTACAAAGCGTTTCAATTCACGCTTTTCTTGGGCGAAGGCCTTCACTACGCGAATACCTGGAATGGTATCGGTCAGCACATTGGTGACTTCTCCCCAAATGCGATCAATCTTTTCAAAGCCGTAACGCAATCGATCGCGCACTACGTGAATCATCCACGCAATGAATGGCAGTGGTGCCAATGTCACCAATGCAAGCAGCGGATCGATCGACGCCAAAATAGCGGCGGTCATGATGATCATGATCAGATCGGTTATAAAATCAAGCAGGTAGAGCGACAGAAAAACACAAAGCCGATCGGTCTCAGTGCCGATGCGCGCAATCAAATCACCAGTACGTTTACCGCCAAAGTATTCCAGCGATAGTTTTAATAGATGCTCAAACGTAGTGTTGCGCAGATCCGCGCCAATGCGCTCGCTCACCAAGGCCAGCAAGTAAGTGCGCCACCAGCCCAAACCCCAGGCCAATAAAGCAGCTGCCAGCAGCGCACCCAAGTACAAACGCGCCAGATCAAAATCGATGGGCTGGCCCCGCTCATATGGAATCAAGATGTTATCCATCAGCGGCATCGTCAGGTATGGCGGCACGAGGGTTGCGCCAGTTGATGCTAAGGTCAGAATTAATCCGAAAAATAACTCTTTTTTATATGGCTTCGCAAAACGCCACAACTTAAATAGTGTCCAGGTGGAAGGTGGCTTATCGTCTAATAGATCGTCATCGCTGAGCAAGCCCACTGGCGCTTGCGATGCGTGTTGCTCATTCCAAAAGGCAGCCTGCAAGCGCAGCACTTGGGGATTGACGGCGAGGGTGAAGTGCCATAGCGCAAGTAAGGTATCGCCCTGCTGTAAACGCAAGCAACCTACGCCAGCATGGTCCGAATGACTTAAATCCAGTCCAGCTTGAATGGGCCATGCTTGACACTGCGCGCCATTGACCCACACCAGAAAATCGCCATTAACAAGCAGTAGCGATTTATTAAAATGCAGGCCCGCATCCAGATCGAGCTCGATCCAGGCTCTGGGCGACAAGGGCTGTAACGCTGGGAGCGATTGGGCCGCCAAGCTATCTTGCCAATGCGCTGGAAGCGGCGGCGAAAGTGCGGAAAAATCGGGTTCCATGGGTAGTCAAAGTATAGTGGAGCGAAGATCTTTTCAATTTATTGAATCTGTCAACTTATGGAGCCGGTCCAGCGTTTAAGCATGAATCTGTCATTCTTTTCACTTCTGACCCTTTTCCCCGCCCATTCGATGCTGCAAAGCGCTACCTAGCCCGAAGTTAAGAGATCCCGTTTTTATGCCCCAATTACTCGATAAAACCATTGAGATCTTAAGCGTCAAGCATCTCCGGGGCCCCAATATGTGGACCTATCACCCGGTGATCGAGGTTTGGGTCGACATTGGCGATCTGGAAGACTATCCATCCAACCTCATCCCCGGGTTTTATGAGCGCCTAGTGGCCTGTATGCCTGCCCTAGTCGAGCACCGCTGCAGCTACGGCGAGCACGGCGGGTTTTTAAAGCGGATTCAGGAAGGCACTTGGCCTGCCCACATCCTCGAGCACCTTACCCTTGAGTTACAAAACATGGCCGGTATCCCTGGCGGCTTTGGCAAAGCACGCGATGGCGATCGCCGGGGCGTTTACAAAGTGATCGTCAGCGCAATCAATGAGAAAGTTACCTTAACCGCCTTGGAATACGCGCGCGACCTCTACTTGGCGCTAGCGCAGGATACGCAGGATGCCTCGATTCTGTTAAAGCAACTGGTTGAACAGTTACGTGACGTCGGCGATGACCTCTTACTTGGCCCCAGCACGGCGAGCATTGTTTATGCTGCCGAAGAGAAAGGCGTTCCATGGATTCGCCTATCCAGTGGCAACCTGGTTCAGCTGGGCTATGGCGCAAAACAGCGCCGCATTTGGACGGCGGAAACCGACCGCACTAGTGCCATCGCCGAAAGTGTATCGCGCGATAAAGACCTCACCAAAAGCTTATTAAATAGCGCCGGATTACCTACTCCCGAAGGCCGCATTGTCGCGACCGCACTAGACGCCTGGGATGCAGCAGAAGACATCGGCTTACCGGTGGTAGTCAAGCCGATTGATGGCAATCACGGCCGCGGCGTTTTCATTAATCTGTACACCCAAGAGGAAGTCGAAGCAGCCTACGCCGTTGCAGTAGAGGAAGGCAGTGCTGTATTAGTCGAGCGCCATATTTTGGGTGATGAACATCGGCTTCTCGTAGTGGGTAATCAGGTCGTTGCTGCAGCCAAAGGGGAAACCGTTTGGATTGTGGGTGACGGCAAGCACACTGTAGTTGAGCTAATCAACCTGCAAATCAATTCAGATCCACGGCGCGGCACCGCAGAAGAGTGCCCCTTAAATCCGGTACGCGTTGACTCCGCCGTCGAACTTGAGCTGACGCGGCAAAAACTCAGCGCAAAGGCTATTCCGGCGGAAGGGCAACGGGTATTTATTCAGAGCAACGGCAACGTTGCTTTTGACGTAACCGATCAGGTACACCCCGAAGTGGCGCGGCAAGTTGCATTGGCAGCACGGGTAGTTGGGCTTGAAATTGCGGGTGTCGACTTAGTAGCGCAAGACATTAGCAAGCCGTTTGAGGAACAAGGGGCTGCGATTGTGGAAGTCAATGCCGGCCCTGGCTTATTGATGCACCTAAAACCAGCCAGCGGAACGCCGCAGCCGGTTGGCAAGGCGATTGCAGATCATCTGTTCCCGGCCAATGTCGATTTCAGAATTCCACTCGTTGGCATCACCGGATCCAAAGGCAAAACGCTGGTCGCTGAAATGGTTGGTCACTTCCTGAGACTGACAAACCAATATGTTGGTGTGTCGTGTGGCAATCAACTCTATTTTGGCAACCGCATCATTAAAAAAGAGAAGCCATCAGATTGGGAAAACGCCCGCCGCACCCTTCTCAATCGAGCAGTCGAAGCTGCGGTAATTGAAAACAACCACCTATCGATGCTAATAGAAGGCCTTGCCTACGATCGCTGTCAGGTTGGTGTCGTTCTCAATATCGATTCCAGTACCCGCTTCCCAGAATATGCGATCTACGATGAAGATCAACTGTTCAGCATTGTGCGCACCCAAGTGGATGTGGTGTTGCCCAATGGCGCTGCCGTTCTCAACGCCGACGATCCCCTAGTAGCCAAGATGGCTGAGCTATGTGACGGCGAGGTGATTTTCTTCTCCCGCAATGAGACTGCTCCACTAATTGAAGATCACTTGAAACAAGGTGGGCGTGCTGTGCTGGTACGCGATCAAGAAATTGTTTTAAAAACGGCACGGCGTGGCGAGCAAGTACTGCACTTACCTAAAAATCCAAAGAGCACCCCGGAAAGCGCGCAATGGAAATCCATTAATTTAGCTGCAGCAATAGCAACAGCGTGGGCTTTGGATATTCCTTTTAATATTATTCTTGCTGGTACAGAGACGTTTTATTCTGCCAGCGCATCCCAGACAGAGGCGTAATTGAAAGTATCTCGGATTCGCATGTTGCGTGGGCCCAATTTGTGGAGCAGGCACACTGCTCTGGAAGCAATTGTTGATTGCGACCCTTCGGAACGCGCAATCGATCAGCTGCCTACCTTTGAAGTCAAGCTGCGAGAGCGCTTTCCCCAACTCGGTTTTATGCGCTTTAGTGGCAAAACCGAAATAGTCTCGTTGGCACACGTCATTGAACATGCCGCACTTGATCTGCAAGCGCAAGCGGGTTGCCCTGTTACTTTCAGTCGAACCATTCAAACGTCCGATGTGGGCGTGTATCAAGTAGTAGTTGAATACACTGAAGAAGCAGTTGGGAGAATGGCCTTTGACTTTGCGCTCGCTTTAATCCAAGCAGCTCGCGATGAAGCGCCATTTGATCTGGCAACTGCATTAAGTGAACTGGCCTCCTTATACGAAGAGGTTCGCTTGGGACCAAGCACTGGCTCGATCGTCGATGCTGCCATCGCGCACCACATTCCGTATCGGCGCATGACTGAAGGCAGTATGGTGCAGTTTGGCTGGGGTAGTAAGCAAAAACGTATTCAAGCTGCTGAGACCAGCGACACCAGTGCGATTGCCGAATCGATTGCGCAAGACAAGGAGCTCACCAAAAATCTGCTGCATGCTGCCGGAGTATCCGTTCCCCACGGTGAAGTGGTTACCAGCGCTGATGAGGCCTGGCGCGCAGCCCAAGCGATTGGCGGGCCGATTGTATTAAAGCCAAAAGACGGCAATCAAGGCAAAGGCGTCGTTGCTAACATTCGTAGCGAAGAACAGGTGCGCGCTGGTTTTGAAGTAACCCAAGCCTACGGCAGGCAAACCATCGTTGAACGCTACTTACCAGGTCAAGATTACCGTTTATTGGTGGTAGGCAATCAGCTGGTTGCGGCGGCAAGACGTGAGCCGGCCCAAGTGATTGGTGATGGTGTGCATACGATTGAGCAATTGGTTGCGCTCGAGAATAAAAACCCCTTGCGCGGAGATGGTCACGCCACCGCATTAACGAAGATTCGTTTAGATGCGATTGCAATTTCGACCCTGGCTGCAGTGAATTTGGATATTGCCTACATTCCTAAAATGGGTGAGCGCATTCTCTTGCGCAATAACGCGAATTTAAGTACGGGCGGCACTGCAACCGATGTAACCGAAGACGTCCACCCCGATGTGGCAGCGAGCGCCGTCGCAGCAGCGCAGATGATTGGACTTGATATTGCCGGCGTGGATATTCTCTGCGAGGCAATTTATAAACCCTTAGAGGCACAAGGTGGCGGTATTGTTGAGGTAAATGCAGCGCCGGGCTTACGGATGCATTTACAACCGTCTTACGGCAAAGGCCGCCCCGTTGGCGAGCACATCATCAACATGATGTTCCCAGACGGTGACAATGGCCGCATTCCAACAGTGGCAGTAACCGGCACCAATGGAAAAACCACCACGGTTCGTTTGATTGCCCACCTGATCCATGAAACCGGTCTGCGCATTGGCATGACCACAACCGATGGTGTTTATATCGAAGGTCGACGGATTGATACGGGCGACTGCAGCGGCCCCAAGAGCGCCCGCAATGTCTTAATGCACCCCGACGTCGACGCAGCTGTTCTGGAAACTGCGCGTGGCGGCATTTTGCGCGAAGGATTGGGATTTGATCGCTGCGACGTTGCCGTAGTTACCAATATTGGTGAAGGCGATCACTTGGGCATGAATTTTATTCACAGTGTTGATGACTTGGTCACCGTGAAGCGGGTGATCGTACAAAATGTTTCCGCTACTGGGGTTGCGGTTCTCAATGCAATGGATCCACTAGTAGTGAAGATGCGGGAGAGCTGCCCGGGCGACATTACCTTCTTCTCCCATGATCCAACCCACCCCGTAATCGTGGCGCACCGCGCTCAAAATAAACGGGTTGTATTTTTTGACGGGACCGACATTGTTGCCGCCAAAGGGACGGAAGAAATCCACCGCATTCCAGTCAAACGTATTCCAATGACCAACCAGGGTCTACTCCCCTTCCAGATTGACAATGCGATGGCCTCAGTAGGCGCAGTCTGGGCTCTTGGATTGCCGTGGAGCGCCGTGAGTTCTGGACTGGCTACGTTTGACGCCAGCGCAAATTCTGCGCCAGGTCGATTCAATCTCTTTGAGTACCGCGGCGCAACCGTGGTAGCCGATTATGGGCACAACCCGGATGCCATGCGTGCCTTGGTTGATGGCATTCAAGCCATGCAACCAAAGCGTAGCCATGTGGTGATTAGCGGTGCAGGCGATCGCCGCGACGACGACATTCGCGCCCTGACCAAAATCCTGGGCAATGCCTTTGATCACGTTATTTTGTATCAAGACCAATGCCAGCGTGGTCGCGAAGATGGTGAAGTATTAAAGCTCTTGCAAGAAGGCCTGGTTGGCACTACCAAAGCAAAACACGTTCAAGAGATTCGGGGGGAGTTCTTGGCCATTGACACCGCACTGGAGCAACTCGAGCCCGGCGATGTGTGCCTGATTCTGATTGACCAAGTTGAGGAGGCGTTAGCCTACCTCGCCAGCAAGGTCAAAGCCTAGACTTTTTTACGTTGCGGCGTGGTACTGGCGCAGTAAATTCACTTCCTCTTTCGAGCCCAGCATCACCGATACGCGCTCGTGCAAGCCCTGCGGCTGTAAATCCAAGATGGTATCCACGCCATTAATCACTGCGCCGCCAGCCTGCTCCACTAAAAAGCCCATTGGATTGGCTTCGTACATCAAACGCAACTTTCCCGGCTTCTTCGGATCACGCTGATCCCAGGGGTACATAAATACCCCACCGCGTGACAGCACCCGATGCACATCGGCGACCATCGACGCAATCCAGCGCATATTAAAGTCTTTCTGCCGAACACCACCGCTGCCAGCCAAACATTCATCGACGTAGCGTTTTACTGGTGCAGCCCAATGGCGCATATTCGACATATTGATGGCAAATTCACGGGTTGATTCAGAAATCTGCACACCCTGCTTAATCAGTAAAAATTCGCCCGAGACGGCATCCAGCGTGAATAAATCCACGCCCTCGCCTAAGCTGATGGCTAGGGTTGTCTGCGGTCCATAGACCACATAGCCGGCAGCCACTTGCGTACGTCCTGCCTGCAAAAAATCAGCGGTTGTGAGGGGCGCATTGGGATTGGGCTTTTTGAGAATAGAAAAAATAGTACCAATCGATACATTAACGTCAATATTGGAGGAGCCATCCAAGGGATCAAATAGCAATAGGTAGTCGCCTACTCCCTTGCCCACCGGCAGCGGATCCTCAATCTCTTCTGAGGCAATGCCAGCCAACGATTGGCAGGACTGCACACCTGCGATCAATAAGTCATTAGCGATCACATCTAATTTTTGTTGTACTTCACCCTGAACATTGCCTGTTCCAGCAGAACCCAAAATACCAATGAGCGCACCTTGCGCAACTTCGTCGCTTAAGGTCACGCAGGTATTGGTAAGTGACACCAAAAGATCCTGCAGTCCCGGCGGCACAGACGCGCCCGCCAATTGCAATTGGCCAAGGTACTGACGAAAAGGTGTCTTTAATGGAATGGGGGTGATCAATACATTCTCCAAATAGGGTCTTGCAATCCGAATGGCTTTATTTTGCCTGTTTCAATTCAGGTACTGGACTTTTGTAAGGCATGGCCCAGCATTAGCGATTACCTAGGGCTTTCACAATCACTTCATTCACATCGGCTGACAGCGTTTTCGACGCAGCCACCGCTTGCAAAGCCGCTTGCATTTGTCCCTGGTAAGGCTCAGCAAAAACAGTCCACCGGTCCAGCGCCCGTGCCAAGCGTGCGGCAATTTGCGGATTAATGGCATCCAGCTTCTGCACCATCTCCGCCCAAAACTGGTAACCGCGTCCATCCCGCATATGAAATCCCGCCGGGTTACCCATGCAATACGAATGAATCACGCTACGTACCCGATTGGGGTTTGTGTATGAAAACGCCGGATGCGATAGTAAAGTGGTGACACACTCAAGACTAGCGGCAGGATTGTGAGGTGTGGGCGGGCAAGTGGCTTGCAGTCCGAACCATTTATCAACGACCAAGGGGTCATCTGCAAAGCGCTCATAAAAATCAGCTAAACAGGCAATGCTTTCCGGTGCATTGTTTTGAACCAAATGGGCTAATGCAGCGTAGCGATCCGTCATGTTATTTGCTAGCGTGTACTGCTGCTGAGCTCGTTCTGCCCACTCGGCCGGATTAGCAATTAAGAGCATTCCAAGCGCAAGATTCTTTAAGCCACGCTTACCTGCGCTCACTGCATCTGGCTTAAACGCACCGGGCGTTTGCATTGCCTCATAGAGGCGCTGCCATTCCGGCTGTAAATGCTGCGCCATGGCCTCACGAAATGCCTTGCGGTTCGCGTGGATCGTTTGTGGTTCGACGCTAGCGCACTGCTCATATAAATAGGTCTCGGCTGGCAGTGTCAGAGCCAATTCTTTAAATGCCGGATCTAACTGAGGATCTTGCAAAATCAAACGGTAGGTTTCGAGCAGAGCCGCATCGGGAGTTCGCCCAGCCAATATCCATTGCATCGCTAACTTCTGCCCGGCTTCCCAGCGATTAAAGGCATCGTCGTCTTTAGTAAAGAGGGTTAATAGGTCAGCTTCGCTTTGGTCAAACTCCAGCACAATCGGCGCCGAGAAGCCACGATTGATCGACAGTACAGGCTCACTGGGTACGTGGTCAAAGACCCACGTCTGTGTGGTGTCGGTTAGTTCCAATAAACGCTCAGCGCGCAGCGACTGATCGACCGACTCTCCATGCGCAAAGACAAGCTGGGTTCGCAGTGGAATGTGGAACGGCTTTTTATTGTTCTGGCCTGGGGTATCTGGGCAGGACTGACTTAAGCTCAGCGTATACCGCTGCGCCTTGCCATCGAAATGGGTTTGCACCCGAACCCGTGGCGTGCCTGCTTGACTATACCAATGCTGAAATTGACTTAGGTCTCTGCCATTGGCATCGGCCATCGCCATTCGAAAATCATCGCAGGTTACTGCCTGACCATCGTGGCGGGCAAAGTACAAATCCATTCCTTTGCGAAAGCCATCAATCCCCAAGAGGGTTTGATACATGCGTACGACTTCAGCGCCTTTCTCATAGACGGTGACGGTGTAAAAATTATTAATCTCTTGATAGGCATCGGGGCGAATCGGATGGGCCATCGGACCCGCATCTTCCGGAAATTGGAGTTGGCGCAATAGGCGCACGTCCTCAATCCGCTTCACTGCCCTGCCCGACTCACTGCCCATCTGATCGGCTGAAAATTCTTGATCCCGAAAAACCGTCAAACCCTCTTTGAGTGAAAGCTGAAACCAATCGCGGCACGTAACCCGATTACCTGTCCAGTTATGAAAATACTCGTGCGCGACGACGCTTTCGATATTGGCAAAATCGGTATCGGTTGCCGTCTCGGGCTGAGCGAGCACGTACTTGGTATTAAAGATATTGAGGCCCTTGTTCTCCATCGCCCCCATATTGAAATCACCCACCGCAACAATCATGAAGCGATCTAAATCCAATTCCAAGCCATAGCGCGCCTCATCCCAGCGGATCGAATGAATCAAGGAATCCATGGCATGGCGGGTTTTGGGTAAATCCTGTGGTTCTACCCAAATCTGCAGGAGCTTAGTAGCTCCGCTGCCCGTAGTAATGCTCTCCTCAATGCAGGCTAACTTGCCAGCGACCAAGGCAAATAAATACGATGGCTTGGGAAACGGGTCTTCCCATACTGCGCTGTGCCAACCGTTGGGTAATTCTTCTGTGGCAACCAAGTTACCGTTGGCGAGCAGCACAGGGAAGTCCGCCTTAATCGCGCGTAAGGTGACGCGATAGCGGGCCATCACGTCCGGGCGATCTAAGAAATAGGTGATCTTCCGAAAACCCTCTGCCTCGCATTGGGTAAAAAAATTACCGTTCGATACATACAGACCCATCAGGGAGGTATTTTTTTCGGGTACGCAAATTGAAATCACTTCGAGCGTAAATGGCTCGGCCCCATCCTCGGGTAGCGAATGAATTGTTAGCGTCTCGGGCGTCAATTCAAAATGGCGGTGTGGCGTGCCGTTGATGCGCAAACTCATAAACTCGAGATCAATCCCATGCAAGATTAAGGAAGATGCTTGCGCCAATGCATTGGCGGGATTGGGTAATACCTCTATACGGCTCTTAACAATCGTCTTGGCGGGATCGAGAGCAATGTCTAAATCAACTTGCCCAAACAAAAATGGGGGCGGGCAATACGCAAGGCGCTGAAAGGAATGGGCGAGGTCGGTTTTCATGTTCTGATTTTATGCCCTTGGAGCCTAGTGCATTAACCGTACAGCAGGGTCAGAATACCGATCGCAATAAACACGACTGCTGCGACGGTATGCACCCATTTAATGGGTACGCGGTTCGTAAACTTGGTCCCAATCCATACAGCGGGCGCATTGGCGAGCATCATCCCTAGGGTGGTGCCAATGGTGACGGCAATGACGTCGTCGTAACGCGCGCCAAGGGCGATCGTGGCAATTTGGGTCTTATCGCCCATCTCCGCCATAAAAAATAAACTGCTGGTGAGCAGAAAAACAGGCCAGGCCGCATTTTTAACCCGTGTGCCCCCAGCTTCATCAAGGCGATCCGGAATTAACAGCCAGAAACCAATGGCTAAGAAGCCCAGGCCCAAAATCCAGCGCATGGCATCAGGGCTTAAGAAAGCTGCAATTAAATGACCGAAATAAGCCGCGCAGGCATGATTGGCCAATGTGGCCACCAGAATCCCTGCAATAATCGGTAAGGCTTGGCGGGGGTAGCGCGCCGCCAGCATCAGGGATAAAAGCTGGGTTTTATCCCCCATTTCAGCAAGCGCAACCACTCCAGTAGAGAGAAATACCGCAGAAAAGTCCATTCAGTCCAATTATTTAGTTAATTTCTATCGATAACCTTAATTAATACAATTTGGCTATTGAGCAACAAGCCCCTAAACTTAGGGTAATCCCAAATACCAGCGGTAAGCATCGCAACTTACCAGTAAGACCAATCAATATAAATGAGGAAGTAAATGAGCACACGCGAAGGTAGTTTAGAGGCCCCAACCCGGCACCCCTTGGACTGGAAAAATCCAGAGTTCTATGACCGCGACAACCTCGAAGCAGAGATGGAGCGGGTATTTGATTTATGCCACGGCTGCCGTCGTTGCTTAAGCTTGTGCGGCTCCTTCCCCACCCTCTTTGATCTGATCGACGCCACCGAAGATGGCGAAGTTGAGCAAGTACAAAAAGCGGATTACCAGGCGGTCGTCGACCAATGTTATTTGTGCGACGTCTGCTACATGACCAAGTGCCCCTACGTTCCACCACATCCTTGGAACCTGGATTTTCCACACCTGATGTTGCGCGCCAAAGCCGTCGCCTTCAAAGAAGATAAAACCACCTTCCGCGATAAGTTGTTGTCATCCACGGACAAGCTGGGTCACTTTGCTGGCATTCCGATCGTCACGCAAGCGGTCAATGCCGTGAACCAAACCGGGGTTGCCCGTTTGGTGATGGAAGGCGCGCTGGGTGTCGATAAAAAGGCATGGATTCCAGAGTACGCTCCAAAGACCTTCCCGCAACTGGCCGAGAAATCGACTGCATTCCCAGTCAAAGATGGCAGTAAGACGCCAGGCAAAGTCGCGATTTATGCAACCTGCTATGTGAACTACAACGAGCCAGGCATTGGTCAAGACCTGATCAAAATTCTGCAACACAATCAAATTCCGTATGAGCTGATCGATAAAGAAGCCTGCTGCGGTATGCCTAAGTTAGAGTTGGGTGACCTGGAGTCGGTTGAAGAAAACAAGAATAAGAACATTCCTAAATTGGCAAAATTGGCAAAAGAAGGCTATGCCATCTTGACCCCAATTCCATCGTGTACCTTGATGTTTAAGCAAGAGTTGCCATTGATGTTCCCAGACGATGCCGACGTTCAATTGGTCAAACAAGCCATGTGGGATCCATTTGAGTATTTGGTTGCACGTAACTCCGATGGTTTACTCAAGACCGATTACAAAACCGAATTGGGTCATGTGAGCTACCACGTTGCCTGCCACTCACGCGTTCAAAACGTGGGGCAAAAGACCGCTGAAGCACTCAAGATGATTCCGGGCACCGAAGTGAATGTTGTAGAGCGTTGTTCCGGTCACTCGGGTACATGGGGCGTGAAGAAAGAGTTCCATGCGATGGCCATGAAGATCGGTAAGCCGGTGTTTAAGGGTATGGCCGAGAATGAGCCTGATTACATCAGCTCCGATTGCCAGCTCGCCGGTCACCACATTGCGCAAGGTATGGAAGAGCTGGGTCTGCCCAAATCGGCAATGGCGCATCCACTCACCTTGATGGCAAAAGCCTACGGTCTCTAAACAGACTGATTAATACAAACTGAATACAGGAATATAAGTACCATGGCAAAAATTACCCGCGATAGCCTCTTAAGTTTGGAGGCGTACCACAAGGATCGCCCAGAAATTCGGGAGAAGGCGATTCAAGAGCGCCGCATTCGCACCGTGCATTTGGGCGAGCACCTCACGATGATTTTTGAAAACGAATTCTTAATGCGTTATCAGATTCAAGAGATGCTGCGTGTTGAGAAAACCTTTGAAGAAGAAGGCATTCAGGATGAGCTCGATGCCTACAACCCCCTCGTACCGGATGGCACTAACTTCAAAGCGACCATGATGCTCGAGTACCCCAATGAAGGCGATCGTAAGGTTGCCTTAGCGAAGCTGGTTGGCGTTGAGGACAAAATCTTTCTAGAAGTAGAGGGACAGCCCCGCGTCTACGGCTTAGCCGATGAAGATCTAGAGCGCTCGACTGCAGAAAAAACATCGGCAGTGCATTTCATGCGCTTTGAGCTCACACCCGACATGATTAAGGCCCTCAAAGCAGGCGCGCAAATGATGGTGGGCTGCGATCACAAAGAGTACCCCATGCACGTTAAAACCTTGCCACACGAGACATTGGCTTCGCTCATTACTGACCTGAGCTAAGCCGCTGTCTTCGCATTACTAACTACCCTGTATTACGCTGCTAATAACTCAACTGCTGGAATAAAATCCAGCTGTTGAGCACTAGCAACCGGCTCTGAGGCCAACTGGCCGCGATGCACATTCAGGCCATTGCGCAAATGCACATCGTGGTTCAGTGCAGCTACTAACCCCCTGTTTGCTAAGGCTTCCACAAACGGATAGGTTGCATTCGTCAAGCCAAAGGTCGACGTACGCGCCACCGCCCCAGGCATGTTAGCGACGCAATAGTGAATCACGCCATCGACCAAATAACTCGGATCGCTATGCGTCGTTGGTCGTGATGTTTCAAAGCAGCCGCCCTGATCAATTGCAACATCCACCACAACCGCTCCTGGTTTCATCTTGGCCACCATACTGGCACTGACCAATTTCGGCGCCGCACCGCCTGGTAGGAGCACAGCGCCAATCACCACATCGGCCGCACAGACCTCACGCTCGATCGACAGGGGATCGGAGTAGTAGGTACGAACGCGATTGCCGTAAGCGGCATCGATTTGACGCAGGCGATCCAAATCCTTATCGATGATGCAGACATCCGCTCCAATGCCCACCGCCATCTGCAATGCGTTTCGACCCACCACCCCCGCACCCAGAATAACTACCTTCGCGGCGGCAACCCCCGGAATCCCTGCCAACAAGATGCCAGGCCCACCATGGGTCTTTTCCATTTGGGAAGCAGCTGCTTGAATAGACATACGCCCCGCTACTTCGCTCATGGGTGCCAATAAAGGCAAAGTGCCAGCGCGCGAGGTGACCGTTTCATAAGCGATACAGCTCGAACCGGAACTAAGTAGTGCCTTGGTTTGCAATGGATCCGGAGCAAGGTGCAGGTAGGTAAACAGAATTTGATCTTCACGCAACATCGCGCATTCTTGCGGCTGTGGCTCTTTTACTTTCACGACCAATTGGGACTTTGCATACACTTCGGTTGCACTTTCCACTAAAGAGGCGCCAGCAGAGCGATAGAGTTCATCCGTGAGACCAATCTGCTGACCTGCGCCACGCTGAATCAATACGGCATGGCCCTGTGCCACTAATCCACTGACATTACCTGGGGTCAAGCCGACCCGAAATTCGTTGTCTTTTACTTCGGTTGGTACGCCAATAATCATGTGATGCTCCTTATTTCAGTTTATTTTTACGATGCAGGCCTAAGACGTAATACATAGCGACATAGACCACCAATAAGCACGGACCCAAAATCAACGCGGCGCGTGCATCCTCATGCAAACCCATCAACACAATGACAAGCACAATGAAGGCAAGAGCAAACCAGGAGGAGTAAGGCCACCATGGCGTGCGATAACTCAGACTCTCTGCTTGCGCTGGAGTCAGTGATTTTCTGAAACGCATTTGGGTATAGAGAATGGCAATCCAAACCATCAGCCCGATAAAGGTGACTGCTGCCATCACATACTGGAATGCCTTATCTGGAACAAAGTAGTTCAGGACAACGCCAATCATCGGCACCATCACGGCCGCCATCACAGCTCGGTGTGGCACACCGCTCTCGGAGAGGTGGGCAAACTTTTCAGGGGCATAGCCATTGATGGACAGGGAATACAGCAAACGTCCACCACTGAAAATACCGGCGTTGCATGAAGACAGCGCTGCTGTTATCACCACGAAATTCACAATGCCAGCAGCTTCGCGCAAACCCAAGCGCTCAAACATCACGACAAATGGACTACCTTGCTGCCCCACCTCGTTCCACGGAAAGATCGCCAAGATCACCAAGATAGCGCCCATATAAAAGATCAAGATTCGCCATGCGAGGGAGTCAATTGCCATCGGAATGGTTTTCTTGGGATTCTCTGCTTCGCCAGCGGAGAGGCCAATCATTTCAATGCCAACGTAGGCAAAGAGGACCATCTGCAAGGACATCAACAGACCGCCAATCCCATTGGGAAAGAAGCCGCCATGGATCCACAAGTTATCAAAACCCAGCGGTACCCAGTCATTGGTAAAACCAAAGAACACAACCGCTGCTCCCATCGCAATCAAGGCAATGATGGCGACGACTTTAATTAAGGAAAACCAGAACTCAAATTCCCCGAACAGCCGAACCGCAATCATGTTGATGAGCCCCATCAAAATAATCGATGAAAGTGCCCAGACCCATTGCGGCATATTCGGAAACCAAATGCCCATGTAGATTCCAACGGCAGTGACTTCCGCAATACTCACCACAATCCAATAGGTCCAATAGCCCCAACCAACCATATACCCCGCAAGTGGGCCTACATAGGAGTTGGCGTAGGCAGCAAAGGAGCCGGCTACGGGCTCATGCACTGCCATCTCACCCAGGGTGCGCAGCACAATGAAGGCCACAATCCCGGCCAATAAATACCCCAAGAGAATCGAAGGGCCTGCGAGTTGAATCGCACTAGCGGATCCCAGAAAAAGCCCAACGCCAATGGTCGAACCCAATGCCATAAGGCGAATGTGCCGTACTTTCAGATGGCGTTTTAAGCCCGTTTGTTCTGTCTGCAAGAGAAACCTCCTTTTCGTTTTGATGTTGGTCATGCACCAACGCAACGAAGTCTAGGCAGGAGTTGGGCGCAGTACTAGCCCTTAAAAATTCATTAAATAAGCAAAGCTAAAAAAATGCCAAAGGAATAAAAGGTGAAGCCTTTAAATCAGGCGATGGATAGCAAAATAAATATTGCTTCCTACAACAAAATACGAAATTTCTTACAGGGCATTCCCTAGGCTTATTTGCGCTCTTTGGGAATGAAATGGAATTACTTTACTCGGATACGCTGTGTTGCATCCGAATCAAAGAGAGAACTTCAGCAGCAGCAACCAAACCGGCTGCAGCTGTGACAGTGACTGCCGAGCCGTAACCAGAACACGCTAAACCTCCGGTAGCAGCACCGGCGCGGGGTTCTTTGGAATACACCGCCCGAATGCCCATCTTCTTTTTTAAATCGCGCGAGAAACTATGATCGGTTCGCAGTCCAACACGCACCTTAGCGAGAAGTGCATCTTGCTCCGTTCTGGATAAATCATCGCAACGCAGCTGAGTCGGATCCGCTTTACCGCCGGAGGCGCCGCACATGACGAGTAAACGTTGATTCGCCACACTCCAAGCCGCAAGGGCAATTTTGACTTGCACTGAATCGGTTGCATCCAAAACGATAGCGTCACTTGGAATCAGTGCATCGAGCGTATCCGGCTCTAAAAAAGCATCGTGGCAGGTCAGCTGAATATGGGGATTGATTTGGGTAATGCGCTGGGCCATGGCATCGACTTTGGCCTTGCCATACTGACCATCCAGTGCATGCAGTTGGCGATTAGTATTGCTCTCAGCAATGTGGTCAAAATCAATTAAGACTAAATGGCCAATTGCGGATCGTGCAAGGGCTTCAGCAGCCCAAGAGCCGACGCCTCCCAAACCGGCAACCACTACGGTAGCCCTTTGAAACTGGGCTAAAGCAGCATCGCCATACAAACGGGCCACCCCACCGAAACGGCGATCTGGTGAGCCTAACTCCTCATCCGGCGGCGGTATTTGAAAGTTTTCCATCGTCATCGCATCTCTTTATACTTAAAACATGGAATCCATTGCTGAATTACGTAAAAACTACACCCGCGGCGAACTGTCCGAACAAGACGTACCGCAGGAACCGTTCAGCCTTTTTCAGACTTGGTTCGAGCAAGCAGTCCAGGCGCAATGCCCTGAGCCCAATGCAATGGCATTGGCAACCGCAAATCAAGCCGGCATTCCATCTGTCCGTATTGTCCTATTAAAAGCAGCAGACCACGGTAGTTTTACCTTCTTCACCAATTACGAAAGCCAAAAAGGCAAGGAGCTGGCTGCACAGCCCCATGCATCCTTACTCTTTCATTGGCACGAGCTAGAGCGGCAGGTGCGCATTAACGGTACCGTCGAACGGGTGAGCGCCGCTGAAAGCGATGCCTACTTTCATTCTAGGCCGCCGGCTTCGCGGATTGGTGCGTGGGCCTCGCCGCAAAGCGCCGCCATCCCCAGTCGTGAGTTTCTAGAAAACCAGGAGCGGCAGTTCAAGGCGGAGCATGGTGATAACCCACCTCGCCCACCCCATTGGGGCGGCTACCGCCTGACTCCAAATCAAATTGAATTTTGGCAAGGCAGGCCTTCGCGTTTGCACGACCGCATTTGCTATAGCCGCAGCGAGAGCGGCTGGTCGATTGCACGACTAGCGCCTTAATTAAAAGCAGGATTGATCAAGCTTTTTAAGGTGGCGCGGAACTTAGCGAGCTTTGGCGCAACCACTGCCATGCAATATCCTTGTCCTGGGTGCTGGACAAAATAATTCTGGTGGTAATCCTCGGCTGGATAAAAGATCGGAGCCGGGGCAATGATGGTGACAATCGGCCTTGGAAAGATTTTTTCATCGCCCATTTCTGCAACTATCGCTTGTGCCGCTGCCATTTGCGCATCGGAGTGCGTGAAGATAACCGAGCGGTAACGCGCGCCCACATCATGACCTTGGTAATTGAGGGTAGTTGGATCGTGAATCACAAAAAAGATGGTGAGGATTTCCCGATAGGAAACAATCGCTGGATCAAACTGGATTTGCACGACCTCAGCATGACCGGTGGTTTCCGAGCACACGGCTTCGTAGTTAGGGTTTGTGTCATGGCCGCCAGCATAGCCAGACACAACCGAATGCACGCCGCGCACCTGCTGATAGACCGCCTCTAGGCACCAAAAGCAGCCGCCCCCAAGGGTTGCTGTCTCAAAAGTCATTTGTTTTTCATCCATGGCTTTATCCTAATGCCTTATTGCTATATTTGCACAAACCCACTTAGACCCGTCAAACTGATATTGCCCTCTATGAATCGCCTGACCATCCAGCTTGATGAAATCCGCGCAGCGTATGCAGCGGAGCCGCACTCTACGCTTGAGAAACGCCTGGAACGGATTGGCCGCGTGGAGGCGATGCTGCGCTCCAATGAAGAAAAGCTCTGCAAGGCAGTTGCTGCTGACTTTGGTCACCGTCATCCGATGGAAACCCAGCTGGCAGAACTCAGTCAAATTTATCAGGCCTGCCGGTATACCAAAAAACACCTTAAAGAATGGCTCAAACCCATTCATTTAGACACCCCAGCCTACCTATCAAGCTCGACTGCTTGGATGCAAGCCCAGCCCAAGGGCATTGTGGGCATCATGAGTCCCTGGAACTACCCCATCTTGTTGACGCTCGCGCCGGCCATTGCCGCATTGGCTGCCGGCAATCGCGTTTGGCTTAAACCATCGGAGCGCAGCAGCCGTACCTCGGGGTTTTTGGCGACCTTGATTCAGGAGTATTTTCATTTCACTGAATTCAGCGTGACGACGGGTGATGCCAACACCGCAGCCGATTTTGCCGCACTACCTTTTGATCACCTGTTCTTTAGTGGCAGCACTGCCATCGGTAAAAAAGTGATGCGCGCCGCTGCTGATAATCTGGTACCAATCACTTTAGAGCTGGGTGGCAAGTCTCCCGCACTCGTGGATGCTTCCGCCAATTTAGGCGATGCAGCCAGCAGCATTGTGTATGGCAAATTACTCAATAGCGGGCAGACCTGCATTGCGCCGGACTACGTTCTGGTTGGCGAGCAACAACACGATGCACTCCTGACTGAACTCATGAAGGCGGCACAAGCTCAATTTGCTAAACCTGAAATGCTCACGGGCCCAATTGATCCAGAGCAAACGGCGCGCTGGCATTTTTTAGTCGACGATGCGATTGCCCATGGCGCAATAGTGACACCTTTACTCGAACCCAATACTGAGTCAGGGCGAGTTTTTGAACCGGTTGCACTGAGCAAGGTTTCTCCGAAATCCGCCGTAATGAAAGAAGAAATCTTCGGCCCCATTCTGCCGATCATCTCGGTTGCGGATGGTGTAGCCAGTACAACAGCCATGATTGATTTCATCAACGCAGGAAGTTCACCTACGCCACTGGCGCTCTACTGGTTTGGAAAGAATAAGGTGAATCTCAATCGCGTGATTGCCGATACCCGCTCTGGCGGCATCACCGTCAATGATGTGCTGTTGCATGCCGCATGCGATGGCATCCCCTTTGGTGGCATTGGGTCTAGCGGCATGGGCGCATACCACGGCAAAGCCGGATTTGATGCCTTCAGTCACTACAAGCCAGTACTTCAGGTTCGCGGTTTGTTTGGACTCAATTGGTTGCGCGGCACTAGCGCAGTCCATCCACCCTATGGAAAAAAAGTAGCGCGCTTATTAAAGCAACTCAAGAAGTAAACGCAGACTAAAGGCAATAAAGAGCACTCCGGTTGCCAGCCACAGGCTGGCTGCAATCCGGGGATGCCTCTTTACCAAGCCCAAGCAATGCTGACCCGCCGCAATCAGAGCGGCCAAATACGCCATGCTAATCAATTGAGTCACGACTGCGAGATAGAAAAAACCGAGCGCCGGCTGATGAAAGTCAGGATCAACGAATTGCGTAAAAAAAGAAATGAAAAAGAAAATGGCCTTGGGGTTCGTGAGTGCCAGTAGCAGTGCCGCTAAAAAAGGATGGAGGCGCAGGATTGCCTCCGCTTGTGGCAGACGAGACGTGTTTGCAGTCGACCCCTTAGCCTGCAAGCGTGCCAACCCAACGCGGATAATTCCAATGCCCAACCACGCTAAGTAGCCTGCACCCAGGAGGCGAAGCATTCCATAGATGAGAGGTGAGGATGCGAGTACGGTTGCTGCGCCCAAGGTAACGCTGAGCATGATGATGGCATCACCCACCACAATTCCAGCCGATGCCCAGATCCCTTTACGCCAACCTTTTTCTGCGGATAAAGCTAGAACGTAGAGCGAATTGGGTCCTGGCAGCAAGATAATGAGGATCGCCCCCAGCAGGTAACTGGGGAAGTGAATGATGCCGAAGTCAGTCCAATGCAGTAAAAAGCCCATAAAACGATGATAATCAGATTCAATACCCTAGGGATTGCCCTTAGGGTGGAACCATGCCATAATGGAGGGCTTTTTGAAACATCGTCCCCAGCAATTTACATATTCAGCGAATCAGTTTAGTAGCAATAAACACACCGCTGCCGCTTGTCTGATGGTCGATGCCCTAGACCATCGCGCCCTTTAAAATACTGAGGCGCACAACCGGAGACATCCCCGACGGGGATGTGATTTGCATGACTTTTTTAAATGAAAACCACACTGGGTCAACTGACTCGCATACCGATGTTCCTGCAGGCGAAAAAGTAACGGTATCTGTCGTTACTTCTAGCGCCAATGCATTTGCATCGTTTGGCTTAGCAGCCCCCCTCTTACAAAACGTAGCTGAATTGGGTTTTACCCAAGCCACTCCAGTACAAGCACAGGTTATTCCTGCGGCCTTGGCTGGCGGCGACCTCTTGGTCAGCAGCCAAACCGGTAGCGGCAAAACCGCTGCCTTTTTACTTCCTTTATTGAATCAATTGCTGGCGAGCAACCCAAGCAATTCGCCTGTTCCTGGCCGCGCACAGCCAAAAGTATTGGTACTGTGCCCAACCCGTGAACTAGCCCAACAAGTCGCTGCCGATGCCATTAACTTAGCCCGCGGCTTTAAAGGCATTCGGATCGCAACTGTGATGGGCGGCATGCCTTACGGCAAGCAGATCCAAGCACTCAAAGGTGCATTGCTCGTCGTTGCAACTCCAGGTCGTTTACTCGACCTGAGCGACAGCCGTGCAATTCGCCTGGATGACGTCAAGCAACTCGTGATTGATGAAGCTGACCGCATGTTAGACATGGGTTTTGCGGATGACCTCGAGGCCATTGATGAGCGTTGCAAGCAGCGCACTCAAACCCTGATGTTCTCAGCGACCTTTGCACCTAAAGTGATGTCCTTGGCTACCCAATTGACCAATGATGCAAAGCGCATTGAGCTCGCGCAAGCCGGTGACGTGCACTCCAACATTGAGCAAAAAATGCATTGGGCTGACAACATGGCGCACAAGCACCGCTTGTTAGAGCACCTCTTAACCGATCCCACCGTGGATCAAGCGGTAGTATTTGCAAGCACTCAAGTGGAAAGCGAGAAGATTGCCGACACCTTGCGTGCCAATGGTTACGAAGCAACTGCACTGCACGGCGCAATGCCACAAGCGGTTCGTATGCGTCGCCTCGAATCCCTGCGTAAAGGCCACACCAAGATTTTGGTTGCTACTGACGTTGCTGCGCGCGGCATTGATGTCCCCCGCATCAGCCACGTGATTAACTTTGGCTTGCCAATGAAGCCGGAAGATTACACACACCGCATCGGTCGTACGGGTCGTGCTGGTCGTAACGGCATAGCTATTACCTTAGTTGAACATCGCGATCGTGCCAAGATTCGGAACATCGAACGCTTTACCCAGCAAGACATCGTTGCTTCCGTGATTCCAGGTCTTGAGCCACAAGCCAAGCCTAGCTTTGGTGGTGGCGGTGGACGTCCTGGTAGCCGCTCGGGTGGCCGTCCTGGCGCACGCTCTGACTCGCGTCCTGGTAATCGCTCCGGTGGTCGTTTTGAATCCCGTTCAGGTGGTAGTCATTTTGAGTCGCGCAGCGGTGGCGATTCCCGTCCAGCGCCACGCTTTGATTCCAAGCCAGCCGGTTTTTCGGGCGACTCACGTCCAGCCAATCGTTTTGATTCCAAACCATCGGGTGCACGCTCAGGCGATTCACGCCCTACCGGTCGTTTTGATTCCAAGCCAGCAGGCGCTCGCTCGGGCGATTCACGCCCAACGGGTCCTCGCTTTGGTAAGCCAAAAGCAGCGGGAAGCCAACGGAGATCCTTCGGCGGTAACTAAGCATGCTCCACCGCAATCGCCTCCGTTCTGTTTGGAATCGAGTCGGTTCCGGTGGAATTCACCTTGCCCCGCGACAGTGGCAAACGTGGCTTAGTGACACTGGTTCTTTAACGCGTAAACTCGAAGTGGCTTTTGAAAGTCGCATTGAGGTACAGGTTTTAGCAGATCGACTTCAAACCATCCATAGCGACGAAAGTCGCTTTTTTCATGGCCGCACCAAACGCTGTCGTGTGCGGGAAGTGCTCTTACTCATCAACCAAGAGCCAGTCGTCATCGCCCGTAGCATCATTCCCATACTGACCGCAAGCGGTAGTAATCACACCATCCTAAAGTTAGGTAAAAAGCCGCTGGGTGCTGTTTTGTTTCAGGGTCGTAACCGCAATCGCAATCGACTCAGAACCCATCGCGAGATTACCCAATTGGATCGTCGCCACCCCTTGTGGAAAGACGGTCAGCGTCGTTATCCTGAAATGCCAACCGGCGCATGGGCCAGAAGAACCCTCTATCACTTAAAGGGCCACCCCTTATTGGTTAATGAGGTTTTTTTGACTCTGCCTCCAGCCAATTAATTGCAGCGCTAACTAAAGCAGCATCACCCGAGTGGCACTCCAGTACAGTCCCAAAACCAATCTCGTGTGCGCTACGAGCGATGTTGTGATGCGGGCATAGTGCGCTTGCACTCGCCAAATAATCTTGGCGGCCCTGTTGTTTTAAAACGGCACCTAAATGCCGAACTGCTTCAGACGAAGTGAGGATCAACAATGCCTCATCCGTATTCGCATTAAGGACCTTCTCCCACTGTGGGCTCGACTCACTCAGAGGTATCCGCGAGTACACGGCAATCGCTTCAACCTGTGCTCCAACCGCCTGCAATTGATCCGCTAGCCACTCGCGACCGCCGTCACCGCGAAATACCACGACCCGTCGGCCTGCCCAGCTCGAAAAGCGATGTTGAATCGCCTCCCACAGTCCTTCGGAATCCCACTGTGCGGGATTGCCTGGCATCCAAATGGGGGTTGGTGTTTTGGCTTCTCTGCCGATGCCGTGGCGCTCCAGGGCATGGTAACTGCTTTGACCCACCACTCCAATCGGAATCGGGCGCTGTGCGATCGACTGCCAATCGTCGCCTAATAATCGCATGGTGCACTCGATGGCATTCGGGCTCACAAACACGGCGAAGTCAGCGGTCTGCATTGCTGCACGGATTGCAGCAGCAACATTAGGATCGGATTTTGGAACGATTGTTAAGAGCGGTAGGGCAAGAATCTGCGGCGCTTGCCAATCCTGCCCGGTACGCGTGGCTGCTTTGTCCGCGATTGCTGCTTGAAGCGCCTCAGTTAAGGCGCTTGCTTGACCACTTGGCCGAGTGACAACCAGCGTAGTGGATTTCATGATGATTACGGCAGTAAGTCGCTCGCACCTTGGGCCATCAGGTCCTGCGCCACAGAGAGCCCCAGGGCTTCTGCATCGGCAACCGTTTTAATCGTGGCAGCAGCACTAGCCAAACAAATCTGGGTGCCATCCACGCTTGCCACAAAGGAGCGAATGCCTAACTCAGAGTCATTCCACTCACCATGTGCTGCCAGAGGTACCTCACATGAACCACCCAGTTGCCGGGATACCATCCGCTCTGCCGAAACGGCAAGCAAGGTAGGCAGGTCATTGAGTGGCGCGAGCCAGGCATGCATATCTGCACGATTGCTGAGGGTTTCAATCCCGAGGGCGCCCTGGCCTGCTGCGGGCGTGTAGGGATCAAGCGGCAAGAAGGCTTTAATGCGACTCGCTAGGCCCAGGCGCTTTAAGCCAGCAGCAGCCAAAATAATCGCCTGGTATTCGCCGCGGTCCAATTTGCCCATCCGGGTGTCTAAATTACCGCGCAAGGGTTGAATCTGTAGATGGGGGAAGTGCTTGCGCAGGATAGCCTCCCGGCGCAGGCTGGATGTGCCGACAACGGCGCCCTGTGGTAACTCATCCAGTGAGGCGTAATCGTTGGAAACAAAGGCATCACGCGCGTCTTCACGGCTCATCACGCACGTTAAGGCAAAGCCGTCCGGCATGATCATCGGCACGTCCTTTAAGGAATGGACTGCCAAATCGGCCCGCCCATCAGCCAAAGCAGCCTCCAATTCCTTCACAAACAATCCCTTGCCGCCCACTTTCGATAGGGTGCGATCAAGGATTTGGTCGCCGCGGGTGGTCATTCCTAAAATCTCGACCTGGCAGTCGGGATAAAGGCCTTTTAAGCAATCTCGCAGGTGCTCTGCCTGCCACATGGCTAGGCGGCTTTCTCGGGAGGCAATGACTAAACGGGCTGGCGTCAGGGGGAAAGGGGCAGAATTCGGGTGTTGGGACATAACATTTAAAATAGAGATGACTGACACCAATATACTGCCTTTATGAGCTCCTCTAAAAATTCCCTGGCCAACAAGGCCCAAGCGTGGTCGGCGCGCTTTGCCGAACCGGTCGATGAACTGGTCCAGCGCTATACCGCGTCCATTGGGTTTGACCACCGCTTTGCCCTGGTCGATATCGAGGGCTCTTTGGCCCACGCCGAAATGCTCGCAAAGCAAAAAATCATCAGCGCCGCCGATTTAGCGGACATTCAAAAGGGAATGGCCCAAATCAAAGGGGAAATCGAAGCCGGGCAGTTTGAGTGGCAGCTGGCCTTAGAGGATGTTCACCTCAATATCGAGGCCCGCCTGACTGCGTTGATTGGTGATGCGGGTAAGCGCCTGCATACCGGCCGCTCACGCAATGACCAGGTGGCTACCGATTTGCGTTTGTGGCTACGCAGCAACATCGATGAGATTCAAGGCTCCTTAACGGCATTACGCTCTGCTTTACTGAATCTGGCAGAGACGCATGCAGCCACCATCATGCCAGGCCATACCCATTTACAGGTTGCTCAGCCAATCACCTTTGGTCATCACCTCATGGCTTATTTTGAAATGTTTAGCCGCGATGCCAGCCGCCTAGCCGATTGCCGCAAGCGCATGAATCGCCTGCCGCTGGGCGCAGCCGCCCTGGCCGGAACCAGCTACCCAATTGACCGCGAGTGGGTTGCTCAGAAGCTGGGCTTTGATGGCATTTGCACCAACTCCCTGGATGCCGTATCGGATCGGGATTTTGCGATTGAGTTTTGTGCCTTTTCGGCGACGCTGATGATGCACGTCTCGCGCCTATCGGAAGAACTGATCTTGTGGCTTAGTCCGCGCTTTGGCTTCATTGATTTACCAGATCGCTTCTGTACGGGCAGCTCAATCATGCCGCAAAAGAAAAACCCCGACGTACCCGAACTGGCCCGCGGTAAAACAGGACGCGTGTATGGCGATTTGATTGCCTTGCTGACCCTCATGAAAAGCCAGCCCTTGGCTTACAACAAAGACAATCAAGAGGATAAAGAACCCCTGTTCGATGCAGTCGATACCGTGCAAGATACCTTACGTATTTTTGCCGACATGATTCCGCACATCGAAGTTCAGAAGGCAGTCATGCAAGCAGCGGCTGAAGAAGGGTTTGCTACTGCGACTGACTTAGCCGACTACTTAGTTAAAAAGGGTTTGGCGTTTCGGGACG
Organism: Polynucleobacter difficilis; assembly: GCF_003065365.1. Lineage (NCBI taxonomy): Bacteria > Pseudomonadati > Pseudomonadota > Betaproteobacteria > Burkholderiales > Burkholderiaceae > Polynucleobacter > Polynucleobacter difficilis. The sequence continues at coordinate 549,244 of NZ_CP023276.1, read as the reverse complement.
CGCATGAGGCAGTAGCCCATGCCGTTAAAGCTTGCGTTGGTCGCAAGTGCAATCTAACGGACCTGAACTTATCCGAGCTCCGCTTTGCTTGCGGCTTGGATACCAGAGCCGATCTCATTAGCGAGGATGTGTTCCCCCTCTTGACCGTCACTGGATCAGTGCAGTCTCGCCAGCATCCGGGTGGCACTGCGCCACAACAAGTCTTGGCGGCCGTCCAGCGTGGCCGCGCCGAACTCAAGCTCTAACCGACCCCTCTCCTTTAGGAACGGTGATGGCTTTCTGGCAGCGCATCTCCTCTAGCATTGACAGCATCAATGCCTGGCTTGGGAAGGCCGCAAGCATCTTCATTTTGCTTTCCTGTGTGATCTCAGCAGGCAATGCAATCATGCGCTACGGCTTTGATCTCAGCGATAACTGGCCCTTGGAATTGCAATGGTATTTATTTGCCGCGGCCGTGATGCTCGGCGCCTCCTACACCTTAAAGCGCAATGAGCATGTCCGGGTGGACCTGATCTACGCTCGCCTCTCAGAGCGCGGTCGTATCTGGGTGGATCTATTTGGTCTGAGCTTCTTTTTAATGCCAGCCTGCATCTTGTTTACGTGGCTGTCCTGGACCTCCCTGTTCTACCCCTCATTCTTGTCTCTTGAACATTCGATTAATTCGGGCGGACTCTTGCGCTACCCGATTAAGTTTGTCGTGCCGATGGGGTTTTTCATGTTGTGCCTACAAGGCCTCTCTGAAATCATCAAGCGCGTCGCTTTGTTGCAAGGTAATGCACTTGGCGCCCCTGCCGTTACTGCCTACGAGAAGCCCAAACAATGATTCCCTTGGAGTGGATGCCGCCCTTGATGTTTGCTGGCCTGATTGTGTTTATGCTCATCGGCTTTCCAGTGGCGTTTTCATTGATGGCTGCTGGACTTTTCTTTGGCGCCATTGCGATTAGCCAAGGCTTTTTTGATCTGGTCTTTTTGCAAGCCATACCGCAGCGTATTTTTGGTGGCGTACTAGCCAACGACTTATTGCTAGCCATTCCCTTCTTTACCTTTATGGGCGCCATTCTGGAGCGCTGCGGCCTTGCAGAAGAAATGCTGGAATCCATGAGTCAACTCTTTGGACGAATACGCGGGGGGCTAGGGTATTCGGTCATCATCGTCGGCTTTGTACTGGGTGCCATTACGGGAACGGTTGCAGCGCAAGTGATTGCGATGACCATGATTTCCTTACCCATCATGATCCGCTACGGCTACAACATGCGCTACGCCACTGGCGTATTAGCAGCCTCTGGCACGATCACCCAATTGGTACCGCCCTCCCTTGTATTAATTGTGCTCGCCGATCAACTCAAAACGCAAACCGGCAGCGCCGATGTCGGCAGCATGTACTTGGGGGCCTGGGGCCCATCCTTGATTCAGATTGGGCTTTTTGCGCTCTATACCTTTGTACTCACTCGCCTCAAACCAGACTGGCTACCAGCAGCGCCACTTAGTGATGTGCAAGCTAATGGCTGGGTGCTGTGGAAAAAATGCCTGCTCGGCATTATTCCATCTGCTGTTTTAATCTTTTTAGTCTTGGGTACCATTTTGCTCGGCATTGCCACCCCGACCGAGTCTGGCGCAATGGGGGCAATGGGGGCTCTGTTACTCGCTTGGCTGCGGCGCGCCAAAATTGCTAAGCTCAAAAAACAAATTACCGAGTCCTATCAAAACACCATGCGCCTAACCTCGATGGTGATCTTTATCTTGATCGGCTCCACCTGCTTCTCGGTGGTATTTCAGGGAGTGGATGGCGGCGTGTGGGTGGAGCACCTCTTTGCCAACATCCCCGGCGGCTGGATTGGATTTTTGATTGTGGTGAATATCTTGGTCTTTTTCTTGGCCTTCTTTTTAGACTTCTTTGAGATTGCCTTCATCATCGTCCCCTTGCTAGCACCGGTCGCTGAAAAAATGCTCGCTCCGGTTTTGCTTGAGGCCATGGGTGGCAATCTGCAGGCTGCTGGCAATGCGGCCCTCGTGTGGTTTGGCGTCATGCTCTGCGTCAATATGCAAACCTCCTTTATGCACCCGCCATTTGGCTTTGCCTTGTTTTATCTTCGTGGGGTTGCGCCCAAAGAGGTCAAGAGCAGTGATATTTACTGGGGCGCTCTGCCTTGGGTTGGCTTGCAACTCATCATGGTTGGTTTGGTCATTGCCTTTCCGGCACTGGTCACCACGTTCTTGGATAAGCCGCCGCCCGTCGCAATCAATTCAGAGTTTGACTTTACGAGCGAGCAAAGTGGTGAGGGAGAGAAGGCCTCACCCAAAGCAGATCAGGATGCGCCAGTCCGCTTTGAGCTTGAAAAACCCAGCCGATAAACTTATTTTTCTAAACGCACGCAATCAACGTAGTATTCGCTGCGACCATCCACCTCAGTCTTTACCAGGCCATGGATGTCGGTCTCAAAGCCAGGAAACTGTGCATTAAAGTCGCGTGCGAAGTAGAGATAGTCAACGATGCGTTTATTGAAACGCTCGCCCGGAATCAACAACGGAATGCCGGGTGGATAGGGCGTAACCAACATGGCAGTAACGCGCCCTTCGAGTTGATCCAATGGCACGCGATCGACTTTTTTGTGCGCCATTTGCGCCCAAGCATCCGATGGCATCATCGCGGGCACCATGTCGGAGGTATACATCTCCGTTGTCATGCGCGCAACATCACGGCCTTTATAAAAAGCATGAATTTGCTGGCAAATATCGTTTAGGCCAACGCGTTCATAGCGCGGGTGCTTGGCCACAAACTCGGGCAATACTTTCCAGAGCGGTGCGTTTTTATCAAAGTGATCTTTAAATTGCTGGAGCTCGGTGACCAAGGTATTCCAGCGGCCCTTGGTAATACCAATGGTGAACATGATAAAGAAGGAATACAGTCCGCATTTTTCAACAATAATGCCGTGCTCAGCTAGATACTTGGTGACGATGCTCGCGGGTATACCGGTTGTGCCAAAGTTGCCTTCAATATCAAGACCAGGGGTAACGATGGTCGCCTTGATGGGGTCCAGCATATTGAAGTCGTCAGCCAACTTACCAAAGTCATGCCAGCTAGCGTTGGGCTCTAGAACCCAGTCATTGCGTTCACCAATACCGTCTTCAGCCAAATGATCGGGGCCCCACACCTTAAACCACCAATCGGCACCAAATTGCTCATCGACTTCGCGCATGGCTCTGCGGAAATCCATCGCCTCCGCAATCGACTCCTCCACCAAGGTAGTTCCGCCTGGGGCCTCCATCATCGCAGCCGACACATCGCACGAGGCAATGATGGCGTACTGCGGGCTGGTAGAGGTATGCATCAAGTAAGCCTCATTAAAGCAATCGCGATCCAATTTATGCTCATCCGCATCTTGCACCAAGACTTGCGATGCTTGCGATAAGCCAGCCAACAGTTTGTGGGTTGATTGGGTTGCGAACATCAAGCTTTTCTTAGTGCGCTTACGGTCAGCGCCAATCGCATGCATGTCTTTATAGAAGGGATGGAAGGCTGCATGCGGTAACCATGCTTCATCGAAATGCAAAGAATCCACCTTGCCATCGAGCATCTCTTTAATCATTTCGACGTTGTAGATAATGCCGTCGTAGGTACTTTGCGTGAGTGTCATCACGCGGGGTATGGCGTTCTTATCTTTAATGAAGGGGTTGGCATCGATTTTCTTTTTGATGTTGGCCCACTCAAACTCTTCTTTTGGAATAGGGCCAATAATGCCGAGGTGGTTACGCGTTGGCATCAGGAAAATCGGAATCGCGCCCATCATGGTGATCGAATGAATCACCGATTTATGGCAATTGCGATCCACTAACACAATGTCACCTGGGGCAACCGTCGAGTGCCAAACAATCTTGTTAGACGTGGACGTGCCATTGGTTACGAAAAACAAGTGATCGGCATTGAAAATCCGCGCGGCATTGCGTTCGCTAGCTAGAACTGGGCCAGTATGGTCAAGTAACTGACCTAATTCTTCAACGGCATTGCATACGTCGGCGCGCAGCATGTTTTCACCAAAGAATTGATGGAACATGCGGCCCACTGGGCTTTTGAGGAAAGCAACGCCGCCGGAGTGACCAGGACAATGCCAGGAATATGAACCTTCAGAGGCGTAATGCGTCAGGGCACGGAAGAAGGGAGGGGCCAATGAGTCGAGGTAGACCTTCGCCTCACGAATGATGTGGCGTGCTACAAACTCCGGCGTGTCTTCATTCATATGAATGAAGCCATGCAACTCACGCAAGATGTCATTGGGCATATGGCGCGAAGTACGGGTCTCGCCATACAAGAAAATCGGAATATCTTCATTGCGCTTACGCACTTCGGCAACAAATGCGCGCAGATTATTTAAGGCGGGCAAGTCATTGTCTTCGGTATCGCTGATGAATTCCTCGTCATCAATCGATAAAACAAAACAGGAGGCGCGCGAGGCTTGCTGTGCAAATGACGTTAAGTCCCCATAGCTGGTTAGGCCAATCACTTCAATGCCCTCACCTTCGATCGCTAAAGCGAGGTCGCGGATGCCTGAGCCAGAAATATTTTCAGAGCGAAAGTCCTCATCAATAATGATGATTGGGAAACGAAATTTCATGTGTGCCTTTGGAAAATTGCCTAATGCAATTAGGTCTTCGGTAGCGTAACGCCCTGCTGCCCTTGGTACTTGCCGCCGCGGTCCTTATAAGAGGTACCGCAAACTTCATCGCTTTCAAAAAAGAGAACTTGAGCACAGCCCTCGCCTGCATAGATTTTTGCTGGCAATGGCGTGGTGTTTGAAAACTCGAGGGTCACATAGCCTTCCCACTCAGGCTCAAATGGCGTGACGTTCACAATGATGCCGCAGCGCGCATACGTACTCTTACCAACGCAAATCGTCAGAACGCTGCGTGGGATTTTGAAGTATTCGACCGTACGTGCTAATGCAAAGGAGTTGGGCGGAATAATGCACACATCCCCCTGAAAATCCACGAAGGATTTTTCATCGAAATGTTTTGGATCCACAATCGTGCTGTTGATGTTCGTGAAGATCTTGAATTCGTTCGCACAACGAATGTCATAACCATAGCTCGAGGTACCGTAGCTCACGATTTTTTGTCCAGCGGCGTCTTGGCGGATTTGGCCAGGCTCAAACGGGCTGATCATGCCCTCTTCGGCCATACGGCGTATCCAGTGGTCGGATTTAATAGTCATGGCGGAATTGTAAAACCAAGACGGTCCCGAAGACCATCTATTTACGGCTTGGGCGGACTAAAAACAACCCGCTCAGGGGCGTTGTAAATCTCAAAATGGGTTCCCGAGCAACGCGATAGAAGCGTCAGGTGGGTCTTTTGGGCAAGCTCAAGGCCCATCTGGGTTACGCCTGAGCGCGTTAGCAAAAAGGGGATACCCATTTGAGCCCCCTTAATGACCATCTCCGAGGTTAAGCGCCCGGTTGTAAAAAACACCAAATCGCGACCTGCCTTGTCGGCAAGCCACATCAGGCCAGAGATCGAGTCCACGGCATTATGGCGACCTACGTCCTCAATAAAGTGGAGCAATTCAACCCGATCCTCGCCCTTGCGCTCAAATACGGCGCAGGCATGCACCGAGCCGGATTTCTTGTAGATGGTGTCGTGTTGGCGAATTTGGTCGATGAGGTCCACAATCGCCGCCTGATTCAAGGTGGGGCCATCCGCCAGGCGGATTTGTTCCATTTCTTCGATGAGGCCGCCAAACATGGTGCCCTGTCCGCAACCGGTGGTCACAATCCGCTTACTGGTCATTTGATCGATATCGACGGTGCTGCGCCGAGTTTTGACTGCGGCCGAATCGGTTTCCCAATCAACCTGGATGCTTTCAATGTCGTCCGGCGATTCCACCAGCCGTTGGTTGCGCAAATAGCCCAGTACCAGGGCCTCAGGGGCGCTACCCAGGGTCATGAGGGTGACAAGCTCACGCTTGTCCAAATAAATCGTCAGCGAGCGCTCACCCGGTACATGGACGGTTTTATGGCGCCCAGCCTCATCAATGATCTGGACCTCATGGATGAGAGGGACAGAAGCATTGGACATCGCAATTCGGGGATTTACTGCCATACACGCGTTCCTTGATTCATTCTTGGTATTTTAAATGTGAGCCTTACTTTAACCGCAGTCTAAAATCCATGCTCTAGCAGCATAATTCACATAAAAGCCCAATTTTGCCCTTTTACCCAAACCGTACCCCGCCTACAGCATGAGTCGTTCACCACGCCGCCTTTTAGTTACCTCTGCCCTGCCTTATGCCAATGGGCAGATTCACATTGGCCATTTGGTGGAATACATTCAAACGGATATTTGGGCTCGCTATCAACGGATGCAGGGTCATGAAGTGCATTACATGGGGGCAGATGACACCCATGGCACACCCATCATGCTGCGCGCAGAGAAAGAGGGGCTGACCCCCAAAGAGCTGATTGCAAAAGTGTGGCAAGAGCATAAGCGTGACTTCGATGCATTTTTAATCTCCTTTGATCATTACTACACCACCGATAGTCCTGAAAATGAAAAGCTGGCGGGAGACATTTACCTCAAGCTTCGCGACGCGGGTCTGATTGAAAAGCGCGCCATCGAGCAGGCATATGATCCCGTTAAAGAAATGTTCCTCCCGGATCGCTTTATTAAAGGTAAGTGCCCGAAATGCAAAGCGCCCGATCAATATGGCGACTCCTGTGAAAAATGCGGCGCCACCTATGCGCCTACCGACTTAATTGATCCCTTCTCGGTCGTCAGTGGCGCGACACCGATTCGCAAAGTGTCTGATCACTACTTCTTCAAGCTATCCGACCCCCGCTGTGAAACCTTCTTGCGCGACTGGACCCAGGTTCGTACGCCGCTGCAACCCGAAGCCCGCAACAAAATGAAAGAGTGGGTTGGGCAAGCTGGTGACAGCAAATTGGGCGACTGGGATATTTCGCGCGATGCCCCCTACTTTGGCTTTGAGATCCCCGATGCACCCGGTAAGTATTTCTATGTTTGGCTTGATGCCCCAATTGGCTACTACGCCAGTTTCTTAAAATACTGTACTGACAAAGATCTGGATTTTAATGAGTGGGTGAAGCCCGATAGCAGCACCGAGCAGTACCACTTTATTGGCAAAGACATTTTGTATTTCCATACTTTGTTTTGGCCTGCTACCTTGCATTTTGCTGGCTACCGTACCCCTACCAACGTATTCGCACACGGCTTTCTGACGGTTGATGGCGAAAAGATGAGTAAGTCACGCGGCACCCTCATCTCAGCCAATAGCGTAATCGAGTCGGGCTTTAATCCTGAATGGTTCCGCTACTATTTTGCAACCAAGCTCAACGACAGCATGGAGGACCTTGACCTCAATCTGAGCGACTTCGTTGCGCGGGTCAACAGCGATTTGATTGGCAAGTACATCAATATTGCGAGTCGCAGCGCCGGCTTTTTGGTGAAACGCTTTGGTGGTGTGGTTGTGGACGACGCCATGCAAAATCCCTTGCTGATTTCGATTCGAGCAGCCAATACCAAAATTGCTGAATTGTATGAAGGACGCGAGTTTGCAAAAGCCGTTCGCACCATTATGGAATTGGCAGATCAAGTCAACGCCTTTGTCGATGAAAACAAACCATGGGACATCGCCAAAGATCCCGAGCGCACAGCTGATCTTCAGGCAATTTGCAGCGTGACCCTGGAAGCATTTCGGTGTTTAAGCCTGTATCTCAAACCAGTGTTGCCGCAGGTTGCTGCCGGTGTTGAACGCTTTTTATGTGTAGCGCCGATGGCTTGGAGCGACATCAATACACCCCTCTCCAGTCAGCAACCCATTTCACCCTATACCCATCTCATGAGCCGCGTTGAACCGGCCCAAATTGACGTCCTATTAGCGGCCAATAGCTAAAAACGGGATGCCGACACAAATCTGACTTAGGCCATACAAAATCGTTAATAATGAGAGTTGCCCAGTTCCGTGGGATTTTATAAGTTATTGAATTTATTGAGAATTAAGTATCGATATGCGCAAATACCAATCTGACGTCACCGTATTTCTAGAAAAACTCAAAGCGGCTAAACCCACCTTAGAGCAAGACCAGCAAGCTGGGCGCGCCCTCCTTTGGGACAAAGAGCCAATTAGCATTGATGAGCAGCGCCGCCTAAAGGCCGCCAAAGTCAAACAACGGGCATACGTTTATTCCAATGAATGACCCCCTGGTCCAGCCGGTAGATGGCTTATTTGACAGCACGCCCTCGGTTACCGATGGCATGTCAGAGGCGTTTGCCAAACTGTATGGCGAGCCCCTTTTTAAGCTCCCTACAGACCTGTACATTCCGCCCGATGCGCTCGAGGTTTTCCTCGAGGCGTTTGAAGGCCCACTCGATTTACTGCTCTACCTCATTCGCAAACAGAACTTCAATGTTCTGGATATTCCGATGGCACAGGTCACGTCCCAATACTTGACCTACATTGATCAAATTCGCCACACTAATTTAGAGTTGGCTGCAGAGTATCTGCTCATGGCAGCCATGCTGATTGAAATCAAATCCCGCATGCTTCTGCCAATGAAAAAGGCTGATAGCGAAGAAGAGGTTGAAGATCCGCGCGCTGAGTTGGTGCGTCGACTGCTTGAATATGAGCGCATGAAGTTGGCAGCACAAGAGTTAGACCAGATTCCGCAGCAAGGGCGTGACTTCCAAATTGCGCATGGCTATGTTGATACAACGGTCGCCGTCACTTGGCCCGAAGTGAATTTAGAAGACTTGCAAATGGCTTGGCGTGATGTATTGCACCGAGCAAAATTAAATCAGCACCACACCATCACCCGTGAAACTCTATCGGTGCGTGATTTTATGACGCGCATTTTGCGTCGCCTGCAAAGCACGCGCTTTGTTGAGTTCAGCGAATTATTTGAAGATGCGATTGCCTTGGGCAATGGTGTGCCCGTGGTGATTGTGAATTTCATTGCCATGCTCGAACTGTCACGGGAAGCCTTGGTAGAGATTACCCAAGCAGAGCCCTATGCTCCCATTTACGTGCGTTTGGCTTACACCCCCAGCGCATGAAAATAATTAGTGATATCAATGAGTTACGTGATCATTTGCGGGGTCAAAATCGCGCCTCGTTTGTGCCCACCATGGGCAATCTACACGAAGGCCATTTATCGTTAATGCGCTTGGCGCGCCAACACGGCGATCCGGTGGTAGCCAGTATTTTTGTAAACCGCTTGCAATTTGGTCCGAACGAAGACTTTGATAGCTACCCTCGGACCATGCAGGCCGACATCGATAAACTTGAAAAAGAAGGGGTCTACATTTTATTTGCCCCAACTGAAAAAGACCTCTACCCACAGCCACAAGAATACCGTGTTGATCCACCACAACAACTCGGCGATATTCTTGAAGGGGAGTTCAGGCCTGGTTTTTTTAAGGGCGTCTGCACGGTTGTTTTAAAACTCTTTTCCTGTGTGCAGCCACGCGTTGCAGTCTTTGGAAAAAAAGATTACCAGCAGCTGATGATCGTTCGTCAGATGGCGAGTCAATTTGCCTTACCGGTTGATATTGTTCCAGCCGAAACCATTCGCGCTGAAGATGGGTTAGCCCTGTCCTCACGCAACATCTATCTTTCTGCAAGCGAGCGCGCGGAAGCGCCGGCACTGCAACGCCAGTTAAGCGCGATGCGCGAGCAGGTGCTTGGCTTAAAAGAAAAGACGGTAAGTTCTTTGCTGGATATCGAGGCGAACGCCTTGATGCAAATGCAAACTCGGGGGTGGAAGCCCGACTACATGGCGATTCGCCAGCAACGGGATTTAGCCAGACCTACTCAAGCCGATTTGGATGGCGGTCAGCCGCTCGTGATTGTGACCGCCGCGAAGCTCGGTAAAACCCGCCTGATTGATAACTTAGAGATCTAAGACCTAAGACCCGCGCCGCCAGTTGGGTCTTCTTTCCTTAAGCAGTAAAAAATTGGTCTACCGTTAAACCAAGGCTTTTAGCCAGCTCTGCGCCGCTGACTTTACCAGCAGCCCCTTTGGCCTTGAGTACCTCAATCTGACCGCCATGGCAGGTCACAAAAAAGGATTCCGAACCAATCGCCGTGATCTGGCCAGGCTTACCTTTGACAGCGCCATAGGTCGCCGTGACGTGTTTCTTCACGTCATAAATCTGTACCTTTTGTTCGCCGACCATGGTCCAAGCGCCAGGCGCTGGATTGCAGGCCCGAATCAAGTTATGGATCTGCGTAATGTGGTTTGACCAATGGATGCGGGCAGCCGCTTGATCGAACCAGCCTTCGTAATTGGCGAGCGCTTCATCTTGCACTATCTCTTGATGCTTGCTTGCAGCAACCAGATCAGCAGCCTCTAATAGCGCCTGAACCCCAAGCGGAAATAGGTGATCAAAGTAAACCGATCCCAGGGTATCGTTTGCGCCAATCGCCACTTCTTTTTGCAAAATCACTTCACCCTCATCCAGGCCATCGGATGGCCGGAAAATGGTGAGGCCTGTCTTGCTCTCGCCCAAGGCAATAGCCCAGTTAATGGCGCTCGGGCCACGGTACTTCGGTAGCAATGAGGGATGGTATTGAATCGTGCCCAAGCGCGGTATCTTGGCAAGCTCTTGCGGCACAAATTGCAGAACATAGGCCATCACGCAAATGTCTGCACCACTATTGCGCATCGCATCCGCCGCCTCGGGGCTCTTGAGCGAGGCAAATTGCAAGGGCACGAGGCCTTTTGCAAGGGTTGCCTCTTTCAATATCTCAGGCTTTGTAGCTTTGGGATTGTCGGGCGGACAAAACACCGCAACTACCTCGTCGCCACGCTCTAAAAAGGCCTCTAAAGCAGCCTTACCAAAATCTTGACTGCCGATTAGAGCAACTTTCATTTAGATGACTTTCCGGTGGCGTAAATCGATCAGGTCGTCGATATTAAATCCCAGCTCCTGGAGAATTTCATCGGTGTGCTCGCCCAGCAATGGTGAACGCGTGACCTCAGTTTCGCTATCGGATAACTTGATGGGGTTGCCCACGGTTAAGTATTTGCCTCGAATCGGGTGATCGACTTCAACAATTGTGCCGGTAGCGCGCAAGGCTGGCTCTTCAGCGATTTCTTTCATCGACAGAATAGGGCCGCATGGCACGTCGTATTTATTCAATGTATCCATCACCTCAAACTTGGTTTTGGTCATGGTCCATTTTTCGATCTCACCAAAGATTTGCATGAGCCTTGGCAAGCGCGCCATGGGAGAGGAGAAGTCATGGTCAGTAATCCACTCTTCTTTACCAATCACCTTACAAATGGCTTCCCATACTGCTGCCTGAACCACGACATAAATGTAGGAGTTGGGGTCGGTTTCCCAGCCTTTGCATTTCAGAATCCAGCCGGGCTGTCCACCGCCAGAGGCATTGCCAGCGCGGGGCACTGCTTCACCAAAATGACCGTTGGGGAACTGCGGATACTCTTGCATGGTGCCGTTACGATCAAGGCGCTGTTGGTCGCGCAACTTTACGCGGCACAAATTCAATACGGCGTCTTGCATAGCAGCTTGCACTCGCTGACCACGACCCGAATGGGTACGCTGATACAACGCAGTGACGATACCTAAGGCTAAGTGCAAACCAGTTCCACTGTCGCCAATCTGCGCGCCCGTTACCATTGGCGGGCCATCATCAAAACCAGTCGTTGATGCGGAGCCGCCAGCGCACTGCGCTACGTTTTCGTATACCTTGCAATCTTCATATGGCCCTGGACCAAAGCCCTTGATCGATGCCATGATCATGCGGGGATTGAGATGCTGAATGTGCTCCCAAGTAAAGCCCATGCGATCCAAAGCGCCTGGTGCAAAGTTTTCAACCAAGACGTCGCACTCTTTAATCAAGCGCTCGAGAATATCCTTGCCCTCAGGGGTCTTGGTATTGACTGTAATCGAGCGTTTATTGTGATTCAGCATCGTGAAATACAAGCTATCCGCATCGGGTATGTCGCGCAATTGACCGCGGGTAGCATCGCCCTCACCTGAGCGCTCTACCTTAATTACATCCGCTCCAAACCAAGCCAATAATTGGGTACAGGTTGGTCCCGATTGAACGTGCGTGAAATCGAGGATTTTCACCCCTTCCAGTGCTTTTGCCATGACAGTAGTCCTAATAAGAATTGAAATTTTGAATTAATCAAATTCTACCAGTCGGGACTACCCTGATTTCCAGCTAGCCTAGTGGCTAAGCAGTGCTTAGTGGCCATAATTGGCGCCTTTTTGCCGCACCCATCTAGGGATTATCAAGCTCTGAAACTGGATTTCGCATTGTGCGATTTAGCCTGATTCTGGGCAAATTAAGGCAATAAAAAAGGCGCCCACTCGGAGCGCCTTAAAGGATCAAACTAATTTATTGTTATTAAACTGCTTTTGCCGCGTGCAACTTGGCAATATCGTCTTTACCGTAGCCCAGGTCAGCCAAAACCTCATCGGTGTGCTCACCTAAAACTGGGGATGGCTTAACGTCAATCTTGAGATCAGAGAACTTGATTGGGCTACCAATCGTCAGGTACTTACCGCGCACCTTGTGATCAACCTCAACAATCGAACCGCTTGCACGCAAATCTGGTGATGCGGCGAGTTCTTTCATCGACAGTACAGGGGCGCATGGAATATCGAACTTACGCAAGATATCCACTGCTTCGTACTTGGTCTTGTCTTTGAGCCAGTCTTCAATGGTTGCGAAGATGTCAAAAATCTTGTCTTGACGTGCTTCTGCAGTCATGTAAGCAGGATCGGTTGCCCACTCTGGACGACCTAAAGCCTCGGTAATTGGCTTCCAAGCATGGCCTTGGATGGTGAAATAAATGTAGGCGTTTGGATCAGTTTCCCAGCCCTTACACTTTAAAACCCAACCTGGCTGACCGCCGCCGCCGGCATTACCACCGCGGGGTACAACGTCAGAGAATGTGCCATGGGGATACTGTGGGTACTCTTCCAAGTAACCAACGCGATCCAGACGCTGCTGGTCGCGCAACTTCACGCGGCACAGGTTCAATACGGCGTCTTGCATCGAGCAAGCAACCTTCTGACCACGGCCAGTCTTCTCACGGTGCATCAGCGCGGTCAAAATACCAATCGCCAAGTGCATACCTGTATTGCTATCGCCCAAAGCAGCAGCAGATACGGTAGGAGGACCATCCCAGAAACCAGTGGTGGAGGCTGCGCCGCCAGCACACTGCGCTACGTTCTCATACACCTTTAAATCTTCATAGGAGTGGCCATCGCTGAAGCCTTTTACCGACGCCATGATCATGCGTGGGTTCAGTTCCATGATGCGTTCCCAAGAGAAGCCCATGCGATCTAAAGCGCCTGGACCAAAGTTCTCGACCATGACGTCAGAAACCTTAATCAACTTCTCCAATACTTCCTTACCTTCTGCAGTCTTGGTATCCAAAGTCAACGAACGCTTGTTACCGTTGAGCATGGTGAAATACAAGGCGTCAGCATCTGGAATGTCGCGCAACTGGCTACGGGTTACGTCGCCAGATCCAGGACGCTCTACTTTGATTACGTCCGCGCCATACCATGCCAACAACTGAGTACATGCAGGACCTGCTTGTACGTGTGTGAAATCGATGATGCGGATTCCGTCTAATGGCTTGCTCATATTAAATCTCCTTAGGGTTGCGTACGACTTAACTCGTCAATTACTTCTTTGTGGCAGTACTTGCTGGGTTGAGATTCGTCAGGCGACCACTTTCGGTGCCTGCTGTTTCATCAATGACAGCATTGATTAGTGCTGGCTTGCCTGCGGCTATTGCCTCAGTCAATGCCTTCTCTAATTCCTGTGGGGTGGTGACGTTGTAACCGATTCCACCAAACGCTTCCATCATCTTGTCATAGCGTGCGTTTTTAACGAATACGGTTGGAGCAACATCAGCGCCGCCGGTTGGGTTTACATCGGTACCACGGTAAACACCATTGTTATTGAAAATCACGGTGGTGATTGGCAAGTTGTAACGGCAAATGGTCTCGAGCTCCATGCCGCTGAAACCAAAGGCGCTATCACCCTCCACTGCGATGACAGGCAAACCACTGGTAACAGCTGCACCAATCGCATAGCCCATACCAATACCCATAATGCCCCATGTACCGGAGTCAAAACGCTTACGTGGCTTGTACATATCGACAATCGAACGGCAATAGTCGAGGGTATTTGCACCTTCGTTAACGAGGTTGACATCGGGGTTTTTCTTCACAACATCGCGAATCACGCGCAATGCGCCATGGAAGTTCATTGGCACGGCATCTTTGGCAAGTGTTTCTGCCATCTTTGCCATGTTCTTGTCTTTCTTCTCATTGATCGCGCTAATCCACTCTGCGCTTGGCTTCGGTACAGCAGCGATGCCCTTCAAGAGCTCGCCAACGCAGGAGCCAATGTCACCAATCAATGGCGCATCGATCTGGACGTTGCTGTCAACTTCGTTTGCTTGAATATCAATTTGGATAAATTGCTTACGCTCTTTACCCCAGGTCTTGCCCTTACCGTGAGCCAGCAACCAGTTCAAACGCGCGCCAACTAACAACACCGCATCGGCCTCAGCCAAAACGTATGAGCGGGCTGCAGATGCAGATTGGGGATGGTTATCAGGCAGCAAGCCTTTGGCCATCGACATTGGCAAATACGGAATACCGGATTTTTCGATCAAGGCCTTGATGTCTGCATCAGCTTGAGCATACGCAGCGCCTTTGCCTAACAGAATCAATGGACGCTTTGCGCCCTTCAGCACATTCAATGCACGCGCTACTGCATCGGGTGCTGGGATCTGACGGGGTACTGGGTCGATTACTTTGAAAATGGATTTCTTGGCTTCAGCAACCGACAGAGTCTGTGACAAGAGCTGTGCTGGCAAGTCCAAGTACACGCCGCCTGGACGACCCGATACCGCAGCACGAATTGCGCGTGCAATACCAATGCCAATGTCTTCCGCATGATTAATACGATAAGCAGCTTTAGCGTATGGCTTGGCTGCATTAAGCTGATCCATCTCTTCGTAATCGCCCTGCTGCAAGTCAACGATCTCGCGCTCACTTGAGCCGCTAATCAGAATCATTGGGAAGCAGTTCACCGTTGCGTTGGCTAAGGCAGTTAAACCGTTCAAGAAACCAGGTGCGGAAACCGTCATGCAGATACCAGGCTTTTGTGTCATGTAACCGGCAATGGCTGCGGCATTTCCTGCGTGCTGCTCATGGCGGAAACCAATAAAGCGCAAGCCTTCAGCTTGAGCTAAGCGGCACAAGTCAGTAATTGGAATGCCCACTAATCCATAAATGGTGTCAATGTCATTGGCCTTCAGGGCGTCGATAACGAGATGGAATCCGTCGGTAAGTTCTTGGTTTTGATTGTCGTTTGTCATAAAAGTTGTATTGGTTAGATTGCTTCACTCCGTTGGCAAGGCAATTTAGCTTCTGTCTTGTGTCTCCAATTAAAAAATGCACCTAAACCCAGGGAATTAACAAACTGCATTTAGGTGGATGCATCTTAGGCTTGGGGGTGTAGATCAGCATTGACTTGCGTCAATTTCCCTTTAATT
Organism: Polynucleobacter difficilis; assembly: GCF_003065365.1. Classification (NCBI taxonomy): domain Bacteria; kingdom Pseudomonadati; phylum Pseudomonadota; class Betaproteobacteria; order Burkholderiales; family Burkholderiaceae; genus Polynucleobacter; species Polynucleobacter difficilis. The sequence continues at coordinate 533,681 of NZ_CP023276.1, read as the reverse complement.
CCAATAAAAACAAGGGTTAGAGCCCGTCGGAGGCAAAGGCAAATCCATATAAAAACTAGACAAATAGGTCTTTGTGCTTTGTTTTTAAGCGGCTTAGGGTCTCGGGCGATAGATTCAAATAGGCTGCAAGCTCTTTTTTGGGCAAAAGTCCAAAAAGGCTCTCGTACTTACGCAGAAAGCGCTCTACGCGGCCTGGCGCATCGAGCATATGCAAGGTAATGGTATGGGCCATGATTTCACTCATCAGGCGCATTACCTCAAACTCAAAACTCTCTTTCAGGGGAGCATGGCTCTCCAAGAACTCAGTCCACTTTTTCATGGGCAGGCGCGCAACCCTAGCCTTGGTCACGCAGGCAATGCTGTAAGGAGCCGACTTCTTGAGGCGCCATGCGGCATAGCTGGTTTCGATGTCCTTTTCGATCGTGAAGCGCAAGATCATTTCTTTTGCGTCCGAGCTCGATACGATGCGCTTCAAAATGCCATCCAGAATAAAGTACTGCTCCATTTGATGGTCGCCCTGGTGCAGCAAAATCTCTGATTTTTTTAGATCAGAAATCACTAAATGGCGCTCTAGCTCGGCCATGCTTGCCGGATCCAAATGCTGCAAGACGATGTTTTGACTCAGCTGCAAGCGAATCAGGTTTTTTTCGGGGTGTTTGTCTAGTACGGTCATATTTATTATTGTTCTTACAGTGCTATTGTAGGCTCAGTCAGTAAAAACCCCAATATTTGGGGGTCTTAAATGCGGTACTATTGAAGAGTTATGGTGCTTTATTGCATTGCAATAAAGTTAAACGGGAAACACTACTCAAACGTGTGCTGCCCCCGCAACGGTAAGCAAATGTGCCTTGTAGCTCGGTACAGAGAACTTGGATATAGCCACTGTGCGCGTCAATCGCATGGGAAGGTCAGGTTCTTAAATTTGCCAGCCCGGATACCGGCCAAAACAGGTGGAATTTTGCGGACGGGGATCCTTCGCGCGCCGATAGAAGCGTTCGCATGGACTCCATGCGCCGCACATATTGACGTTCTGGAAACGCGCCCATGAAGTTCTGTTCGACTCGGCTAACGGGGAAGTTGGCTTGGTGATTCGACGGCAGAAGGTTCATCATGAAACAGCAGTTCAGCAATACACAGTGCAGATTTGCACTGTTAGTAACGCTTTTATCTAGCGTCTTTCCATTTCAAAGTGCAGTAGCGCAAACACCATCGGTATCGGTATCGGTATCCAATTCAGTAGACCCGCTTAATCCAATCATTGTTACTGCAACAAGAACGCCAACCAAGGCCGATGATGTTCTAGCAGACTACGTTTATATTGGGCCAGAAGAAATTGCAGATGCAGCGCAGTCGAGTTTGGTGCAACTCCTACAAAGACAGCGTGGTGTTGAGATATCCAGTAGCGGTGGTAACGGAGGAATTGCCAGTGTTTTCTTAAGGGGATCAAACTCTAATCAAACCCTAGTATTAATTGACGGAGTTCGGTCTCAATCAACCCTAACGGGCTCCCCAGCATGGCAAGCTCTTCCCTTATCAATCATTGATCACATTGAAATCATTTTTGGTCCGCAGAGTAGCTTATATGGATCTGATGCAATTGGTGGTGTTGTACAAATCTTCACGAAAACTGGTGATGGACCAATGCAAGTTGGCGCCTCTACTGGCTATGGATCTTATGGCACGTCAATTTCGGATGTAAGTTTTTATGGCAGCACATCGGGTGATCAGAAAATAAGATACTCCTTAAGTGCGACGCAAGAAATTTCTACTGGATTTAATAGCGTTGCGCAAAATAATGCCTATCCAAGTTACTTAAACACAACTTCAAATATGGGCTACACCCGAAGCGGTGGGGCTGGAAAAATAAGTCAGGAATGGGCACGAGGGCAAGAATTTGGTTTACAAGTATTTGCTGCAAGAAATAATAATCAATACCCGGTATTTTCAGCTGCGAAGCCGATTGGTAACCAGGTTAACGATGTGAGTACGTATTCGCTCTTCTCGAAAAATCAAATTACCCAGAACTGGAAAAGCCTTTTTCAAGCCGCACAATCATATGACTTATCACAGTCCCTTACCCCAACCAGTAATGCCATTAGTAATTCACGACAAAATATTTATACATGGCAAAATGATGTTAACGTCGGGTCTGATTTGATCCAGCTTGTTGCAGAGCGAAAAGTTGCTACTGCAACTGCAACTACTGGGGCTTTAAATCTCAGCCAAACAACAAACTCTTTTGCTAGTGCTTATCAACTAAAGCGTGGATCACATCTGGGCAATGCCAGCATCCGTAATGACAGCATTTCGGGCTATGGTCCACAGACCACCGGCAATCTTGCATACGGATATTTTTTTACAAAGCAGCTAAGGGCTAATATTAATTACGGCACAGGATTTAAGGCGCCCTCCTTGTATGATATGTTTTATCCAGTCTATGGAAACCCAACGCTTAAGCCAGAGAAAAGTAAAAACAGCGAGGTTGGGCTTAACTATGAAACTAGGCAATATGACCTTCGTTTAGCTGCCTATAGCAACTCAATTGCAAACTTAATCCAATACTCAAGTACATCCCCTCCTTGTACTACTACGCAAATAAATACGGCCCCTAATTACGGCTGTGCGACCAATGTTGCAAGTGCAAAGATTACTGGCTTATCAGTAGGGGGCGCAACTCGATTCGGTAACATAAGTATTCGAGGTTCTTTTGATCAGCAAAATCCAATTGACCAGAGCACTGGATATGTTTTGGCTAAACGAGCACGTCAATTTGGAAATATTGGCACAGAGTACAAAAACACTAGATTGACTGCGGGTGCAGAAGGTACTTTCCAAGCTAATCGCACCAATTTTGATAACACCGGTTACATGGGTGGTTATGCAATTTACAATCTGTATGGTAACTATCAAATTACTAAAGACTGGTCACTCTTTGGGCGCTGGAACAACATCTTTAACAAGGATTATCAGCTTAGTTATGGATATGCTACTTCAGGATCTAATGTCTTTGTAGGAATGAGATACGCTATGAAATAGAGATCTTTATCGATCTATGGCCACCATTAGGTGGCCTTTTGTTTGTATAGTGAGGGTGGTAATTATGGTTAATGTAGATGAATTGCATTTAGAAGCATGCAAGGAGGGTCGCAGTACTTATATTGACCCTGCCACAGGATATCAAGTATTAACAGGCGATAGCCTCCTAAGGCAGGGCAAATGCTGCGGGAACTCATGCCGTCACTGTCCTTATGGTCATATTAATGTCGATGATCTTCAAAATTCTCAACGGCAAATAACTAATCCAATACTAATGAATTGGATTCCAAGAAAAGGTGGGCTGGATATTCTCTTTTGGTCTGGTGGGAAGGATAGTTTTTTAACATTAATGCACCTATTTGAACAAAATAGAAATGTCGTATTACTCACGAGTTTTGGTGTGCTTACAAATCATGTCTCAATTCAAGATATTCATATTAAAAATATTGCAAAGCAATCCGAGTTCTTAAAGACCCCTTTATGCTTAGCTCCCCTTCATCCCAATAGTGACTATAAAAGTGCTATTAAAGAGGCTCTAAATATGATTCAAGATCGAACAAGCAACTCTATTGAGCGATTAGTTTTTGGTGACTTGCACTTAGAAGACATTCGTAAATGGCGAGTTGACACTTGGTCTGAGTACGAAGTATCCACTCCTCTTTTTGGGACCCATTACGAGGAACTTCTTGCTAAATTATGGGAATATAAAAAAGAGATGGATCTATCCATTACTTTATCGACTGAAGTAAAAACACCCAACGGATTTTTGCCGACTGGTACTCCATACACCCCAGAATTAATTGTGGAGTTAAAAAAACATGGCATTGATGTCATGCTTGAAAATGGGGAGGGGCATACTTTTGTTTACCCATCAAATTGGATTGCTTATGTTGATAGTCTTGTTTGAGTGATATGTCTTTAGTAGATGCAAAACTCCCAAGAAAAAATTTGCAATGAAGTTAATTAGCCTATTCCAACAACAAAGAATCTGTCGTAGATTTTCTTTGCTATTTTGTAGTAGCGCGTATTTTCTATTTTTCAGCACCACTGCATTTGCGAGCATCGCAGTTAAAGACAGTCGCGGTGTCGAGATTCGCTTAGGCACTCCTGCCCAGCGCGTAATCAGCATGCTTCCCTCTTTGACTGAATCTGTATGTGCTCTGGGCAAGTGTTCTGTTTTGGTGGGAGTCGATCGATTTTCCAATTGGCCGAAGTCGCTTGATACTTTGCCTCGCTTGGGCGGCATTGCCGATGCCAACATTGAGGGCATTGTCCGTCTAAAGCCAGACTTGGTCTTAGTTGAAAAATCATCTGCTCTTATTGCGCGCTTGCAGTCCTTAGGCATTTCAGTAATGGCATTTGATGTGCAGTCCATGGCCGATGTGCAGCGCACCTTACGGAGACTGGATATGGTTTTAGGCTCTAATGAATCAGACGCCGTATGGGAGCGTATCCAGCTTGACATTGCTCGGGCCAATCGTGCGCTATCACCGTCACAAAAAGCAGCCCGGGTTTACTTTGAAGTGAACGCTGCGCCGTTTGCAGCTGGCAAAACCTCTTTCATTGGTGAATTACTCGATCGACTGGGCATGCAAAACATTGCTACGGAAAAGATGGGCGCCTTTCCGAAGATCAACCCAGAATTCGTAGTGCAGTCTAGACCTGATTTGATTATGACGACTGAAGCTTCGGCGAAACAATTGGCACAGCGCCCCGGCTGGAAATCCATTCCAGCGATTCAGGGTAATCGGATCTGCTTCTTTTCGGCAGCACAAGCAGACGTACTCGTTCGCCCCGGCCCGCGCATGGGTGAAGCAGCAGCCCTTATCGGCGATTGCGCGATACGCTTACTGCCCAAGTGATAGTCTGCGGTATGCGCCCTACTTTATTTCCCCGTGTTCTTGCTTTGCTGCTGATCAGCATTGCATTGCTATGCTTGGGTGCATTGCTCGGTAGTGGTGGGGTTATCTGGAGCACTGACTCTGCAATCGTTTTTGACATTCGCTTGCCGCGCTCTGCAGGGGCATGGCTGGCTGGCGCTCTACTGGGCTTAGCCGGTGCGATTGCGCAAGGTGTATTTCGCAATCCTTTGGCTGATCCGTATTTACTAGGTAGTGCATCTGGAGCCTTAATGGGTGTCGCACTTGTTTTAGGCTTTTCCCACGCGATTGCTGATTCTGGGCTTGCGTTAATTGGACTTAACAGCGGTGCTTTTATTGGCGCGCTGCTAGGTGTTGTTGCGGCGCTGATTCTGGCTGGTGGTTATCGCAGCTCCTTACGACTTTTACTATCGGGTGTCGTGATTAGCGTCATCCTTGGCGCAGGTAACGCGCTCTTTACTTTTGTTCGCCCCGACCTCTATCAGCGCTTTCAGGCATTCATGCTCGGCAACACCAGTCTGCTGGATTGGCATGGCGTCTGGCTCATGCTCTTGGTTTGGCTTGCGTGTATCGCAATCACATTACTCTTGAGTGCGGCATTAAATGCCCTGAGCCTTGGCGAAAGTACCGCTAAAACGCTTGGTCTTCCGATTGATCACATGCGCCTGGGTTTAATTGCTGTTCTCGCACTGGCTACAGGTGCTGCTGTCGCGCAAACTGGGCTGATTGCATTCATCGGCCTTGCAGCGCCCCACCTGGTTCGCCGCTTTGCCAATGGCTCGCAACGCATGCATCTGCTGATGTCTAGCTTGGCCGGTGGCATCCTATTGCTAGCATCTGATTTACTAGCGCGTACGGTCTTAGCACCCCTAGAACTTCCCGTCGGAATAGTTACTGCAGTGCTCGGCGGCTCGTATTTACTGCTCTTGCTCCGGCGTCAGACCTTAGGGATAAGCGCATGAGTCCAATAGAGCTTCGTAACGTTTCTTTATCCCGCAATAACACCGTTGTTTTGCACAACATCGATCTTGCTATTCCTGGGGGTGAGTGGACTAGCATTGTCGGCTCCAATGGGGCGGGCAAATCCACCCTCGTTCAAGCCCTTGCTGGACTCTTGCCATATGAGGGCTCGATTCAGATTGGGGGAGTAGAGCTTCATTCGATTACTACCAAGGCGCGTGCGCAACAGATTGCTTGGCTCGAGCAGGCAACGGCGACGTCGGACAATCTTGATGTTGGTCTGCGGGTATACGACATTGCCATGCTGGGTCGATTGCCTCATCAAAACTGGCTTTCCATTGCCAGTGCCGACGATCACCTCGTGGTTGAGCAGGCGATGCGTCAAACGGCTGTGTGGGATTTGCGCGAGCGCTTTTTTAGTCAACTGTCGGGAGGCGAGCGTCAGCGCGTTTTGCTCGCCAGGCTCTTTGCTGTTCAAGCTGACACCCTACTGATGGATGAGCCGATTGCTAATCTAGACCCGCCGCATCAGGCCGATTGGCTGCAATGGCAAACCACGCTATCTGATCAGGGTAAAACCAGCATCACCGTTTTACATGAAATTCAGTTTGCCTTGCAGGCCGAGAACCTAATTCTTTTGGGCAAAAAAGGGGTCCATCATCAGGGTAAAAGTGATGATCCACTAACCCACCAGGCTTTGATTGATCTATTTGATGGGCGCATTGAGCTAACCAAGCTAGGCAAACACTGGGTTGCCCTGACTCGGTAATAAACCAGTCATCTTGGTGCTGCTCATGGCCTAACTCAGAGGCTACAATGTATCAATGAGCGATTCATTCCCCTCCTCCGAGTCTTCTTTAAGTAATTTAAACCGAGCAATAGTTCGGCTCAAAGACAAACTCACGCTGGCAACTAAAGCCATCGAAGAGGCACGCCAAGATCGCCTGCGACTCGAAACCAAGATAGCGGATGCGCAAAATCGCATCCAGCATATTTTGAGTCGACTGCCTGAGCAAAGCGATACACGGCAACTGAACTTACTAGCTACTGACGAACCCAACCCCACTATTTCAGGCGATGATCATGAGCCAACAACGCATTGAGGTCACGCTCGCAGGCCAAAAAATCACGCTGGCCACCACTACTGAGCATGAGCCCCTGTTGCGCGAGGCTTGCACTTTGGTTGACGAACAAATTCAGCTAGCGATTACAGGTGGCAACCGCAGCATCGAGCGCGCCACCATGATGGCTGCCCTTAAACTTGCTGGCGATCTGATTTCAAGTAAACGTCTAGCTGCAGATACCGCAGCGCAGTTATCGACACAGTCTGCAGCAGTCCATCCGGACGAGGTAGCACGGCTCGAAGCCGAAATCAAAGGCCTCGAGTTACAAGTGGATACTTTGCTACAAACCCTTTCCCTGCCTGGCTCGCCAAGGCCAATAGATCTTTGAACCGATGCGCAAGCATACGGAGCGATCTTTGCAATGTGGGCGTGAGCGTTTCGCAACCGTACAGTGGCAGCCTCGAGCTGCTCACTCCCTGCGCTGCTTAGTGCACCCGAAGCATGGCGGCCGCTCCACCTTGAACCCGAGGGTTCAGGATAAGGGCCTAGCGGCTAAGGCGGGGAATTCAGTTTGGAATTAATCGATATTTTGATTTTGGTTACCTGTGGGGCTGTGTCTGGTGTATTGGCTGGCATGCTCGGCATCGGCGGGGGGATGATTCTCGTCCCATTCATGATTATTGTCTTTAATCACCAGCAATTTGATCAGAGCATTATTGTTCATATGGCGATTGCGACTGGTATGGCAACCATTCTCTTTACATCGCTTTCTGCGATTCGGGCACACCACAAACATGGCACCATCGATTGGAAACTGGTTATTGCTTTAACGCCTGGCATTATTGCGGGCGGCCTGATCGGCGGCAGTGAGCTGTTTGATGCCTTTCCTACCGGCTGGTTGTCACTGTTCTTTGCGCTGTTTATTGTCTACAGCTCAATACAAATGTTCATCAATAAAAAACCCAAGCCCGGCCGTCAATTGCCAGGCAAGTTAGGTTTGTTTTCCTTTGGCAGTTTTGTTGGCGCACTATCCAGCTTGCTTGGTGCAGGGGGCGCATTCGTTACAGTGCCGTTCATGATTTGGTGTAATGTCACGCCGCACGTGGCGATGGCATCCGCCTCGGGTCTGGGCTTTCCAATCGCAGTCGCGGCCACCATTGGTTATGTGGTGGGCAGCTGGAACCACCCCGGCCTGCCCTCAGGTTCTCTGGGCTATATCTACTTACCAGCCGTTGCTTGCATTGTTGCAGCGAGCATATTTACCGCTCCGCTTGGTGCCAAAATGGCTCGGAGCATGAATACCGTAAACCTCAAGCGGGTATTTGGTGTCATGCTGTTTTTTCTTGCGGCCTTCATGTTCAATGAAAGCCGCAAGGCATTTGGTATGTAATTGAATTACGCGGTGTATTGCTGACGCAGAATATTTTTTTGTACTTTACCCATCGCATTGCGTGGCAAGTCAGCAACGATCTCAATGCGCTTCGGTACTTTGAAGTTCGCAATTTGTCCCTTCAGCGCATCAATCATGGCTTTTGAATCCAGCTTAGCGCCCGGCTTTGCAACCACAATAGCCATGACTGCCTCACCAAAATCAGGATGCGGCACACCAATCACCGCACTTTCGTCCACGCCATCCATGTCGTCAATAAAGCTTTCAATTTCTTTTGGGTAGACGTTATAGCCACCCGAGATAATTAAGTCCTTACTGCGACCGACGATGCACAAATAATTGTCTGGCACTTTAGCGCCGTTGGCCATGCCACCGAAGCGGCCAACGTCGCCGGTTTTAAACCAGCCATCGGCAGTAAATTCTTCAGCCGTCTTTTCTGGCATACGCCAGTAGCCCTTAAATACGTTAGGACCCTTTACCTGAATGCTGCCAATCTCATTAACCGCACATGGCTTATTGTTTTCATCGACTACGCGCACTTTCACGCCGGTAAGTGGCAAGCCAACCGAACCACCAACCCGAGCACCTTGATATGGGTTCGATACCAACATCACGGTTTCGCTCATGCCGTAACGCTCAAGAATGGTTTCGCCAGTCAATTCTTTAAAGGTATTGAACGTCTCCGTGAGGAGTGGCGCAGATCCAGATACAAAGAGGCGCATATTCCGGCATACGGCTTTGGTGAAGTTTTTATCGGCTAAGAGGCGAACATAGAAGGTTGGCACGCCCATCATCACCGTTGAACGCGGCATATTCTGAATCAATGCTGCGGTATCCAGGCGGGGTAACCAAATCATTTTGCTACCGTTGATCAGAGCGCCATGGGCTGCAACAAACAGTCCATGCACATGAAAGATCGGCAAGGCATGCAACAACACATCGCCTTTTTTCCAGCCCCAAAATTTCTGCAAGACGAGGGCATTGCTGCTCAAGTTTTTGTGCGTGAGCATGGCGCCTTTACTGCGGCCGGTAGTGCCTGAGGTATACAAAATCGCAGCCAGATCATCATCGCTACGAGCGACGGTTTTAAAACGATCGCTCTGCGCGGCAGCACGCTCTAAAAGGGTACCAGTGCGGTTGTCATCAAGCGTAAAGACGTGGCGGGTGCCTGACTTAAATGCAATCTTCGATACCCAAGAAAAATTCTTGCTGCTGCAAACCATCACTGCGGGTTCCGCATTTTGAATAAAGTATTCGATCTCGGCAGCTTGGTAGGCGGTGTTCAGTGGCAGGTAAACATAGCCGGCTTTGAGGGTGGCCAAATACAAAAATAGAGCTTCAGGTGACTTTTCAACCTGAACCGCAACGCGGGAACCCTTCGGTATACCCAATCCCTGAAGCAAGTTCGCCATCATCGCAGTAGCGCGCTCCAGATCGCTCCAAGAGTAATACAAACCATCGTGCGTTTCTAGGGCGCAAGACTGGCGATCTTTTGGAAACCCGTTTTCTAATACCGAATACAAATTCATAACTACCCCACAACAAACAATTGATTGGTGCAACGTGTTAACCCAGGATTTTCTGAGCGGCTAAAACTCCATTTTACGGTCTAGCGACGGTTGACGCGCTAAACACTCATGAGCTTGGCTACCGCCCTGGAATACATGATTTCCCCGTTCACAAAGCGCTCATGATTCTCTTCCACGCTGGAGAGGTCATACAGGTAATTAACCATAATGCCGGCAGATTGACGTAAGCCCTTGCGCGATAAATCCCCGGCCCAATTAATCAGGTGCAGCTTGGCGCCATTGCCCAAATGGAACTTGGCAACGGGATTACCTTGGCGCCCAGTTGATGCGAGACCCAAGTAAATGGCCGTAAGGCAAAGAAGCGCGTCCTTCTCCTTTGATGAGGCATTGTCCGGATGCCAGCCGTTGCTTAAGCGCTCGGCCCACGATTGCGCATCCAGGCCCAAAGCCTGTAAAGCCTGATCTCGCTTCATCTTTAAGGCGGGCTTGAGGCGATCAGGCGGCACGCCATCGCCTAAATTAGCGCCCGCAGCAATCCATTCGATTAATCCAGGAACGGGTGAGAGCGTAATGAAGGTTTTTAGACCAGGGAACTCCTGGTGCAACTGCTCGGCGACTCGCTTGATCAAAAAGTTACCCATCGACACACCGCGCAGACCAGGCTCGCAGTTACTGATGGAATAAAAAACGGCCACCTTGTACTGCTGCACCTGAGTCACTGTCTCGGCCTTTTTATCCACGAGCGGAGCAATCGCCAGAGGCACCTCTGGTAGCAGCGCTACCTCCACAAAGATCAATGGCTCATTGGGCAATTGAGGATGAAAGAATGCAAAGCAGCGCCGGTCAGGCTGCAAACGGCGGCGCAAGTCATCCCAGCCATCAATCGCATGGACTGCCTCGTGCTGGATTAGCTTTTCTAAAACTTCCGCAGGCGACTTCCAGTCGACCCGGTGCATTTTTAAAAAACCAGGATTAAACCAAGAGGACAGCAGATGGCGCATATCAAAATCCACTGCAGCCAGTTCCGGTTTTTTGTCCAAGAGTTGCAATAAATCGCGGCGCATTTCGACAACGGCGGCCGTGCCATTTAGGCCCCGATTCAAGCGGCGCATAAATTCTTGCCGAGGTGACTCGGAAACTTTTTGTAAGCGAATGTAATTGCGGGCATTGGCCTCTGCCGCAAAGGCTTGTGATGCCGCCATGACCTCCGCTGGATTGGGGCTGAGCTTTTCAATCCAGGCAGTAAAGAATTTAAGGTGCTGGTCTTTGGTGAGCTTGCGGTAGTTATCGATCACGTCGTTGGCCATGCTCACCGCATTGGATTCCCCGCGCTCGGAGGTTAAACGCTGTACCGCACTCAGTGCTTTGGATAAATGGCGGGTTTTGGTGATTAACTCCAGCATGAAGCATCCTTAGGTTACACAGGGTCAAAAAAATGGATTTTTTGCATCAATTCGCCTAAACAACAGAGATTTTTACCGCAGAAGCTGGTATTTATGCGAAATAAGCGACTTTCTAGGATCTTAGCAACAAATGATCTAAAAAAAGATATTTTTAAATGCAGTTAGTGAAAATTATCGACTTATTTACGATTAAGTAAGTAAATACCGAATAAAATCATGGGGATAGATAGCCATTGGCCCATAGAAAGGCCTAGTCCGAGTAAGCCTAAAAAGGCATCTGGCTCGCGCGCAAACTCAACCAAGAAGCGGCAAATGCCATAACCCAGCAAAAATAGGCCCGAAACCTGACCAAGGCGACGCGGTTTTCGGGCATAAACCCACAAGATCAAACCGAGCAAGATACCCTCAAAGAGCAGTTGATAGATTTGCGATGGGTGGCGAGGAATCGCATCGACCAGTGGAAAAACCATAGCCCATGGGAGGTCGGTTGGCCTACCCCACAATTCACCATTGATAAAGTTACCTAGGCGCCCGAACGCCAAACCAAAGGGCACCAAAGGCGCAACCAAATCACTGACGGTCCAAAAGGAAGTTTTTTGGCGGCGCGCAAACCAAACCATCGCCAGAATGACTCCCAGCAGTCCGCCATGAAAGGACATTCCACCTTCCCATACTTTAAGGATGCTGAGCGGATTCGCCAAATAGAATTCGGGCATATAAAACAGCGAATAGCCAATCCGCCCACCGAGTACCACGCCGAGTACGCCTGCAAAGAGTAAGTCCTCTAAATCTTTGGTGGTCCAACCCAAGGCTTGGTAATAAGGCCGCTTGATGCAGAGTCGACCCAGCACAATAAATTGCACGAAGGCCAGTAAGTACATTAGTCCATACCAGTGAATTCCAAAGGACCCAATCTGAATGGCTACTGGATCGATTTGTGGGTGAATCAGCATGGTGGTTTAGGCTTTTGCTTGATCAAAATTATGAAGCTCATGACCTAGCTCGCGGTAGGCTTTGTAACGCTCCCGTCCTGCAAGGCGCTCGGCCTCATTCACCGTAACCACCTCAACAATCCGTGGAAATCGAGCGACCAAGGCCGCGACATCGCTTGGCATCCGCATACTCATATGAATCAGCACATCAGCATGCGGCAAGTTCGCTAGCGCTGGTGCTGCAGTATCGTCCAGAAGAACAATCGGCGTTTCAAACGCAGCCTCATGATCACCATGGCAGTGGGGTAAAAAATCAGTTTTAGTAAAGGTCCACAGCAATTCATCGAGGCGCTTGAGGTCCGCTTTTTCTGCCACCATCACAATGTTGCGAACAGGCTCGCCTTCGGCCGTAGCACTCCAAATCTTGCGCGTCAGCCTGCAGGCATATTCCAGCTTGTCACTAACATTACTGTGAAAGTCGATGCGTGCCATATCAATTTAGGACTGTGCAAGCAAGTAGTTCACCAAGAGGGGCACTGGTCTTCCAGTCGATCCTTTGGCTGCCCCACCTTTCCATGCCGTGCCCGCAATATCCAAATGCGCCCAAGGGTACTTTTCAGTAAAGCGCTTTAAAAAGCAAGCAGCTGTAACGCTACCAGCAGGGCGTCCGCCGATATTGGCCATATCAGCAAAGTTTGATTTGAGCTGCTCTTGATAGGCAGCATCGAGCGGCATGCGCCAGACGGTATCCAGGGAGTCATGGCCAGCTTGGGTTAAATCCGCCAGCAAGTGGCTATCGTCCGAGAACATGCCACTGTGAACCGCGCCCAGCGCAATCACGCAAGCGCCCGTTAAGGTCGCAATATCAATCACCGCCTTGGGCTTGAAACGCTCTACGTAGGTGAGTGCATCGCACAGAATCAAACGGCCTTCAGCATCGGTATTTAAGATCTCAATGGTCTGGCCTGACATGCTTTTTACAATGTCACCCGGTCGCGTTGCTTTACCCGACGGCATGTTTTCGCAGGTCGGAATGACTCCGATGACGTTCTGCTTAAGGCCCAGCAATGCCGCCGAGAGCATCGTGCCAACAACGGATGCAGCACCGCACATGTCGTACTTCATTTCATCCATTGCCTCGCCCGGCTTAAGGGAGATACCGCCCGTATCAAAGGTGATGCCCTTACCTACCAATACCGTTGGAGCCTCACTCGCTTTGCCGCCGTTGTGACGCATGATGATGAATTGCGGTGGGGTTTCAGAGCCCTGCGCAACCGACAGAAAGGAACCCATGCCCAGCGCTTCCATTTGCTTTTTGGTCAGCAGCTCAACCTTGAGCTTGGTCTTCTTCATCAAACCCTGCGCTGTTTTTGCAAGATAGGTTGGAGTACAGACATTGGGCGGCAAATTACCCAAGTCTTTGGCAAGGTTCATCCCCTCAACCAAGGCTTCACCTTGTTGCACCGCTAGTTGCACAGCCTTAGCGGTATCTTTGCAAGTAACAAAGAGGAGTTCTTGAAAAGGATCGACGTGCTCCACTGCCTTGAACTTCATAGCAGGCTGACGCACCCCAAAGCGATACGTTTGTTCACCCGCTAATTGCGCTGTTAGGCGGACTTGCTTCACCACGGCATCTGCATTTGCCCCAAAGCTCGGCACAAACCATGCTGCGGACTCTATGGCACCGCCACTCAGGGTCTTGAGGGTCGCCTTGGCTAGCTTGGCGTAGGACTGCAAGGACAAGCCCTCTTTAGGGCTCGGATCACCCAGACCAACGAGCAACACCCGCTTGGCCTTTACGCCGGCCTTTGACCAGTTTGCCTCTGCTCGTAACAGGCACTGACTGGCCTCTTTTCCGCTCAGATCGCCGGCCAGCTTTGCCCGAGCAACCGAGCCACCCAAGGCAGCATCCAATTCAAGCATAAGGCTGCCAAGCGTTTTTTTATTTAAATCGGCTTTGCTGTAGCCCAAAATAAGGCAATCCGTGGCAAGGGCCACAAGACTAGCAACTGCCGGCTTTACCTGCTTTACAGAATCAAAGTCGGCTTGGGGCAATGTTTTCGTGCTAAATTGAATTTGCATAAGGAAGTCATTCGTAGTGGTTTTTTCCATTATCCTCCGAGCTGTGGTTTCCCCTCCGATTAGCGCCGCATTTCCCCACTAAACTAGACTTTTCCGCCAACGCCCTTGCATAGAACGCATGATTTTTGACCAAGCCCTTCGCCGCGAACTGAGCCTCACTACTGGAGGGGTGTTTTTGGTCCTGGTAACGATCATGATCACCACCTTAGTGATCCGCATTTTGGGCTTTGCCGCCAACGGCGTAGTGAACCCAGAAGATGCCTTGGTATTAATTGCCTTGGCGACAATCGGTTACCTGGCAGTCCTACTCACAGTCTCCCTGTTTATTGCCGTTCTAATCGTATTGGTACGCTGGTACAAAGACTCGGAAATGATTGTGTGGTTTGCCAGTGGCCTGAGCATCATGAGTTTAATTCGGCCAATTCTGCGCTTTGCCATTCCACTCATCATCATCATTGCCCTGCTCGCCCTGTTTGCTTGGCCCTGGGCCAATCGCGAATCCGCCCTGATCAGTCAGCGTTTTCAGCAACGCGATGATGTGTCGATGGTCACAGCAGGTCAGTTTCGAGAGTCAGCCAAAGCCGAACGGGTTTTCTTTATTGAGGAACTGAATGTCGATAGTCGCGAAGTCAAAAATATCTTCGTTGCCGATTCCAGAAATCAACGCCTGAGCATTGCCGTAGCGGCAACCGGCTTTATTGAAAATACCTCGAATGGTGAAAAGAATGTCATCTTGAAAGACGGTCGTCGCTATGAGGGCCTGCCCACGCAGCCTGATTTTCGTATTCTGGAGTTTGATGAGTACGAAACGAAATTGCGCAATAAAGAGTTAACGGAGCCACCACCACGCGATCGCGAACGTAGCGTTCAGGAACTTCTGAAGGACCCCTCCCCCTCTAACCGCGGAGAGCTTCTATGGCGCATAGGTTTACCGCTCATGGCCTTAGGTTTAGTCTTTATTGCGATTCCATTGGCCTACGTTAATCCGCGCTTAGGCAATTACACCGCCATGTTTTATGCCGTGCTGATTTATTTGATTTACAGCAACCTGCTTAATTTGGCGCAAAATTTTGTTTCGCAAAATCGCTTCGATTTTTTTGTAGCCATCTGGCCAATTCATCTACTTGCCTTACTCATAGCCGCAGTGTTGATTCGCAACCGAATTAATCCGTCCCTTAAATGGTGGAAGCGGCAGTTG
This sequence comes from Polynucleobacter difficilis, assembly GCF_003065365.1. Classification (NCBI taxonomy): domain Bacteria; kingdom Pseudomonadati; phylum Pseudomonadota; class Betaproteobacteria; order Burkholderiales; family Burkholderiaceae; genus Polynucleobacter; species Polynucleobacter difficilis. The sequence continues at coordinate 518,207 of NZ_CP023276.1, read as the reverse complement.
CCAGCCTTTCTGACGCGCCCATGAATTTTCTCTTTCCATACATTTATGAGCGTTACTTAGCCAAGCAGATTTATGCTGCATTTGGCTTTATTCTCTTTGCCCTGGTTGCCCTCTTTTTATTTTTTGATGTGTTAGCGGAGTTGGGCTCAGTCAATCAGCAATACACCCTTTTGCTTGCACTGGGTCATGTTCTGCTCAAGGCGCCGATTCGCATTGTTGAAATTATTCCGATTGCAGGATTGATTAGCAGTATTTATGTCTTTGCAATGCTCGCCAGTCAATCTGAATTCACCATCCTTCGCATTGCAGGGCTGGATATTCGCCGTGGCCTTGTCATGCTGGGGAAAATTGCCTTGCCCATTGTGGCAGTTACCCTACTGATGAGTGAGTGGCTTGGTCCGATGGCAGAGTCCTTCTCTGATCGCGTCAAAATGAAAGCCTTAGGCTCCAGTTTTTCCTCGCAGTTTCGTACTGGGGTATGGGTCAAAGACCAGCTTCGCGATGAGGAGGGTGTTGGATCGGTTCGCCCGGGTGTGCGCTATATCAATATTGGAAAAATTGAACCCGACAAGCAAGTCCGGCAAGTTCGCATGTATGAGTTTGATGATGCCTACCGCCTACTCTCGATTCGTAATGCCGAGTCGGGTCGCTTTAATGAAACTGGTTCGTGGGAGCTCAATAATGTGATTGAGACTCGCTTTAAGGAAGCCCAAAATAAAAATGCCTTAGACCCCGTGTACTCAGCTAACACTTCCATCAAGTCATCGATGACCTTGGCATCCAAAGTTACCCCAGAAATCCTCGGCGTATTACTCGTCAACCCCGAGCGCATGTCGATCATTAGTCTGGGGCAATTCATTTCACACCTGAACGAGAACAAGCAAGATGTGCAGCGCCACGCGATTGCGTTTTGGAAAAAGCTCATCTACCCCTTCATCGTCTTTGTCATGCTGGCCCTTGCTTTGCCGTTTGCGTATTTAAAAGCTCGGGCAGGCGGTATTGGTATCAAGATTTTTGGCGGCATCATGCTGGGCATGAGCTTCCAGCTATTTAATGCCCTCTTTTCCAATATTGGCCTACTAGGGGCATGGCCAGCCTACCTCACCGCCCTGACCCCACCCTTGGCGTATTTTCTGCTGGCCTTGATTGGCCTGAAATGGGTTTCGCGGTCTTAAATATCGAAAGATAATTTAGAATTAAGTTCCTATATCGATCAAGATATATAAGGAAGCCTTTTCATGAATTTGCATCAATTTCGGTTTGTCCGCGAAGCCGTTCGCCAGCAATTCAACCTGACCTCCGCCGCAAAAGCCCTCTTCACATCCCAGCCTGGGGTTTCCAAGGCGATTATTGAGCTTGAGGATGAGCTGGGAGTTGAGATCTTTCGTCGCCACGGCAAACGGATCCGAGCACTCACCGAGCCCGGCAAACGCATCCTCCTCTCGATAGAGCGGATCTTGGATGAGGTCGAAACCCTAAAGCGGGTTGGTCAAGACTTTGCGACCCAGGACCAAGGCAGTTTTGTTATTGCCACCACCCATACCCAAGCCCGCTATGCATTACCAAAAGTCTTGACGGAATTTACCAAACGATTTCCGAAGGTCCGCGTCAGCATTGCCCAAGGCAGCCCTTCGCAGATCGCCGATATGCTCTTGCACGATGCAGCGGATATTGCGATTGCAACGGAAGGCATTGCCAATTGCGAGGGCGTTATCGCGCTACCGGGTTACCAATGGCAACACCTCCTGATCGTGCCAGTCAATCACCCCCTGCTGAGTTCGCGCTCGATTACGATCGAGGATCTCGGCAAGTACCCATTGATTACCTATGACAAAGCATTTGCTGGGCGCAACAAAATTGATGCCGCATTTGCCCAGCGTAATGTGCAAGCAGACATCATTCTGGAAGCCATCGATGCAGACGTGATTAAGACCTACGTCGAAGTTGGCATGGGCATTGGCATTGTTGCGGGGGTTGCTTTTGATGCAGAGCGTGATCGCAATCTGCGCGCCATTCCGGTGGGGCATTTGTTTGGCAATAACGTCACCCACTTGGGGGTCAAGCAAGGCGCCTACTTGCGTTCGTTTGTCTTTACCTTCATTGAGTTATTCTCGCCGACCTTAACGAAAAAGATCGTTGAGCAGGCGATGTCGAATACGCCAGAGAATTATCAGATATAAGTATGGATTTATGGATTCGGTAAGCACTTATTGGGCAACTTACTGACACCATTACTTTGGAGAACATTTGATGATGAAGTTCACTCCTTACTTTATTAAACTCCTTTTCCTTGCAATCGTGTTGCAGACGTATCCAGTAAGCGCCCAGGATGGCGCAACTCAGACTGTGGGCCTGAATGAGGAAATAGTATCGGTTGATTTAAATGGCGATAGAAAACAAGTCGGGGTTTATACAACCAGCTCTAGTTCCAAAAACCCAACGCGGTTAGCGGTTTTACTTCCAGGGTATCCCTCCGTAGTGCGGCCCGTTGTTGAGAACGGCGTGATGACTAACTCCAGATTGTCAGGTAATTTTTTAATCCGATCGCGGCAATTCTTAGTGGATGAGACGATTGCTAGTCTTATTGTGGACTGCCAATCGGATAGTGGCGACCTTTGTTCGAGCACTTATCAAGCATCTAAGCAAAGGCAGGAAGACGTAGATAAATTGATTGCCGAAGTCAAAAGACGGACGCCATCCATTTCTGAAGTGTGGCTCATAGGTACCAGCATGGGGACGATTTCATCCTCATATATGCCGATCCATAATCCCAGCGGGTATGCCGGCGCTATTCATACGGCTTCTATCACCGAGCCCTATGCCAGAAATTCGTACCGTGAGTTAGGTGGCTTTGACTATAAAAAAACAACGGTCCCACAGTACTTTGTTCATCACGCTGCGGATCCCTGTTTTTTAACTACCTATGCTGGCGCTAAGTCGATAACCGACAAATACAAAGTTCCGCTGATTACAGTTACCGGGGGCGGTGACTTTAAGGGGGATGCATGCAAAGCATTTACCGAGCATGGATTTCGCGGCAAGGAAAAAGACGTGATGCGCAATATTGGAGTGATTATCAAGACTGGTAGAGCTGACCAGCTTGTTATCAATTAAATCACAGCGCGCAGACCAGCTTGAATCAATACGTTCATAACGCATGCGCTTAAACATACACATCGATTTCAAACGATGGTGCCTCGGGTCGGACTCGAACCGACACGCCTTGCGGCACCGGATTTTGAGTCCGGCACGTCTACCAATTCCATCACCGAGGCAGGTGAACTCAGCGGCAGAGAACCGCTGAGAGGTGAGAGTGTAACAAATACTGCGCTGCTATCCGATTAAGGTAACAGAATCGTCGATCCAGTCGTTTTGCGGCCTTCTAGATCCCGGTGCGCCTGTACTGCATCTTTCAAGGCATAGCGCTGCTTAATCTCAATCTTGACCTTGCCCGAACTGACTTTATCGAATAAATCCGCGGCCATCGGCTCGAGCAAGCTGCGATTAAGAACATAGGTGCTAACAGTGGGTCTGGTGACCTTGAGCGAGCCTTTGCTGGCAAGAATGCCGAGATCGAGCAAGGGAGGTGAGCCTGAAGCGCCGCCAAAGGAAACTGCCATGCCACGGGGCGAGACGCAATCCAGGGTCTGCATAAAGGTGTCTTTACCCACTGCGTCATAGGCAACAGGAACGCCCTTGCCGTTGGTGATGTCCTTAACGCGCTTTACAAAGTCTTCCTCGCGGTACAGGATGACGTGGTCGCAACCATAGGCTTTGGCAATCTCGGCTTTTTCAGGGCTGCCAACCGTACCAATCACGGTAGCGCCAATCGCTTTGAGCCACTGGCATGCAATGAGGCCAACGCCCCCAGCAATCGCATGAAACAACACGGTATCGCCCTTTTGTACTTTGTAGCTATCGTTCAACAGGTATTGCACGGTCAAACCCTGCAACATCATGGCCGCGCCCTGCTCAAAGGAGATCGAATCTGGCAACTTGACCAAGATATCGGCAGGCATGATGCGGGCTTCTGCATAAGCACCGGTAGGACGACCTGCATACGCCACCCGATCGCCCACCTTGACGTGGGTAACATCAGGTCCGACTTTTTCAATCACGCCGGCACCTTCCATGCCAATCCCACCGGGGAGTGGCTGGGCATAGTAGCCCGAGCGAAAGTACACATCAATGTAGTTCAGGCCACATGCGTGGTGACGGATCAATACCTCGCCTGGACCGGGTTCGCCGAGCTCCACATCGACCCATTTCATGACCTCGGGGGCGCCTGTTTCGGTAACGCGGATTGCTTTGACGATTTCCTTGCTCATATTGATTCCTAATGTTGTGTGTTGTCTTGGTGGTCCAATGCCCCATTGTGTGGGGTCGTTTTTTTCGTTCTAAAGCGAGTTACTGGGCTTGCAAAGCCAAATCCATAAAATTAATTGCACTTTTTGGCTTTAGACCCCGTATTTTGCCTAAAATTGGGGTCTGTAGGCAAAATTACTCAAAAAGGATCAATCCGCATGGCCGGTCACTCAAAATGGGCCAATATTCAGCATCGCAAGGGTCGTCAGGACGAAAAGCGCGGCAAGATTTGGACCAAGCTCATCAAGGAAATTACTGTCGCCGCTAAATTGGGTGGCGGAGACTTGGCCACCAATCCCCGCTTGCGCTTAGCGATTGATAAAGCCAAAGACTCGAATATGCCCAATGACAACGTGCAACGCGCGATTCAGCGCGGCACCGGCTCGCTTGAAGGCGTGAACTACGAAGAGATCCGCTACGAAGGTTATGGCATCAATGGAGCCGCCGTCATTGTGGATTGCATGACCGATAACCGCACGCGCACCGTTGCCGAAGTGCGCCACGCTTTTACTAAATACGGCGGCAATATGGGCACCGAAGGATCGGTGGCATTTTTGTTTCAGCACTGCGGTCAGCTGCTATTTGCCCCCGGCACCAATGAAGATCAATTGATGGGATGCGCTCTCGATGCGGGAGCGAATGATGTGATCACCCATGACGATGGCGCGATTGAAGTATTAACGTCGGTAGCTGATTTTTCTAAGGTGCAAGACGCCTTGCGCACTGCCGGTTTCCAGGCGGAACTGGCCACGATCACGATGCGGCCTGAAACTGATATTAGTCTCGAGGGTGATCAGGCCGAAAGCATGCAAAAACTCTTAGACGTCTTAGAAAATCTGGACGACGTTCAAGAAGTATTTACAAATGCTTCCATCCAATAAACACACGCACTCCCTTTAGAAAATAATCCCATGAAGATTCTCCTTATTGGCTCCGGTGGCCGCGAACATGCCCTAGCATGGAAGTTAGCCCAATCCCCGCAGGTTCAAAAAGTGTATGTCGCGCCCGGCAATGGCGGTACTGCTAGCGCAAAGCAAACCCATGCTGGCATTGAAAATCTTCCAATTGCTGATTTACAAGGGCTTGCTGATTTTGCGAAGCGCGAACAAATTCATTTGACGGTAGTGGGTCCCGAAGCCCCTCTAGCAGCAGGTATCGTCGATGTCTTTCGCAATGCTGGCTTACGCATTTTTGGACCCACCCAATTAGCAGCGCAACTCGAATCATCCAAGGACTTTTCAAAAGCCTTCATGAAACGCCACGGCATTCCAACTGCGGATTACCAAACCTTTTCCAATATCCAAGAGGCGCATGCCTATATTGATCTTAATGGCGCGCCGATTGTGATCAAAGCCGATGGCCTGGCTGCTGGCAAAGGCGTCGTAGTGGCAATGGACTTAGCGGAGGCTCACGCTGCCGTCGATATGATGCTAGCCGATAATAAATTGGGTAATGCCGGCGCACGCGTTGTGATTGAAGAATTTTTAACCGGCGAAGAAGCAAGTTTTATTGTGTTGGTCGATGGCAAAAATGCCTTGGCACTCGCCACGAGCCAAGACCACAAACGTTTACTCGATGGCGACCAAGGTCCCAACACCGGCGGCATGGGCGCCTATTCCCCAGCACCCGTAGTTACCCCTGAAATCCATGCCAAAGCCATGCGTGAAGTCATCATGCCAACCATTCAGGGTATGAAAGCCGATGGCATTCCCTACACTGGCTTTTTATATGCTGGCCTCATGATTGGTCCTGAGGGTCAAATCAAAACTTTAGAATTCAACTGCCGCATGGGGGATCCAGAGACCCAGCCAATCATGGCGCGCCTGCGCAGTGATTTGGTTCACGCCTTAGATCAGGCAGTCGATGGCAAGCTCAATGAAGTGGAATTGGAGTGGGATCGCCGCACCGCCCTTGGGGTTGTGCTGGCAGCGCACCAATACCCCGATACGCCACGCAAAGGCGATGCCATTACTGGCATTCCCGAAGATACCGCTAGCGCCATGACCTTTCATGCCGGCACCACCATGGCAGACGGCGTGTTGCGTACCAACGGCGGCCGAGTACTCTGCGTTGTTGGCCTGGCCGATACCGTGCGGGGAGCCCAAAAAGAGGCTTACCAGGTCATTGAGCAAATCCATTTTGATGGCATGCAATATCGGCAGGATATTGGCCATCGCGCTCTAAAATAAGGTTGGCATCCATTTCCCCACCAGTGAGCTCAATTTGCAAATCGACATACAAGTACTGAAAGACTACTTCCTAGGCCTACAGGACCGCATCGTTTCTGCTACCAGCCTGCTTGATGGCAAGGCCTTTGTTGCGGATAGCTGGCAAAAACCAGAAGACAGTCCATTGCGCGGATCGGGGCGAACCTGCATTTTAGAAAATGGCAACATCCTTGAAAAAGGCGGTGTTGGTTTTTCCCATGTGCGTGGCGACAAAATGCCAAGCACTGCTACCCAAAATCGCCCTGAAATGGCAGGCCGTAGTTTTGAGGCGATGGGTGTTTCATTGGTATTTCACCCGCGCAATCCAAAAGCACCTACCGCCCATATGAATGTGCGCTGTTTTATTGCGCAAGCGCCAGATAAGGATCCGGTATGGTGGTTTGGCGGCGGCTTTGATCTCACCCCCTACTATGGTGTTGACGAGGACTGCAAACACTTTCACCAAACGGCGAAGAATGCGCTTGATCCCTTTGGCAGCGAGTTGCATCCCCGATTCAAAAAATGGTGTGACGAATATTTTTACTTAAAGCACCGCAATGAACCACGGGGTATTGGCGGCGTCTTTTTTGATGACTTTAATGAGCTTGGGTTTGAACGCAGCTTTGCTATGACACAAGCGGTAGGTAATTCATTCATTGAGGCCTATTTACCAATCTTGGAGCGCCGCTACCAAGAGCCATACACCCAAGCCGAACGGGATTTTCAGGAATACCGCCGTGGCCGTTATGTCGAATACAACCTCATTTTTGACCGTGGCACTATTTTTGGCCTACAGTCGGGCGGCCGATCAGAATCGATTCTGATGTCAATGCCTCCCGTGGTTACTTGGCGCTACAACTGGACGCCGGAACCGAATACTCCAGAAGCAAAACTCTACGATTACTACCTAAAGCCCCGCGACTGGTTGGCCTAATTGACTACACCAGAAAAAATTGGCATCTTAGGCGGCACCTTTGATCCTCCCCATTGGGCCCATTTGCGGGTTGCAGCGCACTTTGCAAGGTTATTTCAGCTAGATCGATTGCTGCTGATCCCGAGTGGCAACCCTTGGCAAAAATCGGCTTTTATTACCCCACCGGAAACGCGCTATCAATTAACCCAAGCGGCTGCCATTGCCCTCAACCGATTATTGGGCGATGAAGGCATTCAGATCCCCATTGAAGTGGATCGCATTGAACTGGATCGCCAAGGGCCGAGCTACACCATCGATACGGCGATTGCCCTGCGGCAGCGTTATGGCAGCACAACCCATCTCATTTGGTTAATGGGGGCCGATAGCTTGATGCAAATCGATACTTGGCAAGACTGGCAGCATTTGCTCAAAGAGGTCCATTTGGCCGTGGCGCGGCGTCCTGAATTTGCTTTAACGATTGATCCTCAATCGGAGTTAGGTCGCTTTATCCAAGTGCACCAAACCAACGATCCGCATGTACTTGAGCTGGCGCCCTGCGGCTCGATTTACTTGGACCAAATGCTCGACATGTACCTCTCATCGATTGCCATTCGCAAACAACTGGCTACTGGCGGCATTAATCCAAACACGCCTTTGGCTGAGCAAATACCCAGTGAAGTATTGGATCTGGTTGAGAAGTTAGGCCTTTACTCCCAATCACGATAAGATCATTCCCTATTCATTAAAAGACACTATGGACCTACGTAAATTACAACGCACCATTATTGATGCCCTGGAAGATGTCAAGGCGCAGGACATTCGCGTCTATGACACCACCAAACTCAGCGAGTTATTCGATCGCGTGATTATCGCAACTGGCTCAAGCAATCGCCAAACCCGCTCGCTGGCGATGTCGGTGAAAGAAGAAGTGAACAGCAAAGGCGGTGAAGTGATTTCCATTGAAGGTCTAGAGACAGGCGAATGGGTCTTGGTTGATTGTGGTGACATCGTAGTGCATATTTTGCAACCCATGCTGCGCTCGTACTACCAGCTGGAAGGCATGTGGGGCGCTAAGCCGGTCCGCGTTAAATTAGCGGGCGCTAAAGGCCTAGCGAAAGCCAGTGAATTTTCCGACGAGGATGAGGACTAAGTCAGCCTACCTGGCTACATCGTCGTCCTCTAGTCACGTATGCGCCTCATCATCATTGCAGTAGGCCATAAGATGCCAGACTGGGTATCAAGCGCTTGCAATGACTACCTCAAGCGCATGCCCCCCGATTGCAGCATCGAACTCAAAGAAATCAAACCCGACCTCTCCCCCGCCAAAGAGGCCATCAAGATCACTGCGGCCATACCCAAAGGAGTGCGCCTGATTGCACTCGATGAACGGGGTAAGGACCTGAACACGCAGGGCGTTGCTGAGCAATTAGCCCAATGGCGCCAAGATGGCGGTGACGTGGCTTTTCTGATTGGTGGTGCCGATGGCTTGGATGCCAGCCTCAAGCAGAAAGCCGATGCCATTTGGCGTTTATCCAGCCTCACCTTGCCACATGCAATGGCGCGGGTCTTGTTAACCGAACAACTCTACCGGGCATGGACGATTTTGCAAGGCCACCCCTACCACCGTGAATAAGTAATCTCCTTTAGCAATGCATTCTTTTCTCTACCTTGCATCCCAAAGCCCCCGCCGTCAGGAATTACTGACGCAACTGGGTGTGCGTTTTGAATTGCTCTTACCTAGTAGCGATGAGAATGCGGAAGCAATCGAGGCACCACTCGCCAATGAAAATGCCAGAGCCTATGTTGAGCGCGTGACGCTGGCGAAATGCGATGCCGCATTACAGCGCTGGGCAAAGAGGAATTTACCGTGGGCGCCGATTTTATGCGCCGACACCACCGTGAGCCTTCCCAACAGCGATGCCGCCCAAATCCTCGGCAAGGCTTCGGATGCGGCCGATGCGGAGCGCATCTTACGCTTGCTCAGCGGCCAAACCCATCAAGTACTAACGGCGATTGCACTGCTTCCCCAGCAATCAGCAAAACCCATTAGCCTGGTACAGGTATCGGAAGTGGAATTTATGCCTCTCAGCGATAACCTGATCAAAGCCTACATTGCCAGCCAAGAACCCTATGGCAAAGCTGGCGCCTACGGCATTCAAGGCCTGGGGAGTGCTTTTATCCGCAGAATCGTGGGGAGTTACAGCGGCATCATGGGGCTACCCCTATTTGAAATGGCTACCCTACTGCAACAGGCTGGCGTATCCTTTACGCTCACGCCAGAAATTGCAAACCAAGCCTAATATGAACGAAGAAATTCTGATCAACATTACCCCCCAAGAAACACGGGTGGCATTGATTCAACAAGCAGCGGTACAAGAGCTGCAAATTGAGCGCACCCGCCAGCGGGGAATTGTGGGCAATATTTACTTGGCTAAAGTGGTTCGGGTTCTGCCCGGAATGCAATCGGCTTTTATTGAGATGGGTCTCGAGCGGACGGCATTCATGCACGTGGCCGACATTGCTCAACAAAACCAGCAGACCCAAATCGAGAAAGTCCTCTACGAAGGCCAAACCTTAATTGTGCAAGTGTTAAAAGATCCGCTTGGCACGAAAGGTGCACGCCTTACAACCCAGATCAGCATTGCAGGTCGCAACCTGGTGTATTTGCCGCAATCGCAAAAAGAATCTAGCAATGAACCTTATATCGGCGTCTCGCAGCGCATTGAAAATCAAGATGAGCGTGACGCAATCAAAGCCCGCATCGCTGGACTGCTGCCCAGCAATCAAACCGGCGGAATTATTGTGCGCACCATTGCACAAGACGCCACGGACGCGGAACTGACGCTCGATCTGCACTACCTTAAAACAACCTGGGAAACCATTTTGGCCTCAGTGAATCAGAAAACCGCGCCCGCCCTGCTCTTTCAGGATTTGAGCTTGGCAGAGCGCGTATTGCGTGATCTAGCCAGCGATAAGACCATGCAAATACGGGTTGATTCAGCGGAGAACTTTGAGCGCTTAAATCGCTTTGCGGAGACCTATACGCCTAACCTCGTTGGTAAGTTAACCCTGCATCGCGGCGAGCGTGCCTTGTTTGATTTATTTGATGTCGACGCAGAAATCAATAAAGCCTTGGGTCGACGTGTCGATCTCAAGTCCGGCGGGTACCTGATGATCGATCAGACCGAGTCCATGACGACCATCGACGTCAACACCGGCAGTTATGTCGGCGCTCGCAATTTAGACGACACGGTTTTTAAAACCAATCTGGAGGCCGCACAGGCCATCGCACGCCAGCTGCGTTTGCGTAATTTGGGCGGCATCATCATCATCGACTTTATCGATATGCTGACCCGCGAACACCAAGAGGCCGTATTAAGTGAGCTCAAGCGTAACTTAGAGCGGGATCATGCACGTAGTACGGTCAGCCAGTTCTCGGCCCTTGGTCTTGTGGAGATGACCCGAAAACGGACGCGCGAGTCCTTAGCGCATATTTTGTGTGAGCCATGCGCAACCTGCAGCGGCAAAGGCGAAATTAAAACCGCCCAAACCATTTGCTATGAAATCCTACGGGAGATCGTCCGCGAGCATCGCCAATTCAATCCAAGGGAGTTTCGTATTGTGGCATCGCCCGACGTCATTGATCTCTTCTTGGAAGAAGAAAATCAGTTTTTAGCGATGCTGGGGGATTTTGTTGCTAAGCCCATTCGCCTGCAAGCAGAAGGTTCATTTAAACAAGAGCAATACGATATTGTCTTGAGTTAACGCTCTATTTTGTCACTAGGCATTAGCAAACTGCAGCCGATGCAGATTACTATACAAACCGCCTTTGGCAATTAACTCGGCGTGAGAGCCTTTCTCCACCACTTGCCCATGCTCTAAGACCACAATGCGGCTCGCATGCTCAATCGTAGATAAGCGGTGCGCAATCACCAAGGTGGTACGACCAGTCATTAGTCGATCTAGCGCTTCTTGCACTTGACGCTCGGATTCAGAATCGAGGGCTGAGGTAGCCTCGTCTAAGATCAAGATTGGTGCATCCTTGTAAATGGCTCTGGCAATCGCCAAACGCTGTCGCTGCCCGCCAGAGAGTCGGTTGCCGTTATCGCCAATCAGAGTGTCGATACCTTGCGGTAACTCACTTAGCAGATTGGTGAGATTAGCTGCCTCTAGAGCCTCAATCACACGGCCACGATCGATTCCGTTTACTGCATCGGTACCATAGGCCACGTTTGCGGCGATCGAGTCGTTAAACAAGATAACGTCTTGGCTGACAAATGCAATCTGACGTCGTAAATCAGATAAAGATAACTGTTCTAAGTTCACGCCATCGAGCTCAATTGCGCCCGAAGTGGGCCTAAAAAAGCGCGGCAACAAACTCACTAGCGTCGACTTACCGCCACCAGATGGCCCTACAAATGCAACCACTTCACCTGCCTGAATCGACAGACTGACGTGCTTCAGGGCATCTTGTCGCTCAGCATCTTGCTGATACGAAAAAGAAACATCTTTAAAGGCAATGGCGCCTTTTGCTTTTTCTATTCGCTGTACGCCCGCTTTACGCGAATCGTCCTCCTCGATCGGTTGATCCATCAAACCAAAAATCATCTCGGCCGCAGTGAGGCCACGCTGCAATGGCTGATTGATGTCAGCCAGATGTTTAATCGGCGAAATAATTAACATCATGGCCGTGATAAATGCAGCGAAGCCACCCACGGTAGTGCCTTCGGTAGAAGATTGCATCAATGCAATCACCAGCACCACAGAAAGCGCCATGGAGGCAATCAGTTGGGTAATCGGTTGATTTAAGCCGCCCACTACCGCCGTCTTGAGCGCAAAGCGTCGCAAGCGATCTGCCTTGTCAAAAAACCGGCTCATCTCATAGGCTTCACCGCCATGAACCTTAACAATCTTATGCCCTGAGACGGATTCTTCAACAATGTAGGCAAGCTCGCTGGTCATGGCCTGTTGCTCCCGATTCAAGCGGCGCAAACGGCGATTAATCAGACTCATGATGTAGGCAATGATCGGAAAAATGATCAATACCACCAAGGTTAGTTTCCAGTTAAGGTATATCAAGTAACCCAATAAACCGAGTACCGTTAACGAGTCGCGCACCAAACTAATGAGCATTGTGCCCATGATGCTCAGAACATTATTGACTTCAAACACAACCGCGTTGATTAGACTCGATGCAGAACTCTTTTGATAAAACTCGGTCTTGGCATGCAGCAAGGTTTGGAACATCTGCTCCCGCAGTTTTAGCAGTACTGCGTTAATAACCCTGGATAACAAATAATTCGACAGAAATTGAGCGCCGCCCCGGATAAATGCGAGCCCGACTAAAAAGATGGGGACTAGCCATAACTTGCCATCGAGCTCCCCCGTAAATCCACGGTCCAATAGCGGTTTCATTAAGGCCGGTATCGATGTTTCAGCCCCAGCTACCAGCGCCATAGCCAAAATCGACCCAATAATCGTCTTGGTATGGGGTTTTAAATACTGGATTAGGCGGTTTAGGGCAATTCTGTCGTCGGCATTCATATAATGAATTATGCCCACCTTATCCGTCATACTCATCACTCGCAATGAAGAGACCAATCTTCGGGACTGCCTTGCCTCCTTGGGAGGGCTTGCCCAGCAGGTGGTGGTGGTCGATACGGCCAGTACCGACGGAACCATTGCGATCGCCCAGGAATTTGGCGCCACCATTGCCCAACCAGTGGATTGGCCCGGTTTTGGCCCCCAAAAGAACCGGGCACTGGACCTTGCCACGGGTGATTGGGTCCTCTCCCTTGACGCCGATGAGCGCCTAACACCAGCACTTCAAGCGGAAATTGCAGGGGTTCTAGAAAAGCCGGGCAATTCGACCTGTTTTGCGATCCCTAGGCTGTCTTGGTATTGCGGCCGCTTCATTCGCCATTCGGGCTGGAATCCCGATTACGTAGACCGCTTATTTCAGCGTGGTAGCGCTCGGTTTTCCAATGACTTAGTGCATGAGCGGCTGATTCCGAGTGGTGCCGTTGTGAAGCTAAAAAACCACATGCTGCACTACAGCTTTATGAACTACTCACAGGTACTGCAAAAAATTGATCGCTATTCCAGCGCCTCAGCCGAACAAGCCTTTGCCAAAGGTAAACGAAGCAGCCCTCTGGCGGCGATTGGCCATGGGGCTTGGTCATTTTTTCGAACCTACTTTATTCGCTTGGGTTTTTTGGATGGTCCTCAGGGCTTTTCACTGGCACTCGCCAATGCCCAAGGATCGTATTACCGTTATATGAAAATCTGCGAACTCGCCAAAGCATCCCAAGTGGAGCAGAAACCATGAGCATGATTTCGGTGATTGTGGCAACCTACAACTGGCCGCAAGCCTTGCGACTCTCGCTTGAGTCCTTAAAGACGCAAACCGATCGCAATTTTGAAGTCATCATCTCTGACGATGGCTCACGTCCCGATACCCGTGAATTGATTGATGGAATGCGTGCTGATTTTCCCGCGCCCATGGAGCACGTTTGGATCGAAGACGATGGTTGCCGCAAGACCGTGGTTGGTAACTTAGCGATTGCAGCATCAAAAGGCGATTACCTTATTTTTATAGACGGTGACTGCATTGTGCAGCCCGATTTTATTGCCCAGCATCGAAAACTAGCAGAACCTGGCCACATGGTAACGGGCAGTCGTATTCTGTCAAACAAGGCGCTCGCCCAAGAAATGCTGTCATGGCCCCATTGGAGTTTTGAGCGCTTCAAGCAGCATGCACTTAACTATCGCTTACGCGGCAGTCTCAATAAATTACTGCCCCTGTTCGTTAAGTTTGGTGATCACTCACGCAGACTGTACAGCACGTTTGTTTGGCGGCGCATTAAGGGCTGCAATATGGCATGTTGGCGCAGCGACGCTATCGCGATTGGCGGGTTTGATGAAACGCTGCTTGGCTGGGGGCACGAAGATGCTGACTTTGTCTTTAGACTGCAGGCCATTGGCGTTGTACGTAAATCAGGTGCCTGGGCGACCGAAGTCATTCATATCTTTCATAAAGTGCGCGATCAATCGAATGATAAAAGCAGCAGAGAGCGGCTTAATGAAAAAATTCGTGCGTATGCGACCTTAAAAGCGTCGCAATAAACCCAGTATTGTTAAGCGTACTGCACCGTCACTGGATCCGCCTGTGTTGTTGCAAGCAATTGATGCAGGCTATGCAAACACGCATCGTCTGGATAAAGCCGCAATTCATCCGGAAACTGCACTAAGCAAGCACTGCCGCTAGCAGTGACCACCGCAGTGAGCGGTAACCCCTTCATGCCATCCGATGGGCTAGGCGCCAGATTTGGCGGCATACCAGGCTTCGCTTGTTGCTGGCGATTACTGATTAAGTACGGATTGATTTGACTGCGGAAGACTTTCAGGTCAATCGCAGAGTCCATCCGCACATGCACATTGCGACCGAAGCGCAAACGCGCGCCCGCGATGTCCATCACAGCCTCTGCCACAATCCGCGTGCCGCCCGAAAACTTATCGGGCGTAACGTTTACTTTAGCGATAACCAGCTCATCCTCTTTTAGCCAGGATCGATTGGGCTCATACACTTCGCTATAGAGCATGACTTCCATTGCCGCAGTACCGTCGTCAATCGTAGCAACCATCATTCGGCCGCGTTGCCCGGTTAGCATCCGCGCCGAAGTAATAATGCCGGCGAGCAATTGGTCTTTTCCTTCGGTTACCTTGACCAAGGGTTGACGTACAAAATGCGCTACCTCATTGCGGTATGCGTCAAACAAATGGCCTGTAAGGCATAAGCCCAGGGCAGTTTTTTCTTCCTGTAGTCGTTTCTTTTCAGGCCAGGGTGGCTCACTCACGAGCTCGGGCAAATGGCGGTCGGTTTCACCGGCGGTTTCAAACAAGCTCACCTGATGAATCGATGCCTCGGCCTGCTCAGCCGCCTCAATCGCCCGCGCCAATGATGCCATTAAGGTAGAGCGAATGTCGTATGGCTTGCCTTTTTGATTAGATCCCGCGGCATACAAACTATCAAAGGCGCCAGCGCGCATCAACGCTTCAATTGCACGGCGATTGACTTGGCGCCGATCAACGCGCGCACAGAAATCAAACAGATCAGTAAAGGGGCCGCCGGTTTCGCGCGCTTTAACAATTGCCTCAATCGCTGCTTCGCCGGTGCCGCGCACCGCGCCCAATCCATAGCGAATATCGGTCAAGGGCTGATCGATTGGCGTCCCTTGCGTACGCAGGGGAGTAAATTCATAGGTGCCGGTATTGATATCCGGCGGCAATACCCGTAAGCGATTTTGCAGGCAATCGTCGTACAGAATTTTGACCTTATCGGTATCATCCATCGCCAGCGATAAGTTACCCGCCATAAATTCAGCAGGGTAATGGGCCTTGAGCCACGCAGTTTGATAAGCCAGTAAAGCGTAAGCGGCAGCATGGGATTTATTAAATCCGTAGCCGGCAAAGCGCTCCATCAAGTCGTAAATCTCATTAGCCTTGACTTCGGTAATGCCGCCTTTTTTGGCGCCCTCACTAAAGATCTTGCGGTGCTGCGCCATTTCTTCTGGCTTTTTCTTACCCATCGCTCGGCGTAATAAATCAGCACCACCCAGCGAATAGCCCCCAATCATCTGGGCCATCTGCATCACCTGCTCTTGATAGACCATGATGCCGTAGGTTTCACGCAGAACAGGCTCAATGCGGGGATCGGGATACTCCACCTGTTGGCGGCCGTGTTTACGGGCAATAAAGTCCGGGATCAGATCCATTGGGCCGGGACGATAGAGCGCTACAAGCGCGATGATGTCTTCAAAGCGATCGGGCTTGGCGTCACGTAACATGCCCTGCATGCCGCGACTTTCCAGCTGAAAAACCGCAACGGTATTAGCGGATTTCAGTACCTCAAATGCAGCAGGATCTTCTAATGTAATGTCACCAATATTCCAATCTTTACGATCGGCATGCAGTGCTTTAATCCAACGCTCGGCTGCGGCCAAGATGGTCAGTGTGGTTAAGCCCAAGAAGTCGAACTTAACGAGACCAATGGCTTCAACGTCATCTTTATCGTACTGACTAATGACCGAGCTACTGTCTTGGTCTTTGGAGTCTTGCGTATACAGCGGACAAAAATCCGTTAATTTACCTGGGGCAATAAGAACGCCGCCGGCATGCATACCCACGTTGCGGGTCATGCCCTCGAGCTGCTGGGCAAGCGCTAAGAGCTGGCGAACTTCATCTTCGTTACGCTCGCGCTCGGCCAATTGCTTTTCTTCTTTTTTGGCCATCTCGATGGTGACGAGTTGACCGGGCTTGAACGGCACGAGCTTTGCAATACTATCGACAAAACCATAGCCCTGCTCCAAGACACGGCCCACATCCCGAATAGCCGCTTTGGCTGCCATGGTGCCAAAGGTTGCAATTTGACTCACGGCATCTTTACCGTATTTGTCTTTGACGTACTGAATCACGCGGTCGCGCCCGTGCTGGCAAAAATCGATATCAAAGTCGGGCATCGATACCCGCTCTGGATTTAAGAAGCGCTCAAACAGCAGGTTGTATTTAAGGGGATCGAGATCCGTAATACCAAGGGAATAGGCCACTAAGGAGCCGGCGCCAGAGCCGCGACCAGGGCCGACTGGCACGCCATTGTTCTTTGCCCAGTTAATAAAGTCGGCAACGATTAAAAAATAACCCGGAAAGCCCATTTGCTCAATGGTCTTCACTTCAAACGTTAAACGCTCACGGTAACGGGGCTCTTCTGCGGCCCGCTGCTGCGGATCCGGAAAGTTGCGCTCCATGTGCTTTAGCAATCCAACTTCAGCCTGCTTAAATAAATAATCCCCGAGTGAAATACCGGCCGGAATCGGAAACTCCGGCAACCGAGGCTGACCCAATACCAAGGAGAGATTGCAGCGTTTGGCAATCTCCACCGAGTTAGCGAGTGCGCTTGGTAAATCAGCAAAGCGCTTTTCCATCTCGGCTTGGCTTAAAAAATATTGCTCGGGATTAAATTTTTTCTGGCGGCGTGGATTGCCGAGTAACTCGCCCTCCGCGATACACACCCGCGCCTCATGGGCATTAAAATCATCCCGGTGCATAAACTGCACTGCATGGGTCGCCACTACTGGCAATGCCAGCTTGCTGGCAAGTTGGCAGGCCAACTGCAGGTGTTGTTCATCTTGCGGATGCCCAGCACGCTGCACCTCAATAAAGTAAGCGCCCGGAAAGAGAGTTTTCCAGCGCTCGGCAGCCGCTTTTGCCTGCTCTTCTTGGCCAGCCAATAGTGCGGTACCCACATCACCCAGATGCGCGCCCGATAAGGCAATCAATCCGTAGGACAGCGTACGGCCAACGGCTTGATCTTCTTTTTTTGCAGCCGGCTCACTAAACCACCGAGGGTCCACTTCCGCGCGCCCCCGCGATTGGTTATCGAGCGATGCCCGGCTGAGTAGCTGGCATAAGTTCAAATAGCCGGAGTGATTTTGCACCAGCAACAGCATGCGGTAGGGCTGATCGGGGTCTTGTCCATTCGAGAGCCATACATCGGCGCCGGCAATCGGTTTCACTCCGCCTTCTCGGGCGGCCATATAAAACTTCACCAGCCCAAATAGGTTGCTCAGGTCGGTAATGGCTAAGGCTCCCATACCATCGCTGCTGGCTGCAGCAACCGCATCATCAATGCGCACGACTCCATCCGTAATCGAAAACTCGGAATGAACGCGCAGATGAACAAAACGGGGTACGGCCATGAGATGATTTTAGCTGTGTCTAGCTTAAAACCACCCCATCCCTGCTACCGCGGGCGCTTTGCGCCCTCGCCAACCGGACCTTTGCATGCCGGCTCACTGGCCAGCGCCTTGGGAAGCTGGTTGGATGCCCGCGCCAATCAAGGTACTTGGCTCGTCCGCATCGAGGATTTGGATGCGCCGCGCTGCATTGCAGGCATGGACCAGCACATTTTGGCTCAGCTACAGGCCTGTGGGCTTACCTGGGACGAGGAAGTGATCTGGCAATCCCAGCAGCTCACGGCCTACCAAAACGCCATAGAAACGCTTTACAGCGATCGGCAGGTTTATCCCTGCGCTTGCTCACGCCAACAGATTTCAAGTGTGCTGAGCAGCCAAGGCCTACTCAGGGCTCGCAATCAAGAGCAGGTCTACCCGGGCACCTGCCGCAATGGCCATGTTTGGCAAGCGCAGCTTCCCAATAGTGATTCACCTTCTGCTTGGCGCCTTGCCCTCAAACCCGATCAATGGATTCGCTTTAGCGATGCGGAGTTGGGACCGCAAGAACAAAACCTGAATGCAGATGTAGGGGATTTTGTATTACGCAGAGCCGATGGGATTTTTGCGTATCAACTGGCCGTGGTGGTTGATGATGCAAGACAAGGCATCACGCACATTGTGCGGGGCGCTGATTTACTCAGCAACACCGCGCGGCAAATTTACTTGCAAGGGGTTTTGGGCTACGCGACTCCCCAATACCGCCACTTGCCACTGGTTTTAGATCCCCACGGGGAAAAGTTGAGTAAGCAGACCCATGCTACTCAAATCGATACTGCAAGTGATGCTGCTGTTTTACAGGCATTGCAGACCGCTGCACTGCATCTGGGTTTAAGAAATCTCAGTGATGGGCAAGACCAAACGATTGCAGAGTGGTTACTGCAGGCCACGCATGCTTGGGCCGATAAGACCAAGCAGATCAGCCGCACTCAAAACTAACCGGTCTTTTTTTTCATGCCACCGAGTAAAGCGCCAACTGGTGATTTAGCGGGCGTAATGCCTGCTTTTCTAATGGGGTTAGCGATCGGCTGATCGGGGTTGCCATCGTCAAGACTCGCTTTGGGCGCTGCTTGTGCGCCACCGGCTGGCGCTGCGCCGGCTTGATAAGGCTTATAGAAAAATGGGTCTGCTGTTTTGCCGCCCTTGATCTCTGGCAGCGGCATCACTTGCAATTTGCGCTTCATCAATTTTTCGATGTCGTCTAACAAGCGCTTTTCACCATCATCTACCAAGGCAATCGCATCGCCAGTACTACCTGCCCGTCCTGTACGACCAATACGATGGATAAAGTCCTCGGCGTTGTAAGGCAACTCATGGTTAATCACGCAAGGCATCGCTGGAATATCCAGTCCGCGCGCTGCAACATCGGTTGCAACCAAAGCTTCAATGGCGCCCGACTTAAATGCATCCAAAGTCAACGTACGTTCACCCTGACTTTTGTCGCCGTGGATTGATCCGGCCTTAATGCCATCGCGCTCGAGTGCCCGCGAGAGTTTGGCGCAGCCTAAACGGCTATTGGTAAAGATGATGCATTGGCGCGATAAACCCTGGCGCGTACGCGCCTCTAAGATGGTGGTGATAGCGCGCTGTTTATCTGCCGCAGAGACCAAGTGCACCACTTGCCTGACGGTATCAGCAGCAGCATTTTGGCGCGCCACTTCAACCGTAACCGGATTGCGTAAATAACTCTGTGCTAATTTTTTAATCTCAGGCGAAAAGGTGGCTGAGAACAATAAGGTTTGGCGCTGCGCTGGTATCAAATTAATGATGCGCTGCAGATCAGGCAAAAAGCCCATATCGAGCATGCGATCGGCTTCGTCCAAGACTAAGATCTCGACTTGCGACAGGTTCGCGGTTTTAGAGCCGAGGTGATCGAGTAAACGTCCAGGCGTGGCAATCAGTATCTCAATGCCACTGCGCAGCTGAGCCACTTGGGGCTGCATATCCACACCACCAAACACGACGGTTGAGCGCAGATCCGTATGCCGAGAGTAGTTGGCCGCATTATCGGCAACCTGTACTGCCAGTTCGCGGGTTGGTGTTAAGACCAGTGCGCGAATGGGATGGCGCGCTGGCGATGCACTGCTGCTCGAACCAGGGAGTAACTTTTGAATGATGGGCAACACAAAGGCGGCAGTCTTGCCAGTGCCCGTTTGCGCCGCACCCATTAAATCCTTGCCCGCTAGCACATGGGGAATCGCTTGCGCTTGAATGGGGGTTGGGGTGTTGTAGCCCTGTTCGCCGATTGCCTTTTGAACGCGTGGGTCAAGGCCAAAATCGGCGAAGGTAATGCTAACTGGAGAGTCGGCAGACTCTGCGGGAGTGTTTGTATCTACAGTGGTATTGGTCAAGGTAACTTAAATAATGGCCGCGATCCCAGCCTTAGCAGTGCTGGCATCTTCGGAAGACTTCACGCCGGAAACGCCGACTGCGCCGATGGTAAATCCATTTACATCGATATTGACGCCACCCTCGAGCATCCCTTGAATATGGGGTGCGGATAAAAAGGAGGTACGGCCGTTGTTAATAATTTCTTCGTACACACGACTCTCGCGCTTACCCATTGCAGCCGTACGGGCTTTCTCTTGCGCAATGTAAGCGGATACAGGAGCACAGCCATCGCGGCGAATCATGCCAAGCATATGGCCGCCATCGTCGCAAACTGCAATCGTCACTGCCCAGTTGTTTTCAGCAGCATGGGCATTGGCGGCGTCCAGAATGGCTTGAACGTTTGCTTGGGTCAGGTAAGGTTTGCTTGCCAACATGGTGGTCTCCTAATGGTGTTTTGGTCTGAATTCGGTGGAATCCCGCAACGGTCGCTGTTGAGGCTCAAAATCCCTTGCTTAATCCGACGCGGGTCAATCTTCTAAAAATCAATTGCCACGTAAAATCGAACTTCTGTAAAAAACAGGGGATCAAGCTGAAATAGTCGGTCTTTTGTAGAATTTCACTCGATTCTGAATGTATTTACCATTTTCCCATACCTTGAGCCATGCCAACAAAAACCGCCCTGCCCCCTGAAATCAGCTCCCAATTGCAAAAGCACATCCGTGGGCAGGTGCTAACCGACACCCCAAGCCGGGGTCGCTACGCCACGGATGCATCGATTTACCAGCAATTTCCGGTTGGAGTTGTGATTCCCGAAGATGCGGCCGATATCGAAACGGCTTTAGCGGTAGCGCGGGAGCACTCGATTCCGGTAATGCCACGCGGCGGCGGCACGAGCCAATGCGGTCAAACCACTGGGGTTGCTCTGGTCATTGATAACACCAAGTCCTTTCGCAAAATCCTTCATGTCGATCCCGAAAACGCCACGGCTGAAGTGGAGCCCGGTTTAGTTCTAGATCACCTCAACGCCAATCTAAAAAAACATGGCTTGTGGTACCCCGTTGACGTTTCTACCGGAGCGCAAGCAACGATTGGCGGCATGGCCGGAAATAATTCCTGTGGCAGTCGCTCGCTTGCATACGGCAATATGGTGCACAACGTCTTGGGCATCGATGCTTGGCTACCTGATGGCCAACTCGCCCAATTTGGCAACTATGATCAGAGCACGGGAAGCGCAAAACAGCTGGGTGATTTTGTTAAAGGCTTAGCCAATCGCTTGCAACCGGAAATTGAAGCCATGTTTCCGAAAGTCATGCGCCGTGTGGCTGGCTACAACTTAGATGTGTTTCATCCGCAAAGCGAATTACCCTACACCAAAGACGGTAGCGTTAACTTGGCGCACTTGTTGGTCGGTAGCGAAGGAACGCTGGCGTATTTCAAATCACTGCAACTGAAATTGGCCCCGTTGCCACAGCATAAGGTGCTCGGCATCGTGAATTTCGCAAGCTTCTACCGTGCCATGGATAGCGCGCAGCACATTGTCAAATTAGGTCCTACCGCCGTTGAGTTGGTGGACCGCACCATGATTGATTTAGCGCGCCACAATCCCAGCTTTAAAAAGACCATTGAAAGCGCACTGATTGATGCCGCAGGACCAACACCCGAAGCAATCTTGCTCGTGGAGTTTTCCGGTGAAGCGCACGCCCCACTTTTAGAACGCGTTGCCGCACTCAACGAATTGATGAGCGACTTGGGCTTACCCAATAGCGTGGTGTCGATGCCAGATGCCGGTCTGCAAAAAAATCTGTGGGAGGTTCGTAAAGCAGGTCTGAACATCATGATGAGTCTCAAAGGCGACGGCAAACCCGTCAGCTTTATTGAGGACTGCGCCGTACCACTCGAACACCTTGCTGAATACACCAGCGCACTCACCGAGGTCTTTTCAAAATACGGCTCCCGCGGTACCTGGTATGCGCACGCATCCGTAGGCACCTTGCATGTTCGGCCGATCTTGGATATGCGCCGCGATGGTGCGCAGAAGATGCGGGCGATGGCCGAAGAGGCTTCTGAGCTGGTACGTCGTTACAAAGGCGCGTACAGTGGCGAGCACGGCGATGGCCTGTGCCGCGGCGAATGGATTACATGGCAATTTGGCCCCAAGATTACCGATGCCCTGCGTGAGATCAAACACGCATTTGATCCCGATAATTTATTTAATCCCGGAAAAATCATTGATCCGCCAAAGATGGATGATTCGAGTTATTTCCGCTTTCCGCCGGAATACAAAATCATTCCCCTCAAGACCAATCTAGATTGGTCGGCATGGAATGTGCAAAACAATCCCGTCACTGAAGAAACAAGCGCGCCCGGTAGTGGCGGCGATCCAGCGCATGGCTTCTCCAAAGCAGTCGAGATGTGCAATAACAATGGCCATTGCCGTAAATTCGATGCCGGCACGATGTGCCCGAGCTACCGCGTCACCCGCGATGAAAAACACCTCACCCGTGGTCGTGCCAATACCCTGCGCCTTGCCGTATCCGGTCAACTGGATGCTGCGCCAGGTGAAGATCCGCTCACTACTGCGGCGGTCAAAGATGCCATGGATTTATGCGTCAGCTGCAAAGCCTGTCGCCGTGAGTGCCCAACGGGTGTCGATATGGCGAAGATGAAAGTGGAATATTTAAGCCACTACAAAAAACGCCATGGTCACACGCTGCGTGATCGCCTAGTTGCGCACTTACCGCACTATGTCCCGATGGTCAGCCGTATTCCAGGCCTACCAGCCTTACTCAACATTCGTAATCGCATCCCCGCCATTGCCAAGATACAAGAGTGGTTCACTGGTATTTCGGCCGAGCGTACCCTGCCGGTCTGGCGTAGCGATACTTTTTGGAATGCCCCGATCGATTCAGCAGCAAGCGCAGCACAATACCGTTTCACGCCAGAGCAACTGCAAGCTGAGAGTAAGGCGGTCGTACTATTAGTCGACACCTTTAATGCCTACTTTGAGAACGAGAACGTGCATGCAGCGATTCAGGTGCTCCGCTCCGCTGGGTATCAAATTCACATTCCGCAAATGGATACGGCGAATAGCACTGCCGCTACAGAACAAAAATGCTCAAAGCAATTTTGTTGTGGTCGCACCTACCTTGCTGCCGGTATGGTTGATGAAGCCAAGGCCCACTTAGGTGCCTTGGTAGAGCACCTGGCACCCTATGCCGAGCGCGGCATTGCCATCGTTGGCCTGGAACCCTCTTGCCTCTTCACCTTAAAAGACGAGGCCTTAGTAATGGGCTTTGGACAAAAGGCGGTGAGTGTCAGCCAAAAAGCGCAACTGCTAGAAGAGTTCTTAGTCGATGAATCCAAATCCGGCAAACTCAAACTCAATCTCAAACCGGCTGATCGCGCAGTGCTCTTTCATGGCCACTGCCATCAAAAAGCATTTGCTGCCGTGACGCCAGCGCTAGAACTTCTGCAACTCATTCCAAATGCAAAACCCACTCTGATTGAATCCTCTTGCTGCGGTATGGCTGGTAGCTTCGGCTATGAAGTCGAGCACATTACGGTATCAAAGCAAATGGCAGAACTCAGTTTATTGCCAGCAATACGGCAAGCGCCCGATAGCTGGGTGGTTGCCGATGGCACAAGTTGCCGTCATCAGATTCATGATGGTACGCAGCGCGATGCTGTACACATTGCTCGTATCTTGGCAGCCCACTTGCAATAAAGCCTTAATACAACCAAGACTCTCGTACGGCCTTAGCGAATCACGCCGTACGAGACCATCAGCAGCGTACCAATCAGTAAGGCCGGGACAAGACGCTGCTGGGGTTTTGACAGCATGATGCTGACGCTAATTACACAAATCAGAATCCGTATCCACAGCGGTACGGTATCGAGCAAACCAATTGGCAGCACAA
Organism: Polynucleobacter difficilis; assembly: GCF_003065365.1. Classification (NCBI taxonomy): domain Bacteria; kingdom Pseudomonadati; phylum Pseudomonadota; class Betaproteobacteria; order Burkholderiales; family Burkholderiaceae; genus Polynucleobacter; species Polynucleobacter difficilis. Next base: position 493,687 of record NZ_CP023276.1, on the reverse strand, counting down.
TCAAGCGAACGGTTAAGGCCGCAACCATGGCATAAGTAACTGCCGATAACCAGCGAAAGATTTCGCTGTCTTGGTTGATTTTGCCTGCCAGCATCACGCCGATCGCACGGCATAAGTAAGTGCCAATGCAAGCGCTTGCGAGAGCAATCCAAACCCCCCATCCCTGTAAGTGCTCGGCCATCACAGCATGCCTCCATCCGACGCTGATCTGCGCTTACGCAAATACTGACGATCAATCCAATACGCTAAAGTCCCCGCCACAATGCCGGTAGTCAAAAGACTCGTATCGCGATCCAGTAAATAGAAGAAAGGACCCATCACACAACCCAAGGCAATCGCGATCCGATTAATCCATGGCTTCACCTCAGCAAAAGTCAGCAAGAAAAATAAGGGGTTAATAAAAATCAAGCCGAGCGTAATAAATACGGGCACTGCGCCTGCCAATAAATAACCCAGGATCGTCCCTGGTACTGAAATCATCCAGCACAATAAACCGAGGCCGGCAAAGTAACTTAAGCGGTGCTGCGGCTCAATCCGCTGAAATTCCCGCATCGACACAGCCCATGCTGTCATCGCTAGCAAATGGACGGAAGCATACAAGCCCTTATTTTGATCGCGCCGATCTAGCTGCGGAAACAAAGTGATGGTCATGGTGATAAAGCGCGTTGATGTCAATGTGACAGCCAGGGCAATGGCCAGCAGTGACGAACCGGCAACCATCATCTCCATCAATACAACTTGACCGGGTAGTGCAAACATTAAGAGACTGCTGAGGGTCGTAAAACTGAGCTCAAAGCCGCTGGTTTTACCCATCGCACCAAAGCCAACCATGCCGGCAAAGAGCACCATAGCTGGAGCGCCGCTCGCATCTTTGACGCCATTCCAAAACGCATCCTTGCGACTAGCAAAACGATGCAACTCAGACCCTTGGGCGGGCTCTAAAGCGGGATCATGATCGGATGGCATATTGGGATTGTATGAGTCCGAAGGAGTGGACCGATTTTTATGCCAAGAATGGGGCCTCTAAGGCCCAATCGATGTGTTCCTGCACCAAGGCATCAGCCGCTCCTTGCGCTTCTTGCAAGGCATCGCGTAATACTGCCTTCAGTGCTGGAGTAGTCTTTTCTGAACGCAAGGCATTGCCCATCGCTACAGCGAGATTACGGCGCCAGCGGATATAGCCAATGCGGCGAATGGCGCTCCCCTCATGGCGGCGCTCAAAATCGCTTGCAGTCCAGGACCACAACTCTAATAAAGAACTTCCACCCATACCATTGCGCTCGGCAAAATCCGGCAAGGCCGTTGCTTGCGCAAACTTATTCCACGGGCAAGCTAATTGGCAATCATCGCAGCCGTAAACACGATTCCCCATGGCGGCTCGAAATTCCAGTGGAATGAGGCCCGGGTTTTCGATCGTGAGGTAGGAGATGCAACGGCGTGCATCAACCACATATGGAGCAGTAATCGCTGCGGTTGGACACACATCAATGCAGGCACTGCAAGTACCGCAGTGGGGCTCTATTGGCGCATCCACCGGCAAGGGTAGATCGAGCAAGATCTCCCCCAAAAAGAAAACCGAGCCCGACTCGCGATTGAGCAAGAGCGTATGTTTGCCGCGCCACCCCAATCCCGCTTTTTGCGCTAACTCGACTTCCATCAACGGCGCTGAATCCGTGAAGACGCGGTAGCCAAACGGACCGATGCGCGCTTCAATGCGCGTAGCCAAATCCTGTAGGCGCTGGCGCAACACTTTGTGGTAATCCCGGCCGCGGGCGTAAACCGATATCACGGCCTCACCGGGGCTAGCAATCCGCTTCCACTCCGCGTCAATATCTAGATCGGGGGCGTAATTCATGGAGACACAGACAACGCGCAAGGTGCCAGGCTGAAGCAGCTCTGGACTGGAGCGTAAAGCGGCATGGCGCTCCATATACCCCATCTCACCATGGTAGCCGGCGGCCAACCAGGCTCGCAAGCGCTCTGGCGCAAGCCCTAAATCGGTATCGGCAATCCGCAGGCGATCAAAACCCAATGCCAAGGCTTCGCGATCGAGCCAAGCCCGAAAGTCAGGGCCTGTGATGGCGTCCGGCGCAGCCGAATGATCGGCAGTAGGCATTGTTTTAGGCGGGATCGGCATTTACTGAATAAACTACGCTACACGTTAGACACACAAGCTGATTCCCATTTGAAATCGATTAAAAGACATTGTAGGCAAGAAAGTGAAACAGCTGACCTCGCTAAGGGGCTTGGCAGCATACTGGCGCATTTTTTTGCCGATGCTAATTCACCAGAGCGGCATGTCAATATCGCTCTAGAAGGCAATTTAGGCGCAGGCAAGACGGCATTTACGCGCTACCTGATTCAGGGCATGGGCTATGCTGGCAAGGTTAAAAGCCCAACCTATTCGCTTTGTGAGTCGTATCCGATTGTGTGCGGCAAACAAACGGCTGAGGCCTTTCATTTTGATTTGTACCGCATGCGCACTCCCCTCGAGTGGCAAGAAGCCGGCTTGGCAGAGCATTTTGATGCGCCCGGTATGTGCTTGATTGAGTGGCCAGAAAAAGCAGAAGGCACCCTTCCCGAGCTCGATCTGCAAATTGCGATTACGGCAGGCGAACTAGAGACCGAACGGCAATTTGAGCTCAAAGCCCTGAGCGATTTAGGCCTAAGAATTCTTGCTCAGCTGCAAGGCGATCTCCCCTAAAATCAGGGCCAATGGCAGATCACATCAACCCCAATCGGCGCAAACACCTTAAAGGCTCGGCTACAACGCTAGGCTTAATACTGCTATTAGGTAAGGCTGACATCGCGTGGGGAGCGACGATTCTGGGTGTGCGTGTTTGGCCATCTGAAGACTACACCCGCATCACCCTCGAATCCGATAACGCCCTCAAAGTCAGTCACCAAATTCTGACGGGGCCAGATCGCTTGGTTGTTGATGTAACTGGCTTGCAACTCAATCCAACCCTGCGGGATCTGGTTGCTAAAGTGAAGCCTAACGATCCCTACGTGTCGCAAATCCGAGTGGGGCAATTTCAGCCCAATGTGGTGCGCTTGGTGTTTGATCTGAAAGAGCCCATTAAGCCGCAACTCTTCACCCTTGAGCCCGTTGCCGAATACAAATTCCGCTCTGTATTTGATCTTTACCCCACAACGCCGCCTGATCCACTCATGCAACTCGTTCGCAGTAGCGCAAAAAAAGAGCAGGCGCTCGAGAAAAAGAATGAAGAAGATCTGATTGCGCAGTTTGCCCATCGCCAAGACGCGCCGGCTGCGCAAGCGATTCCAGCACCCAAAGACACTGCTGCCAGCCCACGCTTTAAGCGACTGATTACCATCGCCTTAGATCCAGGACATGGCGGCGAAGATCCTGGAGCTATTGGCGCTCGGGGTAGTTATGAGAAAAACATTGTGCTGTCGATTGCCAAGCGCCTCAACAACAAGATCGAAAATGAGCCCAATATGCGGTCATTTATGACCCGCGATGGCGATTATTTTGTGCCGCTCCATACTCGAGTGCGTAAGGCTCGCCAAGTGGGCGCCGATCTCTTTGTCTCGATTCATGCGGATGCCTTCATCCAGCCACATGCCAGGGGCGCTTCTGTTTTTGCCCTCTCGCAACAAGGCGCAACCAGCACCACTGCGCGCTGGATGGCCAATAAAGAAAATGCATCCGACCTAATCGGCGGGATCAATATCAAGACAACGGACAACCAAGTGGCCCATCTGCTTCTCGATATGTCGACCACCGCGCAAATCAAGGATTCGGTACAAGTCGGTAGCGCGGTATTGCAGCGCATTGGCGGATTTGCAGCCCTGCATAAGCCTAAAGTAGAGCAAGCTGGCTTTGCAGTTCTCAGGGCTCCAGATATTCCATCCATCCTGGTGGAAACCGCCTTTATTAGCAATCCAAAAGAAGAGGCAAAGCTCAATGATGAGGCCTACCAAGAGCAGATTGCAGAGGCGATTTTGCTGGGAATTAAGGACTACTTTGCCAAGAATCCCCCCGTAGCAAGGCGCTCTGCGGCTTAAGAATAGGGGGCCGGCGTTTTCAAGGCCAAAACAAAATAATTGCTATAATTTCAGTCTTTACTGGGTCGGTAGCTCAGTCGGTAGAGCAGCGGACTTTTAATCCGTTGGTCGCGAGTTCGAATCTCGCCCGACCCACCAGTAATACGAAGCCCCTGAATGAAAGTTCAGGGGCTTTTTTCTTTTGCTTAGCAAATCCAATGCACGTCTCCACCCCGATTTAACCCTCAAGCTTGGTCCTAAGCATCACCAACTTAAGGATTTCATACGACGCATATTGATTAAGTGCGTCTTGAAATACGATTCAGGAAAATGAGCCCCAACACAGGGCCTGGTAGTAATAACCAGGTAATGTAGTGACCCATCAGGGGCAAGAGGACGGTACTGATTTGAATCGAGATCATCGTGATCGTAAAGCCAATAGCATTTTGGATGGTCAGTGCAGTACCGACGATTTCAGGTGGGCAGGCTTGTGCTGATAGCGCTGAGAATTGTGGCGAATCAGCGATGACGCTCATGCCCCAAATAATCCAAAACAGAATTTGTGCCCACAGTGGCAATCCAGAAATCCATGGATAAAGTAAGCAGCAGATGCCAGATAGAGCTAAAGCGCTTGAGGCAACCTTTACTCCCCCAATGGATTTACTAAGCTGACCTCCCAGAAAGCAGCCAATGGCGCCAATCCCAATGACAGCGAATGCGAGTCCCGATAAGTTGATGGGATTTTGAACTGAGTAGCTGCTCGCAATCAGAAATGGCACCAGCGCCCAGAATGCATAGAGCTCCCACATATGGCCGAAATACCCCAAGGCAGAGCGACGGTATTCCGCAATAGCAAAGAGCTCACGAAAGCCGCTGAGTTTGACCCGTGCAGCACTGCCTAATTTGAGGTGGGGGCCATCGCCGAGCCAGAAAATCAGCCCCATGGCAACAAGAGCAAGGAAAGAGGACAGCAGAATAACCTCTTGCCAAGGCCAATCCACACCGAAGTAGCGGGTAGCGTGCGGAATCGCCGTTCCGATTGTGAGCATTCCGACCAACTGGGCAATCCGCGAGCTCGCTTTTTGGGGGTGCCAGGTCATGATGAGTTTCATACCAATGGGATAGATACCGGCCAAACAAATTCCAACCAAGAAGCGTAAGCAAGACCCGATCCAAAGACTATCCGCCAATAAAGCAAATGCGCCATTAAACAAGGCCCCAAGCAAGGCACAGGCTGCAAAAAGATGGCTGGGCTTAAATCGATCGGCAATCCCGCTTAAGGCAAAGACGAGGGTACCCGCCACAAAACCGAGTTGCACCGCATTAGTCAGTATGCCGATACCAGCAAGATTGATATTCCATGAATCAATTAAATTGTCAGCGACCCCATTGATGGAAAACCACAGCGAGGTACCCATCAGCTCCGCAATCACAATCAATAGCGAAGCTAGATTAGGGCTAATGGATCGAGGGGGTGTCGTATTAATCAATTGAGGATAAAATGCTAAGTAACTCCGGATCTGGCTCGATGTAATTTCTTCAAGCTATCTAGCAAACGCTGGTGACGATCAAGCCCTTCTAATTTCAGGCTGGTGGGCGTCAAGCCATAGAAACGCACACTGCCATCGATCGAGCCCAGTACTGCATCCATTTTGTCATCGCCAAACATTCGGCGCAGATTATGGGTGTAGTTGCTCATGGTTAATTCGTCATCCAGATGGATGGCCAGTGCGGCATCGAGGGCTTGATAAAACAGCTTACGCTCTACGGTGTTGTCGTTGTATTGCAAGAAGGCTCCCACCAATTCCTGCGCCTCATCCCATTGCTTCAACGCCAGATGAATTAATAGCTTTAACTCCAATACCGTCAATTGACCCCAGACGGTGTTTTCATCAAACTCGATACCAATCAGTGTTGCGATATCGCCATACTCATCGAGCTCATTATTTTCTAAGCGATCGAGTAAATCCGCTAGGCTGGCATCGTCCAAGCTCAGTAAATTTAATATGTCCTCGCGAAATAAAAGTGCCTTATTGGTGTTATCCCAAATCAGGTCTTCGATGGGGTAGACCTCGGAGTAGCCAGGCACCAGGATTCTGCATGCGGTTGCACCAAGCTGGTCATACACTGCTACATAGGACTCTTTATTGATGTTCTTCAGAATGCCAAATAAGGTTTCAGCTTCTTCTGCATTGGTCTTAGTGCCTTTGCTAGTAAAGTCCCACTCCACGAAGGCGTAGTCTGATTTAGCGCTAAAGAAACGCCAAGACACGATACCACTGGAGTCAATGAAATGCTCTACAAAATTATTCGGTTCGGTCACCGCTTCGCTCACGAATGTCGGCGGCGGCAAATCATTGAGGCCCTCAAAACTACGGCCTTGCAGTAACTCGGTCAAGCTGCGCTCGAGCGCGACTTCAAAGCTAGGATGGGCACCAAACGATGCAAATACACCGCCGGTACGCGGGTTCATTAAGGTCACACACATCACTGGATAGACCCCGCCCAGTGAGGCATCCTTGACTAAAACCGGAAAGCCCTGCTCTTCCAATGCTTTTATGCCCGCCAGGATATGCGGATATTGATCCAAGACTGCTTGGGGCACATCAGGCAAGGCAATTTCACGTTCAATGATGTCGCGTTTGACTGCGCGTTCGAAAATTTCAGATAGGCACTGTACCTGGGCCTCTGCCAATGTATTGCCAGCGCTCATGCCATTACTGACAAACAGGTTCTCAATCAAATTCACCGGAAAGTACACCACTTCTTGATCGGACTGGCGCACAAATGGCAGAGCGCATATACCCCGCTCCCTATTACCGGAGTTGGTATCGATCAGATGGGATGCGCGTAACTCACCATCGGGGTTGTAAATCTGCCGGCAGTACTCATCGAGTAACTCTGGGGGTAAAGCGTCTTTCTTGCCAGACTTAAACCAGCGCTCATGGGGGTAATGCACAAATGCCGCATTGGCAATGTCCTCGCCCCAATACGCACCTGCATAGAAATGGTTATTACTCAGTCGCTCAATGTACTCACCCAAGGCGGAAGCCAGCGCACTTTCTTTCGAGGCCCCCTTGCCATTGGTAAAACACATGGGCGAATGCGCATCCCGAATATGTAAAGACCAGACATTCGGGATGAGGTTGCGCCAGGAGGCAATCTCGATCTTGATTCCGAGGTTCGACAGTACCGTCGACATATTGGCAATGGTTTGCTCTAGCGGCAAGTCCTTGCCTGCAATGTAGGTCTTTCCATCCACTCCGGTATTGGGGGCCAATAAGGCCTGCGCATCGGCATCCAAGTTTTCGACTTCCTCAATCACAAACTCAGGGCCAGCTTGCACTACTTTCTTAACGGTACACCGATCAATCGATCGCAAAATACCTTGCCGGTCTTTGGCGGACATGTCCGCCGGCAATTCAATCTGAATCTTGAAAATCTGCAGATACCGATTCTCCGGATCCACAATATTGTTTTGTGAAAGGCGGATATTCTCAGTGGAGATACCGCGCGCATCGCAATACAACTTCACAAAATACGCTGCGCACAAGGCAGAGGAAGCTAAAAAGTAATCGAATGGCCCAGGAGCAGAGCCATCACCCTTATACCGAATCGACTGATCGGCAATGACAGTGAAATCGTCAAATTTGGCTTCAAGCCGAAGCTTATCGAGAAAGTTGACTTTGATTTCCATGGGGGTAATTCCACTAAAAGTGCGCTGTTTACCTAGATTAAATTACGGTCCGATTACCCTAAGGGCAACTCAAAAAAGATGGCCGCTTTTTTTAGCCTTCACCTTCAAGTAGGCGTCATTATGTTGATTTGAGGGGTAAATGTGCGGCACCCGCTCAACGACTTCGATGCCACAATTTCTTAGAGCGGTGACTTTCGCAGGATTGTTGGTCATCAACTTCACGCGGCTAACGCCAAGCAAGCGCAAGATCTGCGCCGCTGGTAGATAGTTTCGTTCGTCCGAGTCAAAGCCGAGCTGTAAATTAGCATCAACCGTATCAAAGCCGGCATCTTGTAATTGATAGGCACGCAGTTTATTGACGAGGCCAATACCCCGCCCTTCTTGCGCCATGTACAGCAAAATACCGCTACCGGCCACAGCCATTTCGCCAATCGCACCGCGTAATTGATTGCCACAATCGCAGCGCAAAGAGCCAACTAAATCGCCGGTAAAGCATTCGGAATGGAGCCGCACCAATACCGGCTCAGCCGGATTAAGGTCGCCAACGATGATGGCCAGATGCTCTATGCCGCCATCGCGCGGACGGAAAGCAAGTACCCGAGCGTTTTCAGCATTTTCTAAAGGCACACGTGCTTCGCTCACCTGCGTTAATGAATGCGCTGCAACCGTCATATACGATTGGATCGAGCTGGCCTGTACCGCAGGAATATCTGCAGCTACAGTTGCGCCAGCCTCAACGATCAGCGCAGCAGGCAAGAGTCGCGCTAGCTTTGCCAAAGTGACGCACGACTGCTCTAAAGCATCCGCATCCTTCACCACTAAGCTTGCCATAGTGGGGGGCGTCATCGATGCTGAAAGGGGGTTAGCCAAATACTCGATTAAGTCGAGTGAGATGCCTTCAGGGTGCGAGAGCACGCTCACTGGACGATCTGATTTATCGATACCCAACACATTCATACGCGTACCAGTCATGACTAACTTGGGCGCTGCGCTTCCCGACTGAACTAATAGATTTAAACAATCTGCAGATAAAGCATCTACAGCCAGCATTAACAGGCTACTGCGCTCATCGTAAACACGCACTACGGCACCGCGGCGTATTTCCGAAATCGCGCGATCAACTTCAATAAGGGGGTCAGGCATCGCCATGGTTATTTACTGTCAATCTAATATTGGGTCAACTCAAAACAGCAGACTTAATAGCAGGCCGCTGCGTTAAATAGAAGACTAAAGGCCTATTATCCCACCCAATGGCAACTCTTCAGCCCGAAGACTGTACTGAAAGAGCTGAATGAGCCCTTCCCACATGGATTCAGCGCTCTAGCGGTGAATCGATCGCCTGAACCATTGGAGCTTACGTGGCTTTATTCCTTTAAATTCAGGGCTTAAGCCCGCACCAAGGAATACCCATCAGCGTCACGCTTTTTTGATATGATGATCGCTTCTCAACAGCCCAGGTGCTTTTGCACCACTATATGGAAGTCGTAATACTAATTGGACTAATCCTCCTCAATGGCTTGTTTGCCATGTCCGAAATTGCTCTGGTTACGAGCAGAAAAGCAAAACTCCAAAAGTTAATTGATCGCGGCGACGATGAGGCCAAGGTAGCTGTCGAGCTCGGCGAGAACCCCACCAAATTTCTTTCAACAATTCAGATCGGTATTACATCGATTGGCGTGCTGAGCGGCGTCGTCGGTGAATCTGCTATCGCAATACCTATGTCCCATCTGCTGGCTTCAGAAGGCATGGACCCCAAATATGCCGACTGGCTTTCTTTGGGTGTTGTAGTTGCGGTTATCACCTACCTCTCGATTGTGATCGGAGAGCTAGTACCTAAGCGCATTGCCCAAAACAATCCTGAGCGGATTGCCCGCTATATTGCCAAACCTATTTCTGCACTGGCGTTTATTTCTAAACCATTTGTGATTTTGTTAACGGTTTCGACTAATTTTATACTGAAGGTGCTGGGCATTAAAGATCACAGCAACAATGAGGTGACCGAAGAAGAAATCCATGCAGTGCTCGAAGAAGGTACTAGCGCCGGCCTCATTGAGGTGAATGAACACAATATGCTGCGCAACGTCTTTCGCCTCGATGACCGTCAAATTGTCTCGCTGATGGTGCCACGTGCGGATATTGTTTACTTGGATGTTGAAAACACATTTGCAGAATCAATTGATTTAATTGATTCATCGGAGCATGCTCGCTTTCCGGTCGTCAAGGGCGGTCTGGATAACATCCTGGGCATACTCAATGCACGCAAGATGCTCGCATCGGTGGCCAAAGGCGGGGAAAAAACCCTTGAGAATGGCTTGCAAGCACCTTTATTTGTGCCTGAAACACTGACTGGACTAGAGCTACTCGAGAACTTTAAATCCTCGCACAATCAAATGGCATTTGTGATTGATGAATATGGTGAGGTTATGGGCCTCATCACTCTACAAGACTTAATTGAATCGATAACCGGTGAGTTCTCGACTAACGACCCAGAAGAATCATGGGCGATTAAGCGTGAGGATGGTTCATGGTTATTTGATGGTCACATTCCGATTCCCGAATTCAAAGACTCGCTCGAGCTCGACTCAGTACCAGAAGAAGATTTGGGGCGCTACCACACCCTTAGCGGATTGATGATGCTCTTAAGTGGAAAGATCCCAAATACCGGCGATGTAGTCGAATGGGCTGGCTGGAAACTCGAGATTGTTGATATGGACGGCAAGACCATCGACAAGGTCCTAGCTAAGCAGTATTAAGGCCGAAACGGGCTCAAATCGATACTTAATTGAGGTGTTGCACCGAAAGAGCCTCATTGTGATCAGCCGAATCTAACTATCGCTTGCCACCTTGGCTTCAGCAAACTTCATTTCCAATACTGGGCGTTTAAAAGCAGGGTGATCTGGGTAGATTTTTGAAAGATAGTAAATCAATTCCCGGTCGGTTTTTCCATACTGATGCTCATTTAACAGCTGCCTTAACGCCCAAATTAATTGAAGGGAATTTCGCTCATCCTTTAAACCACCATCAACCTCATCCGCTTCGTCTGCAAGTGCATCTAAATTGAGGCCTTGAGCAATAATTAATAGATCGGGGGGCATCGACCATTTTTGGGTGTGATGCGCCCAATACAAAAATCGCTTAAAGTCTACACGCATGTTTTGAGCTGAAAAATTTTGGATCCATGCATGCTCAATGACGAGGTCTAGCTTCACCTTAAACTCAGGATATTCTCCACCGAAATTGCTTCGATCGAAATGCAACTCGCCTGCGGCATCGCGCACTGGAAACTTAATTTTCTTTGGATTTAAGCCCTGCACCAAAGCGGCTGCCTGCCATGTGTATACATACGGCTTTGAAGACCAATAATCCCACTCAATATCCACGATACATGCCCTAATTAAATTGTCTTTTCTGTACGCTAGTATGCCAAAGAAATAGGCCGCATTAATAGAAGATTCTGTTACATTAGCTTATACGGATCAATTAATCTCATCATGAAATTCATCAATTTTTTTACTTGCTTGCTCCTCCTCTCGCAAAACGCCTTTGCCAGCCTATCGATCGCTGAATTCGAAGAAAAAAATAAGTCCCAAAATACGGATACCTACATCGTCGGCCTTGCCAGCGGACTGAGCGCTGCAAATAACGCGCTTATCCAAAATAAAACGCCACCTCTGTTTTGCTTGCCGCCGTTCCTAAAATTAACGGTTGTCGACTACAAAGAAATTATTGTCCTAGGCATAAAAGACATTCCAGTCGGTAGGCCAAATCGAGAGGCAATGGACATTGATGGAATTTTGTTGAAAAAGCTAGCTCAACTCTACCCCTGTGGCTACAACTAGTCGGTGTATTTCGCCTGGCTGTTAATGCAGTTCAGGAACTGCTTGCGGGCGATGTATGACATTTGGCAGGGGCTCAGAAAACCCTAAACCTGATTTAGCTTGATCGGGCCAAGTGACCGACTCCCTGACTAAATCATTGATGCACAACTCCACAAAGCTCTCAGAACGGAAAGCAGCTTCCCCTCTTGTTTTAGATTGATTCATCATCACCCCGCGGTTTAGGTAGATGAAACTATCCTAAGCCGAGTTGGCGAGATTGAGAAGCCATATCCAGCCATTTCTTACCTCATGAAATTTAACCCCAACCCCATGATTTATATACAAAATCTGAATTAACTATGCGGGTATAGCGGGGCTATAGAGCGAATGGACTAAATTTAGTCAATGGTTTCAATAGGATGGGAGAATAAGTTAAGACTGACTTCAAATACGCAATCGAAGGCATTAAATTAATTGCAAAGATTGCCTGAGGGCGAGCTCAATATGACCGCGCACTCTGTATTCCTAGGTGCTTATTACGAAAAAATCGAAAGGGGATGCTTAACGCATTAATAGGCGACTTAACGCGCCTCTGGCCTCTGGAACACCTAAATCCATGGCTGCTTGCAATAGGGAAGTGGCTTTCGGAATGTCCCCTACATGGCTCTTAACAACGCCAAAATTGTACGTTGCCTGCGCATTCTTGCGCCGTACCTCGCGCTCTAGCTCATCATATAGCGTTGCTAACTGACCTTGGTTAAGCTGATTTGCAAGGGCCATCATGCAGGGCTTTAAAAAGGTAGGGTCTAACGCTCCTACTTCAAGCGACATAAAGGCCTCAAATGCCTGAGGATAAAGGCCTAGCTTTAAAAATTCCTCTGCTTGATAAAAGTTTTCGTTCTGCATGGTTTAAACCGTAATCACTTCCCATGTGCCATTTAATTTAGCATGAAAAGGCTCATGGTATTGATAAAACTGAATGCCGCCAAAACGGCTATTTTCTTCTAGGATTTGATTCGATAAATCAACAATACTCGATGGCTGCCAATTAAAGTCGGGCTGCTCAACCCAAGCGCGGATACCCTCTTCTCTCTTAATAAAATGATCCATAGAGCCAATCATCTTAGTAATCTCCTCTCCATACGTAACAATTGCCCTTAAAAAACGTGGCGAGTCGAGGAATGCAAGCTCAATAACGATGTACGGCAAAGCAAACGCTAAGGCTTTGTGCTTTCTGGCATTACGAAAATAAACTTGCTTAGTGATATCCCATGGCTTATCGGTGCTATCCAGGGAGTAGTCAAAAATCCAGTTTTTGCTGTAAAAGAAAATGCACTGGCGACCTACAATTTCTTTCGTAATTGTCTTAACGTGGGTTTGCTCACGCAACAAGCGCAGCTGCTCATAAGGCTGCAACTTAGCAGGCTGTCCAGTGCTAGAGTCTGCCGCTGAACTCATTCTGATCTTTTAAATTGTTCAACTACAACACTCGCGTTATCGCCAAGATCTCGATTGATACGATAAATGAAATTTTGATCGTAGATGAAAAAATATGTACGCAGGAGCGGATCTGCTAAAACAATTCTCTTAAAGTTACCTTCGCTTAATCCCTTAATGATCTCGAATGTCTTTTGTTGATCGGCCTGTGTCCCTGCAGTCGGAGCTTGTTGCTGAACGCGTTGCAATAAATCCGTTTTAGAAGTCGATCCCTCATAAAAGGCAGGGCAACATTGAATCACGCCCTTCGGCCTTACGCCCGCCCAAGCAAAGTCATCGTTTCCGTACTTAAATTGTGAGGCAGTAATGACCAATTTAAGCTTATTGTCCTGGGCCGCCCATGTACCAATCCACCGCTCATTAATCGGCACGCTAGCCGGCTTTACGGCAGCCTCAACGGGTGCCTCAGTCGGGGGAACTGGCGCTACTGGCGCACTATTCGGAGCCACTTGATCGCTATTGATCTGAGTAATTGGGCCGGCAACGGGAACCGTTTCTTCTTTTTTGCTTTGCGTTTTTGCATAATAAATCCCACCAATCACCAGCGCAAATAGAAGTAGGATAAAAACCAAAGGTAGGCGATTGCTTTTTTCAACTGGCTGGGCCTCTAATCCCACATCAGCTGCTTTGATTGGCGCGGCCTCACTGGTTGCAGTTTCAAGCCGATTGATCGGAGTGGGATTGTCATTAACCGCTGCCGACAACGGACTAACATCTAAGAGGGTAAGCGGCTCAACACCTTTACTTGGGCACTCAAGCCCATGGGCAAAAATAAGCGCCTCTGCTGCATTGGGGAACAAGCGCTCATGGCAAGCAATTTGATCGAGAACTGTATTTTTTTCAATGCGATATTTAGTTAGCAAATACAACTTATATGCATCCTGATTCAAATCACGTGCACCAGAATATGTTGTGACTGACGGCAATGTTCGGGGGCGGTATAACAGGCCAAATGCAATTAATAAGACACCGATTAACCACTTTAATTGCAACAAAAGGGTGAATTGATCGTGAGCAAAATCGGTTAAATCGGTATTTTTAAAGGGCGAGTCCTCGGGGTAAATGGATGCAACCACCAAGGCTACTCCGCAGAGGAGTGCAGCAACCTTTGCAATGAGCCCCAGCGATTGCGTTTTTTGAGAAACATCGTGCATATAAATTCCTTGGATCACTGCGGTATGCTTTTTTACTCCTCCGGCTTATTCCAGAAGAAGCCGATAAATTTTACCTACATTTCTTAAGAGGAGCGGGTGGGTGCGGCGCTCCTGATCTCATCGTCCTGAACCGGCTTAACCACTTCATCGGCTTTTGGCTCCGCAGAGGGGGTACCCTCGCTCTCAGGCTCCCCTTCTTGTTGCAACTGCTCTGCTTTTTGCATCACCACCTTTACAAAGGTATCCGTAGTCCCGAAGTTACCGACCCAATGAAAATATTCTAAGAATTGCTCTTTGGGCATAAAACGAAGATTGGAGTCACTTAAATTCTTGTACTCAACCAAAGCAACACCGAGGGCATTGGGTGGATACACTTGCTTGACAGCAATTTGCACCCCATTGGCATCTTCAAAAATATCGTTTCGTGTAGGGTCGGTCATAGCATTTCTTACGTATCAATGTGAGTTAATTGGCCTGCATTACTTCGATCGGCGCAAGAATGCTGGAATAAAACGGCGCTCTCGTGGGGCAGCAGGGTCGGCGTCAAAAGAGGATGGCTGCCGTCTTTCTGTTAATGGCTTTGCAGCATATCCGCCATAGATCCCCAATTCCTTGGCACGCTCTCGGTAGTCATCCAATACGCTTACCTTTTTTATAATCTCGCGATTCAGTGATGTTCCGGTTAAGGAGAGTGACTTTCTAATCGCCACTCTTTCTTCAACTTTTTTAGTTAGGAATTTTCCGAAATTACAAAAGTTTTCAGCCAGCGCTTGATTGGAGCCAACACAAAGAAAATCCTCATACACATAACTATCCAGATCGGCTGCTCGATGAATCGGTGGTGTAATGTGGCAATTCATTAAAAAATCCAAATTGGTAAATGCGCCATGGGCAGCATAGCCCGGCTCTACCCTGCTAGGAACAACCAAAATAAATTGCTTATTGATTGCTAGTCGAGCCATCCGCTGTTGCGCGTACTCCAGAATAAAAATTTCTGTGCTGGCCATCTCAAACTTGGAGGCTGAGCTCGGCACTAATACGATATCAAAGTCGAGCATAAAGTCGTCAGACAATGTTGGATGCCACGTCAGATCAGAAATGCTAATTTGCGTCCCTAAGGAGTATTTACGTACCGCTGCCCGAGCGCTCAATAAGGCAATGCCCGGGTTTTCGTAATTGATTTCTGCGCAGTGCACTCGAACGCCAATATCTGGGGCCTTCTTAGTCCAGCGGGATGAAGACCCCTGCTTATCAAAATCAATCAGAGAAACTTGTACACCCTCTTGAAGCGCAAAATAGGCAGCCAAGTTCGCCGCAATCGTGCTCTTACCTACCCCACCCTTTTGATTAGTGATCAGTATCTTAATAGGCTCATTTAATTGCGTATTCATGGTTGGGCGCTATGCAGTGGTTAAGGCAATTCTGAATCGGTGCTGGTGGAGGAATCTTTTTCACTGATCTTGGACAGCTTGCCGCTTAGGCGCGCGCCGTGCTCTATGCCAATCTGGGCATAGACGATATCCCCATGGACATCGGCACCACTATGCAATTCAACGCGCTCGGATGCACGCACATTACCCTCAACGCGTCCCGCAACCAATACACGCACACCTGAAATGTTACCCTGCACTAAGCCCGTCCTACCCAGCGCAATGCAAACGTCAGCGCCGTACTTCGTCTCGACATCACCAATAATCGTGCCATCAATTCGCAGGCTCTTAGTAGCTACGATTCTTCCGTATATCTCTAAATCCGGCCCGATGATGGATCCAAACGTCTCTCTTGAAGGATCCAACAACCGGATTGCATGACTTTGCTTGAACGCCATGTCAGACTAGTATCACTAGTTCTTAATAAACTTTCCAGATACCTTGCTGCCACGCTGTATATGGATGTATTTGTAACTAATGGCTCCATCAACACGGGCAAGAGGGCCGATATTGAGGTCATCGCAATTCACTTCACCCTTGAGCTGGCCTTTAATTACCAGCTGTTCCGAATTTAGCTCACCTTCAACCTGACCGCTGGCATCGATCAGTACCGACTTTGCAGTCACTTTCCCACGCACCGTACCAGCGATATTGAGGACGCCATCAGACGTAATCGTGCCTTCAAACGTAAAACCTTCACTAATAATCGACGGCTTTGCAATTCCTGGGCGACTTGCAAGCTCATTGCGAACCATTGACTCGTAAGCGGCTGCCTGATCTTCGGTGGAGACGGATGCAGGTTCAGAATAATCATCAACCTGTTCATTTGCGATTTTGTCATCGCCATTATCTGGGGGTGAATTTTTTGAAAAGATAGACATCGTTATTCAACCAAAATAGATTAAGAATGTGGGTTAATGTTGTGCAAGTCACCATGCAAGTGACCGCCTTTTTCAATCTCGATTTCAGAGTAATGAATTGAGCCGGTGACTTTTCCAGTAGAGCGAATAATTAAACTGCGCGTTGAAGATACGGACTCGTTTGCCTCGCCGCGTATATCGATGGATTCGCCGGAAAGTTTGCCATGCACAACTCCAGTTGCCTCGATGAGAATTTGTTTGGCCGTTAGTTCACCTTCAATAACCCCTGAAATGGAGGCAATGTCCGGTACTTGAAAGTTGCCCTTAAGGACTACACCCTCACCAACAAATAAACAACCCAGTTGATTTGCTTCAGCCATACTTAGCACTCCTTAGCGCGAAATGTCAATCGTTTATATGCGCACAATTCTACCAGTTGATCTGCAGATTTGGGCTTTAAAATGCATTTTTTGATAACAATTTCTACATTTTTAATGCGAGCCTAACCATGTCAGCCACTCTCAAAAAATCCCTTGTTATAGGTTTAACGGTTTTTTTGATCAGCCCATTTAATCCAGCGCTCGCAGGATGGGTTTTCATTTCAAACGATAACGTTGGAAATGCTTACTACTATGAAGACAGCAAGACCGTAAGGGATAACGCCAATAGCGAAGTGAGCACTTGGCAAATGATCAGTTATGCAGAGGCATTATCGGCTCCCAACGGGGCGCCTACCCAGTCGGTTATTCAGGATATTTCCTATTTTTGCAGGGTGGGCTATGAAAGCTACAAGCAGTTCTACATTGGCTATTACTCTGGGCCAGGAGGCTCCGGCGTTAGCGTTGAGCAGTTCGATACCTCCGGCTCGGCATGGGAGCGGGTTATTCCCGACACCATGAGCTACGTACTCTACGAATTTTTTTGTAAACCACCTACCCCCCAAAAGTAGGCGGTCTAAGGGTCTACTGCTGAACGGCTGAGCCCTGCTCGGTCTGACTGGTTCCTGCTGCCGGCTTTTTAAAGAAACTCATTGGAAAGGTGGATTCGGCGCCATAAGGGCCTTTAATCCAGACTTGGTCGTTGTGGAGCACATAACAACTGCGAGTAACGGATCCCAGGGAATTGACTGAATACGAGAAAAACCAGTTCGGCTCTACTCGGCCATTTTCAGCGGTACACGGCTCGTTAGTGATGTACATCACATCCCCATGAACGGGCATTTGACCCAAAATTGCGGCGTGCCCAGGGCATGCCGCTAAAAACAGAGCCGAGCACACCAAAAACTGGATTCCCAAGGGGGTTTTGAATGGGCGCTTAAAGGAAATCACAGACCAATATTTAGGGTTAGAATCGGGTTTGAAAATTGAATTATATGCCTTAAAATTCATGGAATTACTAATTTTGTCCAAATAAAATCAATTACTTAGACTTGCTACATGCAACTATTTTGGGTATCTGGCTCTACCGGGGCCATTAAGCAAATCAACATCACCAAAGAACGGCTTGTTCGCTTGGGGATCTTGGTTTGCGGCTCGTTTTTGTTGCTCGGAATTTTGATCTTTTCTACCGGCATCCACATTGCCTTAGAAGTAAACCCCGACTTTGCTAGGGAAGTGAGTGGGGTGGTAACGGTTAAAGAGCGCATGGCACTGGATCAACGGTATACCAAGCAACTCAAAAATGCCCAAGATCAACTGGCTAAAGCATCGCTGCACTTCAATGAGTTAAGGTCGATCAAAGACCGCTACCTCGCCATCTCAACGCCCTACACTGTCAAAAATAAGTTCTCGGAGTCCACCAATTTAGGCGGTCCGCTTAAGCCACTCAGCTTTAAGTACGAACATACCAAGACCCTTGCTGAAAACCTCGAAGAGTCGGTTGGCAAAGCCTCGGAGATGATTGAGGTATTTACTAAGCTTGAGCCTGAATGGCTGAAGCAGTATCAATGGCTTCGAACGCTGCCAATTGGTCCCCCAATTGATGCCCGATTGGGTATGACCAGCAATTTTGGCGTACGAATTGATCCGTTCACAAAGCAATTAGCCCAACATTCTGGGATCGACTTTATAACCCCCACTGGGACACCCATCATTGCCGCAGGGGATGGTGAGGTAGTGAAAGCTGGGGTTGATCCTGCCTATGGAAAGTTCATTGAGATTGCCCATGGCGAAGGCTTTGTTTCAAAATACGCGCACAACAGCAAACTTTTGGTCAAGCCAGGCCAAGCGATTGTCCGCGGCCAAGTGATTGCAGAATCAGGTTCAACCGGCCGCTCCACCGGCCCCCACCTGCATTATGAAATTCACCAAAATAAAAACTACCTGAATCCCGCCAAAATCTTAGTCTATGCACCGCCAAGTGCGTATTGGTAAATCAGGCATTACCTCAAAACGCTTCGCGCGAATTATTCAAGATCGAGTATAGTAATTCCATAGCAGTTCTTTAATCTTCGCTTTATCGAGAGAGCTTATGGTCGTGCGATTCCTTTCCGTCAAAATACTTACGCTGTGTGCCCTCGTAACCATTCTTTCCGCCTGTGGGAAGAATGAGGAGCAAGCAAAAACAGAGATTTGGTTACCCGATACCAAGGTTGTAAAGCTGCCAATGGAAGATTACGCAACGATTCCATTCAACACCACACGGGAAGATGCTAAAGATAAGTTTGGCTGTACTGCGTACGAACTCTCCTTTAGTTGCAAAATCAAAACGGATGGTAAAGAAGAGGCAATCTGGCTAATCTACAACGAGGCTGGTCGCCTAGTGCTAATGAAGAAAGAATTGGGCTACTTCAACAAAGATGTGGCTGATACCATCATTGAGCGTTTCACCATCAAATATGGCCTTGATTACACCCCCTCTGAGGGACAAGAAAGTGCTTTTGCCGCAGGCATTCGCAAATCCAAAACCTATATTTTTGCGGGCGGTCAAGTCGCCTTTCAAATTGGTCGTAGTCTTAATAACCGCAATGAACTGATGTTGATTTATTACTTCCCTGAAGATGTGGGAAGCACATTTGCCAAAAGCGTAATGAATTAAAGCAAGGCTTTTCCTGGCCTGAGTTGCTCGGGTATGAAACTGATCTCGGGCATCTCAACTGCGACCCCTCCAGACTCCTTAACGTCGTATGCCCATGCCAATATCTTGGCAATAGCCTCAAATAAAGACATGGGTATCGCTTCGCCTATTTCCAGCTGGCTATAAAGGTAACGTGCTAGCGGTGGAATCTGTGCAATCGGCACATCATGCTCCCGTGCTACCTCCTGAATTCGTAAGGCAATTTGATCCGCTCCTTTTGCAATCACAATCGGAGCAGACATGGTTTGGATGTCATAACGTAGCGCAACCGAATAATGTTCTGGGTTAGCCAAAACTACATCTGCCCGCTCAATCGCCGACATCATGCGCGAAGAGGCAATTTGCCGCTGTCGCTGGCGCAAACGTTGCTTTACCTCAGGAGAGCCTTCTGACTCCTTCATTTCCTGCTTCATTTCTTCGGGACTCATCCGAATTTCTTTGCGGAAATTAAACCATTGAAACAGCCCATCGCCAATGGCGATCAGCAATAGCGGTGCCATCAACAGCAAAAAACCACCCAAGATTAAATAGATGGTGTGGATTAGCGCTGAATCAAAATCCTGACTTACGATCGTACGAATATAAGCAAACAGCCCTGCTAAATAAGCGATACCGATACCCAGTATGAGCGCTGTCTTAACAATGTTTTTAACTAATTCTGCTAGCGCATTTAGGGAAACCATTCGCCCAAATCCGGCAATAAAGTCCAGTCGTTCCAACTTAAACATCGGCGCGTAATAAGCCCGAAAGTTGACCAAGAACAGGGGTGCCAATAAGCCCACCAACCACACCGGCACAAAAATTAAAGCCAGCAAAATCAGCACTACGACCAAAGGTCCACCGAACCACTCTTGAATATGATCAATTAACTTTGCTGGCTCAGCAAATACAAAACTAGCTTTGGTTATTAGTACTAACTGCTGGAGCAGTAGGGGTCCAGCAGCGATTAAAAAGATAATAAAAACCGTTAACAAGGCAAAGGTTGCGATATCCCTTGATTGCGGAAGCTGACCCTGCTCACGAGCGCGTAAGATTCGCTGCTCACTCGGTTCTAGCTCTTTTTCTTGCGAATTGTCATCCGATGCCGCCAATGCGCACCCCGTATCGGTAGTGGTTCAAGCTCGAGGATAAACGATTTGGCTACCGGACATCGAGAAGCTTAAGGCAGGGTCTTTTTTAACTCCTGAATCATCTGGCTGGCACTGGCTAGCTCGTCCGGACTTAGCCTTGCCTTGAGCGCCCTCGCCTCAGGCGCTGCAGTTGGATTACCGCTTTTATTGGACAGGGTCATCCAAACATACGCTTGTACCAAGTCGACCGGGATCTGCTTTCCAGATTCATAAAGCCGGGCCAGGTTATATTGCCCAACGGAACTGCCGGCCATGGCGGCTTTCTGAAACCATATAAAAGCCATCTCTTCGCCATTTTCTAGGCTACTGCTCGCTTGATAACGAACACCCAACTCCAGCATCGCCTGGATGTTGCCTTTATCAGCAGCGCGGTTCATCCACATCCAACCCTGCTCAATACTCTTGGGGGTTCCAATGCCTTGGAAATACATCTGCGATAGGTCGTATTGCGCTTGGCTATTGCCTGCCTCCGAGAGCTGCTCAAAAATCTGCAATGCCTTGGTGTATTGACCAGCCTCGTAGGCGGAACGGGCACGCTGATAATCTGAGCAGGCCAGCAAAGCAAGGCATGCCAGAAATACTAATTGCAAACGAAAAACAGTATGCCAACTGCTAATTCTCATAGCTGCTAACACGGTCTACCTAGGCTCTACTTCTTAGCAGGAGGTAACTTGTCTTTCGTTGGGCTCGATTTTTGCTCTTCAGCATCATCCAGATCTTCTTCGGCACCTTCATTTGCCTTTTTTAAATTTAGCGCAGGCAGCTGTGGCTCTACCCGATAACTTGCACCAAGATCCCCGCCAATCATTCGTGCATAAGAAGCAAAATAGCGGCGCGTCAAGTCAGGGTAATACGGTGCATTCGCCAAATATCCCTTGCTACGTATGCATGCTGGATTGTTGACACTGCCTTCGCAGCTGGCAATGGCAGATAAGCGGCCCACCTCAAATTGCTCACCCAAGGCAAAAGAGGCAATAAGTACAAACAACGGGAAAATCAACCAGAACAAGAGTTTTTTTAGGAACCTTGTCAGCAGTTCAATTTTTGCATTCATGATCGCATGATCTCCGGTAGATACTAATTTAATGTTTCTTGTGATTTTTTGGGGGGAATTTTTTGCACGATATCGTTGGGCAATTTTCTCCAGCTCGCAACGGGCTCTTCATTGTGCAATTTAGCATAGACTTTCACAATCCGAGGATCCGCAGGATTGGCATTCTCTTTCATAGCGGTATACATCTTCGCACCTTCAATTTTATTGCCTTGGTCAATAAATCCGATGGCTGCAGTGTAGTAATAGTTTGTTGCCTTATCTTTGCGCGGCTGCCCCAAAATGGTCGAACTGTAAATATCGCCCATATAGCGGCAGGCAAAGGGATTATTCAATTTAGCGGGCACACTAAAGTACTTTTCTGCCAGCAATAACTGCTCTCTGGAATAGCGCCGATACACGGTTGCACTCAAAACGAAATCGGGATGGGTGATTACTGACGCTTGAGTATCGTAGTAACGCCCACGCTCATACGCAATTAAACCCCGATAGTAGTTTGCTTGAACATCACCCTCTGCCGCTAACGCGTCCAGCTTCTGCAATATTCTTAAGGCTTCTTTGCTATGGCGCAACACTTCATCTTCGGGCTCGATGCATTTTGGATCACGTACGCAGGCAATTGCCACCACCGTTTTGTCATAAGCCCGCTTATACCGTCGATACAGTTTTTTTGATTCGCTGGCGGGTCCCACAAAGGGCTCTGAGCCGGCATTTGATGTGGCTGACTGCTGGGCTTTTGCAGGCGCACTTGAGGCCTGCGACTTACTTTCTGAGGCGTATGCCGAACTGCAAATCGACGCTCCGATGAGAAGGGCTAAGCCATACAGTCTGAACAAGGCGCTACCTCGCTGACTTGCTTGGAGGTGGGGTTACCTTAGGCGGTATCTCCATGGCTGGTGAGTTTGGGGCATTATCTTTCGATAAGAATTGAGCCGGGGCACGCAGATTAACCGGTATCTCTTGGGCCCCTTTTGGAACACCCTCTGGCAACTTCTCTAGTGGCCTTGTGAGCGGCTTGCCTTCTTGCTTTGGTTTTTTATTTAATACCGTGATGGAAATACGGCGATTCAGGGGATCATTTAAATCCTCTGGATTAAGGGGTACCGTATTTGCAAAACCAATGACCTGGACGACGCGGGATGGATCTAAACCACCTGCTATTAACTCCCGACGTGCTACGTTCGCTCGTTCGGTTGATAACTCCCAGTTGGTATACCCAGCTTCGCCATTGGCGTATTTTGTGCCGTCGGTATGGCCTTCAATACGAATTGGGCTGGGACTCTCTTGTAGGGATTTTCCAATAATTCGCAATAGCCTGCGGGCAGAAACACTGGGAACCGAACCCCCGCTACTGAATAAGGGCTTGCCCTTTTCGTCCACCACCTGAATGCGCAAGCCTTCGGAATTAATATCCATAAACACTTGGCCTTTGGAGTTTTTTAATTCTGGGTCCGCATCAATCTTCTTCTGAATATCCTCTTGGACCAGCTCGTTTTTAGTTTTGTCTTTACGGGCATTTTCAACGTCGGTCACAGAAGAGTCGCTGATTCGGCGCTGCTCTGTATCCGCATCGGCTCGTGACTCCTCGCCCATCGTTTTAGTGATGTTGTCACCACCACCCTTAATAATGCGGGTTGCATCGCCCGAGCCTTGGCCGCCAGACAATGAGACGCGCATTGGATTTTGGAAGTAAGAGGAAATGCCAGCCAAGTCGCCTGCTGTTGTGGAGCCTAACACCCACATCAACAGGAAGAAGGCCATCATGGCCGTTACGAAGTCGGCGTAGGCAATTTTCCAAGCGCCACCGTGATGCCCGTGTCCGCCCTTCTTAACGCGCTTAATGACAATAATCGGCGCGTCGCTCTTAGCCATGCCGCTTACTTTCCTTTAACTGCTTTAGTACCCTCATCAAGCTCAGCAAATGAAGGACGCTGGTAGCTAAAGAGTACTTTACGACCAAACTCCACAGCTGCCGCAGGAGGGAAATTATTCAAACTTGCAATCAGAATGGCTTTGACTGCCATGTAGGCACGGCTATCGGCTTCTGCTTTTTGCTCCAGTACCTTTGCCACCGGCGAAACGAATGCGTAGGCCAACAAAATACCTAAGAAGGTTCCTACTAGCGCTGCGCCAATCAACTTTCCTAATTCAGCGGGCGGCAAGCCAATCGAGCCCATGGTGTGTACCACGCCCATAACAGCAGCCACAATACCGAATGCCGGCAAGCCATCGCCGACGTTGGTCACGGCGTTGACTGGGATGTGGGCTTCGTGATGGTGCACATCAAGCTCTTGCTCCATCAAGCTCTCGATCTGGATAACGTCCAATGATCCACCCAGCATCATGCGCAAATAATCAGTAATAAAGTCGACCAGATGATGGTCTTTTAAAATATCGGGGTATTTCTCAAAGAGCGGGCTTGATTCAGGCTCCTCGATGTCGCCTTCCAAGGACATTAATCCATCCCGTTTGATCTTTTGCAAAATCTCAAACATCAGGCACAAAAGATCTAATGATTTTTGCTTTACATTTTTTGCTGTCTTAAAAGCGCCCCCCAAGGCTGAAAACATTTTCTTGAGGTTCGTTGGGGTGTTGGCAGCAATCATGGTTCCGACAGCGGCTCCAACAATGGTCAGAACCTCCGTTGGTTGCCATAGAACCATAATATTTCCGCCATGGAGGGCATAACCCCCCAGGGCACAGGCCATCGCAATAATCCACCCAATTGGGATATTCATACTTCTATCTGCTCAGTTTAGAGTTTTGAAAATAAGTTACTTTGCTGCAGTCTAGCAAACATTGCCTGGGCAGCGTTTAGCAAGGTTTGGGCTCTAGTATAAGATGCCGTCGCCTCTGCCAGATTAGTATCCAATAAAGCAGACTGGGATGCGGCCATTTCAACCCCAAAAGCCCCCATGGCCGACTTCGAGGCGTCCACTTGCGCTGAAATCCCTCCGCTTATCTGCTGTGCCATAGTTAGCTGGTCAAATGAGCTATTTAGGCCCGCCTCAACCTGACTGGCTGTCAATGTCGTGGCATTTCCCAGCGATTTTTCTGTCAAATAGGTCACAAATTGATCAACATTGATATACAACTGGGATTGATTCGGGGTGGTTAACCCCCCTCCAGACCCAAAAGCATCGGAAAATCTAATACTTGAATCAACCATGACATTGGGCTCAATTTGCACCTTATTGACCGTAGCTCCAAAAATTGGATTTCCAGTGGCGTCTTTTGCAACCATCTGGCTTTTAATCGTATCTCGAATTTGTTCCGCTTGAATCTTTAAGGCGCCAAAATTAGAAGCATTGAGGGAGCCATTTTGTGACTGGGTGAATGTTTGCTTTAAGGAATTGAGTCCATCAATAATGCTACTTATTTGAGTTTGTGCATTTGCGTGGGCAGATGTTAAAAAGTTCTGATTTGCCTTAAACATCGTTAATCGGCTCAAATCAAAATCCAGCCTCACGCCCCGAGAAACTGCATACGCATTATCCGAAACATTGCTGTAATTTTTCCCTGAACTGATTTTTTGCTGCCATGCGGTTGCATCAGCTAGGCTGTTATCCATCGCCTGGGTTCCTGCATCCAGCATTTGATTCGAACTAATTCGTATGCTCATTTTCTACTCCTTAGTTCATGATGGATAAAAGCGTGTTGAACATCTGATTACCGGCCTGCAATACTTTTGTCGATGCTGTGTACATCTGCTGGTATTTTAATAAATTTGCAGCTTCTTCATCTAGACTAACGCCAGAAATCGAATCCCGTTGGCTTTTTAGTGTTGTCAAAACTACCGAATCGGCTTTTTGATTGCTCTTCCACGTCGCGACTTGAACGCCTACGTCATTCACAAAATTGGAGGCTGAAGAGGCAAACACGGTACTGAGCTGTTGAAGAGTATTGGCTTTATCCGATGTAATTAGTGGATCGCCCCCATCTGCAGCCCCAGTAAAGTATTGCAAAAAGTTACTAGGTGCTATAGAAATAAAATTCGAGGCTTTTAATCCGCTTGCTGTCAATAGATTAGCCGGACTAGCCAGAGAATCGTAGATTGCTGTCATGCTTGCATCTGACGTTATTTCTGGGATTCCACCGGTTGGGTCCGTTGCGGCTAGGCTTGAATACGTAGATGAGCCAACTTTAAAGCCAAAGATTGCCAAACTGGTGCCCGTGCCCGCGGCAATTGCAGCCGGTGTTCGAGCCGCACTATTAGCAACCTTTACCAATCCCAAGGCGATTGTGTCTAGCTGCCTATTTATACTGGGAACAAATTCATTAGCGATTTTTAATAATGCTCCAGCCTGACCTGAGTCCAGATTCTGAACTGTTGTTAAGACTCCTCTATCGGGGCCATTTTGTAAATTAAATGTCAGAGCCACATGTTCAAAGTCAGAATTAATCGTGATTTTATTTGCAATCGCACGTTCCACTAAAGGCATGCCAGCCACAAGCTGAGTTGCAGTTCCATCGGAATTAATTAAGCTTTGTCCGCCTACCAGTCTCTGTAATTGAGACAATAATCGATCACGCTCATCTAATAAATCGGCGGATGGGGCAGTATTACCAGGACTTGTAGCATTCACAATTTTTTGATTAATGCTTGCCAAAGCGGGTAAGAGGGTATTCGCCTGTGCTACGGTATCAACCAATCCTTTGCGGGCATCGCTTTGCAGCTGCGTTGTCAGCGTACTCATTCCTGACATCCGCTGAGCTACCGCATTCGCTGTTCCAGTTATGGCGCCAGCCATTGCCTTATTCGTAGGGTCTGCCGCATATGCCCCCACTGCATTGAAAAAATTTCCTATTGCTGTATTGAGCCCTGTCGACTTATCTGCAACAAGAGAATCGATTGTCCTTGTGTATTGAACCAGTGTCTCGGAATAGCTGGATTTAGCCTGTTGATTTAGAAGCTGTCCATTTAACAAGGAAGAGTATTGCCTAGTAAAACCTTCGACAGCAAAACTGGATCCATTGTGCATCAAGGAATTGGGTGCCAATGAATCCATGGTGACATTGGCGCTTCGACGTGAGTAACCCTCAATACTGGTTCCAGCCACGTTTTGCGAGGTTGTCAATATCCCCGCTTGAGCAATATTCAAGCCAGCCATTGCTGCTTCGGTTATGGAATAGATTCCCACTTTGAGCCTTTACTTATTTAGGTGCGCCAAGGAAGCCATCTGGCCTCTGCAAGGACTTGAGTGTTTCAGCCGAAACCACAGTATCTTTTGGTGCATTCAGTTCTTTAACGGCCATTTCACCATTTCCGATTAGTTTTCCTGCATTGGCCTGCTGAATCAGCTGCTCCGCCATTTTTGTACCAAAACCCATCCCTTTGCCTCTAGACAGCATATCGGCCATATGGTCATCCATGATTTCGAGGTATGACTTAGAAGCGCCACTCTGCTCTTCGGTTCCACGTATATTGGTATTCCGAACGGTACTGAGCATTTGACGTATTAAAGTACGCTCAAATCCTTGAGCAGCCTTCTTTAACTTATCTTCATTTGATGTCTGCGCTGGCGCCGGGCTATTATTCGCAATAATCCGAGCGCTAGTCTGATCAATCGATGGCGTAATGGCGTTCAATGCACTCATTAAATGACCTCGAGCTCCGCCCTAAGGGCCCCAGCCGATTTGAGTGATTGCAATATCGAAATCAAATCTTGCGGTGTTGCGCCCAGCATATTGAGTGCCTTCACAACCTGATCTAATGATGCGCCAGGTGGCACCGATATCAAACTGTTTTCTTTGCCGCTATCACTGATCGTAGCGGTATCTTGCGATGCAATTGCCGTTTGTCCGCGACTAAACGGTAAGGGCTGACTCACCGTAGGGCTTTGCTGTATCTTTACCGTCAGGTTGCCATGCGCCACGGCGGAAGGCGATAACTGCACAGCTTGATTCATCACGACCGAGCCGGAGCGCGAATTTAAAATAACCTTTGCAGGTCCCGGGACCATTTGCACATCCAAGTCTTGTAAGGCAGCCATGAATGCCGTTCTTTGTAGCGGCTCAACCGGCACGCGAACATTGAGTGATCTAGCATCAATTGGAAGCGCAGTACCTAAACCAAAGCGCCTACCAATGGCTTCTGCGGTTTTTTGCATCAACGCAAAATCAGCCCTGCGCAAATCAATTTGAATAAATTCATCTGCCAATAATGAGGGGACTGCCTTTTCAATCAATCCCCCTGCTGGAATTCGGCCAGCATTTAGGTGATTAATCGATGTTGCCGCACCTCCGGTTGCTGCTCGTGATCCGCCAATCACAATGTTTCCTTGCCCCTGGGCATAGACCTGTCCATCTGCTGCTTTTAAAGGCGTCATGACTAAGGTACCACCTTTGAGGCTGGTTGCATTACCCAAAGATGACACCGTTACATCGATTTGCTGACCTGGACGCGCCAAGGCTGGAAAGTCGGCTGTAACCATGACTGCAGCTGTATTCCGTAACTGGGTTTGACCGCCACCTTGCGGAATCGTTACGCCCAAAACACCAATCATCTGCAATACGCTTTGCAAGGTAAACGGGGTTTGCGTCGTTTGATCTCCTGTGCCATCCAAACCAACAACCAATCCGTAACCAACCAATTGGTTGGAACGTTGTCCGGCGATATCCGCAAAATCTTTAATCCGATCTGCGAAACATTGGGTCGAGACTGCACTAATGCAAAGCATGATTAATGCTTGCTTTTTTAGTTTAGAAAGAAGCTTCATCTTGGTCGCCATTAGAACGGTGCGAGCTTTAAAAATAAACGCGTCAACCATCCAGCGCCCTGGGTATCATCGGTGGCACCGCGACCACGGTATTCAATCCGAGCATCGGCAACCTGCTGGGACGATACTTGGTTAAACACCAGTGTGTTTGGATTAACAACACCGCCAAAGCGAATAATTTCTTCTTCGTTGCTCACGGCAACTTGCTTTTCACCAGCAACCACTAAGTTTCCATTCGATAGAATTTCAACCACCGTCACGGTAATAGTTCCTGCAAAGGTATTACTGGCTGCGCTAGCGCCAGTTCCTTCAGTTTTAGTATCACCAGATCCACCGAAGTTAGCGACGTTTGCAATACTGGTGTATGGCCCAAATGGAGTTGAGCCAGTATTGCCAAATTGGGAACTGGCGTTTGCCTTCCGTGCAGCAGACATCCCAGAATTTTTTGCGGCACTGGTTGTTTCATTGAGAAGTACGGTCAGCGTATCCCCAACATTACGTGCGCGGCGATCCTCAAATAAAGGCCGATGGCTTACCGCATTGACATACGGGCCGCCAGAGTTTGCCGGGTAGAGACTACCCATATTGGCTGACGTTTCCTGAATGGGTCGTGGACGTGCGGTTGACGGTGTAGTCAACAGGGATGGGCGATCAGCGCTAGCGCAACCACCCAGCACGATGGCGCACATTGCCAGAATGGATAGCTTTGGATAGGCTCTAAACAAGGTCATCATCACTGTCCCATATTGCTTACGCGCTGTAAGATTTGATCGGTTGCAGTCACTGCGCGCGTATTGATTTCGTAGGCACGTTGCGACGCAATCAGGTTTACGAGTTCTTCCGCTACGTTGACGTTCGACTGCTCAATGTAATACTGGTTTGTTGTGCCCATACCATTCGATCCAGCAATGTTATTTTGCGCTGTGCCGGAAGCGGGGGTAGGAATAAAATTTCCGCCGCCCAAGGCTTGCAAACCAGCTGGATTAATGAAATTTGCCATCGTAATTTGACCTGCCTGAATCGCATTGGTATTGCCTTGCAATGTGTACTGCACCAAGCCGGCCTGATTGATGGTGATCGATGTAGCGGTTGCCGGAATAACACCAGCGCCAGCAACAACGTTGCCTGCCGCCGTCACGATCTGACCCGTTGCACTTTTACTGAACTGTCCATTACGGGTATAGGCTAATGTTCCATCTGCCAACTGGATCTGAAAGAAGCCATTGCCTTGAATGGCAACGTCGAGTTGATTTCCAGTCTGAACCAATCCGCCCTGAATATTGTTTCGTTCGGTCGAAGTAACAGCGGCACCAGAACCAATCTGTAAGCCCGTGGGCAATAGATTTTGCGCGTTTGCTGCAGAGCCTGCAGAACGTAATGTGGTGTAGAGCAAATCCTGAAACATCGGCTGGACACGCTTAAACGCAGTGGTCGATGAATTCGCTAAGTTATTGGTAATGACATCCAGGTTGAACTGCTGGGCGTCCATACCTGTTTTTGCTATCCATAAGGAACGTAACATTTTTTATTTTCTCGTGTTATGAATGTAAATTAGAACCGTGTGAGGGATAGCAAGCTGGTTGCTGTTCTAGCGTTTTGGTCTGCAAATGTAATAGACCGGCTGTTTAAATCAAACATCCGACTCTGATCAATCATTTGCACCATCGCTAAAGTTGGATTGTTATTACTCATCTCAAAGGCGCCCTGCACAACTCGCACAGCAGGATCTGCTGCAGCCTGTTGCCCCGGCAAATCAAAGAGGCCATCAGCAGCCCTAACTAATTCGTTGCTATTCGGGTTAACTAACTTTAGTTTGCCCGCCTGATTCAAAAATTGGGTTCCTGGCAATTGGGTGAATACTGCGCCATCTTCAGCGATTTGAACAATGGCCCCAATCGGAATTGTTATGGTGCCGCCAGATCCTACTACCGGTATGTCCTTGCCTATCATCAACATACCCTGCTCATTGACCATGAACTTACCCGCCCGGGTGTAGGCCTCTTGTCCGTCTGGGCGACGCACCGTAAACATACCGTCACCCTTAATCGCTACATCCAATGCATTGCCGGTAGTTTGTAACTGGCCCTGGGTGAAATTACTCCCCGGCGTCGTCTCTACTGAGAACACCCTCGTATCTGCGCCATTCCCCGTAAATGGGACGCCATCGCCCTTCAGCGGCACCGCGCGAAAGGCGCTGATGACCTCTCGAAAACCTGGCGTCAATGCATTCGCTAGATTGTTCGAGGTGACCGCCAACTGTTGCGTCGCAGCGGTGGCACCCGTCATCGAGGTATAGGCGTAACGATTAATCATTTACGTAGTCATTTACTTATCGTTAGCGACCAATATTGATGGCTTCATCAATCAAGGTTGATGCCATTACTTTGGTCGCTTGTGAGACTGCGGAGTATTGGCGTTGCAACACCATTAATTTCACTAGCTCCCCTGTTAAATCAACGTTTGATTGCTCAAGGGCCTTTGCGCGAATTTGCCCCAATGTTCCATCGCCTGGAAAGCTCAACAATGGATCGCCCGAGGCGGATGATGCTTCAAATGTGTTGTTACCGTTCGGAATCAAGCCTTCAATGTTATTAAAGTATGCAAGCAATACCTGCCCTTTAATTTTAGATTTACCATTGTCGTACTGAGCAACTAGGTTTCCACTGGAGTCAATATTGTAAGAAACCAGTTGTGATGTTGCTGAACCATCTTGGTTATTCCCGTAAGTCTGAGCGGCCGAGGTATAGCCCGTCATGTCAGTACTATCCAATGTAAACTGGACGATACCGCCATTATTCGTTTTACCAAATGTACTTCCTTTACCGCCGCTGGCATCAATTTTGAATTGCGTTGCAAACTGTGGTTTTCCAAAGGAATCGCGTGATAACGAATCTAAATTCTTACCGGCAATAAAGGCAATGGTTCCCAACGAGGTCTGCTCAGGCGATGTAACACCACCAATAGTCACATTAGTGAGCCCTGTCTGAGTAGCATCACTTGCTACTGCATTGCCATCTAGAGTCGCATAAACCTGATAACGGTCAACGCTGACTGTATATTGTGCAGCAACCGCAGGTGGACCTCCAGCGCCAGCAGTTGATTGCGTAATGGAAAGATTTGTACCGTCTTTTAACTTTAAATTATAAGTTGAGCCTACTGTATTTCTAGTACCGCTCATCAACGTTAATGTAGTCTCAGAAACAGTCTGGGTTGTCGCATTAGGCGCGCCCACCTGAGCAACTGAGGTTGTGGCAATCTTATTAAACTGCTCCCCCGCTGGAGTTGCGCCCAGACTTTGGGTAGGACTAAAGTCAAATATAGAGTCTGCGATAGTACCTGGAGTACGCGCCGTAATTGTTAAATTTGCCGGATTTACCTTTTTGTAAAACATCGTTAAGGTATGCGCCGCACCCTTGTCATCATATACAGTCTGCGATGTTGCTTGTGAATACGTTGCAGGAACTTGTGCGTTAAAGATATTTCCTGGGTTTGGATCAACACGGTTATCAATGTTCAAATTGATATTGGAATTTTTTGTGGCCTGCTGAGCCATCGGAGTTGGATCCAAGGTCAAAGTAGACTTTGCAGTCGAAAGCACCTTACCAGCCGAGTCTGCTGGATAGCCAACCAAGAACATCCCGTTTTGATTCACGATCCGGTTTTGACTATCTACAGCGAACTGGCCATTGCGGGTGTACTGAAATTTAGTTGGGTTTTCAGTAGGAACTGTTCCGTCCACGGTCTTGGCCAACTGGAACATCCCGGGACCAGTTATTGCCATATCCAATGGATTTTGCGAACCTACTACCGTACCGTACGCAGCCGTTCTACGAATGGACATGCGGTATGCACCCATACCCGCACGATCTTGAGATTGGGGATCTTGCGCTCTAAAGAATTGATCCGAGAAAACATACTCACCCGACTTATAACCAATTGTCTGTGCGTTTGAGATGTTATTACTGGTTACATCAATTGCCTCTGAGGCTGACATTAAACCTGAAAGTCCGATTCCGTATCCCATTTTGTTTCCTTTATTCTTACTTTGTTTGTCTTATTTACTTTTGTTTGTTATCTGCTTTTAAATTAGCTAATCCACTGCTGAACTTCGGACGCATTAATCGTTCGTCCATCTAATAGATTGAGGATTGCATCGCCATTAGTGCCCTTCGTTACAGACGCGACTACGGATGCAACATAAGCCGTTGGATTTTCACTGGCATCTGCCGAATTTGTGCCGCTTAAGCTGAGGTAATACATTCCAGCTGGCGCCGTGCTGCCATCGGCATTTTGTCCATTCCAAATGAAATTAGTCATGCCGGTATTTACACTACCCAAATCAACACTATTGACGGTATTGCCACTAGCATCCTTAATGGTTGCCACAACTGATTTCAGTGGGTTTGCAGCACTCGCGCCCAACATAACTTGGTTTTCCCCATCAAATGCAATGCCATTACCTGCAACGGCTGGACTATGGCCGATCAGGGCAGCCTGATTCATGAAATTCACGCTTTGCATTTGCGATAGCATGGCATTCATCGAGGTGTTCATGTTAGCCATGCTGCTCACCATATTGAGCTGCGACATTTGCGCAGTCATGGTGGATGCATCCATTGGCGCCATTGGATCTTGATTCTTGATCTGTGCGATGAGTAACTTCAGAAAATTTTGTGTTTGCTCAGTCGCAGTCCCGCCAGCCGATGATGTAGGTGAAGCATCAACTGGTTTATTTGCTGTATTTGGATCGTAGGTCCGTATGCCGTTTAATGGGTTGTTAATTGCCATGATTTCCTCTTATGCTTTATGCACACTCTTAATAACTTACTTACCCATATCCAGGGTTTTTAACAACAACACCCGCGATACATTCATTGCTTCCACGTTCATTTGATAGGAACGCGATGCCGAAATCATGTTCACCATTTCTTCCACTGGATTGACGTTGGGCATCTCGACATAGCCTGCATTGTTTGCCTTAGGGTGCCCTGGTCGATATTCCATCCGCAATGGGGCGTCGCTTTCCAAGACCTTACTAACCTCCACTCCCGATCCTGCTGAGCCAGGTTGCCTTACGGCCATAAACTCCACTTGCCTTGCGCGATAGGGTCGGCCATCGGGTCCCGACATACTCTCTGCGTTGGCAATATTTGATGCGGTGACGTTCAAGCGCATGGCTTGTGCAGTCATGCCAGTGGAACCGATATTAAATGTGGCTAGCAGGCTCATGAGGGTTGCCCTGTGATAGCTGACATGCGTGATTTGATGGTGCTTCCAACCCGGTTAATTGCAAATTCAGTCAATACCGAGTTTTTAGTAAATTCAGAGAGCTCGACATCAGCGTCCACCGTATTGCCGTCCATCGACGGCTGGTTTGGTATGCGGTACAGCAAACGGGGGTCGTCTTGGGTAACTTTTCCAGGAATATGTGCCTTGTGGGTTGTCGCCATGCTTACTGAACTCGAAGTGGCCTTGCCATCCATTTGGGCCTTGAGTACATCGGCAAATTGAATATCCCTTGCCTTGAAGCCAGGGGTATCGGAATTCGCCAAATTGTTCCCAAGCACTTGCTGACGATAGGTACGCAGTTTGAGCGTACTTTCAGCAAAAGCCAGTGAGTCGTATTGCGGCACAGCGTTCATTTCTTCTCCACCCGTTATGGGACTACATATCCTGAGGAGAAAATCCTCACATAAGACTATGCAAGGACTGTGCCAGTTTTAGATTTGGATTTAAATTAGTGAGCACTAACTTTATTAATTGCTTTCCCCAATGCTGGCCTAGCATCGAAAGACAGTGGCATTCTTAGCAAAAACCCCCATTTAGCGGGGTTTTTGGCAGAAGCGGCAAATATTGCCGCTTTATTCAGACTATATGGGTAGGCTTGGCATCTTTTTCCAAGCCCAGCTAACTTAGTTGCCGGTCGATTCCTTAACCAAACGGTCTCCCTTAGGCTGCAATGGACGGGCGTTCATGGGATAGATTCGATCGAAGTTTTTAACCTGCTCTGGGCTAACGTAGATCGGGGTTTTCATGACATAGCGCAACACATTCTCTGTGCATGGGGGCGTTGAAAGCGACCCCATGTAGGTGAAATAACCCCTATCGGCTGGCAATAGTTGGTTCACATCAATCACGACTGGTGGGGTTTCTACCTTCCCTTTCACCAGCGGAACATTATTCCAAAGTGTTTGGATCAGGCTATTTCCCTTCACCTCATCATTACCCCATAAATATCGTCGAGTTGAAGCAGGGGGTTTTGTGCTCATCAATACGCTCACCTCCAGAAAACTGCCGTCATGGTGCTGGTGTACTAAATGCGCGACCATATCGGTACGATCACCATTAATAGCCTCTTCGCTTGGCTTATGAAAGTGAAATTGCACCAGCCGGTACTGACGCCCTTCGGCAATCACATTACTGCCCTCACCGTAGTTCACCAAGACGGTATACCCGTTATCCACAATCGACAGTGGTGAGGGGCGATAGAGAAACTCCAATGGAGCCATCTCGGCCTTTACAGCCCGATCTACGTTGATATTGATCGGGGATTGGCTTTTGCCTTTCATGCAGGCGAGGTTTTCTTTACCGAGGCTAGCCCAATTTTCTGGTCCGCCAGGGCCATCCATATAAGTCCACTGCACCACCTCAATAGGATCTTTTTCAACCGGCTTAGCCGGTGCCTTCGCTACTTTTGGTTTAGCTTCAGGCTTAGTTTCAGGCTTTGCTTGAGGCGGAGGATTGCCCGTAGGAAGATCGCCCGTGCGAATCACAATGTCACCAGAGCCTTTGTTGATCTTATTCAGCAATGCTTTGCTCAGGTCATCATCGCTCGGACCTGACGCGGCAACCGCTTTGGGCTTCGCACTGGCCGCCGCAGGCGCATCGTTCGCAATGGCTTTCGATACCATCATGCAGGACAGCACCATGGCCACTAAGGAGAGGGGTAATTTGCTATATGTATTCATGCTGTTAGTAACGGCTATTTTAGAAATGCTGTTTATATTGCTATAAAAATCAATGCTTTATGGGCACTGCCCTGCTACTTATGGCGCCGGACGCTTTGGGGCGGCCTTTTTTGCTGGGGATCCAGTAGGTAAATCTGCCGCGCCGGTGTTTCCAAGGCTGGGCAGAACATCAATCATCGGCTTTCTGCTGCGCGAAAACATCCAATCGCACTTCATTAAGCCAGCCGAATCCTGATGACTCTCGAGCGGAGTGGACTGCCTCAAGGCCACTTCCAGCGCAGCATCCGTTGGGGGCGGAGTCAAGTCATTGCTCGTTGCCCACCGTAAAAACCGCTGGTATGGGCCAAGCTTCGGTAACTTTCCAGGATCGGCATAAAAATTAGCGCTGCAGATTTGCAAACGGCGCTCAATTTCACTGGCGGGTAGGTAGTAGCCTTCGACCAATAAAGAAGCTACCCTTAGATTGCAGCGGGCCCATGCCGCCATCTCGATCTTGGAACCAACGGTGCTTTTACCCTCCGGTTTTTCTGCCAACAGGGACTCTACTTCGCATTGCATACGTTGGCCGCGAATCTGTAACTTCGTGCAAA
This sequence comes from Polynucleobacter difficilis, assembly GCF_003065365.1. Lineage (NCBI taxonomy): Bacteria > Pseudomonadati > Pseudomonadota > Betaproteobacteria > Burkholderiales > Burkholderiaceae > Polynucleobacter > Polynucleobacter difficilis. Next base: position 457,687 of record NZ_CP023276.1, on the reverse strand, counting down.
TATCCTGTCCATTTTCAGCGTAGGGATCGCGCTCTGTAGTGGGCGGGAAAGGGAACTTGGTCTCGCAATCTGCGGGGCCTACTGGCGCCTGCCCAAGGGAGTTCTGCGTAATCCGTGCAGCCTCTTCCGCGGTCGGGGCTGGAGTACTGACGCTCTCGGGCTCTATAGAGATAGTGAGCGTTTGCTGAGCAATACTGACAGAACTTGCCACCGATAAGCACAAACCGAGTAACAGACTAAATACCAATTTATTTTGCATTGGGAACCTCTACGCCTTGGCGCAACAATTGCAGTGGATTTTCGAGGGAGCGCTCCAACACAATTTTCAAATCAGGGAGAATCATAAATATAACCAAGAAAGCCAAGGGAATACTCACCGCAAAACCCACAGAAAACAAATTCATTTGGGGGCTGGTTCTGCTCAAAAAAGCTTGCGTTAAGTTAAACATCATATAGACCAAGAGTACCGGCATAGCCAATATTAATCCCAAGCGAAACGAAGCAGTCACTAAATCCAAAATTCCTTTGGATGACCACGCATCAGGCCAAACCCCAACCGGAATTGTTTTAAAGCTATTCATCAGAATCTCAAGCACGACTAGGTGAACATTTAAAGAAAAGGCTAAAGCAATTACAGTGAGGCCTAAAAATTGACCGACCAAACCCGAATCAAGGGCTGGATCTCGGAAGGCGGTGGAAGCAAAGCTAAAGCCAGCCTGAAAAGAAAGAATCTCTGCCGCGACGTCAATCACCATAAAACCAACGCGGATTACAAAGCCCATGAATGCGCCAATGCATAACTCAATCACCGAAGCAAAAAACGTAATGCTGCCAGGATTCGGAATCAACCCAGACGCAATGACAGGCATCATGTATGCCGCAAACGCAAGCGCTACCATCAATCGAAATCGCATTGGAAGAGCTCGAAAGGCAAAAAGTGGCATGGTTAAGAAAAGGCCAAGCACCCGCATCGAGGCAAACATAAAAATCGCCATGTACTGCTCAATTTGAAGACCGGTGATGGTCAACATAGATTAATTTACCAAACCCGGTATGCTGCTGTAGAGCGCTTTAATGTAGTCAGTGAACAAAACCAAGGTGACGGGGCCAATCAAAACGATGACGAGCCCAAACACAATCAACTTGGGTACAAATGCCACTGTCGACTCATTTACAGAGGTTGCGGCCTGCAAAATACCAATCACCAAACCAACAATCAATAAGGCCATCAAAATGGGGCCGGCCAATACCGCAGCCATCCTCAAAGCTTGGTAAATCAAATCGATGATGACTCCGCTTTCCATGGCAGCTAATTAATATAACTTTGTACAAGCGAGGTGGCTAACAGCGCCCAGCCATCCGCCAACGCAAACACAATCAGCTTAAGGGGTAAGGAGAACATCATGGGCGAGACCATCACCATACCAAGCGAAGTCAAAATACTGGCGACCGCAAAGTCAATGACCAAAAAGGGAAGGTAGATCACAAAGCCTATCAAGAAGCCCGTTTTAATCTCTGAAATGGCAAAGGCAGGTATCAATACCGTGAATGGCACATCCTCGCGCGTATCAATGTTTTGTCCATACATTTTGGCAAACAGATTGAGGTCATCCCGACGCGTCTGCTTGAGCATAAATTCTTTTAAAGGCTTGCCGCCAACCTCTACTGCTTCTGGGAAACCCATCTTACCGGCAGAGTATGGTTGGTATGCATTCTTATAAATGGAGTCAAAGACTGGGTTCATGATGAACAGGGTCAGGAAAAATGACAGTCCAATCAAGACAATATTCGGAGGCATCGTCGTCAAACCCAAGGCCTGACGCAATAACGAAAAGACAATCAAAATTCGCGTGAAGCTCGTCATCAAGACCAAGGCAGCCGGCAGAAAACTCAGCGAGGTCAGCGCAATGATGGTTTCGACTGGAACGGCATACGACGTGCCGGCAGCACCTGACTTAGCCGTGACGAGCGGTAAAGTCTGACTCCACACCGCTAATGGAAACAGCCCAACGAGGGCTGTTAGACCAACGGAGTACCAAAATATTTTTCGCTTCATCCCAATTTTCGTTTCACAAACTGGCGCAAGTTATTTGCAAAATCGACGCTTGTTGCTTGCGGCTTCAAATTGGCTACGTCTTCAGGATCAAGTTCAGTGATCAGGGTAATCTGACTAGGCGTGTGGCCCACCACTAAAATGCGATTTAAGACATTGAGAACAATGACACGCTCACGGGGGCCCAATGCCTGCTGTGCCAAGATCATCACATGGGGATTACTGGTGCGGATGGCGGCGTCGCGTTTAACTAGAAAAGCGACAACCCAAATCAGGGCTGCTGCAAGTGCGAGCCAGATGAATGAGAAGAGCAACATACCTCCAACCGTGGAGTCCATGTCAATTAACGATTAATTTTTCGCAGACGCTCTGCTGGAGTCACGATGTCAGTCAAGCGAATACCGTAACGGTCATTCACAATCACAACTTCGCCCTGCGCAACTAAACATCCATTCACCACAACCTCAAGGGGCTCGCCCGCCAAGATATCCAATTCAATCACCGAGCCATACGTTAGGTTAAGTAGATTGCGGATTTGCATTTTGGCACGGCCCAGCTCCACCGTTACCTGAACAGGCACGTCCATTACGAGGTCGATTTCATTGAAATCGGGATTAACTCGTGTACCTTCCTCTAAATTGTTAAAGGTGGCTTTACGCAAGGAGCCGGATACATCGGCACTGGTCATTGATTTCGCTAAATCGTTGTCGTTTTCAGCCATGGTGATTCCTTATTCTGTGCTTTCTCGGTGCTTTATTGGCCATCAGGGATTAAGCCATCTGCCGCTGCACTTATTGTATCGCTTGGGCTGGCAGTTGCGGGTACCTGAGCCTGACTTTGGGCGGCTTCTGGAAGTTGCTCATACAGCTCGCCTTTTTCAGCGCTCCGCATCATGCTAGGGCCGAGGCGTGCACTTTCAAGGGGGCTCTTGAGAAACTCGGTCGGGTGCTGAATCGTACCCACCTTGACCGAATAACGGCCATCCTTGGTGCCATATTGACCCTTAATCACAGGCAAACCATCGACGTACACCGTGACCGGGTCGTTAATCTCGATGGGGATAATGTCCCCAACCGAAAGGGACGTAATTTCACGGAGCAGCATCTGTTTGCGCGCCAAGACTGCAACGGCCGTTACAGGCGCCTCGTGAACTTGGTCATTTAATAAGTCGGTCCAGTGCTGGTCGGGCTCGGTCGCAAAACCCTGCATATTGTTGTACAAAATGCTTTTGACTGGTTCCAGCACCCAAAACGGAATGCACAGATCAATGTCGCCCGGCCGGCCATTAATCTCAATCGTGAACTTAGAGTGCAAGACCATCTCGCCCGGCGAGGTAATCTTGGCAAAACCGAAGTTGGTTTCTTGCCGCATGAAATCAAACTTAATTTCGTAAACCGATTTCCATGCCTTTTCGTATTCGCTTAAAAAGGCATCCACTAAACGACGAATAATGCGCAATTCGGTGGCGGTATATTCGCGTAAATTGAGTCTTGGTGCCAAGCGCCCTTCGCCACCAAACATATTGTCAATTGCGATGTAAACAACGCCCGGGTCCACGATCCAGCAACCCACCCCCCGCAAGGGACGAATACCGACAATATTAATGTTGGTACGCTCAGGAAACTCGTCTACGAATTTTTGATAGCTCTTCACTACCGGAAGGTGCATCTGCACCTCAATGGGTGCGCGGATCATATTAAAGAGGGTGAGTCGAACCGCACGACTAAAGCGCTCGTGAATCAACTCCAGAGTCGGCATGCGGCGCCGAGCAATAATCTTCGATTTATCAAACATCGCACGCTGATCTTCAGCGTCAATGTTCATCTCGACATTGATTTCCTCTGCCGCCATGTTTTCCTAGGTGGACTTTCTAAAGTAGTCGATTACTGCATCACAAACGAACTGAACAACACGGCTTGCACCGGTAAATCCATTTCGGTGACATTCCAGAACTCAGCTGCAGCGCGGGCTGCTTCACCTGTAATTTTTTGGCCAGAGGATGTCTCTTTCGGAACTGCACCAATGCGCTCTAAATTTTGCATATCCGCTGTACCGGGTTGCTGCTGCAAAATATAAATAGCGGTTAATTGAGGCGCAATGATGGAGTTAATGACCAATGCAATTTCCCGCGCCATCATGACTTTGCCTTCAACCGTGGCCAACTCTTGCATTTGCCGCGAAGACAGCACAGTGATAATTTTGTCGCGGATCACTGGCATGAAATTCTTGATCTTGCCTTCAGTGGCCGAATCGTTGGTTCTCAAAACGATTTTAGCCTGCAGATAATGTTCGCCACCGCGCCCTGGCAGGTTTACGATCATTTCTTCCAAGGGAATATAGATTGGCGGAGCATTCTCTTTACGCTCCATCAACTGTTTCTTCAGAATATTTTCGGGGCGCTTTGCCTCAGCTTCTTTAAGCTTTCTAGCTTCTTCAGAGCTTTGCATGTACAGGTAACCGCCCACGGCGGCCACAAGCAGAACCACAACACCAATGATGATGAAAAGCATTTTCTTGCTTTTTGGTTTTTCTGCTTCTTGGATATTGTCTCCATTTGCTGGGGGGGATGCACCAGCAGCCGGCGCTGCAGCATTTGGATCTAAAGTCGGTTCAATACGCTCTTCATCAGCCATCGCTGTATTCCTCTTTACTCAATAATATCAAGCATACAGGTGAACTGCATTGCTATTATCCCTATTATCACCTGATCGGACCGAACCGATAGCCAATGTTGTATCTGAGCGTTGAGAAAGTGGGGGTGGGCTGTTGTAAAAACCCGATCGAGGATTGCTAAAACCTTGCTCGCGTGCCTGCTGAAATTGACTGTCCTGCCTCAAATCCAGTGATAAATTCAGGCCCATTTGGGCAAATTCATTTTTCAAGCTCTGGCCGCCCTGATCCAGTCGGGACTTGGTGGCATCGCTGGCGCCTTCCACTATCAGGTGGGCACGTCCAGCCGGGTCAATCCGCAGATCGATGCGAATGGTTCCTTGCTCTGGCGGTGTTAATTCCAAGAGGATGCGTCCGCCACCTGATTTGGCCGCATTCATAACCTGCTCATGAAGTGGGCCTGTAGCCAATGAAACCTCGGCAGCTTTCATTTCAATTTTTTGCTGATTACTGATATTTTGGGCATCTACGCGGGCTAAATTAGCAGCATTGGCGGGGTTAAATTCCCCTGTGTCCAAGGTATCCTTAAATTCCCTATTTTCATTAAGGGATATGCTGTGCGCCTCGATCGCACCCTTGGCATCCACGGCGCTCGCACTCAGTAATGGCGCTCCTTTTGCAGCTGCAGCCTTATCACCCGATTGGCCAGGCGTCAAAATGGCATCCGATGATTTTGCTTTCACTGCTTTTTCGCCTGCACTGATCAGTGCATTGGCTGCTTTAGGATCTGTGGCGTTTTGAATGGTGGCGGCTTTAGCAGGGTCAACTACACCTGCTTGCTCAAGGACTGCGATTGGTTTTTGCTGTCCAGCACCTTCCGCCGCCAACAACTTAATGGAACCCAAGTCAGCAGCCTTATTCATGAGCGCCGTTAATTGCGTCTGAATCTCTGGTGGCAAGGTAATGCCATTTTTCTGAGCCAAGCTCTGAATCGCGCTCGCAATTTGGGCTGGAGTTTGAGCTGTAGTTTGACCTAAAGACTGTTGTTGCAATGCCTGCATTAGGGATGCGGCCTGGCTTTGCATCGCTATTTCAGCGCTTTGGCCAGAGGCTTTCATGGCTCGTGAGAGCGCTTGCGTTATTAAGGCCGATTGCTTGGCATCAAGCTGCTGACCATTTACCAACTGCATGAGACCCTGGGTATCTGGGCTACCCGCCTGAGCATTGAGACTTGCCATCAGGCTTTGAATGCGCGCTGCTGAATCGGTTTCCGCTGAGTTCACCTGTGGGACTGCTGGATTAGGCGTTTGCAGGGCAGTATTTAAGAGGCCTTGTGCAGCGAGCTGTGCCATCAACAACTGCATTGCATCGGTAATTTTTGCAGGATCTTCCGCTTGAGAGCCCATTCTCGGCAAATTTTGCCGACTAAATGCCAGCGGCATGGGCTGAGAACTAACTCTATCTGATCCTGCCCGCGCCTCAAGGCGCGTCATGCTGGACCGATCCAAGGCAGCTGCAAAGGCTTCAAATCCGGCGGGCATAGCAGAGCCGCCGGGCATAGAGCCTGGCTTGCTAGTGGCGCTATTCACGTCACTGGCTGCTGCTTGCATTCGAATTTGACCTACTGTTGGCATAGCCTCTCCAAAAGGAACACTACTTACTATGCATCTTTCGTGCCAGAATTGGCACTTGCCCTCGCGGCGTAGTTATCTTCAAACAGGTTCATTTCCGCCTTCGCCTTCTTTTTCCTGGCTTCCAGCTTCATTTTGTCGACTAATTTTGTTAATCCGCGGGTACGCATTCTGGCCTGAGTGGCGGTTTGTAGGGTGTCTTCTGAGGCCCTCGCTAAGCCTTGAATTTGCCCATCCATCTCGATGGAGCTCTGAATCAGCTTTTCTCGAAACGCATTGGCATCCTGAATAAAGGCAACGGAAACACTTTGATTGCCGCCGGCAATCATTTGCACTTCATAGTCCTTGGCATACTCAAGTACTTGATTTTGAAAGGCTTTAGTTTGGTTTACCTGTCCGGCAGCCCTTTTTGCTCGGGCCATGGCTTGATCTTCGCGGATCTTGGCTAGGCGCAGGAGCAGTTCAATTGCGGACATATTGCATTACACCACTGGGGGAGCAATCTCGAACAGGCGCTTTTCCGTTTCGTCTATTGGAATGGCTTGTTCGGCATCTTGCTGTAAAAACGCCTGAATGTGAGGCCATGCTTGCAGTGCAGCATCTAAATCCGGATCGGTTCCCGCGATATACGCGCCCATCGAAACCAAATCACGCCCCCGCATGTAGCGACTGTAAAGTTGCTTTAAACGCCGTGCAGACAAAAGATGTTCTTTAGAAACCACTTTGGGCATCACCCGAGAAATCGACTTCTCCACATCCACTGCGGGGTAGTGGCCACTGTCGGCCAATTCACGCGATAAGAAAAAATGCCCATCCAAAATACCCCGTGCGGTATCCGCCACCGGGTCATTGGTGTCATCGCCTTCGAGCAAGACGGTATAAAACGCCGTAATCGAACCGTCTGGGTTTGCGCCATTACCAACCCGCTCCACCAGTTCTGGCATCCGCGCAAATACGCTGGGCGGATACCCTCTAGCGACAGGCGCCTCCCCTAAGCTCAGGCCAATCTCCCGCAAGGCCATAGCGTAGCGGGTTAAGGAATCCACAATTAAAACGACGTGCTTGCCTTGATCTCTAAACCAGATGGCCACATCGGTGGCATACGAAGCACCTTTTGAACGCGCTAAGGGTGAGGCATCTGCAGGAGCAGCAACCACCACCGCACGCTTAAATGATTCTGGTCCAAGCGTGTCCTCACAAAACTCACGCACCTCGCGACCGCGTTCGCCAACCAAACCAATCACAATCACATCCGCCACGCAATTGCGCGCCAGCATGCCGAGCAAAACACTTTTGCCCACGCCCGATCCTGCAAAAATGCCAACCCGCTGCCCACGGCCAACCGTTAGCAAACCATTAATCGCTTGGATGCCGACATCCAAAGGTTCGTGGATCGGTGTTCGGTCCAGTGGGTTTAGGGTTCTCTGAATGAATGGCGAAAACTGTTTTTCACCATATCCTTTTCCATCAATCGGACGACCTAAGCCATCGACTACGCGCCCGAGCAGGTTCTCACCAATGGGCAGAGGCTCGCCAACGCTACTAGAGGTATAGCCCGAACCCGAATTAAATGGCGTGTTTGCCGGATAGACGAGCGCGCCCGGAGAGATGCCCTCCATGGTATCGATCGGCATCAAATACGTAATGGCGCCATTAAAACCAATGCACTCCGCATCGTAGGTTTTACCGCCAAGCTCAGACAAAATGGTTGCGCCAGTACCAATGCTCATAGGCAAGCCCTCAACTTCGAGCACGATGCCCGAAACCCGTTTGAGCTTGCCTTCCCGAATGGAACGCGGAGCCACTGCTAAATGCTGCCGGCGCGCCTCCAGCTGATCTGCCAATTGAGCAGGCAGTAGATGGCTCACTCTTTTTCTGCCGGAGGAGGATCCAGTTCATCCGCAGGCGGATCTGGATCCAATGCAGGAGGTTCGCTGGGCGCATTGCCGAGCAGCTGCGTGTCACTCTGTGGCATTGCATCGGCTGTGCTGTCTATCTCTGCAATAGCGTCTAAGCCCAAGGCATGGCGGACGAGTGCAAGGCGGGCCTCTTGGCCAACGTCGATTCGGGCGCCGCTGACTTCAACATAAGCATGCCCTGGACGCACGTCCGCATCGACCAAAATAGTGCAGTTAAATGGGAGGCCCGGATCATCCACAATCTTTTTCCAGGACTCCACTTCTTCTGCCCGTAAACGCAGGTATAAATTTTCACCTGGGCGGGGCAAGCGCATGAGTGCCTCTTGAACTGCGGCAACAAAGGGAGCGCGCTCCATCGATGCATTTGCTGTGAGGCGTGAGGCGATTTCAAAACTCAATTGGGTTAAAGGCTCAGCAATCGCTTCGGGCATGCCGGTGAGCGCCTCCAGCAAGCGGCCTAAAGCATCTTGCAGGCGCTTGGTTTCTTCATCCGCTTCTACATAGCCTTGCTTGTAGCCTTCACGGTAACCGGCTTCTTTGCCTTCTTTGTAGCCGGCATCTCTGCCTTCCACAAAGCCTTGGTTCGAACCCAACTCATAGGCTTCTTTATAAGCACCTTCCCGAATCGCCTCTACCTCTTCCACCGTTGGGTAATAAATGGGCGCAACCTTGGGTGGCTTAGGGGGCTTTGGCGGATCGAAAGAGGGCGGCTCCCACCTCGTCAGCAAGGAGTCCTCATCAGAGGAAGGCATCGGCTGACTTGCCCCTTTCCATGATCATGCGACCTTCATCGGACAAGGCGCGGGCAATGCGAATAACTTCTTTTTGCATCTCTTCGACTTCTTGTACTTTGACGGGTGGCCTGGTTTCCAGATCTTCGCGAACACCGTCGGCAGCACGCTTTGCCATATTCTTGAACAGCTTTTCGCGCAGCTTTGGACTTGCGCCTTTCAATGCAACGATTAAGGTGTCTTGTGGAACTTCTAACAACAGGGTTTGCAGCGAACGATCTTCGATTTCGTTGAAATCCTCGAAGACGAACATCTTCTCTTGAATCGCATCGGCCAATTCCACATTGAAATTGCGAATTGTATTGAGCGCCTCTTTGTCCAAGCCGCCCGAAAGCATATTGAGAATTTCTGCGGTCGGTACCACGCCGCCCACGGTACTTCTGCGGAAATCCGCATCGGGTCCTGCAGAGCGCGACATCACCTCGTTCAACTCCTTCAAAGCGGCCGGCTGTACCTTCTCAAGCAAAGCAATGCGAAGAATCAACTCGTTACGCAAGTCATCACCAAATAACTTCAGTACCGATGCTGCCTGCGATGGATCTAAGAACACCATCACGGTAGCAATAATTTGCGGATGTTCATTTTTGATCATCTCGTAGAGAACATCGGATTCCATCCGCTTGAGCGTTTCAATACCAGACATGTCCAGCGTGGATTCAAGGCGACCTAGCAAGTCAGAAGCGCCTTCTGCGCCCATGGCTTTGGTCAGCATGTTCTGCATGAAGGAGTCGGTATCAAACGCTACTTGCGAATTATTTTCAGTGACTTCTTTAAATTGGCGCAGCACTTGCAAAACCAAATCGCGACTTAAGGAACGCACCACCGCCATTTTTCCGGAAAGGCGCTGCACTTCAAATGGGGTCATTTGGCGCAAGACATTTGCTGCCGATTCAGCGCCAACCGCCAACAAGACCACGGCGGCACGCGAAGCACCATCCAGCTCGTCAAAAGTCAGATTGCCAGATTGAGTTGCTGCCTTAACACCTTCCTTGAGGGCTTCAGCAATCGAGAGCTGTTTGGGGGCGGCTACTTCATCCGGCATCGTATTTACCCTTTATCTCAAGCAGCAGCGGCCGCAGCGGCATTCGCAGTATTTGTCTTGCTGGCATCGTCAGCTAACCACTCTTTAAATATAGAAGAAACCACCTTGGGGTTCTCTTCCACGAATTCCTGTGCGTACTTGAGTAACTCTTCGTACTCTTGTTTTTTTCCTTCATCCGCACGTTTACGCTCTTCTTCCAATTTGGCACGCTCCGCTTCAAGATGAGCACGCTCTTCCTCTTCAGCAATCCGCTGACGCTCTTTGAGCAGCTCCATTTCCATGCGGCGTTTCTCGCGCGCCTTTGGATCCATCTGAGCCATCTCGGCTTTGATTTTCTCATCAAACTCTTCTTCGATGCGCTGCTCTTCCAAAGCCTCATCCATTTTCTTAGGAAAGAGCAATGGCTTCACTACGCCAAAGAAAATAATCGCCAAGGAACCCAAAATAATAGCGAACTTAAAGAACTCTTTACTGAGCTCAATAACGCCAGCCTGCTTATAAAAAGGAGGCTCTAGGTCAGCCTCGATCTTAAATGGAATGTTGGCAACACTGACGCTATCGCCACGGCGCTCATTAAACCCAACCGCATCGCGGGCTAAATTATTAATCTGCTCTAACTCTTTGGCGCTGTACGGAACTGGCTTGAGTGGATTGCCTTCCTTATCGACCCCAGGAGGTTGCTTGAAGTTCACAACGACACCAGCGGAAATCCTTCTAACCTGACCTTTTTGGGACTTAATGCTCTGAATGGCGCGATCCAATTCATAGTTGATCGTGGCATCCCTTTTGAGGTTAGTGGCCGTTCCGCCAGAGCTGCTTGGAGGTGCATTGAGGTTCTGCGGTCCGGTATTGGCGGCCGCTCCGCCTGGAGCATTAATAGGAGCCTGCGCGGCGCCGGGTGGCTGGTTGGTCAGGGCGCCGGGCACACCCGCCGCGGCAGATCCAGGCGATGCTGCTTCATTGGTTTGCTGGCTGCGAATCGAAGATTGATTGGGTGGCGAGTTGCGACCAAAGGTTTCTTCGGTGCGCTGCACTTCACCAAAGTCCATGTCGACTGTAACCTGCGCCCGGATATTCTCTTTACCGGTGATCGGCTCAAGAATCGCCTGAACCCGTTTGGATAACGCGCCCTCTAACTCTGCTACGTACTTTAATTGGGTACTGTCGAGGCCCATTAGACGCTGTGCGTTGGGCGCCAACAAGCTTCCTTCAGCATCCACAATCGTCACATTGGCCGGGCCTAAATTCGGCACAGAAGAACCAATCAGATTCGTAATGGCGGCAACTTGTTGTGAATCGAGGAAGCGACCTGGATGCATCGTAATCACTACGGAAGCCGTGGGCTTTTCTTGCTCACGCATAAACGCAGTTTGCTTCGGAATGGCCAGCATCACTCTGGCTGATTTCACTTGGGCTAATGAACTAATGCTGCGCGCCAATTCACCTTCAAGGGCGCGCTGATAATTAACTTGCTCAACAAACTGGCTGGTACCCAATTTTTGGTTTTCAAGGAGTTCAAAACCAACGTTGCCTGCTTTCGGCAACCCTTGTCCAGCAAGGCGCAAACGGGTTTCATACACCGAAGATTCAGGAACCAAAATTGCAGCGCCGCCTTCAGTGAATTTGTAAGGCACATTCATCTGTTGCAGGGCAGCTACGATCGCAGCTCCATCGCGCTCATTGACGCTGGAGAAAAGAACGCGGTAATCGTCTTTGCTGCGGCCAGAAACCGAAACAAAAATCAGCACCGAGATAAACAAAAAAAGTGCTGCGGTAACAATGAGGCGTTGCTGGAGATTGAGGGCGCCAAAGCGCTGCTGCAATTCACCTAATTTTGAGGGGAGTTTCACCTTGCCCGTGAATGGGACAGCTCCTGGAGTAGCTTGGGAGGCAGCCTTAGAGCCAATATTGACTACTGCTGCATCCTTTGCGCTTTCCTGTAATCCGGGCTTTGCTTCTTCGCTCAATGGGTCGATTCCGTCAAATCAGGCAATGTTATTTTAGAACTATAGCACTAAATATAGAACATTTTTGCCATTTTTCCCTAAATATTGATATTCTATGCCTTGAATGAGGCAAAAATTGCCGCCTTGCGTATGCGTAAACGCAAGCCATGAACTATGCATTGATAGGCATCGATACACATTGACCAAGCCCGCTGCTACCGTAAACGTGGAGCATGATCCCGCCCTGGCTGCAAAGCACCTGGAAGAGGCGTTTGCCATTTTTTATGCGGAGTCCCAAAAACTCGAGGCCCAGCAAGCGGACCTCCAGGACAAAATCAACCAGCTGAGTTCCGAGCTCCAGCAATCCAATCAACGGCTTGGCATCTTGTTAAATGCGATTCCGGCTGGGGTGATCCTGCTGGAAAACAACATTGTGTTGCTCCATAACCCGGCCGTATTGCATTTTTTACCTAGCCTTAGCAAGGGCCAGCAATTTGCCTTGCCAAACGAGTGGCAAGCCTCGATCGCCCCCGGTGAGTACGTGATCGGCGGCCCAGAAGACCCTAATTCACCGCAAAAAATGGTGCAAGTCATTCGCATTGATGAAGGCACCCGTAGTTTTATTCAGATTCAAGACATTACCGCCAACATTGCACTTCACCAAGAAACCCAGCGCGAGAACCGCCTCACCGCGATGGGCAAGATGGCCGCAGGCATTGCGCATCAGTTCCGTACACCGCTTGCTACCGCCCTGCTCTACTCGTCGCACCTTTGCGACGATGAAGTGCAGCCTGAGATGGCCAAAGAATTTGCCTTGCGTCTACGTAAGCAGTTAATGGACCTTGAAAAACTCTCGCAAGACATGTTGCGATTTATTTCCAATCGTCCCAATAAAACAGTACTCACTTCGGCCAAGCAACTGATTGAAGAAGCACAAGCCAGTATTCAGGCGCTCTTTGAAACCCAAGGAGTCACCCTCTCCATTGATTGCGCTATTCCCGATACGGTGATGTTGCTGGTAGAGCCCAAGTCCATCCCCAATGCTTTGGTTGCGATTCTTGAAAATGCACTCGCTGTTTCGAAAGCCGGCGATACCGTCTTACTCAGTGCAACAACGGAATCCAAGAAGCTCATCATCACGATTGCAGATCAAGGCCCCGGTATTGCCAGCACCATGATTGATTCTTTATTTGAGCCATTTTCTACCACCAGCGCCAATGGCACGGGCCTGGGCTTATCGATTGCTAAAAATACCTTCGATGCGCACCGCGGAAGCATTGGCGTTCACAACACCCACGAGGGTGCCGTTTTCAAAATCACCCTACCTATCACCCAATCTTAAATACGCATAAGCGGCTTACTGAAATGAATGAATCCATCGATGCACGTTTTCCGGTAATTTTGGTTGAGGACGATGAAGACCTCCGGGAAGCCATTGCCGTCACGCTGCGCATGAAGCACATTGACTTTGTCACGCATCAGCGGGCAGAGACCGTGGTACCCCTCTTGCGCCCTGGACTCAATACGGTGTTAGTCACGGACTTTAAGCTGCCAGGCATGACTGGCCTCGATCTTTTAAAGATTGCGCAAACCCAGTGCCCCGATTTACCGGTTGTCATCATGACCGCATTTGCCGATACCAAGCTCGCAGTAGAGGCGCTCAAGGCAGGGGCAAGGGACTTCTTGATCAAACCGTTTGTGCCGCAGCAGTTAATTGAAATTATTTCTCGTTATCACCCACCCGAAGCGCCAAAAGCAAACTCCAACGAAGCAATTGCATCGGTAGAAACTGCTCCTAAAGCCAAGGAAACGGGTTCGCAAATTCGCTCCGTCGAACATAGCGTGATTGCCGTCGATCCCCAAAGCATTGCCACCTTCACGCGCTGCGAGCGCGTGGCAGCGACCGACACCAGTGTTTTAGTCACCGGTGAATCGGGTGCTGGTAAAGAGGTAATTGCGCATCACATTCATAAAACGTCCAAGCGTGCCAAAGGACCTTATGTAGCGATTAATTGTGCTGCTATTCCAGAGACCTTGCTGGAATCCATTTTGTTTGGTCATGAAAAAGGCTCGTTTACTGGTGCAACCAAATCCCAAGCTGGTAAGTTTGAGCAAGCCCACAAAGGCACCCTCTTTTTAGATGAGATCGGCGAAATGCCAGCGCCACTGCAAGCCAAACTATTGCGCGTCTTGCAAGACAAAATGATTGAGCGCATTGGCTCAACCGATTCCATTCAGGCAGATGTGCGCATCATTGCAGCCACTAATTTAAATCTGCAAGAGCAAGTCAAGGCAGGCAAGTTTCGCGAGGATCTGTACTTTCGCTTAAACGTCTTCCCTATCCATGTTCTGGAATTACGCAATCGTCCGCTCGACATTATTCCCTTGGCCGAGTTTTTTTTGAAGCGCTACAGCATGAACATCGGTCGCGAATCGCTGACACTCAGTACCGCCGCGAAAGCACTGCTCCAAAAGTACCCTTGGCCTGGCAATGTTCGGGAACTGGAAAACATCATTCAGCGGGCGGTTTTATTGGCCGATGGGGACCAAATTTATGCGGAAGATTTAGAGCTAGACGATTCCCAGCTAACCCACCCTGGTCTCGCAGACCACCGCCCAAAAGAGCCAATAAATCAGGATTTGAGCAGCGCAATGCCTCAAAATGGCACAGAAATTGCATCAATAAAGGGTGAAATAGGCCAAGACATTGGGTCAGTTGAGCGAGAGCACATTCTCAAGGTGTTGGCAGAAGTAAATGGAAATAGAACAAAAGCCGTAGAAATATTAGGAATATCCGCTAGAGCACTGCGCTACAAGCTGAAGTCTTATAAAGAAGCTGGCTTCCTTATTGATTGATTTTGTTAGATAATTAGATACATGAACACACCGAACGTAGATTCCATGGTTACCCGGATGCAGGCTTTAGCTGCTGCAGCCAGCGGCAAGCCTGTAACTACCGACAGCCAAGATCCGAATCGGGTTGATTTCTCAGCCGTGCTCAAGAACGCCATTGAGAACGTCAATACCGCTCAAAATAGCGCGCAAGCCAAGGCTCAGTCCTTTACGCTTGGGGCATCCGACACCTCCTTAGAAGATGTCATCGTTTCCTTGCAAAAAGCCAATTTATCCCTTCAAGGCATGATTGCCGTTCGCAATCGCTTGGTTGACGCCTACAAAGAAGTGACCAACCTCCAGGTGTAATCGCCTGAACTACAAGCAACACCGTATTAAGCCAAGGCCCAGTTGATCTGGGCTTTTTTGTGCCCAGATGGTCTATTCACCGCAAAAAATGCGGTGAATAATTGCATTTGCGGTGAATACGCAGCTTAATCTCCGCATTTTTTGCGGAGATTAGTTTTCTGCTCGGCAAGTCAAATTAACTCTATCTGTCGGCGATATTCTCTGGCTTAGGTATCACCTTGCCATCAGTCTCATAGGCCCACGCCAGCACTTCTGCTACAGCGGCATAGAGTTTGGGTGGCACCAGTTCATTGAGTTTGAGTTGCATTAAGAACTCCACTAGCTCCGGCTCGGTTCGTGTGGGTATGCCCATTTCCTTGGCTTTGGCCAAGATTGCATCGGCTACAAAGCCTTCACCTTGTCCAGTAATGCGCGGCGCAGCACTATTGATTTCATAAGCAAGAGCTACGGCTTTGCGGGTTTTCTTATCAAGTGCCAAAAGTGCCTCCGCCCTTGAGGCTAACCTTCGCATCCGGATCAACCTGGGTTCGCATTTGTTCTAGCAAGCTGGCAAATGAACTTGCCAATGTGCTTTGCGCTTCGGGAGCACCTTCAATGGCGACGTGGACGTTATCACCAAACTGAGTACCGACTACTTTGAATGGGCCTAAGTTAGGCAAGTTCACTTCCATCGTAATGCGGCTGCCTTTTTGCAATTGCCCCGGCTGCTCTGGATCGGCTTCCCAAGCATCTTCGCGATACAAACGTCCTTGCACATTGGGCATCAGCTGCCCTTGCCATAAAAGATCACCGCGCAATAACAACTTGACTGAATCCTTCACCACAGCAGAGTCTGTCGCAATCTGCCCAAGGAGCGCTGCACTCTCAGCCTCCACACTACCAGCAGTAACTAAAGGCTTGCCATCATCTTCACTAGCAGGAAAAAGTAAGCGCCGCAATTGATCAGCCGCAAACATTCCGGAGCTCTGTAAGTTTTGATACAAGACCGTCATTGCTAATTTGGGGTCTGCTGCATTGACTAGAGGATTTGTATTGGTAGTGCCGGGCCAATTCACTGCGGCATTTTGCGCAAGCGCCCCCTTGGCATCGGTCACGACCGACTTACCTAACTCAGGCACCTCTACTGCCAAGATATCGGAGAGCAGTTGCCCTAAGGCTGCGCCGCCCAAGGTATCCATGCGCGCCAGGCTTTGCGACAGTAAACTGATTGTCCGAGCTTGATTGGGATTGCCAGCTGCCTCAGCCAAGTCACCCGTCATAGAGGAAAGCTGCAACAGTACTGCCTGATCAACACTCGGTTCGGAGGCAACACTGACTCCAAATCGGCCAGCTGCGTTTTGCAGTACATCTTGCAAGCGTGCACTATTCGGATTATTGACTACTGGTAAAGCCATCCTCAATGCCACTCGGGGATCAATGGAGCCGAGGCTTTCTATGACAGCGGGGGCTGCGGGAGGAACAATCAGATCATTCCGCTGGTGATCGACCATCGGACTAATGGGTGAATTCGAGGGAATTGGTATGGCCATACTCAATCCTCTTTAAGTAAAAGGTCTTATTACTTTAATGCCTTACTAGCAAAAAACCAAACACCGACAAAAGAGAGGTTATTTAATAATTAACTGCGCGCGATGCGGTTTCACCAGATCCCTGAACAAGGCGCAAGGCAGGAATCGACTCTTTAGGCGCCAAGGCTAACCATGCCTCATACAGGGGTGCCAAAACATCTAAAACCTCTTGTACTTTCTGGGGCGACTTAGTCAGACGGGCATTCAGAATCTCACGCAAAGACCACTCATAAATAGCACCTAAACTTTGAGCAACATCGCCGCCAGTTTTGTAATCCAGGCAGGCCAGCAACCCTTGCTGAATCAAATCGTGCGCTTTGGTGAAAGGCTCAATACCGTAGTCACCAGATTCAAGTGCCTTTTTTGCTAACTTCAGGTGATCGAATGTGCGCTCATAGACCAGCACAATCAGCTGGCCTGGATCCGATCCGTGTACGCCAGTTAAGGTATCGGTGGCGGCATATGCCCGTGCAGATTTAGATACCATAGGGATACCGATCACTTTCTCAAAAATTAATTATTGCTCTGACTATTAGTCAGTGCATCTAAAGCACTAGTCAATGCGGTGCTGGTATTGTTTAACTGAAAGAGCAAGGCATTGAGTGCAGAGTATTGCGAAATCAAATTATTCTGAACCGAAACGAGGCGTGTCTGCAAATCGTCTTGACGCTTGGTCAAATTACGAACTGAATTATTTTCTGACTGAATTTGCAAATCTAGGATGCCGCCGGTTTTTACTTGGGCAGTTAAGAATGTATTGAGATTATTACTGCTATCGATATACCCAGCAGCAACGCCCAATGCTAAAACGTCTTGCAACCCATTTGCACTGGCAGTAGCATAGTTTGTTGAGTTAAATTTTGCGGTGCCATCTAACTGCAAATCAATTCCCAGCGTGCTGAGACTCATGGTCTTTAATGCGCCGCCTTCGGTATAGCTAATACCTTTAGCAAAAGAGGCTTTAATCTGATTAATAAACGATAAAGCGGTCGGGGAGTTTGCAAATGTCCCTGGCTTTGATGAGTTACTTGAATTTGCAGTCATTTCTTTATAACTGCTCATTAAATCGTTATAGGCTTTAATTAAAGTATTAATTGCAGCACTTGAAACATCTGCGCCCTTAGTAATCGAAATCGTCTGGGCAGTATCCGAAGCCTTCACTAGATTCAAAGTAACGCCATTTAAAACATCGCTGACGGAATTGGTACTTCTGGTGAAGGCAATGCCATCAATACTAAAACTTGCATCTTGCGCGGCAATAGTAGAGACTGTTCCAGGGGATGTGAGACCCGTATACGTTACAGCGTTATCGATTCCAGTCTTTGTTCCCTGAATCATCAATGAATATTGATTCGCAGTTGTTTGAACCACACTTGCACTAACATCCTCACCTAATGCATTGATCCAACTCTTCAGATCAGTGACCGTTGGATTTGCTCCAATGACCGCTGTTCCGGCCGGCGTACCCTTAGTGTTGTAGGTTGTAGATCCAATGGTGATAGCAAAACCAGCGTCCGCATCAATGCCGGCTAATGTTATTGCTGAAGCATATCCGCTAACGGTTGCTTTCGTGGCAAGTGCCACCGCATTCACACTGAGAGAATAGTTGCCTTTAATGGCGCCATTTGAGGCAAGCACCCCAACCACTGCAGCATTCGTGCTACTTGCTGATACGCTGTTAAATGTAGTGGGGTCCTGAAAGGCCCGAAGTGCTTCTTGGAATGTACTAACCTTACCCTTAATAACGCCTAAATCGCTGATGACGGTATTTTGCTGGGTAATTTTCGCTTTTAGAACATCTAGAGGACGATTTTCAACCGTCATCAACTGCTCGACAATGGCAGCTACGTCGATATTGGAGGTTGAGGTTGCGCTACTGACTGCCATTTTATCTGCCTAAGTCCATGTAAACTATTAAATTAGTACCAAGGACATGCAAAATATGTGCCAATCTGTTAATTGGCACATATTTGCGGAACTAGGCTCGCTGATGCACTAAAGCCGCGTTTAGCTGCTCAAAGCTCCGAGCAATTCGGATTAACTCCTCGGTCGGCAACTGACGAACTACTTCGCCTGTTTCTGGGTTTGTTACCCGAACCACATGGTATCCCGTTGTGCTATCCACAGAAAAATCCAAATTACGGCCCATGGAACTTACGAAACTCTGAATTTGTTCGGCGGCTTTAGCTACCACTTCGCGCGTGGGAGCCGAGGATTCAGCTACGTTTGACGGCTTAATCTCTGTACTAGCAGCTACGGCCACTACTTCGGCATCAGAACGAACTTGCTTAGTAGGGGCGCGGTCAGGCACAGAAGTAGCCGTAGGCATTACTCCCGCACCTGAAGCAGCAGGGGAATTATTTAATGCGGCGACTTGACTCATATGTCTCTCCTTCTGAAATCACAAAATGCAAAGACTGAATTGCTCCAGACTTTGCATTAATCCTATACTAATTACTTCAACAATGATAGAACTACGTTTGGCATCTGGTTTGCCTGCGCCAACATCGCTGTTGCTGCTTGTTGCATGATCTGACCCTTAGTCAGCTTTGCAGTTTCTGCGGCGAAGTCTGTATCAAGGATTGCCGATTTGGAAGCCTTGAGGTTCGTACTTTGAGACTCAAGATTGGTCATGATGTAGCCAACTCTATTTGTCAAGGCTCCAATACTAGATCTTTTGTCAGAAATATAATTATTTGCAGTATCAACATACCCACCAAGAGTATTGAAGGCGGTAGCCCACTGAGCACTTGTATAAGTTGCAGCGCCTGCAGCCATCGCAGTAATCTGGGTGCCTAAGTTTTGCATCTGAGAATCAACTCCAGAGCCATTTGTTAGTACGTTCATAGTTGTGTACGTAATCAAATTTTCAGCCTGAACATCAGCTCCTGCTTGAAAAGTAACTGCAGCCGTTCCAGCAGTTACTTTAAGGGTGTCACCTCCCAATCCACCAGCAGTAGCACCAAGGGTATCTGCATCAATTGATGCGCCAGTATTATTCGTTGCAAGAAAACTAATTCCGAGATTGGCAAATGAAATCACTTGACTTGAGTTAGCAGCTGTATCTACAAGCGTAACAGAGCCTACGTTAGTACCGTTAGTAAGTGTCAAAATATTTGAAGCTGTGTCATATGTAGCATTATAAGTCCCGCCCGCGACAGCGCCTGCCACGTTCATTTGGGATATGGTCATACCGCCAAAAGTTGTAGCATTTTTAATAGTACCCGTAGTATCTATAGTGTTACTGTTAGAAATTAAACTATTACCGTTAAACTTTGAACGTATTGCAGTATTGTTTATTTCAGTATTTAACTGCACTAATTCATCAACAAGATTAGTTCTTTGGGCGGTAGATTGCGAACCATCATAGCCTTGGGTGGCTAATTGTTTAATACGCAACAACATATCCTGAATTGTAGTTAACGATGTCTCGGCAACTTGCATTAAATTTACTGCATCATTCAAATTTCTACGTGATTGATCAACGCCGTTAATTTGAGC
The DNA here is from genome assembly GCF_003065365.1 of Polynucleobacter difficilis. NCBI lineage: Bacteria > Pseudomonadati > Pseudomonadota > Betaproteobacteria > Burkholderiales > Burkholderiaceae > Polynucleobacter > Polynucleobacter difficilis. Next base: position 437,425 of record NZ_CP023276.1, on the reverse strand, counting down.
TTGCATGTTCTGGCTAATTGCCAAACCAGCCGCATCGTCTTTGGCGTTGTTGATACGCAAACCTGAAGACAAACGTTGCACTGATTGCGCTAGGTTATTTTGTGCATTGCTTAAATTGTTTTGGGCATACAGAGAAGCCAAGTTGGTGTTAATTACTGTACTCATGTAAATCTCCTTAGTTGAACTGTTAAGGGAGCATCCAACTTTGTTTCGTTCCCCTGTAAAACACATAACGGCTTGATTTCGGGAACTGTTTAGACCAATTCAGCATTCTTCTGATGAAATTCACTTTCATTTACTTAAGTCATTGATTTAATTATAAATAAACTGAGTTTGTTGTTTTGGTATCGACTGAATTACTGCCTATTAAAACGCCATATCCAGGCTCAAATGAGGTGCATTTGATCGTATTAATGCATTGCAGCATTCATAGGCCTAGGGTCGCGCCCCACCCGAATCCAGCCCAATTAAACGAACCCAGAGTATTAGCCGTTGAGCCAATTCGGATTGCTGTATTTGGCAATCTATTCACTATTGCATGATTGGGAAGCTGGAATATGGTCACACTAAACACGAATGTCACCTCCTTGCATGCTCAGCAAGGACTTGCTGAGGCTCAAAAGGCGCTTTCCGAGACGGTGCTTCATCTTTCTAGTGGCAAAAGGGTTAATCGAGCCCAAGATGATGCGGCCTCGCTGGCAATCTCTCAAAATATGGTGGGACAAATTTTGGCTATTAACCAGTCGGTTAGAAACCTAAACGATGGAACCAATATGATGCAAATTGCCGATACTGGCTTAGCATCACTGCAAGATATGTTTTTGCGCATTAGCGAGCTAGCGGTTCGGGGTCGCAATGACAGCTTGAGCGGTTCACAAAGAATGAACATCGTGACCGAACTGTCTTCACTCAACCAAGAAATCAATAACGTCATTGATCGCACTAAAATGAATGGCAACGGCTTGCTTACGAACTCTGGCGTACTTAATAGCAGCTCTGGACTCATTCAGAATAGTACAAATGTTGGGACGCTGGACGATACCTTAGCCTCAACAATCGATGTAGTGGGGGCTCGGCCTGGTATTTATAAGTTGTCGAATGTGGGCGCCCAGCTCACCATGAGCAAAACCGATGCCAACGACAACATTCTGGGAACGCAAACCCTTACAGTCCAAACTCCAACTGGCGCCAGAAATACGGATTTTTATCAAACACTCAACTTCAGCGACTTTGCAATCTCCATTACTTTAAAGAGCAGAACGAAGGCTAATAACGTTAATGACCTGACTGACAGCGCTGAAGAGATTACGCAAAAACTGAGCAATCTCTTTAAACCCGTCATTGTGGATGAGGCGGTTAAATTGGATTTCGGTAGTGGGGCAACCAATAGTTTATTAGTTTCCTTTAGACCAATTAACCTCACCACCATAGCAAAGCCAGACTTAGAGCTTGATCCGGCGACACAAAACCAAAATGGGGTGAGCAATACCAATCCCACTGCATTGCAAGTGTTGCCATCGGCCTCGACAGCAAAAGGCACCTACACCATCACAACCAGCCAATCGGCCGCCGCTACTGAATTTGAATTAGTTGGATTTACTGGCACCGGCGCTACGGGGGCTTTAAGTAATGCCAATAGTATTGGAATTAATGCGGGCTTTAGCCTTACTGTAGGCAGCAATACCTACAACTCAAGCAGTGGATCAGGATTGAGTGGGTCCGGAGGCGCACTTGTTTCCATCAATGAGTTCACAAACTGGGTAAATAGTCTTAACGATCAAAATATTTCAGCACGCTTGTATCAAAGGGGCACTGGCGACTATTCAGTAAAAATCAATGGTGGCGCAACCGGTGCAGCCAATGCGGTGTCGTTTACTAATCTTAATTTGGCGGTGGGTATTGATACCTTACCGAGTACCAAAATTTATGGGAATGTGAGTTTAGCTGCAGATGGAAAGTTAACTACATCCTTTCCAAGCTATCTTAGTGGTGCTACAGATCCCAGCACTGGAAACGCAGTAACAACATCAGCGACGTCGTTTTCAGGATACGAGGGCAATAGCAATGCCTATTTAAGTTTAAGTGGCGGCGTTTACTCAACCCTACAAAGTTCTGGAAACATCCAATCAAGCTCAGCCGGTAATCGCATTCTTACCGAACTTGGTCCCACGCCCGCTTACAACAATATTTATCCTTACGCAAATACGTACAACCCTGTTTATGACTCCACTAGCCCGAAATACGGCGGCAGTACGCGCAGTCAACCCCCCGCGCCTTTGGCCTCTTGGTACAACACCCATTGGGATAAGAACTACACTTATGCTTACGATTCGCGTTATGACCCCACAGCAGATCATCGCGTAACGATTACCGATGGATTTGGCAACACAATCGCAAATCCAAATTACATTGTTGACCTCGGAACGCGTGACCAACCCGTCAATTCTGCATATGTTCGCGACACATCGACTTATGCATACAGCGCCACTAGCTGGGATCAGAACTTCACGTCAAATACCTTTCTATTAAATTCTGTAGTTGGTATCGATCCAGCACGTGATGCCGTCCTTTCCATCACCAAATCCGGTGTAACCACGAATATCACGCACAACACCAACGTATTTACGGATGCGACTTCTGGTTTACAAATAAACCTGACGCCTGGTCGTCAAGCTTGGGATGGATCAGCTACAGCAACGATTACTGTTGGTGACCCACAACCTTCTCTACCGCGCAATAATTCCAATTTGGTTGCGGTTGACCAGAAAATTACCGCCATGGCAGGCCTCTCCTCAAGCAATACCTCTGCGGAGTGGAACTCTGCCTTTGACTACCTGCAAGAACAAGCCAATAAGGCACTTGACTACCTCTCTTATGAGCGCAGTATCGTTGGCGTGCAAATGAACCAAGTGGGCTTTATCAATACCAATCTACGCTCCCAAAGCATCAATCTGGAAAAGTCTAAATCGGATTTAATTGATACCGATGTGGCAGCCGAGTCCGCAAAATTGGCCTCGGGCGAGGTTCAGCAAAGAGTAGCCGCACAAATGATCACTCAGGCCAATTCCTTGGTAAATCCAATCCGTACCCTTATCAACCTTTGGGACGACATTAAGTCCAAATAAGCAGTAACGGGATCTTCATTAATTGGGCCGCTTCTGCGGCCCTTTTCTTACCGACCCACTGCTTCGTTTTAAGGTATTTTTTCCCGCGAAAACAAGGATTTGTTGCAATAGGCCATTTTTGCCGATCGGGTCTTAATATATCGGCAATTTTTGCCATTTTTGATGTTTTTTCCCCTGAACTACAGTATATTTAGTGTCTATTGGGGCGCTAATCACTAGATATAGGTTAGTGCTTACTGATTTAGCGCTGTTTTTAGGCGATTTCTTCCTTTTTTGATCAGGCAATAGACCTATACGCATGAAAATATTGGGTTTTGACACCGCACGATTGCCGAGTCCCTCGGCACAAGGCGCCATCCCGATATTGGTACTGTTAGTACTGGTCATGATGCTGGTGCCCTTGCCAGCGTTTCTGCTCGATGTGCTCTTTACCTTCAATATTGCACTCTCGATCATTGTTCTGTTTACGGCGATCAACATCAAGAGTTTTAATGATTTCGTTGCTTTTCCCACCGTACTGCTTCTCACCACCTTATTGCGCCTTTCGCTCAACGTAGCCTCCACCCGCATTGTGCTGATGGAAGGCCATAAGGGCACGGATGCCGCCGGTAAGGTCATTGAGGCTTTTGGTGTGTTTTTGATTGGCGGTAATTACGCGGTGGGTATCGTCATCTTTATCGTGATCACCATAATCAATTTCGTGGTGATCACCAAAGGTTCTGGCCGTGTGGCCGAAGTATCTGCCCGCTTTGCCTTGGATTCGATGCCCGGCAAGCAAATGGCGATTGATGCCGATCTCAATGCGGGCTTGATCCAGCAAGATGAAGCAAAAGCCCGCCGCGCCAACGTTGCACAAGAGGCAGACTTTTTCGGCTCCATGGATGGTGCCTCTAAGTTCGTTCGGGGCGATGCCATTGCCGGCATCATGATTTTGGTGATCAACCTGATCGGCGGCGTGATGATCGGCGTGCTGCAGCACGACATGGAATTTGGCAAAGCCCTTGCCGTGTTTGCATCGCTCACGATTGGTGATGGCCTGGTTGCACAAATTCCGGCGCTGATCATTTCAACGGCGGCGGGTATCTTGGTCACTCGCGTTGCGACCGAAGATGATTTTTCAGGGCAGGTCTCTAAGCAATTTGAAGCCAACAGCAGCGCCTTGGGTGTAGTGGCTGCTGTGATGGGTATTTTGGGCATTTTGCCCGGTATGCCTCACTTCATTTTCCTTAGCTTTGCTGTGCTCTTTGGGGGGCTTGCCTACGTAAGCCATCAACGCATCAAACAAAAGGCGGCGGCAGACAAAATTGCCTCTGCCAAGCCCGTGGTAAATGAAGAGTTGGAATGGAAAGACGTACCGATCGTTGAGCCGCTTTGCCTTGAGTTGGCCTATCGTTTGATTCCCCTTGTGGATAAGGGCGATGAGAGCGATCTGATCAAACGCATTAAAGCCATTCGGCGCAAGTTTGTGACCCAAGTTGGTTTTTTAATTCCGTCGGTGCACATTCGGGATAACTTACAACTCAATGCGGAAACCTACCGCATCTTGCTTTACGGCGCAGAAATTGGCCGGGGCCAGTGCTTACCCGATCGCTTGCTGGCGATTCAGCAAAGTGGTACTGAAAAAATTCCAGGCATTGAAGTCAAAGACCCGACCTTTGGTATGCCCGCAGTGTGGATCGAGCGAAACATGCGCGATGAAGCGATCGCCAAAGGCTATACCGTGGTTGAGCCTGCGGTGGTCATTACTACCCACTTGGATCACCTGATTCACCAGCACGCTGCTGAGCTATTGGGTCGCCAAGAAACACAAGATTTACTCGATCATTTCAAGATGAGCTACCCCAAACTGGTTGAGGATGTGATTCCAAAGATTGTGACCGTGGCCCAGTTGCAACGCACATTGCAGCTTTTACTTGAAGAAAATGTACCCATTAAAGACCTGCGCACCATTTTGGAGATCTCCAGCGAATTTGCAGGAAAGCTCAATGACCCATTGGAAATCTTGCCTCACATTCGTTATGCACTGCGCCGCACGATCGTTCAAGATACCTTGGGTGACGGTAACAATTACCAAGTTTTAGGCATTCAGCCGGAATTTGAGCGTTTGATTGAACAATCGATAGGCGCTGGCGCGATTGCGCCGGATGGGCTAATTGAGCCCTCATTGGCCCGCCTGTTTGGTGAAGAGGTTATTCTAGGGGTCCAGGAAATGGAGAACCAAAACCTGCCCCCAGTGATCGTTTGCGGCACACGAACCCGCACCACCATCTCCAGAATAGCGCGCCGAGTTTGCCCCCAAGCAATCGTGCTGGCCTTAAGCGAATTACCGCCTACCGCCAATCTCGCTTTCTTCAAAGTTCTTTGCTCCCAAACGGGCAAAAACCCCTAAAATCACCATACAAGAGATCTACTCCGGAGCGAAAGCATGGGCCCTCAAAAATTCATCGCAGCCAATACGGCCGAAGCATTAAAGTTGATTCGCACTGAATTGGGTTCGGATGCGATGGTGCTGTCCACGAAAGACACCGACCAAGGCGTCGAGATCATTGCCATCACCTCGCAAGACTTAGCCAATTTATCTAGCCACTCGGAAGTAGCCGATGCCTTCAATGCGGAAGTCAGTCCATTTTCAGAGCGGTCCATGGCCCAATCTGGCCTCTCCGATAAATTTGAAAATGCCATTGCCCGCCGTGTGCAGAGTCCCGAGCCAAAAGTGCGCAGCAGCGATATTCCTGTAGGGAGCCTCAGACGTAACCCAGCTAGAGCGGGTCGCCCCATTCGAGCACCGGGTTCCGAAGCATTTTTCCCAACCTCATTTAATGATGTTGAGCGCATACAGCGCAACGACAGCAGCGTGATCAATCCTTCCAATAATGACGCGATATTTAATGCATCTGCCGCCGCAAATGCAAAGGCTACGCATGATCTTGCAGCGCTAAACGCCGCCAGGGTGGCCGCGCAAAATGCAGCACAAGCCCATCGTAATTCCGAAGCAGTATTGCAAAAAGAAGTTGCCTCTAGTGCTCCTAGCGCCCCAAGCGTGCCGCCTGTTGCAACCAGTCTAAGTGAGTTTGAATCGGCCAATTCACCCAAGGTCGAAAAGCTTTTAACCGAAATCAGTGAAGTGAAATACCTCCTGCAGTCCCATGTTGCCAGTAATTTTTGGGGCAGTATTCAGCAGGAAAATAAACACGTTACCGAAATTGTGAAGCACCTGCTAAACAGCGGCTTTTCACCCAAGCTGTGCGCTGAAATTGCGCGCAAACTGCCTGATGATCTGAGTGTTCCGGCCCTTATCAAAAATGCCCGTGAGCAAGTCAAGTGCATGATCAAGACATCCCATGCATTTGATATTTTTGATCGCGGCGGTGTATTTGCGTTTATTGGTCCAACCGGTGTTGGTAAAACCACGACCGTTGCCAAAATTGCGGCGCGCTGCGTATTGCGTTATGGCCGCAATCAAGTTGCACTCCTGACAACCGACACCTACCGTATTGGCGCTCAGGAGCAACTCAAAACCTTTGCCAAAATCTTGGGCCTGTCGCTCACGGCCGTTAGAGACAGTGAGGATTTGGCTGCAAAGATTAAGGAGTTTTCCAATCGCAAGATCGTGATTCTGGATACCGCCGGGGTTAGCCAACGCGACACCTTAATGATTGAGCAATCCCTGCTGCTGCAGCATGGCTCTAGTAGAGCAAAGCGCATTTTGGTCATGAGCTCGACAACTGATTTGCGTACCCAGGAAGAGGTCATTAATCTGCATAACCAAGCGATGCTCAATGCCAATGGCGAGAAACTCGATTCAGTGATCATCACCAAAATTGATGAGGCCGCCCATCTCGCTCCCGTGATTGATAGTGTGATTCGCCATGATTTATCCGTGCTGTTTGTTTCCAATGGACAGCGCGTTCCAGAAGACCTCAGCCAGCCGGATATTAATTACTTGAGTCACCGCGCGATGGCCATACGTGCTTTCTCCGAAACATTCTCGATTACAGATGAACAAGTGCCTGCGCTGCTTTCAGACCACTTGGGCGACTGGATTCGCAAAGTAAATCCATGAACACAGCAGCCACCAGCAGTACAGATCAAGCGGCAGGCTTACGTACGATCTTCGGCGCCGAGTTGGCGCGGGTGATTTGCATTGCGAGCACCCTCGATGCCGATTCAACCATTCACCTCGGTCATAGCACCGCACAGAATGTAAAGCACTTAGGGCACAAAGTACTACTGATTGATGAGATTGCGCTGTCGGAGCGCAAAACCATGTCGGGGTTTTTATACCCCATTCGCTATGACTTAGGACAAGTATTTACCAGCTCCGTTGACTTGCCCAGAAGCATTAAAGCGGTTGAAGAGAATTTTTGGTATGCAACCAGCGTTAAATTGCGTCCCGAGGTAAGCCACCGCTTTGCCAAATACCCGCAGTTGGATCAACGTTTAGTCAGCCATGAAATCGATATTGACTACATCATTTTTCCCACAATTGATCCGCAAGCCAACATTGTTTCGTATTACGGCAGCAACATTAAGCGCATTCTGGTAACGACAAGCGACCATGACTCCCTCAAGAAAGCCATGGTCCTGATTCGTCAAATGGCGATTTTGCAAGTGGATGAGCCGCTCTCGATCTTGATCGTGGGCGGAGAAGATGAAGCCGCCGGTTCGCAGGCCTTTGAGAAACTCCACACCGCCTCGCTTTCTGCCCTAGAGCAGCCCCTGGAGTTCATTGGGTGGATCAAAGCCTTCACCGCAGAGCGCGTTGAGGAAGATCCCGATGATTTAACCTGGAGCCCGGTAAGCAAGGGGGATTCACATGAGTTTGTGTTGCCCATGGGATTTTTTAAGGCGATCTCTGCACGCATCACAAGCTAAGTCGCATAGAATGAAGTGCCCCCACAAAATGAGTTGTGATTGAAGCCATCTGCCTACGCCCAGTCGATCGATATAAATCAAGCAATCGAGCAGCATTTGCCCTTGGTCAAGCGAATTGCCCATCAAATTTGCTCGCGACTGCCGCCCAACGTCGAAGTCGATGATCTGATTCAAGAAGGACTGACTGGTCTTTTGGATGCCCTCAATCGGTATGAGCCGCAAGCCAACCTTGCCTTTGAGGCCTATGCCCGCACTCGCATTCGGGGCGCAATTTATGATTCATGCCGAAAAAATGACATTCTTCCCCGCAATCAGCGGGATGAACTTGAAGGCATTGAGAAGGTCACGCGCAAACTGGAGCAAAGCTTAGGTCGGCACCCCTCCGAAAAGGAAATCGCGACGGGCGCTGAAATCACGATCGAGGCATACCACGCCATCATGGCCAACATGGTGCATCTGATGCCCCTGGATGACCTATCCGATGATCTATTGCCCACCGATGCCATGGATTCCGATCCAATGCGCGCGGTTGCGATGAGTCAGCTCGCCGAACGCATTGCGGTGATTCTTGAGGGATTACCTGAAAATGAACGCTTAGTATTCGGTCTTCACTATCAGGAAGACCTTTCCTATCGGGAAATTGCCCAGGTGATGAACATCACCCCAGGTCGCATTAGCCAAATTCATACGCAAGGCATGATTCGTATTCGGGCCAAGCTGAAGGCCTAGTATTAAAGCCCAGTATTGGTTTGTGTAAGCCCTTTACAGGCAGCGATACAGTTTGCGCATGTTCTGGATTTTTCCATACTGCGCCTCAGCCGCATCAAACTCGAGATCGTAATTTCCTTTGTGGGCGTGCTGAAACATAATCAAGACCCGGTGGGCTTGATCATGCTTTTGTAAGGTGGCGAGCACCAGGTAGTAGCAGGCTTTTTTATGGTCCTGAGGGATGTACTCCCCTTTTTCATATAAGCAGCCCAGAGTGTACGCAGCTTGGCGACTCCCCTCTTGGGCCCCTTCCGCCAAATACGCAATGCCCTTAAAAATATCCCTTGGAATGCCTTGTTCTTCACCAAGACCAAGTGCATAGATATTGCCGAGATTGCAATAGGCGTCGTGTACCTCTTCTTTAACTGCCTTCTCGTAATACTCAATCGCCGTCTTGTAATCTTGCTTAATCTCCCCCATACCGCGCTCGTGCATGAGGCCCACATTAAAGTGGGCATAGCCATTGCCCAGGCTGCTGTTGGAGTTCACCCAAGTAAATAACTTATGGATTTGCTCTGCATCAAGATGCCCATCAAAACACATCTTGGTTAAAGCAAATTGAGCCTCTTGATCGAATTCGTTTACCGCGAGCTCAAAGAAAATCTCGAATGCGGCAGCGTATCTACCCTTTCTAAGGTTTAAGGTAGCAATATCTAAGCGCGAATTATCAAACTGCATGGGGGGCCAATCAAAGGTGTGGATACTACAGCAGGCTGCAACTATGAGGTCAAACGGACCTCCATTGCCAGCCGTTTACATGCACTTATACAGCATGCGGAGATTTTGTATCTTGCCAAACTGCAACTCCGCAGCCGTCATCTCTTCGTCATAGTTTTCTTTATGGCTATGTACAAAAATATGCAGCACCCGTTTTGCTTGATCATGCCCCTGCAGCGCTGCTAGCGAGAGATAGTAGAAGGCTTTTTTAAGGTCTTGCGGAATAAATTCACCCTTACCGTAGAGTGAGCCTAAGGTGTAAGCGCACTGCCGACTTCCCTCTGCAGCCCCTACTTCAAGGTACTTCACGCCCATCTTTACATCCCTTGGAACCCCCTGCTCCATTCCTAAGCCGAGGGCAAGGATATTGCCTAAATTGCAGTAAGCGTCTTTTACCTCTTCTTTAATCGCTTTTTGGTAATACTCGACCGCAATTTTATAATTCTGGGCCACCTTGCCAAGGCCGCGCTCGTGCATCAAGCCCACATTAAAGAGCGCATAACCATTACCCAGGCTGGTATGTCCATTTTGCAATTCGTAGAATTTTTCAATGTGCTCCGGAGAGAGGTTTCCGTCGAACACCATTTTGGTCATCAGGAAAACGGCATCGTCATTTTGGTCGTTGACCGCACAGTCGTACAAAATATCAAAGGCAACATCAAATTTGCCTTTTTGCATATTGAGCTGACCTAATTCAATTGCGCCGTAACCCATGGAAACGAACTCCAAAATAGATGATTAAATAATTACCATTATAGTTTGCCAGCCATACTCGTCGCATTGCTGTTTTGTCACAATTGGCGCCAGAAAATCAACACCACGAGGTATCTTGGTACCAATAATTGATTCGATGGTTGACTCGGGAGCTCTGAATGGCCGTCCTTGTACTGGCAAACTCATTTAGATTCAAGCGCGTAGGCTGATATAACTCGCACCCTACCCGGACTCGCGACTCCTCTAATAGGCTCGGTCTGACATTTCGGATGATGAGATCAAACTTGGCGGTTCGCGCTTGCAATCGCTCTAAGGTGCAACTGGTCCAAATGGTCCCGACCTCCAGCTCGGTGGCACCGAGGCGCAAATCAAACTGAATGCCTTTATCGGAAATATCAATAATGTCTGCAATCATTTCCTTGCCGACACTGAAATAAATCAAGGCCTTAAATGCCCTATCGGGCGGGGCGGGAACCCTAAAATCATCGCGGCGCTGGATTAAATTAACTGCTTTGGGGATATCGCATGCCAGTAATCCGTTATCGAGTAGCCTCAATCCCTGCATCGGAAATTGCAATTTACCCAGCTCAAGGCCAGATACAAAAATACAAGGGTCGCTGATGAATGCGTGGACCCCATTTTTAGGGGGCTCCTCCACCTTGAACTTAAAGCCCGTTTTAGCGTCGATGCCATCCACACTTACTGGCAGCAATTGTGACGATTTGGTATTGAAGATGGCGGAAACTGGGGCTGGGGAAAAGAATTTTTCCAGGTTTTTGTACAAAAACCGACTATCTAATGCGTATTTAGGGTCAATGTCGCCAGCGTCGGGTCGGTAAATTTTAAATGGCATCGATTGCAGTTCAAGTGGCCCCTTGCCGCCATCAAGCAGAATCGCCATTGGGGCTTGGGCAAACCCCAATTATACGAATGTTTACCCCATGGAAGCCCGCCTTAGACGGGCATGAATACCTACTAAACCTTGCGGGATAATACCCCACCAACCGAGCCAGGAACGCCGCCGTCGCTGCCATAGGTTGCGCCCGGGGCTTGCTGCGCAATAAAGGACTGCATGGCAGCGCTGCGCTGCATCGCAAGGCGTATTAGATCGCCATTGATTTGGTGGTTGGTGGACGTTTCATTGAGCAAGTTTAATAACTGCTCTTTTTGATCTTCTGGGAATTGATTAATATCTCCTCTGAGTTTTTCTGCGCCGCCGGGATACCCATTGATCGACTCTAAAGCCGCATTGGTGAGCTCAAGCGCGGCTGGCAAGCGATCCATGTCATTGGCCTCGAGGGCGGAACGCAAGTCCCGAACAGCAGTATCAATTTTTTCTAGAAATGCATGCAATGCATCAAATGGCATTGTGCCGGTGAAATCGGTCATAGTGGGGTGAACGCGTGGTGAGCGTTGCCTGCAGGATCGAGCGCGACTTAGATGCTGTTTGGCTTTTGGCCAATCGCAGCAACCACATCCTTGAGCATGGCTTGGGAGATTTGTTTGTAATCGATTTCGAATTCACCTGCAGCAACCTTGGCACGCAGTTTTTCGATTAAGGCCTGGTCACTTGCTTTGTTGGCTTTGGAATCGCTTTGCACTTCAGCCAATTTAGCGGTCAAACTAATATCCAGATTAACCGCTGGGCCCGGAACCGCTTCAGCAGTCGCTTTGGCAGAAGATTGATTTACAGCGGACGAGTTCGAACCTGGGGTGGCTTTACCCACTCCGGACTGTGGCGGAATCAGTGGTGCATTCTCATTAATCTTCATCGTCTTCTCCTGTTTACTGCTTTACCTGCATTTTACAAGCCAACTGCTCCTAAATGCTACTGTACCGCATAAAGTAAGTCACTACTCACTCTATATTAACCCCAACCACGCCTGGTCTTAATACCCTACCCTGCAAGGTCTGGCCATCCATCAGGCGCACCCGCACCATATCACCAACCATGCCAGAGCTTTGCGCGGTTCCTTCACCCGATACCTGAAAGCCCTTGCCGACCAACTGGATCAAAACAGGGTCTCCTGATTTGATTACGGCAGATTCCTTTAAATCGTTTAGCCCAATCGGGGCACCCATTTGCAGTGGGCGACCCAAAACCTTATCAAAGGCTGCCCGAGGCGTTCTCAAGACATCGTCGGGCAGGATACTTAAATCGCCCTCAATCACCCGAATATCGCCACTTTCCAGCTTTTGCCCGAAAGGGAGATAGCGACTAGCCACCACATAATCGCCGTACGCACGGATATTTAATGGCACATTCACCATCCACGAGGCCTTGGCGCAGCGCAATTGCAGGGAACTTCTGCCCCACAACCGGACGCCGGGGGGCGTGATGATCTCAATCGAGCCGCCGATGCAGGGTGGAATCACCTGATTGGGCTCAATCAACTGAACCTCCACTCGCAAGCCGTTGACGCTAGGGCTTTTTTGAATGTAGCGCTTAATTGAAGCCTCTAAGTCCGGCGTCAGTGCGGCCTGGGCTGAAATCGCCAAGAACCAGTGTAGTAAGCCAATACAAAGCGGAACCCGAAAGCCACGCATTATTTGATGTACCTCTCGAGCGCAACCCAAGAATAGACGTTATTGGCCCCATCCAGAGCAACGCCAGCAAGCCAATGGGGTCGATCCAAGACCGCAGGAATATTTTGATGGATATTCATGTTTTCCACGCCCAAAAATTCGTGGGCATACAGCCAGTAGGTCTCGAGTCCAGCGCGGACCGCAATCTTTCTGGCTGGATGAATGATTTCACCAATCGAATCCACTTTAGAGTCAGAGGCTTTGTCCAGTTGCTCTTCACCTAAGTATTGAATCGCCGACACAGCATAGTAATTTCCATGGCGTGAAAAATACGCCATCGGCATTCGTAAGAGACTCGATGGGCACGATAAACGGACGCCTTCGTGATGCACCTCTAAAGAGCCACCGATTTCAGCCATCATGCTTCCCACTGCCAACAGGTGCTCTTGCGATAAGGAAATGTGATCGAGGTCGATGAAGATCATCAACCCTTGCTGAACCGCAAAAATACTGGGGCATGGCGGCAAAATACTGAGAATCGTGAGAAGTTGCTGGGCTATGTCTGCATCGGCATACACCTCATCAATTAAAAGCTCATCCGTCAAATTATCAAAAATATGCCGTAACGATTGCTGCCCTACATGGATTAACTCATCCTGCTCTTTGCTCAGTACAAAGTCGAGCTCAACCCCGCTCCAACTTTGCCCCTGACCAGCTAAGCTACGGGCTTTTTGTAGTCGATTCAAATTGCTTGCGCGGTCTAAAACGTAATGCCGATCGTGATACCGTGTGTGGGCCGAGTAATCAAAGGTACTTGCCCGATCAATCGGCTTGGGCGCTCCCTCGGGCATTGAAAATGCTTTTGGCGCAGCCCCTGGCATAACGGCGGGCGGCGAATCTTGCCGTGGCGTAAAAAGCCGATTGAGGTCACGAACAGCGTGGTCTTCATTGCCAGCCGACTCAAAATCCCTGCGTTCGTCTGCTGCAAATTGAGCTGCTGCTGATTGAGCTTGAGGCTCTGCGGGCTTTTCGAATGCACGCAAGCGCTGTTTGAGCTCCGAAGAAAATTCCTGATTCGGAAATTCATCAACGTATTCATCTTCATCGATGGGCGCCATTTGCGAAGCCTGCGGCTCCACTTTCTCTACCATCACATCAGACGGCGGGGTAGCAATTGACAATGGCTCCGTCGAAATGGGTACGCCCTCTTTTAATTGGCTTAATTTTTTCTCGAAATCGGCTTTGGCCTGATTTAAGCGCTCAAGACTGACTGGCGCCTGGGTGCTGCTAGACGGATGAATCAACGCCGCTTCTGCATTGACTAAAGTAATTAACTCTGGAATTAACAAAAATGCTTGGGGCCGATTGGCAACAAAACTCTCGGACAAGGCATTGGCGAATCCACTTAATGCATCTAGCCCAGCTCCGTCAAGGGCATTTGCCAAATCAACGCTGTACATCACCATAGACTGCACTCTGGCTGATCCCGCGTCGCCATTGACCGGGGAAGACGAGAGCAGCCCCTCGATCGCACGATCAACGTCAATTAGAAATAGCGGTTTTTCTTCAGCCATAAGGTTGCGCTTTTATCCAATACATCGCATTAGGTTTTAGCTTGACGTTTCAGGTCCGAAAACTCCTGACCAAGACCATCAAACTCTTCTTGCCAAACATCGAGGTCACGAATCACTTGCTTAGCATCCATCGACATTAGCTCAATCGCCTCTAAAGAGACTTCTGGGGCAAGCTGCTCCGACGCAGCCGCTTGGTCCAAAGCCAACGCAAGGGAACCCCTCATTTTCGACACAGTCGCTTCGACACGGTCTACCAATAGATTTAATTGCTCCGTCTCCACTGCAAGCTGCTTGCTGGAGTGATTATCCAAAATCGCCAAATAGAGTCGGACACCTTGCTGTTTCAAGGCAAAGAATGCATCCTGAAGTTGATCCAATGGGCCTACTCTACTGCTCCTGTCGCTTGAGCCAGCATAAATCGCATCGTCCTCATTGGGGCTAGCAGGGCGAATTTGCGCTGCCTTGTCTTGGAGCGTATTGACTGAATGGCGCAGCTTATTACCTAACTGACCCAGTAATTTAAAGCGCCGCTCAATATTCGTAATTCTCTCTTTTAAGTCACCACTCAGCTCGGAAATGACGTTAACGACTGTTTTTAATTCAGGCGATACCGCTTCTTCATTGACTTGTTGGCGCTCTGCTACGGCAGGCTTTGGATCCGGCTCTTTTTTATCCAACACCTTGATGCTGGGCGCATTATCAAAGCCTAAATCAATTGAACTGAGGAGCTGGTCGGTAGCAGAGGCAACGGGTGCAGCACGCTGCAAATCGATTGCGTTGAGGCTAGTATTGCGCTGATAGAGGAAGCCTCCAATGGCAACCCCAACCATTCCGAAGAGTGACAAAAGAGTAAGTCCTAAAAAGCCGCCCGCAGTCTCGAAATCAAAGAATCCCAAGCCCTGGGAGTTCTGCTGAGCAACGACTTTCAAGGCCTCATGACCGGACGCAAAATCACGCACAGTCGATATGCCAGCTGCATAGATTTTTATAGCGAGGGCACTTTCTTGCGGCAACTTGGTGTTCCACGGTGTTTGGTTTACCTTAACCATCACCTCACCTAGCTTCGGTAGCGCTTTAACCGCTCCTTTTTTGCCAAACTCAATCTCAAGCAATACTTTTTGGTCGATTACCGTACCCAAGGCCTTTTGTAATTCGGCATTATTGGCCGAGTCAATGATATTTTTTTGCCATGCCGTGTTTGCCTTCACAAACGCATCTAGGCTTTCCGCATACCTTTTGGCTGGAAAATCAGCCGCCATCTTATCCAGCTCCAACGCGCCTTTTGGAGCCAACAAGGCTTCCGCAGACTTGGCCAGGATAGCGAAACCGGCTAAGCTTTTTTCCTGGGCTAAAACGGCGCCAATGGCCTGTTCTGTTTTCTTGGCCCCTTGTAAAACATCTTGGATGCTGCTGACCTGAGGCGACTTTCCAGAATCGCTAGGCGAGTCGGTAGACTCTAACTTGTCTTCTGTTAAATAAGCATATTTATCGGGCTTACCAAACAGGAGATTCATGATTTTGGCGTCTACTTTTTGGAAAAAAGCCAATATCGGGTTATCGGAAAGGGTGGCTTGCGGCGCTGCGCTTGCAGCTTGCTTCGGCGCATTTTGTGGCTGCGCTGCTGAAGCCCCTGCTTTTGAAGCGCCTGTATTTGCCGCATTAGCCTGCGGCTTTAGATCACCGGCTAAAGATTTAAATAGACTATCGGATTTTTTCAGATTATTGAAAAAGCTAGGATCAAGTCCAACCGCTCCATTGGTTTGGGCTTGCA
Organism: Polynucleobacter difficilis; assembly: GCF_003065365.1. NCBI lineage: Bacteria > Pseudomonadati > Pseudomonadota > Betaproteobacteria > Burkholderiales > Burkholderiaceae > Polynucleobacter > Polynucleobacter difficilis. The sequence goes on along the minus strand of NZ_CP023276.1, from coordinate 421,355 downwards.
ATTCTTTTAAGGCCGGAATGAGGCGCAATACTTCAATTTGCTCAATATCAATGGACTGCAAATAGCTGCCATCCGAGACCCAATTGCGTGCGGAGATAAATGCGCTGATGCTGGCGATCAACGCAATAACAAACGAAACAATGGCCAGCCAGCGCCATGGTGTCGTTGCCCGCTGAAAGATATGGTTTTGATATTTTTTGCTCATAAATTTTTTCTAGCGAATGAATCAGTCGATCACCTGGCCCTAAGAAGCCTCCAACAATAAATAGTCGATCCCATGGTGATGCACGAACACGGAGTCGCTTACGATGGAGGCATGAAAGGGGCCAGCAATATTATTTACCCGAAAGCCAAGACCTTGATTTGGGCCTTCTTTTAAAACCAGAATCCATGGGGCATTTTCTGGCTTAAGTACTTGCTGCCAATGCGAGAGTGTTTCTGAGCGGCGATTAAACCGCAATACCTGAAAATGACTGCGCAGATACACTGGGGCGCCCTCATGAACAACAACACCACTAATACGCAAATCGCCCAACGATTGCTCTGCTTCGGGGTATAAAAAAACCGACTGCACTGACCTTGCTGGTAGCGCATACCGCTCTCCATTGATACGCATACCAAGCCAATGCTCTGGTTTTTCGCTATTCATCATGCACCTTTACCCGGTAGCTGCCGCTGATACCAAAATAAGCCAAATGCAATAGCAAAAATAAATAAGCTGCAAATGAGAGCGACGACGGCATCGCCCATTCCAGTTAAATGGTCAGCACTGCGACGCTCAATTTTCCATTTCTGCGAAAAATACACTTCAACGTTTTCAAGGTACTTTTTGTGCTGCCACGCTAATACCTCCCGCGATTGAATCTTGGCTGGATTCGCCCCAGAGGGATCAATAATTGCTCTGGCAATCAGATTTAAGCGCTTTGCATTTTGCATTAAATTATTGGCCGCATCCGCACGCCAATCAATGGGGATTGCGGAGAGCATCTCACGGCGATATTGATCGACTTGGCGCTTCGTTTCTTGCTCGGTGTAGTAAACCGCATCTAGAGGGGTGACAAAACGTAAACCGACATTACTGTCATTAATTGGCGCCTTGCCGGCTATTCGCATGACAACTGAAATAGCGTCCTTTTTATTTCTCAATAGTTTTAGTGTCACTTCCGCAGCAGGTCTATCGTTGAGCGCAAAATAAAAACCGGTTACCGATTCAATTTTGACTGCATTAAGGTAGGTGACAATATCCCCAGGCTTTATTCCGGCAAGACCAGCGGGAGAAGCGGGGTCAACGGACTCAACAACTGGCAAGGTCACGTCCAGAATAGGTTTAAACCGCTTATTCTCAAACTCCGCAAAAAATTGGAAGGCCCGATTGACGGCCTCATCCAATCCCACCGGAACAATCGCATCGTCCGCCAGCTTTGGAATATCTACTGCCCTGAGTCGGCGTTGGTTGTTGTTATTGGTTAAGCGAAAGTCGATGCTTTGTGTCTTCACAAAGTCTTCTAAATTGGGGCCAGTTACCTTAAGGTTTTTTAGCTCATCCGAGGAGCTAGACAGTTCACTCGCCGCCCCCAGTAGGGTCATTAATGAGACCACCACCAAGAAACTGGAAAATGCCAAAAACCAGAAGTAAATCGTGCGCTGGGATCGAGGGGGGCGAAATGCAAACAAGATGGGCTCTAGCCTTTCTTACGACTAGGGTCAGGCTTGCTTGCGCTGAATTTAGTGCTAGATTGATTTAATACGAAGCGCTGCTTTAGCATCTCTACTTCGCGGTGCTCCGCCATCAACTGCACTTCCGTCTTGCGCTTGTCCATCAATAAGCGACAACTCGCAATATCATCAATCCAATCACCCGACTTCATCTCGATGATGGCCGTTTCTAAGATGTCGCGGCCGGTTGCTTCATTTGCCTTAACCCGCACGACAAACAATCGCACATCATCAACATCACGCAGGGTTAACTCAACATAGTAGGTTCTTGCAAAACGGTGGTTAATTGCAGTCAGTGTGTAAGGGTAGTTATGCAGTGTGAAATGAATCACCGTTCCATCGTCTAAGGGCAATGGGTCTACTCTTAAAGCGGTAATTCCTGCCTGAGCATGCCACTCAAGGTCAGTTTGTTGAGCCTCGAGGCTCTTCTTCGGAAACGCACGCGTCTCAAAATAGATTTGATACAAGGTTTCTGGGAGATGACGCTCGGCAGCCAGATTTTTTAGAACCTCGGCAGTGGATGTAATGCGAAGCCGCTCGGCCATGAGGTCCAACTTCATATTGGCAATTTTTTGATTGATGACTTCTTCCAGTTGATGGGTTTTTTGTAAACTCGCCACCATCACGGGTTCCGCCGGCTTTGCCTCGTTCGCCTTGCCCTTTGCCCCGTCCAGCACCTTACCGTAAAAATCTCGGATAAAAAAATACAAAAGCGCAATGAACATCAGCACGCTGATGATCATGATGAGCTTACCGGTAGTTAGGTTGGCAAAAAAATTCATGGTCAATTCATTTCGAAATCGAGGCGCTGCATCAAAGTGAACTTAGACATACCATGATGCCCCTAGATGCCATCGATTGAGGCGACCTTGCACTCTGGCATTTTCAATCGCGCTGCGTGTACTCTCGAATTCTTTCAGGACTAATTTGTTGGGCTCATACAACTCACAGCCTGCGCGAATGCGATCCATTGCTGCCCCGGGCCGTACATTTTTAATCAGCAAATCAATGGTGGTCGAGCGCGATTTCAGCCGCTCAAAATAACCAGAGTGCCAATACCGACCAACCTCCACTTCGGTTGCGCCCAAGCGAATATCCAGCAATATCCCGTGCGCTGAAATATCGATCACCTTAGTCAATAATTCCTGACCGGCGCCCAAGCAAAGCACAAAACTTAAATCATCATCCGCAGGGCCCAGGGTACGAAACTCTTTTCTACGCTGAATCAAAAGCAAATCGGATGGCAGCGGACAGGTGATATTTCCATCCTCCGTTAACTTCAGATTAAGGGCTAAAAATTGCATTTTTCCCGTATCGCCACAGAGCACCACCACCCGCTGCCCACCAACGAGGCTGGTGAGACCGCCTTCGGGCTTGATTTCTGGCTTCATCACAATTAAGCCTTGTTTGATCTCAAGCAATGAGACCGGCAATTCCCGGGTCAAGCCATCCAGCGCAAACAAACCCGCAAGGGGTTTTTTAAATAATTCGCGCTCGATCGTTTTTGCGATAGCACGAGGCTCCACATGAAAGCTTGGCTCTATGTTTGTTAATGCCTCTGGCGGGTGTATATTAAATTTCATAGAATTAAATTAAGACGTGCAAACTTGACTCTGCACAATAGCTAAAGGACTTCCTTCCGGCACCGGGTCATCATTTAAGTTAAAGCCGGTATCGGTTTGCAGCACGGGTTTACCGGCTGCATTGGGCTCCGCATAATTGATGGCCGCCAGCGTAGAGTAGGTATTACGCACGCAATTAAAAAGAATGTTTCGGCGTACCGATACGACGCGCGATTGAGTTTGTCCTTCATCCGCTTTTCGATTGGTAATGATCCATACTTTTTTCCAATCGGGGGGTAAGGATTTAATAGAGCTTTTGTAATAGGCGATGGAATACTGTTTGCCATCGAGAACCATGACCAAATCGTCTTTTGCCTGAGAATAGGCAAAACCAGCCCCAAGAAAACTGGAGGCGACTGCGAAAACGAGTTTAGTGAAAAAAGGGGTGCCCATGGTCAAAGCCACATAAATTGGCAATTATACGGACATCTAAGGGGTAAAAGTAGCCCTTAAACGCGTGCATCGGTTGTGGGCATCTAGACAGTCAAGCCCATCTACTGTCAAAGGGGGTTTGGCCCCCGAAATTGGTAAACGTACTCTGCTACAAAGCCTCAATTTAGGCAGTCGGCGCATCCTCAGATCCACCATCCACTGGGACTGGAATCGACTCCCCGTTGATGACGTGCTTGACCCAATAGCGTGCTGCAGCAATATTGGTTGTGTAAAAAGCAATTTTGCTGCTTTTTTCGATGGTATAGAAGCGCTCGCCTCGTATGCGGTGCTCGGTAATGACTGGATTTTCCATAATATGAAATGCCTATTTATTCTGTCGTTCTCTTAATACGGCCATACCGGCTCTTTTGATTAGGTCATTATTGCAGCTGAATTACTCTAGCAGGCACTAAAACTCCTTAAGCCTCTAATTTATAAAGCAATTTATCCAGTACTTGTGGTTAGAATGGGGGTATGTTTTTCGAACTGCATTTTTTAATCTGGAAGCTCAATTTCGGCCTATTGAATGGGCCCTACCCTAAGTCCCCAGCAATTGGTCGTCTGTAAACCCCGTTATGGCTATATCCCTTAATAATCGACTTAGCCCCCAGGTTAGCCTCACACCGCAACTGCAGCAGGCCATCAAGTTATTACAGCTATCAAACAATGAGTTAGAGCAGGAATTAGCAAAAGCAGCCGAAGAAAACCCCCTCTTGGAATTCGAGCCCAACCCGGAAATCGAATCCAATCTCAGTCAATCCAATGAACGCATCGAAGTAGCCCAAAACAATTGGTCCAACAGCAGCCCCGTAAGCCAAGATGATGAGGACTGGGTAGAGCGACATGAGCGCGTGGCACACAAGCAAACCTTGCTGGAGTACCTCGAAGAGCAAATTCAGTTACTGAGCATTCCCAGCCAAGAGCAATCCCTGCTTGCCTATTTGGCTGGATGCCTTGATGACCGAGGCTACTTGGTGGACGACTTGGAATCCATTAATGCAGAAATTGGCGCTCAATTGATGGGTAGCGCCCGCAGTGCAATGGAGCGCATCGAATCGGGCTTAAAAATACTACAGACACTCGACCCCCCAGGGGTAGGGGCACGTAACCTCGCTGAATGCCTCTCACTGCAAATTGATCGCATCCTCCATGAGCAGAAACACAATGCCGATGAATGGGCACTTGCAAAACGCATTGTGAATACACACTTAAATCAAGTAGGCTCCAAAGATTGGCCCAAGATAAAACAAGCCTGCGGCAAATCACAGGCCGAAGTGATGAAGGCCGTTGAATGCATACGGCGATTGCAACACAACCCTGGTGGTCAATTTGAACGCGAGCATGATCAATGGGTCTTGCCCGACGTGGTCGTCAAACCAAGCCGTGGAAAGTGGGTCGTAGAATCCAATCCAAGCGCCAAACCCCGCATATCCCTCAATACGGAATACGCCAGAATCCTCAATGAAAATGGAGGCAAGAAAGCGGATGGCGCATTAAAGCAAAAAATGTTGGAAGCAAACTGGATTGTGAAAAACATTGCGCAGCGAGAGGAAACCATTCTGAAGGTAGCTCAAGAAATCGTTGCTCGCCAGCAAACCTTTTTCTCTATGGGCGCAGTTGGCATGCGGCCCCTGGTGCTGCGGGAAATTGCCGAAAGTGTAAATATGCATGAATCCACGATTTCCCGCGTGACAACCCAAAAATACTTAGCGTGTCCGCTGGGAATTTACGAATTCAAATACTTTTTTAGCAGTCAGCTGAGTTCGGAAAAAGGTGGTGCCATTTCCTCAACGGCAGTGCAAGCACTGATTAAGAAAATTGTAGAGGGCGAATCCAGCACAAAGCCAATCTCGGATACCCATATTGCAAAATTATTGAATGATCAAGGCTATGTGATCGCCAGAAGAACCGTAGCAAAATACCGCGAATCGCTGCGCATTCCAGCAGTTCATTTGCGCAAGGAATAGAGCTCACGGAAAAATGTGAATGCTGTTTACTCCCGATTTTTTTGCTTGGTACATTGCTCGATCAGCTTGATCAATTAAATCGCTAATGGATGTTGTTCCGTCGGCTCCAATTGCAATGCCAATACTGGCGCCCAATATGACCTCGATCGATTGCTCAGAGCTTAAGTGCAAGGGTGCGGTGATGATTCTGAGCAAGCGAGCGGCCAGCTGGATTACCACCTCTGGTTCGTGCACGTCCTCAAATACCACGATAAATTCATCACCCCCCCAGCGCACCGCCATATCGGCGGGTCTGATCGCGCCCTGAATGCGGGCGCCAACTGCAGTCAAAACCTGGTCACCAATTGCATGTCCGTGCTGATCGTTGACGCGCTTAAACCCGTCCAAATCGATAAAGTAGAGGGTTAAGGCAGTTTTCTTGTTATTTGTGGAAGGGCTCTTTTTGGAGTAGCGATCCAAAAGACTGGACCGCGTCAACATTCCAGTTAATTCATCGCGATTAGCGGATCCGGTCTTATGCACCCCATCCAGAAATTCCATCAGCATGCGCCGCTGAAATGGCGTCGTACTCGAGTCCTGAGTTAAACACGCAATCATGGCCTGACGATTTGTTCCTTGCAGAATCTCCTGCAAATACGCTAGGTGGCGTTTAAATTGCTCTGCAGCTTTGGCTGGATCAGGATCCACTAAATTGCTAGTCAAGGGTTGGGTGTTGGTTTTGCTGAGTGCCATAACTGACTTCAGCTTACGATGAACTACTTACAAATCGTATTTTTGACATCGCTTTCGACGCTGCCGGCATCGATGGGCATTGAATTGGATTTATTCTTTTCAAAATACACCTCATTGAGCGATCCCGTCTTCGCATCAAAAAACAGATAGGACGTTCGGTAATAAAAATAGGAGTTTGCTTTGCAATCCAAGGCGCCGCTCGCGCTAAACAAATTGAATGGCTTACCCTCGGGGGCGATTTGGTCTTTGTTAAAGTGGGCTGAGACGGTGTACCACGTTGTGGAGTCCTCAGCCTTGCCCCAACCCGCAAGCAAATATAAGGTAGTCTCGGCATTTTTGCTCAGCACGATATCGCTATCGCTACTCGATTTTTTTGCCGCTCTAGGATCTGCGGCCTTGCTCATATTGGATTCTAGCGGGGGCTTTGCATCTGCACCACAGGCTAGCATTAATAAAATACAGGCGACACTAAATCGAAAGATGGGTTTGCATTTGCTGAAGCCGACGCTCATTTTGAGTCCCCCGCAATCGGTTTCGTGGCCCAAGTTTCAAACGCAGGGGGGATTGACTCCCCTTCTGTAAAACCAAAATACCGGGTTTTGCCATTTTCGATCGTAGCGGCATAAACACGCCCCTTACTAGGGTCTATTAAGTAGGCAGCTCGAGATAGCGCGCATCCCAATTTTTGGCATCCTGAACCCAAAATAAAAGGTCCAACGTAAACCAGCGGTTCGCTGTCTTCCAAAGCAGTTATAAAGAGTTGGTAACTGCCGCCAAGCAAATACTGAAATAGGGGCTCATTGACGGGGCGCTTCACAAACTGAAGTGAGGAGCTACCGACGATTAATGGAGAATACGTGGCGATCTGCTTGCTTAAATTTTTTAACTGCTCGCTTTGCTCACCCTGCAACACTTTCGTTGCTTGCTGCTGACCTGATTCAGCGGTGTATTCCCACACTTTAAAAATGAAATAAACCACTATCAAAGCAGCGAACGCATACAACAGGCCCTTAGCAATTTTTTTTGCCAAGATTGTTACCAGACTTAAGATCGTTTGAGGCTTGCTATCCATGCTGCGAGTCATCTTTACGAGGGAATTATTAACGTTTAAGCCTTCGAACTAGCTCAGCGTTACTATAAAGCATAATCTTTAGGTTTCCAGCAATTCGTGGGTGATTTGCTAGATTTGCAATAATCTAGAATATTCATCAATGTCGACGTGCTTACGCCTCAAACCATTCGCACAATCACTATTTTGGGATAAATATGGGTAATTTGGATGACGCAATCAAGGAACTAAAAGAAATAAATGCGCACATGGCTGAGATTAGCTCTACCCTTGCACAACGGGACCGTAAATCAGATGAAAGCCTGAATGTGATTCGAAAAGACCTCTGGAATATTAAGAATATTGTGGCGGACGAAAGCATTCAGAATAGGATCGTTCAAAAAGGGGTCGAGCGTGCACTTGCAAAAGGCTTCGGGTACCTTTTAATCTGTGGATTAATGCTGTATGTGGTTGGTAAATTTTTGATCTAAATATCGATACTTTTAAGAACAGGCCCATGACAACCCCGGAATTCAACGAGCGCCAAAAACGCTACATGCACATTGCCAAGTCCCTAGAGTCTGCGAGTAAGGAATATGAGAGCGCTGCTCTCGGGCTTCAACAGGGGATTAGCGAAGAGCACGTCCATCGTCATGTTAAAAATGCAAATGTGGCAGTTGAGTCTGCATTTCCCGAATTATTTGCCCCACCAAAGCACTCCGCGCCACCTAAGCTTGCTCCAGCTGCGCGCGACTATACCAACCTTAAAGTGGTATTGATTGCATTGCTGGTTTTAGGATTGCTTTACGCCTTCGTTGCATTTGGTCCAACTGGCGATTTAACGAAGACGTGGATGTTGCAAGATTTGCAAAAAAACGTCGCCTATCCCAAGTAGGCTTATTTCCGTATTTACTTAGTGGCTTTTATGCAGCGCAGTGGTTCACTTTGGAAAACAGGGGCTGAAGAGCCCTTGATTTGCGCCCGCAGTATTTAATAGCCATCCGCCTTTTTTATCGGCAGCACATTGTTTAGATTTGCATCCGCCTGTTCGCTAGCCAAATGCTCTGTTGAATCCGAAAGTAAGCACTTCAAATTACCGTTGACCTTGGCATCCGGGTGCACATTAATCTGTGAATACGTCACATCACCATTCACGATAGCCCCAGGATAAATTTCAACACGGCCCTTTGCATAAACCGAACCTTCGATCCGACCGATAATGATGGCATGGGAGCTGTAAATATTGCCCTCGAGAAATCCCGCTTTACCAACGACAGCAGTATAGCCATCATTCGATCCAGCAGAATCCTCCTCCTGATGTATATCACCTATCAGGTGGCCAGATAACAGCAAATTCCCACGGTGCGTGAAGTTGCCCTTAATTGTAGAGCCAGCCCCAACCGTGCTGGCATAACTCAGTTGCGTGTCGGCCATTGGGCCTTTTTTAGAAAATTCGAACATGTTAATACCTCAGAAAAAATAGCGCGCACGATAGCGCACTATAAATTAACCTCGACTAACTTCACTTGCTTCGACCCTACGTTTGGCAGCCGTACTCGCCAGCCCTGATAAAACATTTCAACACTGTCTAAATCTTGACCAAGAACCGTAAAAGGCGCTACGCCCTTAAAAGCATGAGCAGTATTTGCCTCTAAAGCAATTACAAGTTGTTTACCGCTACCATCGATAAAACAGAATGTCTGCTTAATCAGTGTTTTCAGATTAACAACATCACCAAGCTTCGTTGGGTTTGGGGATTGGTAGCTGAGCAACTGCGCATCCTGCTTATAGGGGCACTGGCTGGCAGCCACCGCAGTCGCCTCAGGGGGTTTGACTTCTTGACTTGCTTCGGCAGGCGGATTTTGCACCTCGGTCTTCGCCTCATCGCTAGCTACCTTTGGTGGCTCTACGGGAAGCATTTCGTGTGGCTTTGGCTCTCGATCAAGCAGTGCAGCAACTTGATATGCGATATCGTATTTTGAGTTCAAGCTGAATACGACTCCCGCAATTACAACCCCAAGGGAAAGAAAGGCGATCGACTTCACTGGAAAGCGAAATCCACCCCGACTATTTGCCTCCGCTAAATCCCCGCCCACTTTTTCTGTCAACAGCTCCTGCCACTCCAATCGCTCTGTGATTGCAGAATCAACGGCATCAGTCGTCGATACACTGTCTTGCGCAGACAGAGGGGTCTTTTTAGAGGATACGCTGCCATTACGCTCATTTTTAATCCCACTCGCTAAGGAAGCTTCTTCATTCTCTTCCGTTGTCACAATAGCTGCGCGTGGGTAATTGAGGTAATACGATTCCGCAAGATTTAGCAGCGTACCAACGCGTTTGGCCGCATTGATTTTTAGCGGATAGCTGTAGAAGGAACTCATCCCCCCTTCTTCCAACTCGGTGATCATTTTGGCGGATAAACAGCATAAGCTTGCTAACTCATTACGTTCATACCGGCGTGACTCCCTAGCCGCCTTTAGTGCGGATCCAAGAATATCTGGCATTGGGGTGTTTTTTACTGGCGACATGCCTCTTATCCTGATATTTACTGCACCGCAATAATATGGGTCACAGTAATACTTACTTTTGTCACTATTATTTATAAAGATGAATATTAGCAAATTAGGCCGCTTTGCAGGAACTTTATTCGGCGGACGCACCGCTTAAAAAAAATCCATGTCAACTGGTAAAATAGGTTCATTCAAGGGATAACCCTTAACTACACAGGATTAACAGCAAAATGCAGCTTATTTGGATTTCAGGGTCCACTTCGACCATGAAGCAAATCAAGATAACGGGAAGAACTTTAGTAAAAATCGCCTTTTTATCGATAAGCGTCTTTCTAATATTTGGGATCGGCATTCATTTTCTTGGTTTTCGGGTGGCCATTCGATTTAGCCCCGAAATGACCAAAGAAATGGGGGGGGTGATTACCCGTAAGGAAATGGATGAGATTGAGATCCATTACCGTAAAAATCTGGAGGCCCTTCAAAAACAAATTCCGCTCATCGAAAGCAAGATTGGTGAGCTAAAAAATCTGAAAGATCAGTTTTCAGAGCTGTCGACCCCCACTACAACAAAAAAATGACGCCCTAATTTAGGGCAACGGGCACAAATACCCTTTTTATCTTCTGACGATATTGATATATTATGGTTTCACATTTAATACTTCAGGATATTTAATATGGCGGATAACAATCCAAAAGGATCTCTTTTTGTTGGCGAAGGCGTCATTGTTAAAGGTACATTTGAGGTGCCAGAAATGGCTGTCGTTGCCGGACTAGTCGAAGGTGAGCTCAATACAAAAGAGGTTTTAGTAGACACCTCGGGTATTGTGAATGGGCGAATCAATGCGGAAATAGTCGAAGTTAGAGGCGAAGTGACCCAAGGTCTTCACGTAACTAATCACCTGAATGTTCGCTCCAGCGCAAAAATTACTGGCCTCACCCAATACGCTGAAATGAGCGTTGAAAAAGGGGCGAAGCTAAGTGGTGAGCTCAGGGTGATCGACTCCGTTGTGTCATCCACAAGCTACTCGCCATCCAGCACCCCAAGTTATCAGAATATGGACTCTAGCGACACCGAGTAATTGGTTTAAAGCCTTCATCAAAATGCCCCAGTAATGGGGCATTTTTTATTTATGAACCGCTATCGGATTTAGCTGCTATCGCCTGCATCATCGACAGCATTTGGAAATACGGTGGCGGGGGATCATTAAATTCTGAATTATCAAATGCAGTAATTCGGGTCTTATCGATTGCTTTGAAAATTTCTGTGTCGAATTGGATTCCTCTGGGAGCCTCATCCAAACTATACGTATCGGCATCGACCTTGGAAACCATTTTCACCACCTCAGCCCTACCCCCTTCAATTCGCACAATCCAAATATCGGTATAGCCAGTGGTATCTCTAAACAGAGTCCAGCGCCCCCAGCTCACATCGTCATCCTGCATATAGGAATCTTGTTCTAATACCTTAAGCACGCTACCGCTGTACTTAAATGAAGCAGATAAATTTTCATTAATATCACTCATAAAATAATGCATTTTTATTGCGTCATCAAATGCAGGTAAGCCGAGTTCTGCGAGGCCTTGCTCGTATTTTTTAAAAGACGCATTGCAGCCCTCTACCCGTAGCTCTGGGTTTGGTTCCGCTTGTTCTGCCGGCTCTGATGCAATTGATTCTTCGTATGCTTGACGTGCTTGCGCGCTAATATTTAAAAAAAGGCTCTGTGACTCAGGACTGATTCCGTAGGTATTAAACCAATGCTTTTCGATATCTAAGCACACCTGCGCTAACTGAGCATGCAGAAAATCGTCTTTGGGAAATTCAACCTCGCACGCGTAGAGCTGGTCAACTAAACGCGCCTCTCCTCCATCCGCCTTTGGGATAGTTGCATGCCAAAAGTGTTGGAAGCTATCGTATTTAAATCGCTCGCCATAAAATTGGAAGACGTTCATATCAAATTGCAATTGACCCATGAACGAGGGCCTGCCTTTTACTAAATCAAATAATCCCATGGCTACCTATTCTTAATGTGGCGCAAATAAAGCAATGGCGTATCCAGCGCGCTTTAGCTACTTTTTATTTTGCTCCAATTTGCTTGAAAGATTGCTGCGGAGTCAGTAGATCCCTGTGGACTTTCGCCGTTTGTGGAAATCATCAAGCCATTTAACTTAGCGCCGTGTTCAATTCCCAGCTGGCCATACGTAATATCCCCTCGTACTTCTGCACCTTCATGCAATTCGACGCGCTCGGTAGCGTAAATATTACCCTCTACGCGCCCAGCAACCAGCACTCGAAATGCAAAAATATCACCCTGAACTACGCCCGTTTTACCTAGCGCAATACTGACGCTTTTGCCCTGGCGCGCTTCGATATTGCCAATGACGCGCCCGTCGATTCGCAGACTCTCATTAGCAACTAATCTGCCATGCACCTCGGTTGCTGGCCCTACTATGGTCTCGAAGGACTCCATGGTGGGCTGCAAGAACTTAATAGATTGGGATTTTTTGAACATTTTCATTCATTCTCCTGATAGCGCCCTGCCTTTTCTTGGCAGGGCTCTCATTCTAGCTTCATTCCGCCATGCCAACGAGCGTTCCTTTTGGGTGGAAATAATGAATTAAGTTAGTAAATACAAACTTAATAATTCGGCAATCTAAGGCATCAGGTTTGCCGCCACAGCTTATTCGATCGGCTGTGCCAGCAATGCCATTTCATGGGGATCAATCCAGCGCCATTGACCCTCTTTCAAATCCGCTGGCATGCCGTAATTTCCGATTGAGGAACGATGTAGAGCGGCAACGTGATTACCGACTGCGGCGAGCATGCGCTTAACCTGATGGTAGCGCCCTTCCACAATCGTCATTGCCAAGCGCCGCTCATCCATCAAAACGCATGCCTTGGCAAAACAGGGGCTGGGATCATCATCTAAGACAACGCCATTCAGTAAATGGTCGATTTGCTTTTGGGTAATTGGCTCGGCTGCAGTGATCTCATAGACCTTGCCTATGTTCTTCTTGGGGGTGGTCATGCGGTGAATAAATTGCCCATCGTCCGAGAGTAGTAATAAACCGGTCGTGTCTTGATCCAGGCGCCCAACGCACTGCACTGCTCGTTCAATTAAGGGTCTTGGTAAGAGGCTATAGACACTCGGGTGATGCTTGGTCTTATGGGAGCATTCGTAATTAGCAGGCTTATTAAACGCGATATAGGCTTTTTCGTGATAAACCCAATCCATGCCTTCAACCCGTAGCACCAGGCCTTCTGGGTCCATTTTGATTTCAGGATCATCGGCAAGGACGCCGTTGACCTCGACTAAATCGGCATACACCAAATCACTGCAATAGCGGCGAGTACCAAAGCCTTGGCTAAAGAGTATTTTTTCGAGCGTAAGGGGTTTGGCCATGCAATGGGATTAGGATCGGTGAATGTCTGCCTAGCAGAATACACCGATCACCCCACCGCCGACAAAGCGCGCCTTTACTTTTTATGCTGCTCCACATGAAAGGTGGCTTTTTCTAAGGCGTCTACGGCATCCACTCCAACCATATCCGCGCCCAAATCCTCAACCAATTCGGGGTTTTGATTAAACACCGGGCTACCAATCATGATGCCGACATGGGGGTTGAGCGATACCGATCGCACTTCCATGATCATGCGTTTGAGATCCGGAAATTGCTCGCGCACGCTGGCGGATAAACCAATCACATCAAACCACTGCGTCTTGGCCATGCGCAAAATATCGGCTTCAGTTGCGGCAAGCTCACCCCACACGCGCCAGCCTGCGCGCGCAAAAAACTCGGACACCATAAAGAGGCCTAAGGTGTGCTGCGAACCAGGCAAAGGGACTAACATCACGCTCTTGCCTTGTTGCTTGTACTCGGCGTACTCCTGAAAAACGGGGCTCAGGTCATACATTAATTGCTTAATGCGCCACAGCGCTACCGTGACTTGCGTAAAGTCCGCTTCGTCACTTTCCCATTGTTCGCCGAGCTTGCGCGCCACTGGCGTGAGTAAGTTCAGGTAAATCTCTTCCAGCTCAATGCCATTCGCAAACAATTCTTTAACGTAGTTTGCTGAAGGGGTGGCGTCGTCTTGCAAAAGTAAGATTAAAAGCTGATCAATGTGCGCACTGTCAATACTGGGATGCGCTGGCACATTGAGTTGGCCGTTTTCTAATCGATCGGCCTTTAAGTGATGCTCCACAATGTGCGGCAGGATATTGCCTTCAATTGTTTTCACCAAAGAACTTAAATACTCTTCCGGGGTACATGCCTTCGATAAGGGATGCGATTCAATTGGGGTGTTCGCACCCCCATCAATCGGCGCATCATTGGTCAAGCAATCGGCCCATGCATTGCGCTGGCTGTTATTGATTGCATCGGGCGCACTAGATACCGGCTTGGTTTTGATAACCAATTTCTCGCGCGCTAAATCAACTAACCTTAGAAGGTTCATGTTATTCGGTTAAATGGTCCCACCAGATCATTTTTACGAGGAAATATTAAATATACGTAAATGAAATCGAAGGCAAATAAGAGGTCCAGGTAAGTAAATGAACTTACGTTATAAATGGTTTTTTTCTTTCTCGCACGGTCTCCAATACCACTAGGGGATTACCTGTAGGTCGGCTTTCACATTACAAAAAAATACCATTCACCATCTAAGCTGCTTTGCCCCCACTTATCTGCTATGCCTTACTTTATTTTTTCAGTCGATTCAGGGCTTAACCCATACTTATCTGTAATTGCCCAAACGTGATTGGGAACCATGTTCTTGATTTTGTGGGGCGCCATTTGCCGCAAGTGCAAAACCGACTCTATACCCTTCATCTCAACACGGGCTTTAGCAAATTCCAGTCCACGAGGACCAAATCGGGGCATGACCCAGGCCATGATCGGACGCAAAAAATTGGGCATGCGGTTAACGGGTAAGCCTCCAGCGGCTAATTTGACGTTTTTCATGAAACCTTGCACTGCCGAGATGCGTTTACCCGCAGTAGTGACTGGCTCGAGTATTAATTCAGGAGCGATCAAATCCAGCACAGCTTGTCCGCGCGGATTGCGCACAATCACCCACTGCGCTCCGGTACCGGCCATATAGCCCACCGTGATATCCGATAAGGCATTGACGTAATCCACGCAGGTCTTGCACGTCAGCGGAAAAAAATCGCTGGGTAAATCGGATAAGGGCAAATTCAGAAAGGGGATCTCTTGTTTCGTGCCATTTTTAAAACGCAATTCGACTTTGTAGTCCGCCCGAAATTCCAAGTAAGTAATGCTATCGGGATCTTTGCTCAACAAACTTAAAAAGTGATGGAAGTGTTCAGTCGTCGTATTGTCTGAACAGGGTGAGCCCACAATCAGGAGTTGTTCAAAACCCAGCTCCTGCTCCAATGCGCGCGCTGCATACACCTGACACGGAATGCCAATCATCGCTACTTTTTTGTGACCGGCTTGTTTGGCTAGTTCGAGGTACTGCACTACGGGTGCGTAGCCCATGCGCATACCGCGGCACTGGGCCATATCGGCTGCCTTGGTCACAATAATGGGCACGGGTTTCCAGCGGTCCTGGGAATCACCTGTTACCGTCACCACGGCATCCACAATCCCTTTTTCAAGCAGCAACTCACCAATGCGCGTGATGATGCCGGTCCACTGCGCTCCCGCTAGAGGCTCTTTCATCTGCGCCCGCGCCATGCTGAGGTAAGGCCCGAAAAAGACCTCATCGGATTCAATCAGATTGCGCGGGCGACCATGCACTGCGGTTTCGAAGCTGGGATAGTCCGGCTGAATAAACTGACAGGCAGAGCCGCAGCGCTTGGGATCACTGCTGCGCGATACGCCGCAGTCAGTGCATAAATCCCGATAGGGTGCGACTTGATTTACGGCGCTGTCGTGCATGCCTCAATCGCAAAACGGGTGCGCACCCGAGCTTCAATCTGCTTAGCTGAGATGCCATACAGCTCCATCAGCGAAGGAATATCGCCGTGCTCGGTAAATTGATCGGGCAAACCAATCTGCAAGGCCGATACTTGAATGTCCTGCTCTGCTAAATACTCTAGACAGGCACTACCAGCGCCACCCATCACACAGCTGTCTTCGACAAACACGATGCCATCGTGGCTGGATGCAATGGATTTGAGTAATTCCTCATCGAGCGGCTTTACAAAGCGCATATTGACCACCGTAGCATCGATTGCCTCGGCCACTTCCATGGCGGTATAGAGCATCGGCCCAAAGCAGATGAATGCAATGCGCTTAGCAGGGTTACCTTGAATGCTCCGCTCTACCTGACCTTTACCGATTGCCATCGCCTCAAGTGATGTTCCTGCATCGGGGCCCTGGCCACTGCCGCGGGGATAGCGAATCGCCGATGGGCCATCGAAGGTAAAGCCCGTCGTGAGCATGTCACGGCACTCGCGTGCATTGGCCGGTGTCATCACCAGCATATTGGGTAAACAGCGTAAATAAGCAATATCAAATGCACCGGCATGCGTGGCGCCATCCGCACCGACCATACCGGCCCGATCAATCGCAAAGACTACGGGTAGATTTTGCAAGGCTACATCGTGCACCAACTGATCGTAGCCGCGTTGTAAGAAGGTGGAGTAAATCGCGACAACGGGTTTTAATCCATCACAGGCAATACCGGCAGCAAACGTTACGGCATGTTGCTCGGCAATACCGACATCGTGGTAACGCTCTGGAAAGCGGCGCTCAAATTCCACTAGGCCAGAGCCTTCGCGCATTGCCGGCGTAATGCCAATCAAGCGCTCATCGGCTGCCGCCATATCGCACAACCACTTACCAAATACCTGAGTGAAGGTTTGTTTGGACGGCTTACTGGGCTGTATTCCGGCTTCAATATTAAACGGGCTGGGGCCATGGTAAGCAATCGGATCGGCCTCAGCGCGATCGTAGCCTTTGCCCTTTTTGGTGACAATGTGTAAGAACTGCGGGCCTTCGGTTTTAGCCAGCTTATTAATATTCTCGAGCGTAGCAACGAGAGCATGAATGTCATGCCCATCAATCGGGCCGTAGTAGTCAAAACCAAATTCTTCAAAGATGGTAGCTGGCCCAACCATGCCTTTGGCATGCCCTTCGAGCCGCTTAGCAAACTCCCGCAGCGGCGGTGCATACGACAGGACGCGATCCAGGCCGCGCTTGGTGACGGCATAAGCTGAACTACTAATCAGTTTTGCAAAGTAACGATTGAGCGCGCCCACCGCAGGTGAAATCGACATCTCGTTGTCATTCAGAATCACGATCAGCGGCACATCTTTGCGCACGCCAGCGTTATTCATCGCTTCAAAGGCCATGCCTGCACTCATGGAGCCATCGCCAATCACCGCCACTACTGTACGATCTTCGCCTTTAGTCTTAGCCGCAACCGCCATGCCCAATGCCGCTGAAATACTAGTCGACGAATGCGCGGTACCAAAGGCATCAAACTCACTTTCAGAACGCCGTGGAAATCCCGAAATGCCATTGAACTGGCGCAAACTGGCCATGCCCTCGCGGCGACCGGTCAATATCTTGTGCGCGTAACTCTGATGACCCACATCCCAAATAATCCGATCTTCTGGGGTATTGAGTACATAGTGCAGTGCTAAGCTAAGTTCTACCGTGCCTAAATTGGATGACAGGTGTCCACCCGTTTTAGCAACCGACTTTAAGATGTATTCCCGTAAATCATGCGCGAGCTGCGGCAGTTGACCTGGATCGCAGTCTCTAAGATCCTGCGGGGATCCAATGGTCTCTAAAAGATTGGTTACTTTGAGCATAGCGACCTCACTGTCCTATTTTTGGCCATACATACTGGCGATAATTTTTTTGAAATCATTCAATTCATTGGCGGGGGATGTTTTTAAGGCATGAATTGGCGCATGCATTAACTTATTCGCTAAGGCCTGCGCCATCGTCGCCATCACATCCATCGGATCATCGCCCTTGGCCAAACGCCGGCGGGCTTTTTCCAATTCAATTTGCTTAAACTGCTCGGTTGATTCTTGCAAAGACTGAATAATCGGCACAACGGTACGGCGCTCCAGGGATTCATAAAACTCACTCACGCCCTGATCAATAATCGACTCTGCTTCGGATACGGCTTGCAAGCGGCTGTCTTGCCCGGCTTGCACTACCTCACCCAAATCATCTACGGAATACAAGTAAATGTCGCGAATCGATTTAATTTCTGGCTCCACATCGCGCGGCACCGCTAAATCAATTAAGACCATTGGCCGGCGATTACGCGCCTTCAATGCGGTTTTAATCATGCCCATACCGATGATGGGTAAGGAGCTGGCAGTACAGGAAACAACAATATCAAACTGATGTAATTGGCTTGGCAGGTCCTGCAAAGCAAATACCTCGGTAGCGATGCCTTGCTGCGTAAACACAGCAGCTAATTCATGGCCCTTATCGAGGGTGCGATTGGAAATCGTAATTTGCTTGGGCTTGCGGGTTGCAAAATGATTGGCGCACAAGGAGATCATCTCACCGGCGCCGATAAAGAGTACTTTGCTATTGGCAATATCGCCAAAAATACGTTCACTTAAGCGCACCGCGGCGCTCGCCATGGATACCGACTGGCTACCAATTTTCGTATTGCCCCGAACCGCTTTGGCAATCGAGAAGGTCTTATTGAATAACGGCTTTAAATAAGAACCTAGGGTGCCTACCTCATCGGCGTGCTGCACCGCTTGTTTCATCTGCCCCAGAATTTGGGTTTCACCCAGCACCATCGAATCCAGGCCGCAGCCCACTCGGAAGGCATGCTTTACTGCCATATTCTCTTTGGCAGAGTAAATATAGGGCTTGAGTTCATGGTGGTGCATGTTTTTTTGCGCCACGAGCCAATCAATCGCTTTGGCTTCTAGGTGATTGTCGGTGTAATCCAAATCATTGGCAGCGCAATAGATTTCCATGCGATTGCAGGTCGACAAAATCGCCACCTCAGGCGAGCTCGCTGCATTGGTACCTTTGAGATAGGCCCGTAAATCCAGCAAGGCATCGCGCAAAACCTCAGGCGCTACGGCCACACTCTCCCGAATATCAATCGGTGCGGTGTGGTGGTTTACGCCTAGGTTGAGTAGTTTCATGGTGATATCCGCTTAAGCAAACGGTCCATTGAGGCGAATCGTTTCCCAATTGAGGGCCATCGCAATCGAGACCCACACCAAGTACGGCACCATCAACCACGCCGCTACGCTCGATACCGGAATCATCGCCACAATAATGGCAGCGACCGATCCCCATAAAAAGAATGCTTCGATCATCGACCAATCAGGACGGTGCAGCTTGAAATACAAGACACTCCACAAAATATTGAAAGCACCGTTCAAGAGGAACAAAACAATCACGATGGATTTTTGATTGGTGCTCGGGCCGCGACTCCAAAACTCGAGCCAGGCAAACGCCGACGCAATAAAGATGCAGGTCCACACCACTCCAAAAGCCCAGTCGGGTGGTTTCCATGGTGGCTGTACCAAAGCTTTGTACCAAGCCCCTACTTCAGTCGCAAGCCCGCCCGCAATCGCTACGACCAAAACCCAGGCCGCAGCAGCGAGCACATGCTTTTGAAGAAGGAAGTCGGTAGTACTCATTTTTTAGGCTTTGGCAATCCCGAGAAGGTGGCCCATGTCTTTAAAGAAAATCTTGACGTGGGCCAGAGGCTTCTTGCGCACCAGCTTTTTATGCATGTATGACTCGAAGGTCAGCTTTTGCACATCCTTGTCTTCGCACATCTTCACAAAGCTCTCACGGCGTTTATTGGTGGTGTACCAAAAATACTGCATGATGCCCAGCACGATGAAGGTCAAGCGGTGCTCTTTCATGAAACGCTTACGAGCGAGTTGCAAGCATGCTGGGTTCTTGCTCTCTAAAAATTCCATCACCGACTCACCGGCCAATTGACCGCCGAGCATGGCGTAATAAATACCTTCGCCTGATGCCGGAGCGACGACTCCAGCGGCATCGCCGGCGAGTACCACCTGCTTGCCGTCATCCCATTTTTTAAGGGGCTTCATTGGCAAGGGCGCGCCCTCGTGGCGAACCAGCTCGGCATTTTCCAGGCCAATTTCTTTACGGAGCTTGCCAACCGCATGGCGCAGTGAGAAACCTTTATCCGCGCTGCCCGTGCCGATACTTAAAGTATCGCCGTGGGGAAATACCCAGCCATAAAAATCAGGGGATAACGGTTTTTGGTAAAACACATCGCAGCGATCCGGGTTGTACGACTCGGGCTTCACTGCTGGTGTTTTCACAATCTCATGGTAGGCAAAGACGTAATTGGCTTCAGCACATCCCTTCACGCCGGCACTGCGGCCCACTTGCGATTTAGCGCCATCGGCACCAATCACCGCCCTTGCCAGGATGCTATCCATTGCGCCTTCTACCGTGGACTTGTTATCGCGCACCTTAAAGTGAATGCGTGCCAAGTCACCTTCCCGCGTTAACTTCTCAAAAATGCCATCGCGTCGCTCTGCGCCATGTTGAACTGCGCGATTGCGTAACCATTCATCAAATTCCGAACGATCAACCATACCGACAAAGCCATTCTCAATTTGAATGTCGACTTTCTTACCCGCTGGGGAAATCATGCGCGCTGAAGTGGACTTAGCAACGAGCAGTTCATCGGGAATCGCAAAATCTTTAATGAGGCGTGGTGGTATTGCGCCCCCGCAAGGCTTGATGCGTCCCCGTCGATCTAGCAACAATACTTTCTTGCCTTTTTTAGCGAGCGTCTCTGCCGCAGTAGCGCCCGCTGGACCGCCGCCGACTACGACGACGTCATACACAACGGAATGTTGGTTTGTTTGCATAATCACTTCTCCACTTTCGAAGCTAAATAAGCTGATGCGATAAATAATCCCGACTCAATACTGAATACACTGGCGTAGGCAACGGATTGACTCTCCATCAAAGCTCTAGCGATATCGCTGGCTGCGGCGCCAAGGAGTCCACCCACACCAAAGGCAATCGCTTGCGCGCCGCCCCAAAGACCAATGCGAACACCCTCTTTTCCAGCGCCGCCAGCAACCGCCAAGCGCATCATCGAGGCAATTGCGGCAATCGAAAATGCACCATTAGCAAGGCCTAATAGAAAGACGTTAAAACGCAGTGGCCACTCAGGCCCAACCATGCTGCCAATCGCCAGGCCCAGCATTGCGATACCGGAAGCCACGCAGCCATAAATCATCCATAGACGTAAAGAGCCGCAGTAGGCGCGCAATCGACTCGAACCGCAAATCGCCACGAGTAGCATGCCCATCAGTACGCCCGAGTGCTGCACGCCTGAGAGACTGGTCGTTTGCCCTAAGGTATAGCCAAAGACGATGCCTGCAAATGGTTCCAAGATTAAATCTTGCGAGCTAAACGCAAACATGGAGATAAAGATAAAGATCGAGAAGCGACGGGCATCCCCGTCCGCCCACACTTCGGCCAATGCCTGACGGAACGGTGTTTTACGTTCTGCGTGCACAGGGCTATTTTGTAATTCAGGGGTTTCCAATCGATAGAGGGCGGCGATGGTTACCAATACTGCAATCGTTGAAATGATTCCCGAGATCACGACTACTTTGTAAGGCTCATAGGGATCCAAAAACTTACCGGCCATGATGCTGGTGAACGCAAACCCAAATATCATCATCAGCCACACGATGGTTGCTGCTGCTGCGCGGCGCTCATCGTTGACACCCTTGGCAAGCAGTGCCAGCAGCGAAGTGCCGCTAATGCTGACGCCAATACCAATCAGGAAAAAAGCCAATGCAGCGCACGCAATCCCGAGAATCAAGTAGCTTGCCATCAGAGCGGTGGAAAGCGCTGCCCCAAATCCGCCCAGGGCCAACACGCATATACCGCCAATAATCCAAGGGGTCTTCTTGGCTCCGCTGTCAGAAGCGTGCCCCATACGGGGACGTATGACTTGAATGAAGTAATGAAAGGCCACCAGCAAACCGGGAAGAATCGCAGGTAGCGCCAATTCCACCACCATGATGCGATTGAGGGTCGATGTGGTCATCACCACAATCCCGCCAATGGCGGTTTGGACCAAACCCAAACGCACGATATCGAGCCAGCCAAAACCGCTCGTACGGATAAATGTCGGAGTGAGTGCGATGCTCATTAGCGTGCCCCGAATGCGTGTATGGCAAATGCGGAAACCATCATGCCGCTCACTAAGAGTGGCACACCAAAGCCGCTATAGAACAGTGCGTAGCGCACGGGATCCGATAAAAATTTCCGCATCAACACCAGCTGACATACGATTAAGCCAGCAATCGCCAGTGCGTAGTTACTGCGATCCCAATACAAGAGCAAGATGAGAACAATCACTTGTGGCACGATCATGACCCAACACGCTAAGCGCGCTGCGCGATCGACACCGAGCTGGACTGGTAAGGAGCGCACGCCCATTCTGCGATCGCCCTCGATCGCCTTAAAGTCATTGAGTGTCATGATGCCGTGGGCGCTGAGGCTATACAAAATCGCAAAGGTCAATGAGGGCATGCTCGGCGCCATACCGCCGGCAAGTAGTGCAGCGCCTGTAATCCACGCCAAGCCTTCGTAACTTAATCCGCACGCTAAGTTTCCCCACCAACCGTTTTGTTTTAATCGTACTGGTGGCATGCTGTAGGCCCACGCTAAAACCAGTGCCACCATCGTTGCAATAAATCCCCAGTGACCCAAGGCACTAGCGATGAGTAATGACAAGAGTGACCACGCGATGGCAATGTATAAACCCCAATGACCTGGAATGCGTCCCGATGGAATGGGTCGGTTCGGTTCGTTAATCGCGTCGACATGGCGATCAAACCAATCGTTGGTGGCTTGGCTGGATGCACAGACCAGGGGGCCTGTGAGTAATAATCCAATCAACATGATCTGCCAATTGGCAGTAATGGAATATCCAGATGAGATCGCACCGCAAGCAAACGCCCACATCGGCGGAAACCACGTAATGGGTTTGAGCAGCGTTGCGACAGCACTGATCTGAGGCATATTCATGTAAATAATTTTTACATTTACATATCAGACTGTCAAATAAATTTGACACTATTTACCCGTTTAGGGCTTGGGAGTTACCCTATCCTACGGGTTTACCATTAGATTACTGCAAAGTGCAGGAATCCTTAAAAAAGGGCTTTAGCGCCCCTCCCGAAATCCCCATTTCCACAAGCCTTCGCTCGAAAACGGCAAGACCAGCAAAATGTGCTCCAAAATGCCCAGCGACAAGAGGGTCGCAAGCAAGGTTTTGGACGTAAGAGCAAATGCACTCTCCGTCGCCGTAAAAATATCGATCCATAACGGCGTCACCACAATAACCGCCAGCACAACCGAAAACGGCATCAGGTAATTCATCGGACGGCGGCGAAAGTACGTCTGCAAATACTTGAGGTGGTCTGGCAAGAAGCGTTCATTTAAATTGAGCACGCCCAGAAAGATATTAATTTTGGCACTTTGGCGCATTACCCACAAAATCACGAAAGCCCACAGACCCGTCGTATTAACGGCGTCGACATGCAATACGGCTAACACAATGCCTAGTACGAGCAAAGCGAGTTCATGGTGATTGATGGTTTGAAATGCGTACCAGGCGCGCTGCCAACCCTTCGCATCCGCTGGACAGAGTACACGGCGTGAGCCGGTAATGTAGCCCAGCAAGAAAGCCAATTCTTGCCAACCCCAAATCAAGATGGCGCAGGTGAATGCGCAGTAAGCCCCCAGCACCGTATCTTGCGTACTGGAAATGCTGATGCCCCAAAACGCAAAGAACAACAGTACGCACGATGCAAAGAAGATGGGCCGGAAGAATTTTTTAGAAAAACCATCGAGCCACAGAATCACGCCCGTGCTAAACCACCAAACTAAAATGGCAAACGCGAGTGGAACGATCCATGCTGACATTACGCTAAGAACCTCTAATCCAGAATTACCATGCTGGAGCCATGCGAATGTCGGCAGGCAATTCGTTTGGCACGACGGGGAGCATATAGATGCGCGCAAATACCAATGCAGCATTGGCTGCTAAGTAGCCGCGCTTCACGTAAGAGAACAGACCGCCCTGTACTTTGGCTGCTTCAACTTCATCGGAGATTTCCCGCAAGCGATTAAAGCCAGCCCACAAGCGATCATCGTCTAAATTAATCGTAAATGGAAATACCTGCTTTGAAATATCCGAAGTGATCTGCAGCACTTTACGATCATATTCAGCCACCGATACACCTAAGGCAGCGTGGAACTCAGGCCTCGAGTGATCGCGCACATACATGGTCGCATAGACCGCAATCAAGAAGAACCGAATCCACAACTTATTCCGACCTTCGAGCAAATAGGGATTGGCGCGCATCATGAGCGCAAATGCTTCGCCATGGCGGAACTCGTCATTGCACCACTTCTCAAACCAGGTAAAGATCGGATGGAATCGCAGCTCTGGATGTTTTTCAATGATGCGGAAGATGGTGATGTAGCGTGCGTAACCAATCTTCTCTGACAAGTAGGTTGCGTAAAAAATAAATTTAGGCTTAAAGAAGGTGTATTTTTTCTCACGCGCCAAGAATCCCAAATCGACACCGATACCAAAATCTTTTAGCCACTGGTTAATAAAGCCGGCATGGCGGCTTTCATCTCTAGCCATATACGAAAACAGATCTTTTAAATCGGGATTCTTGATGCGCTTTTTGATTTCGGCATACAGCACGCAGCCGGAGAACTCGGAGGTAATCGAGCTAATTAGAAAATCCAGAAACTCTTGGTACAAGCCCTCTGGCAATTGCGAATAGTCCTTCACCATGTCATCTGGACGCTGAAAGTGCGTTTGATTAATGTCCCGATCAAACTCATTCATAAGGCGATTCCACTCAGGACGCACCGAGTCGATATCAAAGCTATCCATTTCTTTAAAGTCGGTCGTATAAAAACGCGGACTTAACATCGTGTTCTCTAAAGCACGATCGGTTGACTCACTAATTGTGTTGGCGTGCATGGTTGCGGTGGTCATACTTCTACCCTCTTTCCTAAATTCAGATTCATTGCGGTTGTGTTGTCTACCTGCTGCTGCGCTGGCTTTTGCCTAGGGTACTTTTTGGTATGCGAAAAGCGCGTTGTGGAAAAACTCACTTCATACAACATAGTGAGCTCCAGGCGTGCCGTGCAATAGGTCCACAAACGACTGAATAAACCCGCTCTCGAAATCGTGGCTTTACGCGTAAATTCCATTTGCTGACCGAATTCAATGTGCGTAAGCGGGTCATGAATCAAGACCTGATCGCCAGGACCAATCTCAACCCCTTTCAGTTCCGCATGGGCGTACAAAAATTCAGCGGTATTCGATAGCTGAATTTGACAATCGACAATCTCTTTGTCCATTACTGCACCCCTTGTGGCTTAAGTAATACTGCAAACTCAATCACATTGTCTTTGCCAAATGACTCTAAATCAATGCGATTACCGGTTGCAGGGTCTAGTAGCGTTAGCCGGCCATCGGCCCGCGCAATTAACTCAAATGGAATGGCTTGATTGACTTCTTTAATGCGCCGCTCGCGTGCCATGGCCCGCAAGATTCCCCGCACAAACCCAGCCTCGCCCTCAATGACCTTTACTACGCGGCCATCGGTTGCTGAAATTACCGCAATCGAGCCATCGCTGCGATCTTCAAAGCGCAATTGCTTGGTAATCACCGCTTGCGCATCGGTCTCGCGGGTCAACTTACCGGAGTCGACGAAATCGGCCACAAACAAAATCAAGGCTGCTAAACCACCCACTGCAATGAGTGCCAGTGATTTGGGGATGCGCATACCGCGATGGGAGGGCTGTGCTGTATTCATGCTGCTTTAATTTCTCCGTTTAGCCCCGAATGACCGCTCTGAACATCAGCATACACGGGGGCATCGGTCTTTGCTGCGCGCACAGTCTGCTCGGCCAAATCCACTTGATTGGCTTTAGCCCATGCATCGGATAATAAGCTAGCTACCTTCTGGCTATCTGGGATGCAACGCAACATGGGCTCTGGATTAGCCCAAGCACCGGGTTTGGCGTGCGGCCATAAGTGAAATACTGCAATCTTGTTATGTTCATCCAGCTTCAATGGAATATCGCCGACGCCATGCTGACCTACATTTAAACCCGCACTCTGAATTTTCTTCAGGGGCAGATTGAAGGTCATATTAAGCACAATGCCAATGCGCATCACAATGCGGCGATCCGTCAGCGTATATAGGGTGGTTGAGCAGATTAAATGGGCAAAATAAGCAACCAACCCCAAACACGTTGCCGATAAGAGCGTCATCCACAGCATCGACATCCCTAAGCTGGCAATGGAGTCGCCATCGTAGATACCCGAGAACAAGCGGTAGGCCAGCAAAATGCCAAAGTAAATGAACAGCGCCCGCATATGAAAAACCCGTAATGCAACTGCCTTAAAGTCAGGGGCGCCTTGCCAAAGGATCGATTCTCCTTTTGGCAATTTCTCGGGTAAACCCAGCTGAGCCTCAAACTCATGCTCCGGACTTGAATGCAGATTGGGGTTCATACAAGGGGCTCCTGACGCTCAGGTGTTGCGTACAAAGTGCCGCCGCCGTAATAGGCCATGACCTTCTCTTCTTCAAGCAAGGTAATTTGCTCGGGGTGCTTGGTGGTTGGTACATGGGCAAACTGCGTCGATAGAATCGACTTCACAGCAATATCGTGCTTGCCAATGCGGCAGAAGTTGATTGGCAACAATACGGTATTGCCACTGCCCAACTTCACTTCCAAGTAACGAATGGTCACTTCCATGTGATCGATCCAGGCATCCGCAACGACACCAGCGACGTTCCCATCAGCACCAACCACTTCCATGCCAATGGGATTGCGGTCTTTGGCTGATAAAGCAAATGCTGGCAATAAACGCAGTGGACGAATGCGGGCATGGCCCTCCAAGTCATAGTCGACATGATCGGCGCGCTGTGCATACGAGCCTGGCCCTACTCCCGCCAGCATAGGATTACCCGTTGGCTGCATGGGAGCGCCATTCCAGGGATGCGATGGTTCGGCGGCAATACGCTCCACCTCAGGCGGTGTCGGCAATGGAGCAGTGTACGTTTTGCCGAATTCGGTTTTATACGTCACTGGCCGCGGCATACCTAAGATGCCCTCTTCACGGCGCACTTGACCAAAACGCTCAGTCTCCAGCGGAAAGCCTTCCCGCTTGCTTTCGAGGGTCAAGTAAATTACAAGGCCAATGAAAAAAAGCAAAAAGATATAAAAAGCGATTTGCGCTACATCGATGTACTGCGTTATTGCTCCGGTTCCCATTTTCTACTCCTTTACAAAATTAACTAGCCTGGAAAATCAGCTAAACCAAACTTTTTGATGCCTGAAACAGAGCGCTGATGGCGACTTGCCACCAAAGGCCCTAATGCCACTAATGTTGCAAACAACAAATAAATCTCAATGTGATACACCACGCTATAACCCGTACCTGCGCCATTTAATACCGGCCCAATCGCACCGCTGGTAGCCAAGGTAGAAACGCCATCGCGAATCACGCCGCCAATCGACATGCCAATACCGGAACAGGTGGCAGTTACCGCGCCCCAAGCACCAATCACCATGCCGGTCATGTTTTCTTGTTCGATGCTCATGGCAATTGTGAGCGTACTCACCGCAAATAATCCGCCACTAAATCCAATTAAAAAAGCGCCGACCCGAAATAAAGTAGCGGAGTTGAGGGGTTCTGAAAAAATCACGGATGTAAATGCAAGTAAACCGATCAATAAGCCAATCGATGCGATTCGGTACGCGTTGATACCTTTGACTAGCCAGCGTGCCGACAAAACAAAGGCGAGCAGCGAACCACCTGAAATTAATGCGGTCAACAAACTCGTTGCTGACACACTTAAGCCTAAAATCTCGCCGCCATAGGGCTCTAAAATGACGTCTTGCATGCTAAATGCAATCGTCCCCAAGCCCAACATGATGAGGAAACGCTTGACCTGTGGCATCGCCATAAAGGTTTTCCACGACTCTGAAAATGGAGGCCGCTCAATGCTGGGGTGAGTTTTGTGGGGCTGGCGCACCTCTTGCTTCCACAAAGCAATTAGGTTCAGCAGTAAGGTGACCGAGGCCGCCCCTTGAATCACTTGCACCAATTGCACTTGCGTAAATGGCTTCAGTAACAAACTAAATACGATGCCGCTCACCACCATACCAACCAGCAGCATCACATACATCATGGCTACCACGCGTGGGCGATTTTTTGGCTCTGCTAAGTCGGTTGCCAAAGCCAATCCTGCAGTTTGGGTTGTCTGCATTCCAGCACCAACGAGCAGGAAGGCTACTGCGCTGGCAATGTAACTAAACCAAGCTGGCCAATTGGAATCACCTGAGAGCAAGATTAGTGCAAAGGGCATGATGGCCAAGCCACCAAATTGCAACCAAGTCCCAATCCAAATATACGGTACGCGTTTCCAACCTAATATCGAGCGGTGGGTATCCGAGCGATAACCAATCAGGGCCCGAAACGGCGCAAAGATGAGAGGCAAGGCAACCATCAAAGCCACCATCCATGCGCTCATGCCCATCTCCACAATCATCACGCGATTGAGGGTGCCAATGAGTAAGGTTGCTGCCATACCCACGGTGACTTGGAATAGGGACAAACGCAATAAACGGCTCAGCGGCAAGTCGGCTGTAGCGACGTCCGCAAATGGCAAGAAGCGCGGATTAATCCGCGTCCATGCTTTAGCCGTTTTAAAAAATTGCATCATGAGAAACGACGTAGCTCCATGATTTGCGATTGGTAAAAGCCACTGGAAATACGCAAGGTAAAGCTCACGCGCCAACTGTGCAGCAGCTTGGACCGACCAACTAGATCGCGTAATTTTTGCTCGCTCACCGGCTCAATAAAGGGCGCACGATCTCTGCGGGGAAAAAGGCGCCCTACTCGAATCATGATTTCTAGCAAAGCAGAGCTGGGTGCGAAGGTAAAAATGATCTTTTGGTGGGTGCGCTCAGCCAAACGCTCCAGCACATTCAGCATATCTTCTGACTGGTAATGAATCATCGAATCCATACCCACAACGTAGTCAAATTCCCCGAAGGCCTCATCCAGCATATCCCCCGAGTGAAAGGCAATGTTCTGCCGCTCTTCTGCAGGAATGCGCTCTTGTGCTAACTCGACTAACTTGGGTGATAAATCGACTGCAACCACATTTGCTCCGCGCTTAGCCATTTCTAATGCCAATGCGCCTGTACCGCAACCGGCATCCAGAATCCGCTTACCGGTTAAGTCTTCGGGCAGGCGGTTCAAAATACGTTGACGGGTTTGGTCTCTACCTGCGCGGACCGTCGCCCGAATACCACTCACCGGCGCATCGGAGGTGAGCTTAGCCCACGCATCGACTGCGGTCCGGTCGAAGTAGTTCTTCAGCTTGCTTCGGCGATCTTGGTAGGACATTTCAGCCATGGTTAATCAAATCCCAATAAGTCAAAAATTTCACGGTCTTTTAATGATTCGCTCAAAATCGGATCATCATCTAGCAACAAGCTGGCAGCTAAGCGCAGATATTCTGCTTTGACTGCTTCAATTTCAGGGGTCGATTCCATTTCAAAAATGGTGCACTTCTTGAGGCGACTGCGACGAATGGCATCCAGATCCGGAAAGTGCGCCATGGTCTTCAGGCC
The DNA here is from genome assembly GCF_003065365.1 of Polynucleobacter difficilis. NCBI lineage: Bacteria > Pseudomonadati > Pseudomonadota > Betaproteobacteria > Burkholderiales > Burkholderiaceae > Polynucleobacter > Polynucleobacter difficilis. The sequence continues at coordinate 391,666 of NZ_CP023276.1, read as the reverse complement.
AACCCGGTTATTGAACTTATCAATTTGATCGGTGTCCTTACTGCGGTTCGCAATCACGCCACCTAAACGGACGTTGTAGTTTTTTGCTTTTGCGCTAATTGCTTGAACGATGCGATTCATTGCAAAGATCGAGTCAAAATCATTCGCTGCCACAATCAGGGCCCGGTCTGCGTGCTGTAAGGGTGCAGCAAATCCGCCGCAAACCACGTCACCTAAAACGTCAAAGATCACCACATCGGTATCTTCTAAGAGGTGATGCTCTTTGAGTAATTTGACGGTTTGACCAACCACATAGCCGCCGCAACCCGTTCCGGCGGGAGGGCCACCTGCCTCAACGCACATCACGCCATTAAAGCCTTCGTACACAAAGTCTTCAACCCGTAACTCTTCCGAATGGAAATCAACAGTCTCCAAAATATCAATCACGGTTGGCACTAACTTACCGGTCAAGGTGAAAGTCGAGTCATGCTTGGGATCGCAGCCAATTTGAATGACTTTTTTACCCAGCATCGAGAACGCTGCCGATAAGTTTGAGGAGGTTGTGCTTTTACCAATGCCGCCTTTGCCATAAATGGCAAAGACTTTGGCGTTGCCAATTTTCTCCGAGGGATCCAGATGGACCTGGACGCTGCCCTCACCATCGGGTGGTTTGCGGGTTGTAATTTCAGAGATGGGTACGCTGACGGTATTCATTAAATTGCTACTCCTTCGTAAACACCTTCTAATCTATCTTCGAAATCTTGTGCAACACGGCGCAAGGTTTCTAGAACAGATGGTTCGGGTTTCCAATATTGCCTTTCAGAGGCTTCTAAAAGGCGGTTTGCTACTTTTACTGAGGCGGCTGGATTAAGACGCATAAGACGCTCGCGCATATCCGCATCCAAAATAAATGTTTGGGTAAGCTGCTGGTATACCCAAGGCTCGACTTGGCCAGTAGTGGCGGACCAGCCGATGGTGTTCGTGAGGTGCGACTCAATCTGACGCACTCCTTCATATCCATGCTTGAGCATGCCCTCGTACCACTTTGGATTGAGCATGCGTGAGCGGGTTTCCAATGCCACTTGTTCGTTTAAGGTACGGACAACGCTCTCGCCCTTGGTTTGATCGCCAATGTAAACCGGTGGCGCTTTGCCGCCTTTGGCACGCTTCACAGCGCGGCTAATTCCTCCCAAGGTATCAAAGTAGGTATCAATGGTGGTCACGCCGAGCTCAATCGAATCCAGGTTTTGGTAGGTCAATTCGACGTCGGCCAAAATACGCTGGAGCAATTCTTTTTGCGCTTGGGGGCGGCCATTGCGGCCATAGGCAAAACTCTTACGGCTGGTATAGGTCTCGGCCAACTCATCTTCATCCTGCCATAAGCCGTTATCCACCATCATGTTGACGTTGGCGCCGTAAGCACTCTCTGCATTGCCATACACACGCAAAGCGGCTGTCTCTAGATCGCAGCCGGTTTTGGCTTGGTAATCGAGCGCATGCTTACGTACAAAGTTTTCGGTAATCGGCTCATCTGCAGCGGCAGCAAGGTAAGCTGCTTCGGCCAATACTTTGACTTGAAGCGGCATTAAGTCCCTGAAAATTCCGGAGATCGAAACCATCACATCAATCCGGGGACGTCCCAGCTCTGCCAATGGAATCAAGCTTGCGCCTGCGACTCGGCCAAAGCTATCAAAGCGCGGTAAGGTTCCCATCAAGGCCAAAATTTGGGCAATCGGACCGCCTTCGGTTTTAAGGTTATCCGTACCCCAGAGTACTAAGGCAATCGATTCTGGTAGTGGATTGCCATCTGCCTGATAGCGCTCGAGTAATTTATTAGCCTGCATTTGTCCATCGCGTACCGCAAATTTGCTGGGGATGCGGAAGGGATCAAAGCCATGGACATTGCGACCAGTTGGCAATACATCGGGATTGCGCAGCACGTCACCGCCCGGTGCTGGCTTTATATAACGGCCATCCAATGCACGGTAGATGCCTTGCAGCTCGCTATCCTCTTGCATCAGCCGATCCATCTTCACAAGGCCATCCAACTGCTCGCGCATTTCGTTGGAGAGTTCTAAGTGATTTTCGCTAATGGAACGATCAACGGTAGTGCCTTCTACCAATCCGGCAATAATGGCGCGATCAAGTGTCTTTGCTGGGCCATCACCAGCTTGAGCTGAGCTCATCAGCATATCAATCCGCTCTTCTTGGCTGAGTGAATTACCAAGAACATGGAGCCCATGCGGAATCAAAGCGTATTCCATTTCCAGAATTTGCTCATTCAGCTTATTTAGACAAGCCATAACGATCTGGCGATCCATGGTTTTCCAGCTTGGCTCCAGCGGGGCTAAATTAAGTTCAGCCGCCTGAACCTGAATCATCTCGATCAATTCCAACTGCTCATTGCTATCCATGCTGACCGTAGCATCATCCGTTTGGGCTGCTGGCGCTAGAGTACGCCACCGATCGAGGGATGCTTTGAGGTCAACCAAACCGCGATATAAACCGGCTTGCGCAACTGGGGGCGTTAGATAGCTAACTAAGGTGGCACCAGCACGGCGTTTTGCAATCGCGCCTTCCGAGGGATTATTGGAGGCGTAAATATAAATATTAGGCAAATCGCTAATTAAGCGATCTGGCCAGCAAGCGCCCGACATGCCCGATTGCTTGCCTGGCATAAATTCGAGTGCGCCATGGGTACCAAAATGCAATACCGCATTGGCATTAAAGTCTTCGCGAATGTAGCGATAGAAAGCGGAGAAGGCATGGGTTGGTGCAAAGCCTTTTTCGTACAAGAGGCGCATCGGATCGCCCTCATAACCAAATCCAGGCTGAATCGCCACCAGCACATTGCCAAATTGCTTACCCAACACAAATAATGCGCTACCGTTTGTGAGCATGCGTCCTGGAGCTGGGCCCCACTGCGCCTCGATCTCTTTTAACCAAGGCTCACGCTTAACGTAATCATCCAAACCAATTTGCGTATGCACATTGGCATCCATGCTGAATTGCTGCGCATTGCCCGTGAGCATTTGCTCGCGCAAATCATCTACTGAAGCCGGAACATCGACGGTATATCCCTCATCGCGCAAACCCTTAAGCGTATTGAAAACCGACTCAAATACGCTTAAGTGCGCTGCTGTGCCAATGCGACCGGCATTGGGTGGGAAATTAAAAATAACCAAGGCTACTTTGCGGTCGTGTTTCACGGTTTTACGCATCGCAATTAACTTGGTGACACGCGCTGCCAGCATGGCGGTACGCTCAACGCAGGTAAACATGTCATGCGCATTGGTATTGACTTCAAAAGTGCAGGCTTTATGGCAACCGGTACAGGCAACACCAGCGGCGCCAGCACGTCCACCAAAGATCATGGGATTGGTAGCACCGTCGAGCTCCGGAATGGCAACCATCAAGGTATTCTCAACCGGCATTAGGCCTTGGTCTGACTTGCCCCAATCGCTCAGAGTTTGAAACTCAAGGGGATGCGCCGCCAAATAAGGAACATCCATTTTGGATAAAACTTCTTCGGCTGCTTTGGCATCGTTATAAGCAGGGCCACCCACCAAAGAGAATCCCGTTAAGGAAACCACGGCATCAACTGCACAGTCGTCCCCATCCATTAAGAAGGCGTCAATCGCGGGTCTGGCATCAAGGCCTACCGCAAAAATAGGTACTACTTGTAAGCCTTGGGCTTCCATCGCTGCAATCACAGAATCGTAATGCAGGGTATTGCCAGCCAAGATATAGGAACGTAGTAATAACAATCCAACACGGCCGCGCGATTTTTGGTCGGATACTAATTTGGGTAAATCACGCAGCTCTTCACTCATACGGCCCTTGAGGCGCGGATGATAAATACCGGTCTCGGGGTAAATCAGTGGCGCAACGCTTTTCTCTTGGCTACGCAATACTGCCCGCTCGCCTTGGGCATAGCGGTTAATGAGGCTGCGCACCATGTGGTACATATTTTCTTCGGAGCCGCCCAGCCAATATTGCAATGTTAGGAAATAAGCACGGACATCCTGAGCACTACCGGGAATGAATTTCAGGATCTTAGGTAAACGGCGCAACATGCGCATTTGGGCAGCGCCGCCGGTTTGGGCTTTTTCTTTATTGCCACGCAAACGCTTGAGTAAAGCCATCAAACCAGTAGCAGGCTTACTCATATTAAAGCTACCCATGTGGGTAAGCGTGACAATCTCCGCTGCCGACATTGCGCAGACCATGGCGTCGCACTCCAGGCGACGTGCTTTCAAGGCATCAATCACCGGCAGGAAATGGTCTTCCATAAAGAGCATCATGGCCACCACAATGTCCGCCCGAGTAATATCATCCACGCACGCTTTTAAAGCTTTTGCATCTACAGTCCAGCTCGATGCCGCATGAATGGTTAAAACCAAGCCGGGCATTTTCTTTTGCAAAGCAAAACGAGCACGCTCGGTGGCGCTGACCAAATGGGTATCCATGGTCACAATCACTACCCGAATTGGTGTGTGATTAGCGGCCATAGTGTGCCTTTGCATCGTATAAGGTCTCAATCGTGATCATCGACAGCCCCTGCTCTATAGCAAAACGCTCTGTATTACGACGGGCCTTTCCACGCACAAAGAAAGGAATTTTTCCAAGCTCTTTCATGGCATCGGGTGCCCATGTTGCTTCACCTACAACAGCATCAACTACTGCACTGGCGGTCACGCTGATTTGTTCTGCTGGTATTTCTGTTTTGGCCGGAGCTGCTGGAGCATGATTGACCGCACGGTGGCCTAAATGCGATCCTGCGGCGCTGGCATCAAACTCAAAATCTTCACGGAACATCATGATGAGGTGCTCTTCTAAGCCCATCATCAGAGGATGAATCCAGGTATCAAATAAAACGTTTGCACCTTCAAAACCCATTTGTGGGGAGTAGCGCGCTGGAAAGTCCTGCACATGAATCGGCGCTGAAATCACTGCGCATGGAATGCCGAGGCGCTTGGCAATGTGGCGCTCCATTTGCGTACCCAGCATTAAATCGGGAGCAAGTTCACTGGCCTTTTGCTCTACTTCCAAATAATCATCTGTAATGAGTGCCTCTACGCCGTAAAGCGCGGCGGCTTCACGTACATCGCGGGCAAACTCACGGCTATAGGTACCAAGACCAACCACCTCAAAGCCAATTTCTTGGCTGGCAACGCGGGCGGCGGCAATCACGTGAGTCGCATCACCAAAAATAAATACCCGCTTACCGGTTAAGTAGGTTGAGTCAACCGATTTGGAATACCACTGTGCACGACTATTTTGGTAGCGGTCCACAATGCTGGCATCAAGTCCTGCAAGGGCTGCGACTTCAGCAATAAATTCTGTAGTGGCATTGACGCCAATTGGAATGACTTTGGTTGCAGGCTGACCAAAGGTCCGCGTTAGCCAGGATGTGGCTACACCGGCGATTTCAGGATACAGAACCACGTTAAAGTCGGCTTCACCTAAACGCTGGAGGTCGGCAACACTCGCATTGAGCGGCGCCGTGACATTGACTTCAATGCCCAACTCACCCAATAGTTTCTGAATTTCATGCACATCATCGCGATGCCGAAATCCAAGCGCCGTAGCGCCCAAGATATTGCAGCTCGGTGCCTTACCGGCAGCACGTGCAGCGGCGCGCTCGGCCACTAAAGTGGCAGCGGGGGTTTTCACCGCAGGCGCTGCTAAGGTGCGCACCATTTGATAAAAGGTTTCGGCTGCGCCCCAATTTTCTTTTTTCTGATACGAGGGCAACTCCAGTGGAATGACCGGAATCGGTAAATTGAGGGCCTTCGCTAAGCCAGCAGGATCGTCTTGAATGAGTTCTGCTGTACAAGAAGCACCAACCATCATTGCATTTGGCTGAAAACGTGCGTACGCCTCACGGGTTGCATTTTTAAAGAGCTCTGCGGTATCGCCGCCCAAGTCGCGCGCCTGAAAGGTCGTATAGGTCACGGGTGGGCGTTTTTTTGAACGCTCAATCATCGTGAAGAGCAAGTCAGCGTAGGTATCACCTTGGGGTGCATGCAGCACGTAATGCACATCCTTCAATGCAGTAGCAATGCGCATTGCGCCCACATGTGGCGGTCCTTCGTAGGTCCAGAGTGTCAGTTGCATATTAGGCCGCCAGCTTCATACGACGTTGCAATGGACGGGCAAACAATTCAGCTAAGTCAGCTGCTTGCTCGTAACCGTGGACTGGACTAAATACCAACTCAATCGACCACTTGGTGGTGATGCCTTCGGCTTCCAATGGATTGGCTAAACCCAAACCACAGACCACGATATCCGGATTGTCGGTTCGGCAACGATCGAGTTGCTTTTCAACATCTTGTCCTTCAACCAGGCGAACATCGCTTGGTAAGAGCGCGAGTTCTTGTGCCAAATGCTGGCGATGCAAGTATGGCGTGCCGACTTCGAGCAAGGTCATACCCATCTCGTTGTGCAAGAAACGGGCCAAGGGAATTTCCAGCTGCGAGTCCGGAAAGAAGGAAATGGTTTTTTGATTCAGAATCGCTTTGTAACGCTCTAAAGCCGATATTGCACGGGCTTTTCTGGGTGCTGTTACACGCTCAAAGTCAGCATCGGAGATGCCCCATTCTTTAGCAGCAGCGGCCAACCAATGGCTTGTTCCCTCAACACCAAAGGGGAACGGCGCATCCAGGCGCTGAGCTCCGCGCTCATCAAATAAGCGCCCTGTTTCAGCAAGGAAGGGCTGGGCTAATAAATAGCGTGTATTGGCATTGACTGTGACCGTGTCATTACTATGGCGAGGCGGGAAGAATGACACTGCATCGATGCCAAGCTCATTAAAGACGCGTCGAAATTGATCTTCTACAACGTCTGGTAAGCAGCCCACAACCACGAGGTTCTTAGCACTTGAATCTACTGAACTTGCATTACTCTCACCAGACTTAGGCAATTCCTTTACTAAGGCAGCTAAACAGGCATCTTCGCCCTGCGTAAAGGTTGTCTCGATACCGCTGCCGGAGTAACTTAAGATCCGGCATTGCTGAATAAACTGTTTGCCAAGGCGCTCTGAGGCGCGGGATAAGTCCAACTTAATCACTTCGGATGGGCATGACCCAACTAGAAAAAGCAGTTTGATATCGGGCCGACGGCTTAGCAATTTAGTAACGACCTTATCGAGCTCATCATTGGCATCGGCAATACCAGCTAAATCACGGTCATCAATAATGGCCGTTGCAAAACGAGGTTCTGCAAAAATCATCACGCCCGCAGCCGACTGAATTAAATGCGCGCAGGTACGTGAACCCACCACCAAGAAAAATGCATCTTGTATCTTGCGATGCAGCCAGATAATGCCCGTGAGGCCACAAAAAACCTCGCGCTGGCCCTTTTCTTTCATGATTGGAATGTCGCGACTGGCGTCACGCGCTGGGCTTAGATTCGGCGTAGTAATGGCGTTCATGTTGCCATCCCCCCGTGGATATTAGGCTTATCGGAGCTTAGGGACTCTTCCTCAACGCCTTCATATCGAGCCACCCTTAGCTTCCATACAAACTGCGCCGCATTGATTAAGTAAGCAACGTATGCAGCCAATGCCAAATAAATTAACTCGTTGGCGCTGAGTGTGCCGTTCCATAAGAAATAAAGGTACGCAGTATGAAGTGCCAGAACCAACATGCTAAAAACATCTTCCCAGAAAAAACCGTCCGCAAAGAGGTACTTACCAAACACGACTTTTTCCCAAATCGACCCAGTAATCATGATCAAATACAAAGCAATCGTCTTGACAACGATCGATACCGTCGCTATTTCATAGCCATCGCCAGTAAAGAGGTAGCGAATGACTAAACAAAAACTGATAATGAAAATGAGAAATTGGACTGGAGCCAAAATGCCCTGAACCAAGGTCCACACAGATTCATTGCGCCGTTTGCGCTGATCTGCTGTGTAGAGGGGTTTAGTCAAATTACTCACGTTTTTGCTTTTCCAATTCCATTGAATGTGTAAACAAAACTTTACGACTAATTTAATTTACAAAATACCGTATTTACCCTAAGTTAATCAGGGTTTACCCCTAAATATCATCTTTATCTACAGCTTATTCTATCAAAAGTGTAATATTTGTTTTACATTGTAAACAAGTTTATTTTTTTACCTATCCTTAGCGAACCCCTTATGTTGGCAAAAAAAGAGAACCAGCAAGCATCCACTGAAGCGCCCGCCTTAGATACTGGCAAGGTTCTGGCTATGGTCAAAGGGATTGGCCGCGTGAATCAAACGGGCAATCGGGATTGGATTGAAGATCGCCTACTCAATACCATTTTGGAAACCGGCGCACTGGAATTAAAACCACATTCGTCAGCGCACCTCACCTGGCAAATTATTGAAGATCATGCGGATGGTTTTGTCGCAATCATTACGCGCGATGGCCCACAAAAAACCGAACAATATATTGCTGAGTTATTAAATTTGGGAATGGGTATTGATTTAATAGTGCTGGAGTTAATACCACGCATAGCACGCAAGCTGGGTGATCAGTGGCTTAGCGATAGCCTTAGTTTCACTGAGGTCACCATTGCAACTGGTCGTTTACAGAAATTAATCTACAGCTTAGATCATCTATATCAGGAAACTCGAACAAGCTCTTCTACTGCACATAGTATTTTAGTCACGGCCGCACCAGGCTCACACCACACACTGGGGCCGCTCATTTTATCGAATTACTTTACCTGGGCCGGATGGGATGTGCTGAGCGAAAGTGCGCCGACCCAGCAGTACATTGAGAAGACCGTTGCCAGCAAATCCCTGACCGCGGTTGCAATTAGCATTGCCGATTACGATCAACTGGATCAGCTGCCTGCGCTCATTCAATCGATCCGCAATAAGTCGCTAAACCCAGCAATCATCGTGCTCACAGGGGGATCGCTATATAATGCCGATGCGATGTCATTTGGGCATATTAAAGCCGATATAAAATCCAATACGCCCGAAGAAGCATTGCATCAACTGAACCGAATTTTAAATATTACAACCGAAGTCAGCAGCTCAGTTTCAGCCCTTAATAATTAAAATAAAAGTAAATGGCGCTCACCGCACACCCCAATGACAGTCTCAATACGGTAGATATTAAGACCGCTGTATCGTTAGTTGCATACTCTGCCGATGTTGTTTTTGTACTCGACACCGATGGAACTATTCGCGATGTTGTGAATGCGGACAAAATTGGTATCGAAGACAGCAGTAGCCTAATCAATAAAAAATGGATGGATACGATTGCAATCGATAGCCATCCAAAAGTGCATGCCCTAATGGATACCAATACCAGTGAGGGCACGCAGAAATGGCGGCAAATTAATCAACTGCTGCCCGATGGAAAATCATTACCCATTTTATTTAGTACCGTTCATCTCCCCAAACAAAAAGCGGTACTAGCGATTGGCCGCGACCTGCGTAATATCTCCGCCTTACAACAACGCTTAGTAGAAGCGCAGCAAGAAATCGAGCGTGACTATACCCGCTTGCATGCGATTGAAAACCGTTACTCGCAGTTGTTCAATATTACCGATCAAGCTTATTTACTCATCGATAGCCAAACACTGCGCATTATTGAGGCCAATAAAGCATCTGGTACTTTACTCGGCGACTCCAAAAAATTAGTAGGAAAGGCGATTGGCGACTTGTTTGCAAAGGCCGATCAAGAAGTCATCCAGGACTATTTTGCTGATTTTAAGATTGGTAATTTGCAACAAAACCGGGTGGTGCACCTACTTAATTCGGCAGATGAGGTTGAGATTTCCAGCGCATTGCTTCGCGAGGGTCGGCAAAGCGTGTATCTCGTTAGCCTAAACCCCTTATCAGTCAATGCCGCCACCATTAACTATGGCGAGCAAAGCGCCCTCGTCTTAAAAGCCATTGAAGAGTCAAGCGATGCGTTTGTGGTGACGAATTTGCAAGGCCTCATTCTGTCCTCCAATAAAGCATTTACCCAAATGACCCATTCTGCGCAGGCAGAATATGTCATCGGCAAATCATTAGAGCAGTGGCTCGGACGCTCAACCATTGATTTACGCATCATCTTGAATACCTTGCGTGAGCACGGCGTCATTAAGAACTATGCCACCACCATTACCAGTGACGATGGCAGCTCGCCATTAGAGGCGGAGATTTCAGGGGTTGATGTCCGCTCCCATAATCCCCCTGCGTTTGCCTTTAGCATCCGTAGCATTTCTAAGCGGGTTGCACAGGCCGGCCCCACACCCAGCAATATTGAGAAAAATGCACGGCACCTGACTGAACTGGTTGGTAAAGTTCCCCTCAAGGAAATTGTGACCGAAACCACCGACATCATTGAAAAGCTGTGCATTATTTCGGCTTTAGAACTCACCATGTCGAATCGCGCTTCCGCTGCAGAATTGTTGGGCCTATCGCGTCAAGGCCTCTACATTAAGATGCGTCGCTTTGGCATTATTGAGAACAGCGCCTCCGAAGACAACGACTCCTAGATTACGTCACCATGCGCAATCAAACCGCAGTATTAGTGTTAGTCGATATTGCGCCCGATTCATTCCTCTGGGGCCTCTCCCGCTATGTGATTGGTCGTTTTTCTCTGCGCAAAATTCCTGGGCTGCAATTTTTTAAAGTATTGGGTTCTGGATTTGAGGGCGGCTTTAGTACCAAACCCAGTTTCCACAAACAAGGTTTATTTTGCGTATTCGATAGCGAACAGCATGCTAAGCAATTCCGAACGCAGTCAGCCCTCGTTCAGTCATACCTGAAGCATTCGCGCGAGTTCTTTGCAGTAAGCCTCAATGCATTCAGCACACGGGGCTCCTGGGCTAATACTCAATTAGACGTAACAGCCAATGCCCCAGTATCCGGACCGATTGCTTCATTAACGCGCGCATCCATTAAACCCCTTAAAGCAAATGCGTTTTGGAAAAATGCGCAGCCCGCCGAGGTTTCAATTAATCAGTCTGAGGGAGTGATTTTGAGCGCCGGTCTTGGTGAGGCTCCTTACCTTCGGCAAGCTACTTTTACGATCTGGGAAGATGAGACTGCCCTCAATGCCTATGCGCAGCAAGGTGCGCACCTCGCTGCGATCAAAGCAGCCTATGGGCAGCAGTACTTTTCAGAGTCGATGTTTACGCGTTTCACGCCATCTGAAATGGAAGGCACTTGGCGGGGCAAACACTATGGCTAGGATATGAGCAGCGAACGCGTCGTGGTTATTGGGGGCGGCATTGGTGGTTTGTGCGCCTGCCTTGAGCTTGCCCACCTCGGATTTGACGTGACTCTGCTTGAAAAAGAGCAGGCTGTTGGCGGAAAGATTCGACAAGTCGCTGTTGGCGCTCCCGACGATCTCGGATTGGTTGATTCGGGTCCGACTGTGTTTACGATGCGCTGGGTATTTGAGCAGCTGTTTGAGGCCTGCGGCGAATCATTCTCATCGCAAGTACAAACCGATCCATTGACGATCTTAGCCAGGCATACTTGGGGTGAACAGTATTTGGATTTATTTGCCGATCGCCAGCAAAGTGCGGATGCCATTGCCGCATTTTCTAGTCCAGCAGAAGCAAAAGCGTTTTTAGAGTTTTGCACGATGGCCAAGAAGGTGTATGAGGTACTCGAGAAACCCTTCATTCAATCCGCCAGACCATCGATGGCTGGCATGATGGGTTCGCTTGGCATTACAAAATCGATGCCGCTAATGGCAATCGGACCCTTTAGTGATCTCTGGTCCTCGCTCGGGAAATACTTTAAGGATCCTCGCCTCCACCAACTCTTTGGTCGCTATGCCACCTATTGTGGTTCCTCACCCTTTCTGGCTCCGGCAACCTTAATGCTGATTGCTCAAGTTGAAATGGATGGCGTTTGGTCCGTGCGTGGCGGCATGGCAGAAATCCCAAAAGCCATTGCCCGCCTGGCACAAAGCAAAGGGGCTCGCATTCGAACCAATGCATCAGTGCATGCGATTCACCAGCAGCACAACCGGGTTGAATCTATTGAGTTAACTGATGGTGAGCGTATACCGGCAGACTACGTTGTCTTTAATGGCGATATTAATGTCTTGCGACAAGGCTTAATAGGCGCATCCATGCGGTCGGCTGTTTCTAATTCGATCCCAGCCAGCAGATCGCTTTCGGCGATAACCTGGTCAATGAAAGTCAAAACCAGCGGCTTCCCACTGGTTCGCCATAACGTTTTTTTCAATCGCCATTATTCCCGTGAATTCAGTGATATTTTCGAGCACAAGAGTTACCCCAATGAGCCCACCGTCTATGTCTGCGCCCAAGATAGAAGCGATAGCGGCGCTGCCTTAGAGCAGAAGGAGCGACTACTGTGCCTTGTCAATGCACCGGCCATTGGCGATCATCAAGTTAACCAGAAGGAAATCGACCGATGCGAGCAAACCGCATTTACCCTACTCAAGCAATGTGGTCTGGAACTACAGGAGTCCAGCCATTCAACCATCCGAACATCGCCAACGGAATTCAATCGATTGTTTCCGGGTCGCGGGGGAGCGCTGTACGGTCAAGCAACCCATGGCTGGATGAGCTCATTCCAGCGCTCCAATGCGCTGACGCAAATCGAGAATCTCTTTCTAGCGGGCGGCAGCGTTCATCCGGGGCCGGGGGTTCCAATGGCGGCTTTGTCCGGTCGACAGGCGGTCGCAGCGCTGATGGCACGCCGCAATTCAATCAAGCGGTAGATCCTGGCAATTACCTTTGGTGGTACATCGATGGGCTTAGCGACGATGGCCAGCATGGGTTCAGCATCATTGCGTTTGTAGGCAGCGTCTTCTCACCCTACTATGCATGGGCTAATCGTTCTCAGCCAGCCGATGCCAATGACTACTGCGCACTCAACGTAGCAATCTATAGTCCAGGCAATAAGCGCTGGGCCATGACCGAGCGTGGTGGCAAATGGATTCACCGCGATCAGCACACCTTCCAAATTGGGCCCAGCGGGCTGCATTGGGATGGCAACTGCCTCACTATTAGTATTGCTGAGCGCGCCATTCCATTTGGCCAAAAAGTCGCTGGCACGATCAAAGTCTATCCAGATCAGTTATTTCAGTTCACGACGCCCTTAGATGACGCACAAAAACACCGCTGGGGTCCGCTTGCTCCATCTGCCCGCGTCGAGGTCAGCATGCAACACCCCGCATTGCGTTGGCAAGGCCACGCCTACTTTGATTCAAACGAAGGAGACGAGGCAATCAGTGTGCCGTTTACGGAATGGGATTGGTCACGCGCCTCTTTAAAAGACGGCAGTACTGCTGTCATTTACGATGTGCGTCAGAAGTCTGGGGTTGAGCGGCTGATTGCAATGCGCTTTAAGCCCGATGGCAGTATCGAGCCATTTGAGGCTCCAGCACGCCAAGCCCTCAAGAAAACCGGCTGGCGGATTCAGCGCCACATGCGTACCGATTCCAATACCGTAGCAAGCACAAGCAAACTGCTAGAAGATACGCCCTTTTATGCGCGTTCCATTTTGGAGTCGACCTTGCTTGGAGAAAAGGTGACGTCGATGCATGAAACGTTAAACGTACCTCGCCTTGTAGCCACCAGTACCCAGTTGATGTTGCCATGGCGGATGCCACGCATACCTAAGGTCTTTTCCTAAAACGCGCTACTTAGGCTATCTAAGAGATTTAAGCGGCAGCCTTTTCTGGCTGCATAAAGGCATCGTAGTTTTGAATGCGGCGGCGCTCTACACGCTCCATTAAGTTAATCACCCAAATCATACGATCCTCAATCGAACCCTCGTAATGGGCATGCGGATCATTGGGTAAAACGGCTTCTACTAAAAACTGCAGTTCTGCAATGGGCTCGTGTATTGCGTTTAATTTAGGACTGTAAATACCGGCCATCAGAGCCTGACCCATCAATAGCAATTTTTTGGAGAATGGCACCACTGCACGGTGATTAATTGAATTCATGCCCCGGCGCTCGACTTCGCGGCCAATCTCGCAATAAATCAAACGCGCTGCTGAAATTGCTGCACGGCAATTGCGAGGCAGCCCGGCAACTCCAGCAATGGACCGCTGATACATGGCATCCGCAGTCTTTAATAAACGTGATACAACGCTGCCAAGCGCCTCACTAAATACCGGATGCTTCAGCCAAGCATCAGGATCAATTCCGGCTTCACGCATCCAGCTGCGGGGCAAATACAGCCGGCTATTGCGGGCATCCTCACCCACATCGCGCGCAATATTAGTCAACTGCATGGCCAAACCCAACTCACAAGCTCGCTGCAGAACGACTGGATCGCGCACACCCATGATGAGGGTCATCATGACCCCAACCGTAGAAGCAACGCGTGCGCCATAGGCCTGCAGATCTTCGATGGTCTCATAACGACGGCCATCCCGATCCCACTCGAACCCTTCAATGAGGGCCTCCAGCAAAATCTTCGGGATACCAAATCGCTCTACTACCAATGCCAGGGCACGATCTGCAGGCACATCAACTGGATCTTGCTTGTAAATTCGAGCGAGCCGCTCTTGGATTTGGGGAATTACATCAGGGCTTGCATTCTGATCATCGACCAAGTCATCCAATAAACGGCAAAAGGCATACAAAGCGGTTGCCGAACTCCGAATATTGCTGGGCAGAATTTTGGAGGCGGCAAAGAAGGACTTAGAGCCATCTTTCATAAGCTCCGTGCAGGTACGCAAATCCAACTGAAACCCAAATTCAGCGGTAATGGCGCGGACAGTATTAAGTTGCTGCATGTCTGGTCTGATTTAAGTAGGTATTGACTACAGGCTCAATGACTGAATCCAATGCCTTAGCCGAAGACAAAACACCTGGAATGCCAGCGCCTGGATGGGTGCTGGCGCCAACCATGTAAAGGCCAGGAATGTCTTCGCTGCGGTTATGCGGTCTAAACCAAGCGCTCTGTGTGAGTAAGGGCTCAAGACCAAATGCAGCACCTTTATGTGAGAGCAAACGGTCTTTAAAGTCTTGCGGCGTCATCATGAATGACTCCGTGAAATTGGCTTGCAAATCTGGCATCACGGTACTTTCCAGCATGTTGGCGATGGCCTTGCGGTAGGACTCTGCTACCGTTGGCCAATCCGTTCCGCTATCTAAATGGGGCACTGGAGAGAGGACATAAAACGTATCGCAGCCCTCGGGTGCCATGGATGGATCGGTTGCTGTTGGCCTATGCAAATACAAACTAAAGTCTTTTGCTAGGTGATGCTTTTTGAAAATATCATCCAGCAGCGTTTTATAGCGCTCACCCAGAAGCATCATGTGGTGTGGTATTTCGGGGTATTGTTTCTTGGTTCCAAAGTACCAGACAAACAAGCTCATAGAGTACTTGCCGTTATCGACCTTTCTATCTGTCCATACCTTACGGTATTTAGCGTCGATTAAATTCTTATAGGTCCAAGCAGTATCGGCATTGGACACGACTAAATCAGAATAGAGTACCTGGCCATTTTCTAAGGTAACGCCGGTGACGTGATTGTTTTCGATATTGATTTTACGGACAGTCGAGTTATAGCGAACTTCAACGCCCTGCTCGTTCAGCAACTTCACGAGTCCCTGTATTAACTTACCTGTACCGCCCATGACTGAATGCACACCCCATTTACGCTCTAGAGCATTAATGAGGGAATAGACTGCCGTTACTGAGAAGGGATTACCGCCAATCAGCAAAGGATGAAAGCTCATCACTTCACGCAGCTGTGGATTCTTAATGTGTTTTGCGACTAAGGAGTACAAATTGTTCCAAGCGCGCATCTTGACTAGGCTCGGAAAGGCTTTGGCCAGATCCCCTAAACTCTGAAAGCAAAAATCACCCAGCTCTTCAAAACCCAACTTGTAGCATTTTTCTGCTTCTTTTAGAAAACGCTCATATCCGGGCAGATCGGATGGCTCAAATTTAGCCACCTCAGCCCGCATTTTTTCTGGGTCACCGGTGTAATGAAAAATCCGCCCATCGGCAAAGCGAACTTGATAAAACGGATCCATTAAACGCAGATCGATGTCGTCCTTCATGTCGCGGCCACATAGGGCCCACAACTCTTCTAGCAAAAATGGGGCAGTAATGATGGTAGGGCCTGCATCAAAGGTATAGCCATTGCGGCGATGCACATAGGCACGGCCTCCGGGTGAATCAAGGCGCTCGAGAACCGTTACCTCATACCCTTTGACTGCGAGACGTATAGCGGCAGCCAAGCCGCCAAAGCCACTACCAATCACGATGGCCCGAGCCCCTGTCTTTTTGGCACCGCCTAAAACAGCCAGCTCGGGTATCTTAAAACGATCGACCTTTTGGTCCATCCCTACTCCTTCATGATTGGCGGCGCTTGAAAACCCAAGCCCACCTACTACTTACTTCTGTTGCGCTACTGTGAAGGGCTTTCCAGCCGGCGGTCCAACCAAGTATGGGTAGTCTTTCAACATACTTTTACCTAACAGCGGCTTATTCACACCTTGATGGCAAGTCGCGCAATTGGCCTTCGCTACATCCCCATCGGGCCCCAAGCGGTGCGGTGGGAACAACCCGGTAATAGGCACAATGTAATTGCTGTTGACGTCCTTGATCATCTGAATACCATGCCATGCCTGAGCACGTTGTGGAGGACTTTCAGTCCAGTCCGCAAAGGCTCTGGAGTTATGGCAGTAGGTGCAATTAACGCCCAATGCATTCGATAAGTGAGTCATTACCCCAAAGACCGATTCCGTTTCCTGAATTGTCTTCACATGGCCTGTTGGTAATGCAGTAGGCCCCGTAATCCGCGCCGCGCCTTTTCCTGCTAAGAAATAGCTAGAAAAAGGTTGGTTTGGTAAAGAGGCATAGCCAACATTTGGCGAAGGCGCGTTCTGTCCATTGCGATTACCCAGCATGCCGCCCTTTTTCTTTTCGGCAGTATCAAACCAAACTTCTTTTGGTACTGGATTGCCACGATGGCAGGTGTAGCAGGTCACGCCCGTCTCTTTGACGTGGGCGTTCCAATTGGAATTAATCGCCTGCGTCATTTGGATCATTTTTCTAGCGACGTTTTTGGTGTAGACCGAATCGTCCGCAAAGTTCTGCACGTTATGGCAGTAACCACAACCTTCTTTTGGCGCAATCCAGGAAGTCATTGCGACCATAAAGGTAGTGAACTGTGCCTCACTGAGATTACCCAGCACTTTTACGTTCTTGTACACCGCACTTGCCTTGGGGCCATCCGCAGGAACGGGCACGCCTGGAGGCGCAACATTTTCAGCCGCTAGCTTTTCTTGGGTGCGGGGATTATTGATTTCCACCATCGCCGTGCCGCGAAAACCGGTTTGCTTAGCATCAATCGGTGGACGCTCACAACCCGTTAATAGGGCTGCTGAGGCGAGACCTAAAATAATTAGTAATTTATTGATTCCGGCTTTCATTATTTTGCTCCCTGAATAGCGGCAGGTGCCATCGGCGCACTCAGTGCAGGATCAGCAACGACCTCAAAATAGGCGGGGTATGCCGGAGCAATGCCGTGTTTAACACCCCACAGATACCAGTTATCAACTACCGTGCCTGTTAAGAGGATGCCAATGCCACCTGTGATTGGTGTCAATACCGCAAACCACCAAGCCCAACGGTGAATCGATTCCATCGTCGCATTAAAGCCCATCGTCCACCGCCAGAAGAGGCCGGCACGCTCAGAGGCTGTTCCACGATCAACGATTTGCTCAATCTCACGCTCGCCGCCAAAGCGACTGACCGCCAAAATGGTTGCGCCGTGCATTGCAAATAGCAGTACTGAGCCATACAAGAACACAATCGACAGCATGTGGAAGGGGTTATAGAACAAATTGCCATAGCGAATGGAGAAGGCTGCAGTCCAATCCAGGTGCGAGAAGATGCCAAATGGAACTGCCTCACTCCAGCTACCCATCAGCACAGGGCGAATCAAGCCCAGCACTAGGAATAACCAAATGGCAGCAGCAAATGCCCAAGGTACGTGCGTTCCCATACCAAGCGCAATCGCGCGGCGATAGGTTCGATACCACCACAACATAATTGAAATGGTAGTGAAGAGGCCAGCGATTAACCACCAACCGCCCTCATTCATTGGCGGGAAGGTCAGGCCATATTTAGGCGCAGGCGGATCCAGTGATAACCAAAACAATTGGCGCACAAACTGAATGGGGTTCCAGTCCACTTGGGCCAGCATATTAAAACCAATCATCACGAATGCAGCCAAGCCAAACATCAGCGATGCCAGACCGAGTCGACCTAAGTAGATGGGCCCGAGTTGTGCATTGCCGATGAGGCCCATGAGGTAACTAAAGCCAAATACCTTAGTACGCTCGCGCATATCGTATGCATTGATTGGCACCCCATGACTAACGGGTCCAGTGACTTGTGTTTGGGTAAATAAATTTTGATATTCCATCATGTTCTCCGCTATTAGCTCCAGATGGGCAAGTTAAGCCACCATGTCCACCATTCAGGCCATCCTTTAGTCCAGAATGGGCCGCTAATCACAATACAAACAGCACTCCAAAAGCCCGCTGCTAAGGCCAAAAATAAGCCGACACGATGGATGCCCAAGGTACCAACGGAGTAACCAACAATATCTCGGAAGAAAGTATCTTCATGCTCTGGCGTTCTTACAGTGTGACCAGGCTGTGGATTAGTCGATGACAAAATCAACGCGCCATGCAAAGACAACGCCAGCGTTGTAGTAAAGAAGAAGGTAACCGCCAGCATATGTGCTGGGTTGTAATGGAAATGGAGGTATTGATATCCAGTATTCGATACCCAATCTAAATGACTCAAGATGCCATACGGGAAACCATGGCCCCAAGCACCCATCAAGACTGGACGAATCACCACCAAGGTGAAGTACGCAAAGATCGCCATACTAAAGGCGGCCGGAACATGGAGTCCCATGCCGAGCTTACGGCAAATTTCAACTTCCCGGAGCGCCCAGGATATAAAAGCACCGAGAGCACAGATGGTGATGATTTGCCACAAACCGCCCTCCATCATCGGCGCCGGCCCTAAGCCATACTTGAGATCAGGAGGGGCAATGTTTATTTGCCAGATATTCCAAACCCCAGATTGCGCTGCGCCCCACAGTATGAGAGCTGTTCCGAGGAAAGCAAAAAAGATAGTAGTGACGCCAAAAAATCCAACATAGAATGGCCCAACCCAGAAATCAAAGAGATCTCCGCCGATTAACGTGCCACCGCGTACGCGGTATTTCTTTTCAAAATTGAGCATAGCCATTTATGCACTCCTTACAAAACGAGACATCGCTCGTTCTTAATTAATCTGCCGTAAGTAGGTAACTATCGCTAGGTACCCACTTACGCCGGTACAACAATTACTTCTTGGAAGCTGCAACCGCAGCTTTGTACTCCGCTTGACTCAAGCCATCGAGCCATTTGTACTGAGTGGTGCTCAATAGAATCAAATGAATCATTGCGGCCAAAGCAAAGAGAAAAACGCCCTGCGCAACCATCGCGCGTAGTGGGTCGTATAGTTTCCAAATTCTCCACATAATGTTTCTCCTAATTTAAGTAAGACATAAAGCTATAAACGCCGCTTTCAACAGTCTTAAAAAATGATGTGCCGTCTGAGCTTCCAAACAGCCAGCTTTTTTGAGATGCCGGTAAAACGATCGTTAACAAGGCAACTCCAAAGATCACTACATAACTAATCAAAAAAATAAGCTTGAATGACAGTCTGTCATTCACCAAATTTTTATTAACAACTTCTGTATTTATCTTCATGATTCACCTCTTCACTTTATTTTCTAAAACTTAATTACTGCTACTTAAAAAAACCATGGACGCCACGCCCATACGAGGATGTGCGCAACGACTGCGATAGCAGCAAATCCCAGAAGACCTTGCACATAAAATGCATGGAATTCTTGAGCCTCTGCATCGGTAAGCCCAGATATAGATCTGTTTTCACTCATGATGAATACTCCTTAAGACTGACCTTGCGGTCTTTTCTACATCACCCCTGTAGATTTGGGGATACGGCATGGTGGTGCCATATTTAGACTGCCCTAACATCAGGCAAATGGGTTGCGACTTCATCATGCTGTCTCCATTACGCCAAGTGACGTTTTGGATTTATTCACACAATCTACGGTGACTCGCTCTAGATTTCCGCTGCGAGCTTCACGCTCGGACATGTCGCGCAGGCGCTTTGCTACGGAGATCTGGGTTAATACGGGCTGACCGCTAATTAAGCGATTCAATAACAACTGCGCCTCAACATCCCAGGGCATGGCATGGATGGCGGTTTGCAAACGGGCCGGGGTAGGATCGACCTTGTCCATTTCAGAGCCCAAAGGCAGAATGTGAAAGAGTGCATCAAACAGCGCATTGCATACTTCTTGAATTAAGTAAGCTGCGCCTGAATACCCCATATACGGGGTTCCGGTATGTCGACGAATAATGGCGCCTGGGAACGATGCAGGAATGTAGGAGCAACGTGCATTGACTTCACTTGCATACATGCGCTCGTTGTAACTTCCAAACAAAACGAGTGGTGTTTTCTTTTGCACTGAGTCACGGATTGCACTGTTATCCGTTTTTTGACCCGGCATTCTGGATACGGCAAAGTTACAAGGCAGGCCCATTTCGGTTTCTAAGAAATGGCTAACGCCGCGGGTGTAGGTTTCATTTGCGACAATTCCAAAGCTCGCGGTACCAAAAAAGTCCTGGGTAACCGAGCGCCAGAGATCCCAAACCGGCTTGAGGGTAGTGTTTTTTTCTTGCGCGATAAAGGGTTCTGGGTCGAGCCCTGTTAACTCACCTAACTTACGCAAAAATGCGGTGGTTGAATGCATCCCAATTGGGGCTTGTAAGTAAGGGCGCTCTAAGGTCTCGCAGAGCAAGCGGCCAAACTCGCGGTACATGCAAATGTTCACATCGGAATCAGCCAATTTCTCCACATCGGCTAAATGGCTGCTGAGCGGAAACACCATATTGATTTGCGCGCCAATGCCCTCAACCAGGCGCTTGATTTCTGCCAGGTCGCTGTATAAATTGAATGTGCCGTAGGCTGGTCCAATGATATTCACCATTGGCTTTTCGCCCGCTTTGCGCTCTGGTCGTGCTGGTATTTTCTTTAAACCGTATTCCGTCCATAACCAGTTCATCGCCCGGTTAGCACACTGCCACTGATCCTCATCAATGGTTCGAGGCAAGAAGCGTTTAATCCCTGTTCCTTCTGGAGTAACACCGCCACCAATCATTTCGGCGATTGAACCTGTTACCACTACTGCAGGCAAATCAGGATCAAGCACTTTGTGCGCGCGCTTCATTGATTCTTCTGTACCTTCGCGACCCAATTGTTCTTCAGCAAGCCCCGTCACAACGATTGGCAGCTCATGAGGTGGTAGGGCATCGGTGTAATGCAATACCGATGTCACTGGAAGGTTTTCACAACCAACCGGGCCGTCAATCACCACCTGCAAACCCTTGATGGCAGTAAACACATATATGGCGCCCCAATAGCCGCCAGCGCGATCGTGGTCGAGAACTAGCATTAGCCCATCTCCTCTGCTTTGCGCTTCTTCTGGGCTTTTTCATTGCGGCGGCGAGTCTCTGCGCGGAAATCAGGATGATCAACTGGCACCGCATCCCAAACACCAGCGGCATAGCCTGTACCAACACCCTCAAAGAAATCTTTCATGACATCAAAACGGGCTTGATTACCAAGGGCCGAATTAATGACTTGCGCTAGAGAACCCGCTCCAGCAGCGCCCATGAGCGGCCGAGCTGAAATTAGGTTGGTGAAATACAGCGATGGTATTGCTGCTTCTTTTGCTTTCTGCACAATCGGTGTGGTGCCAATTACCAAGTCTGGCTTGAACTCATGCATCGCTGCCACATCTTGCTCGAGCGAAGCACGGTACTGCACATGTACGCCACGTGATTCCAGCCAGTCTTGATCGGCACTACTCCAGATCGTCTTAGGACAGGCTGTGCCAACGTATTTCACTTCGGCGCCGCTTTCAATTAACAAGCGTGCTACTAAAAGCTCCGAACCCTCGTAACCGCTCATCGTAATCCGGCCTTTAATTGGCTTAGCTGCCAATGCCGCCTTAATCAATGGTAGGAATTTATCTTTTGAGATGCCGACTTTAGATTGTGGAATACCGCAGGCCTCGCCAATCGAATCCAGCCAGGCTGCTGTACCCTCGTAGCCGATGGGAGCTGAGCCGACAATCGTTCTGCCGGCGGCCTCAAACTCCCGAATACTCGCGGTATAAAACGGATGGATCGCTGCAACCACTTTTGAATCCAGCGCTTGATACAGTTCACGCCATTCGCGGGTTGGCACAACCGGCCCTACCGCTAAGCCCATGGGGTCCAGCATCATGCCAATTCCAACAGGATCAACCGGGAACATTTCACCCAGTAAGGTGATGGTTGGCTTATCGGATACGCCATTGCGTGGTGCCGATACAGGACCTGATTCTGCTTCGCCCCGAGCGTAACGGAGCATGGCGCTGGCCAATACGTCTTTCGCTTCTGCATGGGTTGGCACACCAAATCCAGGCACATCGATACCAATGATGCGAACACCATTGATTTCTTTAGGCAGGAGCTGTAGAGGTACTCCGCTAGCCGTTGGCACGCAAAGATTAATAATCACAATCGCGTCGTACAACTCGGGATTTGCTTCTTTGTAAACGGCATCCCGAATGTCTTCAAACAGCTTGCCTGTGACTAAACTCTCCGAATTAAATGGAACATAACCGACACTGCGCCGTGCTCCATAAAAGTGGGACGTGAAGGTTAAGCCATAGACGCAGCATGCCGATCCAGAAAGGATGGTGGCAGTCCGGCGCATACGCAAGCCCACTCGCAATGATCCAAATGCTGGGCACATGCTTTGCGGCTGATCGTGCGGGCCCTTTGGATAATCTTGTGCGTACTGCCCCAAAATCTCGCTTTTATTGGATGCCTGCGCAGCTGCTAATAGTTTTTCAGCGCCGGAATGGCAGCCAAGACCATCCTGAGCAACCGCCTCAGCTTTAATTGGGATTATTTTGGATTGGCTCATGGTATTGATCTTTAGACTTTGTCGTAGATCACTTCAAGCGTTGGCTTGATGACCTCATCTTTACCAACCATGTCAAAAATTGTTGCGGGCTCTAGTACCACGTTACGACCCACTTGATCCGCCGAGAACAGCCCCAATAAATCATCGGAAGACATTGGTTTTGGTCTGACCGGCGGCGCCTCAGCAACATTAAGTGCTAACGCCTCAAATACGGATGCCCACTGACTATCTGGCTTACCAATGATTTCGTAACTGGCGCTCTTGCGACGAATGTCTTCGTTTGCAGGAATGGCAGACAGAACTGGAATCCCTACTTTTTCTGCAAAGGCACTGGCCTCACCTGTGCCGTCATCCTTGTTGATCACCATGCCGGCTACACCGACATTGCCGCCGAGCTTGCGGAAGTATTCCACTGCCGAGCACACATTGTTAGCAACGTAGAGTGACTGCAAATCATTACTTGCAACCACAATCACTTTTTGACACATGTCGCGGGCAATCGGTAAACCAAATCCGCCGCAAACGACGTCACCCAAAAAGTCGAGTAAGACGTAATCAAAACCCCAGTCATGGAAGCCCAATTTTTCGAGAGTTTCAAAACCATGGATGATTCCGCGCCCACCGCAGCCACGACCCACTTCGGGGCCGCCCAACTCCATGGCAAATACACCATCGCGCTTAAAGCAGACATCGCCGATTTTGACTTCTTCGCCGGCTAATTTTTTCTTCGATGAGGTTTCAATAATGGTGGGGCAGGCTTTACCGCCAAAGAGTAAGGAGGTCGTATCACTCTTAGGATCGCAACCGATGAGCAATACTTTTTTACCTTGCTGGGCCATCATGTACGACAAATTGGCTAAGGTAAAACTTTTACCGATTCCGCCTTTGCCGTAGATCGCAATAATCTGCGTTTTCTTGGTCACCTCACCCGTGTGTACTGGATCAGGATCAACCGCGGCTTCTTTTTTTAAGTTCGTAAATTGAATGGTTATTTCTTTTGGGTTTACTGGGGCATTCATATTGCATTTCTCCAATCCACAATCATTTTTAAGCAGCGCGCATCTTCAAACGCTGTACGGTAAGCATCATCTATTTGGGTTGACGAACGATGGTGAGTAATCAAGTCATCCAAACTCAGGAGACCTGCATCAATGCAATTCTTTACGGCATTTAGGTCACTCGGATCCCATTGGGATGCGATGCGTAATTTGGCTTCCCGCATAAATGCAGGTGCAAATTGAAAAGCAATGTCGTTGTCGTAGAAGCCGGCGAGAATAATTTCACCGCCATGCTTGAGTCTTGAAATTAATTGGTTTAAGACCTGCGCTTGACCACTGGCATCACATATGCGTGCATAGTCTTTCCTGGCATCGCCATCCGGATGAATGACTTGATATCCTTTGGCGCCACTCATGCGGTCCGCATTTACTTCCCACACTACTGGCTGATGTCCGAGCATGACGGCAATGCGCGCAATTAAGCGCCCTACTACGCCGTGTCCAATAATTAAGTCGGGCTGCTTATGTACATTGCCCTGAGTAACGTGATACGCCGTAGCAGCGAGTGCAAGCAGCACACCTTCTCTACCAATCTGCTCTGATAGTGCTGTAACGCGTGCCGATGGAACAACCACATGGGATGCGGCCCCACCAAATAATCCTTTGACATCGCCAAAGCATTTCGCTCCGGGTACAAATACACGCTGCCCTACTGGAATGGTGGCTTTAGGGCCCGCCTCAATTACTCTACCGACGGATTCATATCCAGGAACAAGGGGGTAACCCATGCCTGGAAAGTTTGGCATCGTGCCGTTCCAAAGTAATTTTTCAGTACCGGTACTGATACCGCTCCATTCAATTTCGACCACAATGTCATCGGGCTTAGGAGCATCAAGCACAAGCCGACTCAGCTTGAGCTCTTTCGGAGACTCAATGACAACGGCGGTGGAATGGATGGCGCTCATATGTAATATTTACTTTACTTTGCTAGATGTAAACTAATTTATACATTATATCTAGGTTCAGCATCAGTATTTACCCTTAATTTACCGGCTAGCCAGCAGGATTTGCGTGTTAATAGGCATCTTGGTTGCCACGGTTTGGGTCGACTTAAACCCGACTTTTTTCAGTAAGTCGCTGATTTCATTGACTGTTCTTGGTCTTCCTCGGCCCATGGCCAACAAGTAAAAGCCAAAATAGGCATGGCCCATCGCTTGGGCGTCTGGCGCATCCGCCATGGGCTCCGCGATTAAGAGGGTCCCGCCGCTAGGCAATGCGGCATAAATGGATGCAAGTAAAGTCAAGACACGTTCATCGTCGTGATCAAAGATCACGCGCACGAGCGTGATTAAATCCGCGCCCGTTGGCAATGCGTCAGTAAAAAAATTACCGCCGTGCGTTTGGATTTCCCGTGTTGCTGGGTTGGCTGCCAATTGTTGGGCCGCTAACTGCGCTACTCCAGGCAAATCAAAGAGCATTTTTTTAAGCTGTGGGCTGACTGCGTGTACTCGCTTAAGAAAGGTTCCTTGACCGCCACCAACATCGAGCATGCACTGGTGCTTACTGAAGTTATAGGCATCGACGATCTCGTCAGCAACTAAGGGTAACGATGCTGACATCAGTGCGGAGTACTCAGCAACGCTCTCTTGATGTTTGAGCGAATCTTGATCTTCATCCTTATCCGAAACGTAAGGCCAATATTTTCCTAAGTTGCGCTCACTCATAGAGCCTGATAACAGTGCAAGCGGATCACGCATGTCGGCATAGAAAGCGGTGTGGTGCTCTACCATCGCTGCTATCGCATCGTTCCCAACCAAAGGAGAGCCCAGCGCACCCAAACCATAACGCGCTTCAGAACGGCGCTCGAGCAATTGAATTGCTACCGCAGCATCGACTAATGTTTGCAATCCCCTCATTGGAAAATGCGTAACACGACTTAGCTCTTCTAGATTCAGCGGACCATTTTTTAAATGATTGAACACGTTGAGTCGCACACAAGCTAATAAGATTTGTGAATACACAAATCCAGACATCACATCGAATAAATTGCTCGCACGTGATCGTGAGATGGAGCGAAAAATTGGCAGGCTTGCAGCAAGACGTTGAAAGCGTTTTGTGGCAATCAACTGATCACGCAATATCAATATTCGATCCCAAAGTCCATACTCTGGCGTCAACGCCAATGGCGTTTGCGGAGTAACGGACTTGTCTGCGACAGAGGACATGTATGCCTTGGCGGAGCCTAAGCAGCCATACGACTAATGCCAGCCGTAATCAGGCGCGCATCTTTTTCAAACCACGCTGCTGGCAATAAGCGCTCAGCCTCATGTGCGACCAGCATCTTTAATGCAGCATCGCCTTTGCAATTGGGGATCGAGCCAATCGCTTTTGAAACCAGTTCATCAAAGTATTGAACGGCGCCAGTGAGTCCCAGTTCCCGTGCTGAGCTGGGTCGATTGTGTTCAATATCTTGCCCAGCAGGTTTACCTAATAACTCGGCATCACCTAAGACATCACGAATATCATCGGCCACTTGATAGGCTTCACCAAGCCACTCACCCAGAGCGCGCCATGTATCGGCATCGGAGCCAGCCGCTTGCGCGCCACATGCTGTTGCTGCTGCAAATAACGCACCTGTTTTTGCGCGTTGATAGTCGCCGAGTATGGCCTGTGGTTCACACTCCCAAGCTTGTCCTGCAATGATCCCGTGGGGAGCTCCAACACCGGCTGAAATGGTTTTAATGAGAGGTGCAATGCGATTTGCAGATTGACGTGCAGCTAATGCAACCACTTGATATGCCATCACGATTAAGGCATCACCCGACAGCACCGCCAAGCGTTCACCATATTGGCGATGAACCGAGGGTACGCCACGGCGTAACTCAGCATTATCAAAACACGGCAAATCATCGTGAACCAACGATGCGCAATGGAGCAACTCGATTGCAATCGCAGCCGCCATCGACAACGCAGGATCATCATCACCGCAGGCATGGGCAACCGCTAAGGTCAATTGCGGGCGAATACGTGCGCCCCCTGGAAATACCGCATGACGCATTGCCGCGCTCAATAATTTGGGGCCGGAATCGGATTCATGGCGAGTCAATGCCGTTTCCAATGCGCGATTGATATGTTTTATGGGTGACATAAGGCACACTCCCGAGGGTGAATCGTCTAAATGCGTGGACGATTTGTGGTGTAAATATTTAATTACTTGCTAATATGTAAAAAAATATAGACACTCTTATCCTTACTGTCAACCTATGAAACCCTTAGTGCCGTGATGAACAGGCTCAATTTGCCCCTATTTTGGCCATATTGCTTAAAAAATAGGCAGATTTACTGATTTCAGCCCAATTTAAACGAATGAACCGCCCTTCCATCGACCGAATTCCTCAAAATTGGCCCCTGCGTGAGCTCAGCAGCTCCGTTTCTGTCGGTCAAATGGAATGGCACGTCCAAATGGCGAGTGCCGAAACCGATGAAAACGGCACAAAAAAGCCAGTTGCCCTATTGCTCCACGGCACAGGCTCCTCTGCCCACTCCTGGGCAGAATTGGTTCCTATGCTCGCCAAATCACATTGGGTGATTGCGCCTGACCTGCCGGGCCATGGTTTTACAATCAGCCACCAATCAGAGCAACTTTCCTTAACTCTCATCACGCACAAGCTAGCCGAGTTATTGCGTGCATTGGGGGTGGAGCAGATCGATAGCATCATCGGCCACTCTGCTGGCGCCACTCTTGGCTTGCAATACAGCCTGCTCTATCCCGCGCCCAAACGCATCCTTGGCCTTAATCCATCCCTAGTAAGCCTACCAAGCTTCTACCATTCATTTTTGGCGCCGCTGATTAATCCGATTGCAACATCGTCTTTTGTTTCATCGATGATCGCGGATCTTTTACCGTTTACCTCGATGATTGATAAATTGCTGGACTCCACCAACTCCAAACTGAATGGCATTCAGCGTGAGCGCTACAAATTGCTATTCAAGCAAAAGAATCACATCAATGGCTCGCTCAATTTCATGGCGGCAACCGATATTCCCAACTTGCTTGCGCATGCGCATGAAATCACTTCAGAGCTCACTTTTTTGGTGGCCAATCAAGATAGCTGGGTACGAAAAGAAGAATTGCTTGCTGTCATCCATCGCTACTTTCCACGGTCTATCGTGATACAAAAAGACGGTGGCCATTTATTTCATGAAGCAAACCCCGAGGCGGCGATGGCTATTATTCAATCCGCACTTGACTTGGCGCAGTAAGGCCGCAATTGATCAACTGATTAAGGAGGAAGAAACGCCATGAACTCGATCACGCTCTATGCGATTGCCGGAATCATTATTTTGGCTGGCTTAGGCCTTTTCTTGAATGCTTACATCAAAGGCAATCAAACCCTTAAGAAGCTCTCTGCAAAGAAAAAGAAAACGAGCTGGTAAGCCAGAAGAATGATATTGATTTACTGCCGCGCTAAATGTGCGGCGCGCTGTGAAATGGCTTTACCTGAATTGATGTAAGGCAGCGGCAAATACTGCGCAGCCATTTCGTTGGCTAGTGCCTCCGCTAATGCTTGTGGCGCACTCGCAGTATCAATAAATAAAATCGCATGTCCTGCTGCACGGAGCTGCCGTGCGGTTTGCAAAGCATCTTGGTGTGCACGCTCACGACCACCAACCCCTTCTAATGTGACATTCGCAACGCCATCGGTCATCACCACAATCAAGGGTGTCATGCCTTTGCGACGTATTGATAAAGCCATTTCATTCACCGCGGCAAAACCGGTTGCCAATGGTGTTCCGCCGCCACCAGGTAAAGCGGCTAAATTGCGCTTGGCACGCACTAAGGATCGCGTTGGTGGCAATACTACGTCTGCAGTGCGGCCACGCAGCGCAATCATCGCAACCTCATCACGCCGTATATAGCAATCCGCAAGCAATTGCTCCACCGCGCCTTTCGCTTCAGCCAAACGCTGAGTGGCGGAAGAGCCTGACGCATCTACCAAAAAGATGGTTACTACGCCTTGGCGTTGCTGATACCGCTTAATGTGCAAGTCATCCGCACGTATCTGAATACGGCTGCGTTGATTGTTCACAGCAGACTGTTTTACCTTTGATTCTGCTTGGCGCATCGTTTGCCATGGAACGGCTGCACGAATGGTTTTCAATAAATCCAAGCGCTTCCCGCCTTTTGGCAATCCACGCCATGACTCTGCTGGACGCCCTGAATTCGCATTCTTTTGCAATTGACCAAATTGGCCTTTAGAACCTTGCTTGCTATTCGCGCGCCCCAGTCCAGCAGTGAGTTGTGCTAATGCGTTCGGCGGAATACCAGCCCGTATCGCCTCGATGAGCAATTCCTCCAAATCATCTGTACTTGGCTGCTCCATGTTTTCTTTGGGCTGATTTGCATCCGTATCGCTGTCTTTACCTTGATTGGAATCATCCTGCTCGGGCTGTTCTTGCTCTGATGTGCTTTGATCTTCATTCGGCCGCTCTTCATCTTCAGCTGAATCAGGTTCAGCATCTGGCTCATCTAGCCCCTGCTCTTCTCGGCTACTGGGCATGCGGGTAGCGCGGTGGGTTAACACCAAACGCGCTGCATCGACTACCTCATCCTCCGTGACGGCGTCTTGGTTTCGCAATGCCGCCAAGGCTTTCGCCGCTCGAACTGCAAATAGACCGGCCCGTATGGAGTCCACTCCAAATGCAGCCGCTGATTGCGTTAAAGACTCAATAAAGCGAGTGTCGCATTCAATCTCAGGCAATCGCTTTTTTGCTTCCGCTATGACTGTTGGGTTGATTTCAAGGGAATCTGTACAGTCATTCTGGCTGAGCTGATCAAGGCGCACTTCAAATGCCATGTGTTCTGCTAGGCGTGGGTGCATTGATTCATCTGGCGCAATACCCTCGTCAAACGCAATCATGCCAAATTCACATGGGGTCAGTTCGGCCGTTTGCTGCGGATGCCGCACCTCACCGCGGTCAACTACTTGGAGAATGTGCGCAATCGTATGTGGCGATATGCGTTCGGCCATGGGAAGCACAATAAAACCGCCATGACTTTTTGCTAACAATCCCGAGCTGTAGATCGGCTTACCGTAGCTCAGGGTTGCCTCTAGGTCGAGGCCGCCAAGCAATTGCTCATCTTGTATTTGGAGGGGGATTTTTTGGAACTGAATACCGGGGGCAATCTGCGTTTGCATAAATGCAAACCATCCATCCCGAATGGGACCAAACTGACTCTTAACGCAAATGCCGCCTAAACCATGGGGATCAATTGCCAACAATGCTGCAGTCGTCTGTGCATCAAACCAAGTAGATTGACCGCGCTGTGTGGTCATAGGACTTTAGAAAAAATCAGCCAATAC
Organism: Polynucleobacter difficilis; assembly: GCF_003065365.1. Lineage (NCBI taxonomy): Bacteria > Pseudomonadati > Pseudomonadota > Betaproteobacteria > Burkholderiales > Burkholderiaceae > Polynucleobacter > Polynucleobacter difficilis. Next base: position 361,317 of record NZ_CP023276.1, on the reverse strand, counting down.
GCGCTCGACTCGCGTTGTAGAGCTGCTATCGTCCAATGGATTGCGGCGTAAACGGTGGCGCAGTGCCAGCGGTGCCAATCGTTTTAGATGCTCTGCAGTCGCTTTGCGTGCGCCATCAAAAGCGGCAAGCGCGCGCATACCGCGCATCAAGGTTAATTCACCGCGCAGGCCGTCCGTTCCGAGCTGAGCGCATAGCTTGGTTGCAAGCGTTAGCACATCATCACCAATGGTCACTCTAGCTAAGCGCTTACGCGAGCTGAGGATCTTCTCTTTAAACTCGTTTTCGCTATCCTCATATTGCGCTAAAAAGGCAACGGGATCGCGCTCAAATGCATCGCGGCGCTTAATGATATCGATGCGGTGCGCTAGGTCTTGTGGTGTTCTAACCTCAACCGATAAACCAAATCGATCCAGCATTTGCGGACGCAGCTCACCCTCTTCTGGATTACCGCTACCAATCAAGACAAAACGCGCCGGGTGACGAATGCTTAAGCCCTCACGCTCCACCACGTTTTCTCCGGAGGCGGATACATCAATCAGCAAATCGACTAAGTGGTCTTCGAGTAAATTCACTTCGTCAATGTATAAATAGCCGCGATTGGCCTTGGCCAGCAAACCGGGTTCGAATACTTTAACGCCTTGGGAGAGGGCTTTTTCAATATCAAGTGCGCCTACAACCCGATCTTCCGTCGCGCCCAGCGGCATATCCACTACAGGCACAGGCACTAAATTGGCCTTCAATTTATCGCCAGCAGCCTTACGAGCCTCACAGGCAAAACACAAGGTCGGGGCGCCGGGATCGCAGTGATAGGGGCAGCCCGTAACTACTTTCATGGGTGGCAAGAGTGCTGCCAATGAACGAATCGTGGTTGATTTACCAGTGCCGCGGTCACCAAAGATCAGCACACCGCCAATACTGGGCTCAATGGTGGAGAGGGCAATTGCCAACTTCATCTCATCTTGAGCAACGATTGCAGTAAACGGGAAATTAAGAGCCATCTCAATTCAATTTAGGACATAGACACTGAAAGCATACTACGAATAGGCCTTAGCCCCTCTTTGGCGGAACCTAATCCCCTTGGCTACTGGATTGGAATCAAAATCTCATTACGCCGCATCCACGGAATACTCCAGGGCGGGTTGTAACGCGCCAGACGGGGGTTGCCCAACGGCAGTTCATTCCTTGATTTAATCCAGGCCATGAGTTCAGCTATTTTTTCTTGGACTTTATCGTCACTGACAAATCCCGTAAACCGAATCACCGCAAGTTTTTGAGGTCCTACGGCCAGCAGCTTCACTTGGGGATTATTTGGCTTAGGTAGGGTATCTAAGGTGTACTGCTTTGGCATCACAAACTGGATGAGCCAGGTTTTTTTATCGCCCTTGCCTTCAGCAATCACTGGGATCGTCATGGCAATCTTTTCTGGAACAGGCTCAGCCATATTGACTCCACCCTCCCGTACTGCAATGTTGTTACCAAAGATGTAATTGGCAATCAGACGAAAGCCGGCACTCGAAGCCTCACTGAGATCGCCTGGTACCTCAACCTGCGCCACAATCAATGGCGCATATTGCCGAATTTCAAATGGCTCAGCTTGCAGGGCAACCTGATAACTGGGCTCTTCTGTTGCCATGGCAAGGGGTGCTCCAATCAGAAAAAGAGAGAGTGCAATGCCAGTCTGAAGCCAAATCTGCATTACACGAAAAGGATTCCAACCACCACTAAAGCAAGGATTACTTAAAGTCATAGAGTCGCTCTGGGTTACTTACGAGTATCTGCTTTAACAGTGCAGGCTCTTGAATCCAATTGCCTAGTAGATCACACAGGTCAGCATCATTGGGCATCAACCCTTTCACCATAACATGTGGCCAGTCCGTGCCCCAAACAATCTGCTGTGGATTTGCTTTTATTAGCGCCTCCGCAAATGGATTGACATCCGAATAAGGCGGAGCAGCTTGCTCCGAAATACGGTAAGTACCCGTGAATTTAACCCAGGCACGCCCCTCCCGCATCATTGCACACAGGTTCTGAAAGCCTGCATTAGCAATACCAAGGCCCGCCTTCACATAACCAAAATGACCAATCACAATCTCAACCGGAAAGTCATGAAAGTCTTTTTGCAACTGCGGAAACGCATCTACATGCATTAAGAATTCCAGATGCCAGCCAAAGGGAGCAATGCGCTGTGCAAGCGAACGGAGCATGGCCATTGGCAATTGCCCCGTTGCATCGGCTAAATCAACAATATTGCAGCGCAGTCCGCGAACACCTGCCTGATGCAGCGCCTCAATTTCAGCATCGGCAATGGTGCTGTCCACCACTGCAACGCCACGCAATTTTTTTGGGAAAGTCTTGAGTGCGGCCAGCATGGCACGGTTATCCGTGCCATAGATACTGGGCTGGACTAAGACGGCGCGCTCAACTCCCAAGTGCGTTAATAGATTGAAGTAATCCGGGAGCAACGCATCTGGCGGAGTGTAAATACGCCCACTGAAATACGGAAAACTACTTTCCGGCCCACAAATATGGGCATGGCAATCCGTTGCCCCAGGCGGCAAAAGCAGATCGGGCCTGCGCAACACCCGATCTGGAGCCTGGCATAGTGGCGCCTTATTGAGGTTCAATACCGGCGTCTTTTGCAATCTTGGTGTACTTGGCGATTTCATTCTTAACAAACTGGGCTGTTTGTTCCAAATTCATCGACTTAGATGTAATACCTGCTTTTGCGTAAGCAATTTTGATATCCACGTCTTGCAGTGCGCGATTAATGTCTTCGTTGATCTTCACTTTGATCTTCTCTGGCGTTGCAGATGGTGCCCAAACGCCAAACCAAAGTCCAATATCAAAGTTCGGATAGCCCTGCTCAGCAATGGTTGGAATCTCTGGTGCAACCGATGCTCGCGTCATGCTAGTTATACCCAGTGCACGCGCTTTGCCACCACGAACTTGCGCCATGGCTGTTTCAAATGGAGCCATGTAAAACGCTGTTCTGCCTGCAATGGTTTCTGTAATTGCTTCTGGGGATCCCTTATAAGGCACATGCAGCATCTTGATTCCCATAGTCTGATTAAAGTACTCAGCAGCCAAGTGCGTAGAGCTGCCAATACCTGCAGAAGCGTAAGGCAGATCACCTGGTTTAGCTTTTGCAGCAGCCACCAGATCTTTGATTGATTTATATGGGCTATCAGCACCGACAATTAATAAATAGGGTGTTGTGCCGAGAATATTCAGATCCGTCAGGCTTTTTAAGTCATAGGGCAACTTTTTATAAATTGCTGGATTGGCTGCATACGAAGCAGATTGCACTAATAAGCTGTAACCATCCGGCGCCGCATTGACCACCACGCCAGTGCCAACCAGGCCGCCAGCACCTGGACGGTTTTCAATAATCACAGGCTGCTTCCACATCTCAGACAAACTTTTTGCTACCAATCGACCGGCAATGTCCGCGCCTGATCCAGGCGTGAGCGGAACAACCATCTTGACGGTCTTGGATGGATATTTATCGGCCGCTGGCTGCGCCTGGACATGGATGCCTGCGCCCAATAAGGCTAAGCCAATAAGTCCTACTTGCCATTTTTTTTGTATTCTTTTGAATTGCGTCACAGTAAGTCTCCTTTTATTTTTTTGTGCTGCCATGAAATACTAAGCCAGTTTATTGAACCGAGTCCAAAAATTGTTTAAGGGCCAGATTGAATTGGGCTGGCTTCTCAATATTGGATAAATGGGCTGCATCGTCAATGATGTGCATACTCGAGTGCTGAATTAAACGATGCAGTACGGTTGCCTGAGCAACGGTGCATGCCGGATCTTGTCTGCCCACCAACACCATAGTGGGTGCTGTGATTTTGAGCAGCATGGTTGACTGCGCCATATCCCGAACGGCGCTGGCGCAGGCAATATAGCCATCGACTGGTGTGCCCAAAATCATGGTGCGGATCCGCTCAATTTTTGCCGGCTCGCTAGCAATAAATCCCCCTACAAACCAGCGCTTGATGGTGCCATCGACCAAGCCAGCTAAACCCTGCTGCCGTGCAATTGCAAAACGCTCCTCCCACAGCGAACGCGGCGGCATCTCGCTGGCGGTATCACACAAACTGAGTGAAGCAACCCGTTCAGGAAAATGAGCGCCAACAAACTGGCAAATCATTCCGCCCATCGATAGACCAACCAAATGGGCTTTCTTAATCTGCAAAGCATCCATCAGGCCGACGAGATCATTCGCCAATAACTCGATGCTGTAGGGTCCAGGAGTCACTTCCGATTGGCCATGCCCACGGGTGTCATACCGCACAACGCGGTAATTAGCGGTTAACGCCACGATTGTGTCATCCCACATCTCTAAGCTCGACATCAAGCTATTGCTCATGACTACGACCGGAGCAGCCTCGGGCCCATCGATTTGATAGGCCATCGTGATGCCATTGGCATGAATTGTTTTCTTCATAACACCCTTACAGTAAACGGATTGAACGTAAAAATAAATTGCAGCGTATCTTTTATTGCATTCAGCCACTAATTCTACTCAGAAGAGATCCACTTCACATACACTACTGACATGATTGCTGGTTTAGTACAAATTCTTTTATTTCAAGGTTTAGGTGAGCTGATTTCCAAGTTTGTCTTGACCACCCTGCCGGGCCCTGTGATTGGCCTTGTCTTGCTGTTGGCGTGGCTCATGCTACGCGGCAAGCTGGATCCATCCTTGGCTTTGGTCGCCGATGGCTTTAGTCAGTACTTAGGCCTGCTGTTTGTTCCTGCAGCCGTTGGGGTGGTTCTGTTTTTGCCGCAACTTAAATAACATGCCTGGGCACTGATCAGCGCTTTAGTGGTCAGTGTTGTCCTTACGATTACCACTAGCGCACTCATCCTCAAGCTGATGCACCGCGAGCCTAAAAACGATGCGTGAGTCTGCTTCGATTGTCGAGATCTGGGTCTACCTCTCCGGCAGTCCCTTAATCGCTCTATTTATTACATTGGCCGCCTATCAAATTGGTTTGTGGCTATATCAGCGCAGCGCTCAAAATCCCATTGCGAATCCGGTAGCCATCGCCGTGATACTAGTTTCAGTTGCCATCGAGTTACTGCAAATGCCGTATCGGACTTATTTTGAGGGTGCGCAGTTTGTCCACTTCTTACTTGGCTCAGCCACGGTCTCGTTGGCCATTCCGATTTACCGTGGCATCCAGCATTTGCAAAGCCGCGCACTGCCGCTGATCATTTCATTGGTCTGCGGTGGCCTTGTTTCCATTTTGAGTGCAGTTGGGATTGCAACTGCGTTAGGCGCCGATCATACACTGGTTGGTGGACTCTATTCGAAATCGGTCACCGCGCCAATCGCTATGGGTATCGCTGAGCAAATAGGTATTTCACCGACGCTCACTGCCGTATTTGCGGTGGTGACTGGCATTCTGGGTGCGGTATTGGCACGCTTCATACTGGATGGACTAGGAATGAAATCGTGGTGGCAGCGCGGCTTTGCCATTGGAGTTGCATCCCACGGCATTGGCGCCTCGCGGGCTTTTAGTGTGAGCCCTGAAGCAGGTGCCTATGCCAGTCTAGCGATGGGCATGCACGGCATCTTGGGCGCGATTGCGATACCGTGGATTTTTCACCTCATGAATCGCTAAGAGCTTAATCATTACCCTAGATGCGCCTTTAAAAACGCATGGGTACGTTGCCATGCTTCTTTAGTGGCTGCAGCGTTGTATTGCAAAGGGGGTAGATGCCGCGCATCCGCTTCCGGATTTGTGAAGGCATGCTTTGCGTCATAGCGATAGAAGGTGTACGGTGTATTCGCTGCTTTGAGATTAACTTCCAGTTGATCAACGCCAGTGATCGGGAAAAATTCATCGTGCAAAGCCCAGTGGCCCTGAAGTGGTTTCTGAATTTTGCTGGCATCAATGTATTCGAGTGGAGGATAGCCATACCAAACCACACTTGCATCCAATTCAGGTACGTGGACTGCGGATAATAGGGTTAGCGCCCCACCCATGCAAAAGCCGGTGACGGCAACTTTGGGGCTGCCGGTTTTCTTGAGGAACTGCACTGCCCCTCGAATATCTTGCGAGGCAACATCACCAAAGTTCAGGTCCCCCATCAAGTGCTCCGCCTCTTTCGCCTCTAAGGCCAACTTACCGCGATACAAATCAGGCACTAAGGCGCGGTATCCGGCTGCAGCCAATTGATCGGCTACGGCTTTAATCTGATCATCCAGGCCCCACCACTCCTGAATCACAACTACCCCAGGTCTATTCGACCCCTGTTCTGGCTCAGCAAGATAGGCATTCACGGATTGGCCATCGGGACGCGTGTATTGAATGAGTGAGTGCATGCAGGTGTACTCCTTATAGAAGTGGGGATAGAATGAAAATGTACACATTAAATTACCACAATCAGGTACAACCGCTATGCTTGCCTCTCCCGATCAAAGTGTATTACTCATCATCGATATGCAGTCCAAGCTCATGCCGGCGATTGAGGACCATGCACACGTACTCAGCCAATGTATCCGGCTGGCCAAAATTGCCCAGCAACTGGGTATACCCATCATTGGCACCGAAGAAAACCCAACAGGCCTTGGGGAAAACCACCCTCAATTAAAGGCACTCTGCCAAACAACAGTGACGAAATTTCACTTTGATGGCTGCAGCGATGGACTCATCAGCCATATCCCCACAGATCGTAAGCAATTGGTATTGGTTGGCTGCGAGGCCCACGTTTGCCTCATGCAAACTGCACTTGGACTACTTGAACAGGGTTTTGCAGTCTCGATTGCGGTTGATGCCATCGGCTCACGCCAGTCCCTCGATAAAACCATAGCCACTATGCGCCTAAAAGAATCGGGCGCCACACTCAAGACCGTTGAAATGTTGGCATTTGAGTGGCTAAAGACCTGCAAGCACCCTAACTTTAAAAATACCTTGGCCCTAATTAAGTAAGCAAAGATCCTGCGCCAAACAAACGATTAAAAATCCCAACCGGATTTGATTTGCATCAAGTCACAAGGACTTTTTAAGTAAGAATTTTGGTGATGTGAGTGCTAAACTTAATTGGTAGCAATTGTTACTAAAACAAGAGCGCGCAATCATCCACAAGGAGGAATCATGAAAATCCTATTACCCGTAGACGGCTCAAAATCTGCCATCAATGCTTGCAAATATGTTGCTAAGTTATCAGCCGATCTGAAAAGCAAGTGCGTTGTTACCCTGATCAATGTGCATGACGATGTTGGTCTTAACCACGTCAAGCAATTTGTGGCCAAGAGCGTGGTCGATGATTACCTGCGTGAAATCAGTGAAAAAGAGCTCAAGCCGGCACAAAAAGCATTGGATGCAGCTGGCATCAAATACACGATTGTGATTAAGCGTGGCAATATTTCTGATGAAATTCTTGCTCTAGCGAATAAAGAGAAAATGGATATGATTGTGATGGGCTCCAAAGGCCGTAGCGGCTTTATCGACATGATCATGGGCTCGATTGCCCAAAAGATTGTTTCTGGTGCAAAACAGCCAGTGGTCTTAATCAAATAACAGCCGCACTCGAATGCCCCTGCAGGGCAGTAAAAAGCCTCGCTAATTGCGAGGCTTTTTTTATTTCAGTACAGCGAAAATGGATTACGTTGTACCGTAGTTCTTGGCAATAAAGAAAACCTTATCCACATCGGTTTTCCATACAACCCCATCACCAATTTGTCCGGTTTGGCAAACCTCGACAATGCGATCCATCAGGCGATCAGCTACGTCATCGCTACAGACAATTTCAATCCGCACTTTTGCCGAATAGTCGGTTAACTCTTCTTTGATCGATGATTTAGCAGTACTTCCTGGTGCACTGCAGCCTTCCACTCGGGTTACGGTCATCCCAGGAAAGCCTGGTGTATCCATCAAGGCATTGCGCAAGGCAGGCAATCGACCAGGGCGAAAGACGGCTTTAATTTCGATCATGCTTCTATCTCTTTTTCTTCAAATGTGCGGTACAAGACCGGTAATACCAATAATGTTAGGGCAGTTGAGGTAATTAAACCTGAAATAACCACCACTGCCAAGGGCCGAGTCACCTCTGAACCCGGGCCGCCCGAGAATAGCATCGGCACCAACGCCAGCATCGCAACGGATGCTGTCATCATCACCGGCCGGAAGCGATGCTCACACCCCTCAATTAAGGCATCTTGCATCGAACGTCCCTCTTCTCGCAGCTGCTTAATAAAGGAGATCAGAACCACACCATTTAATACGGCGATACCCCACAAATTGATAAATCCAACCGCTGCTGGTACCGATAAATACTCGCCACTAATGAGCAAGCCAAAAATTCCGCCGATCGATGCAAAGGGGAGAACCAAAATAATCAAGCCAGCCAAGCGGATCGAATTAAACAACATGAAAAGAAGGAAGAAAATCGCCGCAATCGTAATTGGGATAATGATCATTAAACGCGCCATCGCCCGTTCCATATTTTCAAATTGACCACCCCATTGCAAGCTATATCCCTCTGGTAGCGATACTTTCTTGGCGATTTCCTCTTGGGCCTCTTGCACAAAACCGCCGAGATCTCGGCCTTCTACGTTCACACCAATCACGAGGCGACGTTTACCGCTCTCCCGCGAAATTTGCGCAGGGCCATCAATCAAACTGATCTCTGCCAAATCACGTAGCAGCACTTGTGCACCATTGGGTGAATGCAAAATGATTCCAGAAATTGCTTCCACGTTGTCGCGGTAGGGCGCAGGGTAGCGCAGCATCAAGGGGAAGCGGCGCTCACCCTCATACACAATAGAGGCTTGCTTACCGCCAATCGCGGTTTCGATGACTTCATTGACATCTGAAACATTAATACCGTAGCGCGCAATTGCATCCCGATCGATCTTAATATTGAGGTAGTTCTGGCCTGACGTCTTCTCTATCCGCAAGTCGGTACTGCCCTTCATATTACTGAGCACTTGGCTGATTTGATCGCCGAGCTTTTTAAGCTCCGCAAGGTCTTGGCCGAAGATCTTGATCGCAACCTGAGAGCGCACGCCCGAAACCATCTCATCAACCCGCGCGGCAATGGGCTGGGAAATCGATAGCTCAACACCGGGCAAGGTTTTTAACTTCTCCCGAATTTGGTTCGCAATCTCTTCCTGACTCAAGTCCCGATCGCCTAATGGTTTGAGCGTGACAATCGGATCGGACTCAAACGGCTGACCAGGATCGGCGGGTGACTCACCGCGGCCCAAGCGCGACACAACGCGCTCAACACCGGGGACGGTCATGATGCGCTTCATCGCTTCAAATTCCAGCTTAATGGACTCATCCAAGGAAATATTCGGCGACTTAGCGATTAAAGGCGTAATCGAGCCCTCTTGCATCACTGGAATAAAGGATTTACCGAGCATCGTAAATGCAACAAAACTCGTCAGCAGCAAAATAATAGCGCGCTTCACGACTAATTTCGGATTATCCAAGCACCAATGAAGCCACTTGGTATACGGTGTTCTGAGGGTTCTAACAATACGGGTATCTTCTTCGCCGCCGCCCTTCAAGATGTAGGAGCATAAGACCGGCGAAAGCGTAAAAGACAGAATCAAAGAAATGGTTAAGGCAATCGCAATCGTGATGGCCATCGGCGCAAACATCTTGCCCTCCATTCCCTCTAAAGAGAGCAATGGCATAAATACCAAAATGATGATGCCAACACCGAACAGGACGGGCTTGCCCACTTCAGTTGCCGCTTCTAAGATGATACGGTTTTTGGATTCACCTGACTTCAGGCGGGCGCCTAATTTGGCAAAGGTGTTTTCAACCACCACCACCGAGCCATCCACCATAATGCCCACCGCAATGGCAAGGCCTCCAAGCGACATCAAGTTTGCCGAAATGCCATAGCGATTCATGACTAGAAAAGTCAGGAGCGGAGTGAGAATTAAAGTCGCGACTACGATGATCGACGAGCGCACATCACCCAAGAACAAAAAGAGCAAGACAATCACCAGGATGATGCCCTCAATCAATACCTTGGCTACGTTAAACATCGCAGCATCAATCAGATCGGTGCGGTCATAAAAAGGGATGATCTGCAAACCGTCTGGCAACAGTTTTCCCTCATTAATTTCACGGACCTTTAACTTAATTCGGCTCACCACTTCACGCGCATTGCCCCCACGAATCATTTGCATAATTCCAGCAACACTTTCGGTCGTGCCATTGAGGATTGCAGCCCCTTGTCTGACCTCGCTGCCGATGGTTACATCCGCCACATTGCGAACATAAACCGGTGTACCCCTAACCTCTTTCAGAATGATCTTGCCAATGTCTTCGGGCTTAGCAATTAAACCTACCCCTCGAATTAGATAGCGCTCTGAATAAGTCGGCAACTGTCCACCACCAGAATTGGCATTGTTACGAGCTAAAGCCTCGTAGACATCCTGCAGGCTAATTTGATAATGGCGCAAGCGTTCGGGATTAACCAATACTTGGTATTCCTTGGCATAGCCCCCTTGGGTATTAATTTCCGCAACCCCTGGAATGGAACGCAACATCGGCCGAACGATCCAATCCTGAATTGTCCTGCGGTCAGCCAGTTCATCCGCGCCAATTTCTTTATTGCCATCGGTGGGGTGATTGATGGTGTATTGATAGACCTCGCCCAAACCAGTGGATAGGGGCGCCAAAACCGGAACGACACCGATCGGCATGCGCGAAGCAGCCTCGATCAAACGCTCTAAAACTAATTGCCTTGCAAAATAGACATCGGTTTTTTCGGTAAACACGAGGGTCACAATGGAGATGCCATTGCGATTAAGGGAGCGCATCTCCACCAAACCCGGTAAACCGGTCATGCTGAGCTCAATCGGAATCGTGACAAAACGCTCCACCTCTTCTGGCGATCGGCCTGGGGCCTCACTTGCAATCTGCACCTGCACGTTGGTCACATCCGGGAAGGCGTCAACGGACAAGCGCTTAGTTGCAATCAAACCGGCAATCAGCAGCACCACCGAAATAATCAGGATCAATAGACGCTGCTGTAGTGCAAGGCGGACTATTTTTTCAATCATGGCGTGGGTTTATTTACCTAAATAGAAGTGGCAAGGAAATTGGGTACATTAACCACCAGAAAGCTGCTTCTTGCGCTCAGTATTGAGGTGATAAGCCCCTTGAATCACGATCTCAGCACCTTCTTTAAGCCCCGACTGCACAGGCCTAAAGCCCTTGCCCTCTGGACCAAGCTTAACTTGAACCATGCGATAGCGATCATCGTCTTCGCGTACATAGACATAGTCAGAGTTGTCTTCGCGAACAATCGCCTCTAAAGGAACAAGTAAACGTTCACGGGGCTGACTATCAATCAACATGGTCGCCAACATCCCAGGTTTAACTTGGCCGCTTTGATTGGGAACATCCATGCGCACTAAAACGGTTCGGGTTGTTGGATTCACGATGGAATCAACGTGCGAGATAACGCCCTCAATGGTTTGGTTGCGTAAAGCAGGAACGATGATGGATGATTTTTGGCCCTTACGGATTAAGTACGCAGCACTCTCCGGCACTTCCGCAATCGCCCACAAGGCGTCCAGGTCTGCAACCGTAAACAAGGCCTCAGCAGGCTGTACCACCTGGCCTTTGGTGATCTTGCGCTCAACGATCTCCCCGTCGATGGTAGCCAGCACGTTATTCACGGACTTAATTACGCTGGTTTTGGCCAAGCGATCAATGCTGGCTTGATCCATGCCTTGCACTCGTAACTGATCGTTGGCTGCGCCAAATTGAGCTTTGGCACTGGTCGCCTCGGCTTCGCGGCGCTGCAACTCGGCGAGTGCAATAACGTCTTCTTTATATAGAATACGTGCTCGATTGGCGGCCTGTTCGGCAAGCTGACTACCGCTTCTGGCCTGCAAATAGGCTAATTGGGATTGCGTTAACTCAGTCGATGTAATCTTGGCCAGCAAATCACCTTGCTTCACCATTTGACCTGGAAAACCTAAGATTTCCGAGACCCGTCCGGTTACGTTGGCACCAATGCGCGCTAAAAAGGATTCATTAAAATCAATACGCCCGGAGACCCGCACCTCTTCGGTAAATTGCCCGAGCTCTGCCTTGCCGTCTTTAATCATGCTGCGCAAATCGTCATTCACATAAACAATATTGGGGTCCTGAACGGATTTGACGGCTGGCTTAGGATCAAATACATCGAAATAGTTGAGCGTTGAGAAGACAATAATCAACCACGGCAATACAAACAGTCCCTTTTTAAACCATTGTGGTGCTTGTAAATAGGTATCCGTCAAGGCTGGAACGCGCACCGCCATCCAATCAAATGCTTGGACATACAACTGCTTTTGCGTCGCCCGCACGCTGTCATACGCTTCTTCAGCATATTGCAAGAGGCGATTTTTTAAGACGATCAACTGATCTCTAATTTGCTTGAGAAGAATCAGTAACTGGGGATTCATTATTTATCACCTTCGAGTTTGGCGACCCACTCTGGGCTCGCACGTAAACGCTGAATCTCCGTCGTGATCGATGCCAGATCAAAACGGGCTTTAATTAAGTCATTACGCGCCGCACGAAAGGTACGCTGCGCATCGAGGTACTCGAGCATCCCACGCTCTCCAAAACGATAGGAAATTTCTGCAATGCGGCGAGCGCTGGCAGCTAACTGCACTACCTCTTGATCTAAGATTTGCACCTGGTAGCTGGCAATCAGATAGAGCTTATAAGCCGATTGCATTTGCTGCTCTAGGCTTTGCGTTTGGGCATTGAATTCATTTTTGGCTTTCGATGCATTGGCTTCCGCCTCGGCAATTTGACCGCCCCTAAAATCCCAAATGGGAATAGTCACCACCAATCCATACAATCGATCGGTGAAATTTGGGTCATTGTATTGCTGCGCTTTTACAGCCAAGTTCGGCAGGCGTGCGTTTTTTTCAAAGCTGAGCCGGGATTGGGTTGACTCTACTTGCGCTTTCGCTTTTTGTAGTTCCGGACTTTGATTGCGTACTTCGTTCAGCAGTGTCTCGAGTGGTGGTAACTCGTTCGCTTTTTGGCTGTGCGCTGCCAATGCAAAATCAGCGGTAAGTTGATGCCCCACCGTTTGACGCAGCAATCCACGTGCTTGCTCGATGCGCAGCTTACTCGATTCGGCATTCATTTGCGCATTCAAAAATTCCGTCTGCGCGCGGATCAATTCAAAGCGTGCGGTCTCACCCACGTCATAGCGCAGTTGCATGCGATCCCGAATTTGTTTCGTTAGGTCTAAGTCTTCATTTGCTGCCCGTGCCTCAGCTTCTCTGCGGAGCAACTCGTAATAACGCATTTGCACATTCGCAATGGCTTCCACCTCAAAGGCAACGCGCGTAGCTTGGGCACCGCGAGCATTGGCCTCTGCCGCATCCACACGGGGGAAGCGGGTATAAGGCATATCCAGTGGCTGAGTCACCGACCAAGAAGAGACATTGCCGGTAGTCAATGGTCCAGTAGCCGAGCGCTGTTGTCCCGTGTTGTACTCAAATTGGGGGTTTGGCACGGCTTTGGCGGCGCGCAATTGCCCAGTGGCAGCAGCTGCTTGGTCGCGCGCAGCCAATATACGGGGATTGGATTCCAATGCCAGCTGAATTAATTGCTCTAGGGTATAGATGGTGCCAGGAGCCGCGGCCACTGCCTTTTGGCTTGGCGGCGGCAAATCTGATTTGGGCTGAGCAGTTACGTTTGATGCGCCGATGAAAAGTGATGCCGCTAGGGGCATGCAAGCCATCAATCTACCAATTCGGAAATATCGAATACGCATCCTGTACCTGAGAAATAAAAAACCATTAACCATTCAAAAACAAATGGTCTTGCCTTGGACTATGTCCACCCCGATACCGGCTTGGAGCCTCATCAAAAAAGGTCCAAACGAAATGACGGTAAAACGGGACTCATTGCTGAGCTAGCTACTCCCCAGTGCTTCGTTATAAGAATTAAAACATAAACTTAGGCAATTTGCGGCTTTGCACCAAAAACCGCAATACCCATAAAAAATCTGGGATTAACTGCACTGCCAATTGCGTTTTAACGAATGGCAAACCACTGGGTATTTGCCATTCGCTTCGACTAAATAGAAAAAAGAGTGAGGCTATGCAGACTCAATAATGGCGTTGAAGGTTTTGCTGGGACGCATTACTGCATCACACTTCGCCGGCTCTGCAAAATAATATCCGCCGATGTCAACCGACTTACCTTGAACGCTATTAAGCTCATCCACGATGGTTTTTTCTTGCGCCTCAAGTGCTTTTGCGATGGGTGCAAAGTGGGCCTGCAGCGCTTTATCTTCGGTTTGCTGGGCCAATGCTTGAGCCCAATACATCGATAAGTAAAACTGACTGCCGCGGTTATCAAGCTCACCTGTTTTGGTGGACGGCGACTTGCGATTCTCGAGCAGAGCGCCAGTTGCCTCATCCAAGGTACGTGCCAAAATTTTAGCTTTTTGGTTGCCGGTTTTATCGCCGATGTCTTCGAGCGAAACGGCTAGAGCCATAAACTCACCTAAGGAATCCCAACGTAAATGATTTTCTTCAACCAATTGTTTGACGTGCTTTGGAGCCGAGCCGCCCGCACCCGTTTCAAACAGCCCGCCGCCAGCCATCAAGGGAACAATCGATAACATCTTGGCGCTGGTGCCTAATTCCAAAATAGGGAACAAGTCCGTGAGGTAGTCACGCAAGATATTGCCGGTCACGGAAATCGTATCCTTGCCGCGGATCACGCGCTCGAGGGTGTAACGCATCGCCCGTGTTTGCGACATGATCTGAATATCAAGACCGTTGAGGTCGTAATCCTTCAAGTAGGTCTTTACTTTTTTAATTAACTCGGCCTCATGTGGGCGATACTCATCCAGCCAGAATACAGCCGGAGTATTTGACAAACGGGCACGATTCACCGCCAACTTGACCCAATCCCGAATCGGCGCATCTTTTACTTGGCACATGCGCCAAATATCGCCCTCTTCTACATTCTGCTCGAGCAAAACAGTGCCATCATCGGCGACGATACGGGCCGTACCGGCTTCCACGATTTCAAAGGTTTTATCGTGCGAGCCGTACTCTTCTGCTTGTTGTGCCATTAAGCCAACGTTCGGTACTGTACCCATTGTTTTTGGATCAAAGTTGCCGTGGGTTTTGCAGAAATTAATAATTTCTTGGTAGATGCGAGCAAAGGTACTTTCGGGAATTACCGCTTTGGTATCTTGCGGCCGGCCATCTGCCCCCCACATCTTGCCGCCGATGCGAATCATGGCTGGCATGGATGCATCGACAATCACATCGCTTGGTGAATGCAGATTCGAAATGCCCTTAGCCGAATCCACCATTGCCAAAGCAGGACGGTGCTCATGGCATGCATGCAAATCTTTTAAAATTTCGTCGCGCTTGGTTGCAGGTAAGCTAGCAATCTTGTCGTAAACGCTGCTCAGGCCATTGTTGGCATTCACACCTAGCTCTGCAAAGAGTTTTTCATGTTTTGCAAAAGCGTCTTTGTAGAAGATTTTGACGGCATGGCCAAAAACGATGGGGTGTGAAATCTTCATCATCGTTGCCTTCACGTGCAGCGAAAACATAAGCCCAGTCTTATAAGCATCTTCCATCTCTGCTTCGTAAAAAGCGCACAAGGCCTTTTTACTCATGTACATGCTATCGATCACTTCGCCTTCTTGCAGACTGATTTTTGGCTTCAGGACAATGGCCTTGCCACTCTTGGTGACGAGGTCCATTTTGACGTCGCAGGCCTTCGCCATCGTCATGGATTTTTCGTTTGAATAAAAATCACCACCATGCATATGCGATACGTGGGTACGCGAAGCTTGGCTCCAGACACCCATGGAGTGCGGATTGTTACGTGCATAGCGCTTGACTGCGGCAGGCGCGCGGCGATCGGAATTACCCTCGCGCAATACAGGGTTCACGGCACTTCCCAGGCATTTGGAATAGCGCGCCCGAATGGCTTTTTCTTCCTCATTCTTAGGATCATCTGGAAAATCAGGAATGGCATAGCCCTTGCCTTGCAACTCCTTAATGGCATCTTGCAACTGCGGTACAGACGCACTAATGTTGGGTAACTTAATGATGTTGGTATCGGGCTGCAGAGTCATCTTTCCCAGCTCGGCCAAATTATTAGGCACACGCTGTGCCTCGGTTAGGCATTCTGGAAACTCAGCCAAGATTCGAGCCGCTACAGAGATGTCACTTTTAACAATATCAATGCCAGCTGATTTTGCAAACGCACTAATGACCGGCAAAAATGCACAGGTTGCAAGCGCAGGGGCTTCGTCTGTGAAGGTATAAATGATCTTTGAATTTCCTGATGCCATGACTATTCCTTAAATTGGATAACGCAAATGAGCATGATTTTTGACCCGCCCGATGCATGCCTCACGCCATCAATGCTGCAAGCGCACAATAAAAAATTCGACATGCTAACAACCCATTTTAAAGCATCGCCTTTGCGGAAAAGACGCTGGTTTTATATACTGAGATGGCATATTGCTGAATGAACTCCATTTTCCCTACTAATGCACTAAATTAGTGCATTTTGATCATCCCTCACACAAACTAGGCTGCCCATTCCATGAATACCCCTCTCAAACTCGGCTTATTGATTCTGGCCGGAGGCCTGGCTGTGGCATTCTTGATGCCGCACTCGGGTGACTCATCGCCACCCCCTTCTAACCCCTCTTCTACAAAGGCAAATACTGTGAGCGAATTCCAAAAAATTGACACTGTTGTCGGCAGCGGCGCTGAAGCAACCGCCGGATCGGATGTGTCGGTCCATTACACCGGCTGGCTGCATGACCCAGCTGCCCCTGATTTAAAAGGCAAAAAATTTGATAGCTCAGTCGATCGCGGCCAAGTATTTGAATTTCCCTTGGGTGGCGGTCGTGTAATTAAAGGCTGGGATGAAGGTTTTGCCGGCATGAAAGTCGGCGGCAAGCGCACCTTAATCATTCCTGCGGAGATGGGCTACGGTGCACGCGGTGCAGGAGGCGTTATTCCGCCCAACGCGACATTGGTATTTGATGTGGAGTTACTTGGCGTTAACTAAGTACTGAGCCTACTTAATACGAAAAAGCCTTCTTAGATAAGAAGGCTTTTTTAGTTTTCAGGGGTCGGAAAACGAGTACCGCAATGCCTGCAGTATTGATTCGTTGTTTCGTGACCGTCGGTATAACAGGCATCGCAGGTTTTTTTGGCAACAAATTCTTGATTACGGCGATGTGCAAACTCCGCAGTCACAATCCCCGTTGGCACGGCCAATGTACCCCAACCCATCAGCATCATCGCCGAAGAAATGAGTTTGCCCAAATCGGTGTGCGGAGTAATGTCACCAAATCCAACAGTTGTCATCGTCGTGATTGCCCAATACACCGCAATCGGAATGCTCGTAAAGCCATTGCTTGGCCCTTCCACTACGTACATGATGGAACCCATCACAGTCACCACCATCAAGACCACCGATAAAAAAACTAAGATCTTGCGCCTGCTGGCGGTTAGGGCTTCGGCCAGATGCTGATACTCCGAAATGTATGCGGTTAATTTAAAGATGCGGAACATCCGAATCAAACGCAAAACGCGCACATCAATGAGTGCATGCAGCTCAGGGAAGAGAAGAGCGAGATACGTCGGGACCACCGCCAGAAAATCAATCACGCCATAGAAGCTAGTTGCGTAACGCCAGCGGTACTTCGCGCAATAGAGGCGTGCAATGTATTCAATACTGAAGAGTATGGTGAACATCCACTCTAGCGTGACTAATTCACCATGGAACTGCTTTGAAATCGATGCCACACTATCGAGAACGACCACCAATACGGAGAGCAAGATGGCGTAAATTAAAACGCGATCAAACAACAAACCCATCTTGGTATCGGATTCAAAAATGACTACATACATGCGCTCCTTGAGTGAATGCGCTGTGTGGTGTTTGGGATCGGTAGAGTGGGCTGTCATGGGCTTATGAATAGTAAATCAGTTACGTCTGCTATTTACGAGTCAGTCCAAATGCCCCAATTGCTATTGGGTGGGGATGGTTGGTTCCAGCGCAGAGGGTATTTGGATTGCCCCACTCCCAAGCGACTCCACACGCAAGCCACGATAAAAATGGTGAGTACTCCCAGCATAACTACTGCGCCCAAATGCATGAGTCCCGCTTGCGCCTGAATCATGATGAGCGGATTAGCACCTGCAGGTGGATGGACGGTTTTGGTAAGCAACATCAACACGATAGCAACAACTACCGCAAGTGCCATTACCCACAGCGCGTCTCCGGCAAGCTGGTATGCGGCAATACCAACAGCAGCTGCAATAAAGTGGCCGCCAAACAATGCGCGAGGCTGTGCCGGAGGTAATGTGGTTAAGCCAAACAGAAACAAAGTGGATCCGCCCAGCGATGCCAAAACCAGTGGCGTAGTCGCATTGCCCGTGACCCAAAGTGCGGCCGTAATGGCAATAGCAGACCCCAATGCAACCCATGCCAGCCGAAGAAAAATGGTTTTCATGCCACTACGATACAAGCAAATCTGAGAGCACTACGATAAAACTAGTGTGAATTGGGCTTGCTTGGGCAGCGGGCCTTTGCAAGGCGCAGTAGAGGTGGCCCAAAAAACCCCGAAATGCCATGGCGGTGCTTGGCAAAGAAACGGTAGCTGGGCCCTAGAATCGGCATCATCCAGCGGCGCGAAAAAATCCAAGCCATCCGCGGTAAATTGGCACGGCGATAGGCCTCACCAAACACGGCCACTCCGTTGATGGGTGGCTCGCCCTCGATCTGTCCATACATACTTGCTAAAGCCTCTTCGCACGATACCCCCACTGTTTGCGGATCGTATTGCGCGGAATTAATGTCAACAAAATGAAGTAAGCCTGCTTGATTGCGGCTTTGCAAAAAAAGGATTTCTGCCTGGCATAAGGGGCAGGCACCGTCGTAAAAAAGGGTGAAGGGTTTCATCGTCCGTGGGACTGCTTGTATTGCGTAGGGCAATAGGCCCGATCAACATCGGAGCTGCGTAATGCGCTGTGTTTAGTTGCGCGGCCCGTCACGCGAGCACGCCACAAACGAAAAGAGCCAGACTTTAAATTAGTCCGCATGAGGCGAATGACTGCAGGCTCTGCTAAGCCATAGGTGCGCAAAATGGCCTCAAAAGGCGTGCGGTCCTCCCATGCCATTTCGATGATGCGCGACACGTCGGCCGAGCTCAGCTCTGCTGGGGTTGGGGAGAAATGATCTGGCAATGGCATATCAAGCAAGTGTAGAGCTTATTCACTAGAATGGTGTGATCCCTACTTCATTCAATCTGCCATGCAGCTCCCTGCCCTCCGTATCGCTCGCCTTGGTTTGCTAGCCTGCCTACTGGGCGGCCTCGCGGCTTGCGATAAAAACGACTACACCACCTGGAGTTGCATTCCAGGGGCGGATGGAGCAAAAGTAAGTATGGTGCTTAGTCGCTCACTGATGACCTTGGACCCACCACAGGGATTTGCGGTCAATCCGTCCAATAAAAGTAAATCGGATTTGCGTTTTTGCGGTAGCTTAGGCCATGACAGTTATTTTGATGTGCGCTGCCCGGCCAATACGCAAGCGGCAGTGGTTCGGTTTACCCCCGGATCCGGAGCGCTCCGTCTGGGCACACAAACCATGCAGTGCACCGTTCTTTGATGCGTTTCTTGATCCAGCATGCCGAATAAAAATCCACTCAGCCCCAAAAAGTTATTACTGACGAAGTGGACTGCCGTTCATCCCATAAAAAAGCAAAAGCATTTTTTGGTAAGCAAAGTTATTCTGCCGGAATTACCGCACGAAGCCATCCAGCACGTGGAAATTGAAGCCGTCTTTAGTAAAGAGGTGCGGCAAATTGATTGGCGTGAATTAACAGACGCTACCATCTGGAAACAGGGCTGGATCTAAATGATGCCATCACTACCCGAGGGGTATCGCGCCCTGATCATCGGCTCATCCGGAACGATTGGATCTGCTTTTTTAGAGCTACTTCAGTCTGATCCGCGTTGCAGCCACGCGATTGGCATTCATCGCCAATCCAGTCCGGCCATTAACTACGCAGACGAAGCATCAATTGCAATCGCTGCAGAGGCCTTGGCGTCCAGCGGGCCATTTCACCTGATCATCAATGCCATTGGCGTCTTGCACACAGATACTTGGAGCCCTGAAAAGAAGGGGGCTGATTTGTGTTTCGGTCAGTTGGAGGCCATCTTTAAGATCAATGCCTTTGGCCCCGCTGTAACACTTTCCAAATTCAGCAGCCTGCTTGCTAAAGCGAATGCCATCATGGCCGTGATCTCCGCCAAAGTAGGCAGTATTGAAGACAATCGCTTGGGCGGTTGGTATAGCTACCGCGCATCCAAAGCAGCACTCAACATGCTACTCAAAACGACTGCGATTGAGTTGCGACGCACACAGCCTAATACCAAATTAATTGCGCTTCACCCCGGCACCGTCAACTCACGGCTCTCCAAGCCTTTTAAAGGCGAGCAAATTGGCCGACCAGCCATCGATGCGGCGCGGGATATGCTGGCCGTTCTCAATCAATTACCGCTGTCTGAATCGGGCAGCTTTTACAGTTACTCAGGGGAAAAATTGCCATGGTAATGCGAGCACAATTCCAATTCTGCCAACGCATGATGGCGATGCTAGTCATCTCGCTTTGCCTCAGCACCGCTGCGCTTGCTAACTTAGCTAGTCCAATGACGGATGGCGGGCACATTCTCTTCATGCGCCATGCCGACGCCCCTGGCTTTAGCGATCCTGCAGGCTATCGCCTTGATCAATGCAGTACGCAGCGTAATTTGGGTGAATTTGGAAAAAAACAGGCTGAGCGCACTGGGCAGTGGCTAAGCCAACAAGGCATCGAAAGCGCCAAAGTCTTTAGTAGTCCCTGGTGCCGCTGTGTTGACACCGCTACCTTATTAAATAAAGGGCCTGTACTCATCGATAAATCGCTGGGCTCTTTTTTTGAAAGCATGGGTCAATCTAATCAGCAAACTGAAGGGCTGCGTCAGCTCGTACAAAAAAGCTTGAAGCAATTTCCGAAGACGCCCATCATCATGGTCAGTCACCACGTCAACATTGAGGCATTCACTGGAGTGGTGCTTGGCTCTGGCGATATGGTCCTTGTCAAAATTGGACCCAATGGCAAGCCCCTATCGCACCAGGTATTTCCTGGAATGCGCTAATCCACAACATAAGCGGGCACTGGATTTACAACCCCATTACCCTGCGCAGTTGTTGCAAAAAGAGTTCTTCGCCGTGTTGCACGCTCGTATGCCAATCGCTACCAGCGGAGGCATCGGCATCGTCTGTAATGTATTTGAATGAGCGCCATGGAATATCCGCATCGTGCGCCACTGCGGCAATGGCGAAGAGCTCCATATCCACCACATCAATGGCTTGTGCAATCAGCCATGGGTCAGTCTCCGTTACAAAACTATCACCAGAACCACATACGTACTTTCCGCCCTCGGATACATAGGCATTCGGACGACTAGAAAATGGCACCTCGCCACGCGGGGCTAAGGGCTCTGCAAACACATCCCGCTGGACTACTCTACCAATGTCCAGCAAGCCATTCACAGCTGGGTTAATTCGCCCTACCGTACCGAAATTGATGATCTCCCGTGGACTATAGACTTGGATTGCTTTAAAGGTTGCAATTGCTGCGTTTACTTTTCCAATCCCGGTATAAACCACTGCGGTTTCTGGCGGGAGGCGTTTTGGATCGAGCTCATTCTCGAGAGCAGTGATAATGATAAAAGGGTGGCGCATGATGAAATTTACCTTGGGTAGTCGCTACAGACATGCAATCAATAAACAGCACAGCTAAACTGATACACATTATGCAAATGCAATTACTCGATTATCTGCCAACCATTGCCGACTTTCCAAAGCCAGGCATTCAGTTTCGGGATATCTCCCCATTGCTAGGGGACCCGGCGGCCTTTACTGAGGCCATCCAGCATATGGCTGCCATTTCTCAGCAGTTTGACTACAGCCACATCGTTGGGGTGGAATCCCGCGGATTTGTGTTTGCCTCAGCACTTTCCCTGCATACCCAAAAAAGCCTGGTGCTGGTCCGCAAGCCCAATAATCTTCCGCTGGCCAGCCACCGAGAGTCGTATGGTTTGTAATACGGATCGGACGCACTGGAAATCCAAAGCACATCACTGCCTGTCGGCTCACGCGCCCTGTTGATTGATGATGTATTAGCAACCGGTGGTACGCTCATCGCTGCCGCTAAGCTAATCAACCAAGTCGGTGCCCAAGCCATTGCATCGATCTGCTTGCTGGAAATTGAATGCTTAGGCGGCAGGGATAAATTAGAAAGTCACGGCCTCGTTTCACATGCGGTTTTAAAAACACCGTAGTCACTATGTAGGCTGCTTCTTATTTTATTTTGCGAAGTACAGATTAGGAAAACAATGTGGCAGGACGCCAGCGCCCAATGGGCAACTCAACCCAGCGGTATAAATAGTTTGCAGCCATCCAGCTCAGTGCCGATACAAGGACAATCAAACCCAATCCAATTGCAGGGCTTGCCACATGTAATGCAAGTAGTACGGTGTTAGCCAAGAGGATGAATGCAAAGTGGATTAAGAAGGCGCAATACGCGCGAGGACTAGCCCACTGCATTGCACGTGCGAGCCACGATTGCGGATTCGGATAGGACCTATTGCCTACATACAGCAATAAAAATGCAATACCAATTGCCAGGTAATTGCGCAGCCAGACTGAATGCAGAGCAGAAAGAAGCAAAATGAAGGCAATCGCCAGCAGTATTCTTTTCGCATTCACCGGATTGATGCCAGCCTTGATTGCTTTCAGTCTACCAGCCCAATAGGCTAGGATGCCTAGGCCATAAGCGCCGATAAAGTAAATGAAGCTGTTTTCGAAGCTAGCATGGCGATTAAAGTACAAGAGCGATGCCACAATCAAAATAGATATGACGCCGATACGCATTACCGGTCTCTGAAAAACTGCATAGATCACTGCAAGCGCTGTAAAAAGCTGCCAATCGATTGCTACATACCAAACACCTGCCGAGATGGAGTCATACCCCAGCAGACCTTGCAATAAAAAGAGGTGCGCCAAAACTTGGGCGATGGTTTCGGGCTGACCAATGTACTCGTCTGCAGACCACTGGCGCGCCAATGCTGCACACACGATGGTAATGAGTAAAGCCGCAACATAAGGGCCCACCAAACGCAAATAGCGGCGAATCGCCAGCTGCAGCACCAATCGAGATCCGCTTAACTGTGAATGCGCATGGCTTATCGCAATGGCTTTTTCAGCGGACTGTGCTGCAAGGTAGCCCGCCATCACTAAGAAAATCTGTACGGCATACCGACCATAATCAAATAGAAAGGCGCTAACGCTAGGGAGCAGTTCTTTGGCCGCAGCGGCAAGCTCGCCATAACTAACGCAGTGGTGTAAAACAATAATTTGTGCCGCTAAAACCTTTAATACATCAATCAGCCAATATTGCGATCGTTCAGGGCTCATTTGTTTTTGACTTAGGCTTGCTGGAGAAGGCCGCTAACAGTGGATTGGCTTTTACCAGTTCATCTGCCAGTTGTTGCTTAGTTTTGGCTTGAGCGCCTGATCCGGGGCCTTTTACTTTGGACGCATTTTTCATCTTGTGCGCCACGGATAGCCCCAGATTTTTGTAAAGGTCTGTTTTTTTCATGGGGGATTTCCTGGCTCACTTAGAAAAGGGATTAATTGGCGCCAATAATGTCGCTTAACTGACTTACAAAACGACGGGTCTTTCGATTACTTTTAAGTGCGTTCAGCCTTCATTTTATGCTGTAGGATGAATCAAGCGACATCAAACTGCGATTTTGGCTTGATGTTCTTTTTGTTTATCTTCTGAGGATTTTGATATGGCTACCAGCACCGCTCCTGCAATTCATTTACGTAATTCCGTTACGGAATGCGCCCAGTCCCTTAAAAAGGAAAATGCAGGCAAGTTTTACAACTATGGCATTCGGGATTGCGCTGCATCGATCGCAGCCCTGAAGGCAAAGTAAACTGAATAAGCCTTATCCAGCAGTATATATAATAAAAACAATGGGTTGGGATGGTTTATTGCATTCAATATTTGTTAGTATTTACTTACTTTAAATTGTGACACATTTATTAAGTTAATCAGAAAGACAAATTTGAATGGTTTTAACTATCGATCTAATACAAAAATACGATTATTTAGACCCCAAAGATCCGCATAATTTGTCTGTGGTGATCCCTTCAATCCTGGATTGAATTGCATCCCCTCCATTTTGATTTAACTGAAAACAAGGAGCCCTTAAATGAGCAAAACTGTAAAAGGCACAAAGACTGAAGAGTCCTTGAAGGCCGCATTCGCTGGCGAATCCAAAGCCAACCGCCGTTATTTGTATTTCGCAAACATGGCTGACGTTGCTGGTGCAAACGACGTAGCAGCTGTTTTCCGTTCCACCGCTGAAGGTGAAACAGGTCACGCCCATGGTCACATGGAGTATTTGATTGCTGGTGGTAGCGGCGATCCAGAAACTGGCTTGCCAGCAAAGACTGTTGAAGATGCACTCAAGTCTGCAATCGCAGGCGAGACACACGAGTACACCGACATGTACCCAGGCATGGCTAAGACTGCACGCGACGAAGGCTTTGACGAAATCGCTGACTGGTTTGAGACTTTAGCGAAGGCTGAGCGTAGCCACGCAAACAAGTTCACCAAAACTTTGGAAGCGCACTTAGCAAACGTGTAATTGGATTTGCTGTGATTGAAAAAGGCTGCCTCGGCAGCCTTTTTCTTTTGGTATTTTTCTTCTCACTTGTTTCTTCATCTTTTAAATAACGCTTAGGTAAGCCAGCGCCAAGCGAGTATGTATTTATTGGCTACCCCAAAAGAAATATGGCCATCCGAAGATGGCCATACCGTGATTCGAAAATTGCTGACTAGAAATTAAGCCTTCTTAGCCCATGCAGAGCACCAACCTGGGCCAGCCACTTTTTTCGCACCGAACAAGCTGCAACCACCAGTAGGGCCAGAGCCTTGGTACAGAGCGCAGTTAGAGCAAACTTGACCGGCTGCGTACTTAGGAAACTTGGCTTTGTTTACTTTAGTTGCATCAGCTACGTAACCGAGGGCAGCAGCTTGTGGATCGGTTTCAGCAACCATGGCTTGCGCTTGAACGGTATTGCTGAGTGCAATGCTGCAAGCACCAGCAGCGGACATGATCATAAATTGGCGACGGCTATTCTTCATACATTCTCCAAAAAGGTAGGACATAAAACAATTTAACGTAACTTCTAATAGTTCTGCGATGAATCATAGAGCAGAAGTACTTTAGCACCAACATACCATCTAAATAATTGATTTATATAGACTTATTCTTGAGAATCGTTCTCAATTTGAAAACAGCCCTACTGCGTCCTTTTAGCGGCGGTCCATTAGTGCCAAAAACTCGCGGCGTAAATTAGCGTCCTTTAAAAACGCACCTCGCATTACGCTGTTGATCATCTTCGAATCGCGATCCTTTACCCCGCGCCACTGCATGCAAAAGTGGTCTGCATCCATCACAATCGCAACCCCAACAGGACGAATCTTTTTCTCGAGCATGTCAGCAAGATGGACTACTGCCTCTTCCTGAATTTGGGGGCGGCACATCACCCACTCGGTCAGCCGCGAATACTTCGACAAACCAATGAGTGCAGATTCCTTGCTCGGCAATACCCCAATCCAAACCCGGCCCATGATGGGGCATAGGTGGTGCGAGCAGGCGCTGCGGACCGTAATCGGACCAATGATCATGAGCTCGTTGAGGTGACTTACATTTGGGAACTTTGTGAGCGCCGGTTGCTCAACGTAGCGGCCATTAAACACTTCATTGACAAACATTTTGGCAACGCGTTGACTGGTGTTCCGGGTATTGTGGTCGCTCTCAGTATCAATCACCAAGCTTTCTAAAACGGCTTGCATCTTCACCGCTACCTCATCGACCAAACCCTCTAAATCACCTGGCTCAATGAACTGGGAAATATTGTCATTGGCATGAAAGCGGGCTTTCTTTGCCTGTATGCGACGACGAATAATGGTAGACAGCGGCACACCATCCTCGGCCTTGGACTGTGTTGCTTTCTTTACAGTCGGCTTTGGTGCCACGGCTTGCTTTGCTACCTTTGGGGTACTACTGCTCTTACGGCTGCTGGTTTTGGTGGCGGGCATAGGATGTTTGAGTACGTTAATGAATTTATGAATAGTAATCAAAAATGATTAGCTTCACAGGCCAGGGTTAAATCTGGAAAAAGATAGCAATGATTGCCGCTAACGCTATGGTCCAAACGGCAGTACGTAATTTAGGCCAGTCAGCGACATAGCAAACAATAAAGGCGATGCGCGCTAATACGTAAATGACTGCCAATAGATCAATGCGGTCTTGTGGTGCCTGCGCAATCGCTGCAATGGCGATGGCAGCAAAAAAGAAGGGGATCGATTCAAAGGTATTGGCTTGCGCTGCATTGGCACGCGCCCGAAAACCAGTTTGCTGAGCTAGCCACTGGCGCGGGTTACTGTTATCAAAATTTTTAAAGCCAGACTTGGCGATACCTGCAGCTACGATCGGCAGTAGACCTGCAATCAACACGCATGCAAATGCAATCGTCATTCGATTTTCTTCGCGGGATTTGGTGGTGGCGTTTTTTTCTTGCCAATGCGCGTCTCGGTGCCATTCATTAAATTACGAATGTTGCTTCGATGACGCCAGATCAGTAAAGCACATACCACGCTGAGCGCAATCGCCATGGGCTGAAAACCAAACAAGAAAACAAAATAAGCTGGGCCAAAGATAGCGGCGGCCAAGGCAGCGAGCGAGGAGTAGCGCAAAAAGAAAGCCACAATCAACCAGGTTGCCAACGTTGCGAGGCCCAGGGTCAAATTAATTCCAAACAAAATACCGCAGGCAGTGGCAACACCCTTGCCTCCCTTGAATCCATGAAACAAGGGATACAGATGCCCCAGGAACACAGCAATCACTACACCGCAAAAAATCCACGCGGCCGCGCCTTGGGTCACCATTGCCTCACCTAAAACCAACCGAGCCAGGATCACTGCCAGAAACCCTTTAAGGGCATCGCCCAGCAAGGTAAGCACCGCAGCACGCTTGTTCCCCGTGCGCAGCACATTGGTTGCACCAGGATTACCGGATCCATATGAATATGGATCGGGCAAACGCATGGATTTACTGACGACGACTGCAAACGAAATTGAGCCAATCAGGTAAGCAAGGGGAATTAGTAACCAAGTCATGACACTATCTTAATCATTATTAATAAACTACCTTAAATCCAAGCACTGCTTGGTGGATCCGCAGTCCTTAGGGCAACTAGCCCCTGGGGTGATGGTGCTGATGAATGGATTTGAGCCGTTCTCGGGCAACATGGGTATAAATCTGCGTAGTCGATATATCGGCATGCCCTAGCAGTAGCTGTACCACTCGAAGGTCAGCGCCGTGATTGAGTAAATGCGTAGCAAAGGCATGCCGCAGGGTATGCGGTGAGAGCGCTACCGGAATTTGTGCGATGGCAGCATAGCGCTTTATTAAAGCCCAAAATGCTTGGCGAGTCAGGGCGCCACCGGTATGCCGACCAATGAATACCGCATCGGATGTTTTGCCTGCCAATAGGGTTGCCCGTGTTTCTCCAAGGTATTTACGCAACCATTCTCCGGCTTCGCCGCCAAAAGGCACGAGGCGTTCTTTGCCGCCCTTGCCGTTCACGATACGTACTACTCCTTCATTGAGGCTGATTGCCACTGTTTTCAGGCTAACGATTTCAGAAACGCGCAGGCCACTGGCGTACATCAACTCGAGCATGGTGCGATCGCGCAAACCTAATGGGGTTTCGATGTCAGGCGCCTGGATTAAGCGCGTGACTTGATCCTCGCTGAGGGTCTTCGGAAAGCGCTGCGCCTGTTTTGCGGCGCGCAAGGTCATGCACGGATCCCGCTTTACCCACTGGTGACGTAAGGCGTGGCGATAAAACCGTTTGAATACGGTGAGGCGTCGGTTGGCTGTGGTGGCTTTATCGTCGCGACGATGTGCGATATACGCTGTTAATTCAGTTTCGGTGGCGGCATATAAATCGATGCCGCGCTCCTGTTGCAACCAGTGGGCTAGTAAAAGCAAATCCCGTCGATAGGCAGCGAGGCTATTTTTAGCGAGCCCATCTTCTAGCCAACAGGCATCGCAGAATCGCTCAATGGCCTCAGATGAAACTGGCGATAGTGCCTGCTCCATCTGAGTTGTAGCGGCTCTAATGGTCACGCTGATGGCGGCTTAGTCCCTGAAGTTATCAAAACCCAAGGGTGCTTCGCTGACATCTTTGCGCAGCAAGGCCATGACCGCTTGCAGATCATCCCGCTTGCCACCGGTAACGCGTACCGCGTCCCCCTGAATGCTGGCTTGCACCTTTATCTTGCTGTCTTTGATGATGCGCACAATTTTTTTCGATAAATCGGAGGTCACCCCTTTTTGAATCTTCATGCTTTGCTTGCGCTTATCGCCGCCAATTGTTTCCAACTTGTCGTCTTTGAGGTAGCGCACATCAACGTTTCGTTTAGCCATTTTGTTAATCAGGACATCGCGTACTTGACCCAATTTAAAGTCATCGTCCGCAAATAAAATGAGGAGCTCCTCTTTGAGTTCCACCCTGGAATCCGATCCCTTAAAGTCGAAGCGGGTCGAGATCTCTTTATTGGCCTGTTCAATGGCGTTCTTTAATTCCACCATATTTGGCTCGCACACTACGTCAAATGTTGGCATTTATTGCTCCTATTTACTCAAAATTACGGAAGACGAATAAGATTGTGGCATGAACTCCGCCCCAAATGCGCCTTCCTCGCCCAAAACGGCCTCGCCCTCAAGGATTCCAGCGATGCTGCCTGACTTTTCTTTAAGGGCACGCAATAGCTTTGGATTTGAAGTCCTGGCCGAGCAAGCGTATTCCATTACCGATGCTGAGCAAATTGGGGCTGTAATGGAAGCGATTGAGTCGGCAGGCCTGCCATGGCGGGTACTGGGCGGCGGTAGCAATGTGGTCTTGCCGCCAACACTATCCGGCGCGACCTTACTCATGGACATTGCAGGGCAAGCGATCTCGCAGCAAGATGAATGCGGCACTGTGGTATCGGTTGGGGCCGGCGTGAACTGGCATGACTTTGTAATTTGGACGCTTGACCAAAGCCTACCTGGCCTCGAGAACCTTGCACTGATTCCAGGTACGGTGGGCGCGGCACCGATTCAGAACATTGGCGCCTATGGCGTTGAGGTGGGTGGAAACATCCAATCGATTGAAGCCTACGATTGCCATTCCAAAACCATGGTCACTTTGCCAGCGAGTGAATGTGCATTCACGTATCGCAACAGTATTTTTAAAGCCCACCCCAAGCGCTACATCATTACGCGCGTGCATTTTTACTTGCCAGCTGCGTGGAGTCCACGCCTACGTTATGCCGATTTGGCTGCTGCCTTTGCAAATCGTCATGCCCCAACAGCAGAAGAAGTGATGGTTGCGGTCTGCAAGATTCGCAATCACAAACTGCCCGATCCCAAATTAATCGGTAACGCCGGCAGCTTCTTTCAAAATCCGATTGTGGAGAATGCGCAGTACTTGGCATTGCTGAAGCAGTTTCCTGAATTGGTGTCTTACCCTGAGGGGGATGAGCGCGAAGGCAAACGCAAATTGGCAGCGGGCTGGATGATTGATCACTGCGGCCTTAAGGGCAAGCGCGACGGCGCTGTAGGCGTTTATCAACACCAAGCTTTGGTCCTCGTCAATCACGGCGGAGGTAACGCTGATTCTGTCTTGGCCTTAGCAAAAACCATTCAAGATAAAGTGCAAGACACCTTTGGCGTTGCTTTGTTGATTGAGCCGATCCGCTACTGAGGTTTCACCTTGGCGAGTGTGACTTCAGCACTGCCTTCTGCCAATTGAATGCGGTAATCGTGCTGAGCCAGCAGTTGATCTGGCTTACGAACTGCTCCCGCGCCCTCTTGCAAAATCACGGCATAACCCCGCTCCAAGGTGCGCTGCGGACTGAGCGCCTCTAACTGCGCCGTGAGGTGCTGCTGATGCCGTTGCCAGTATTGCGTGCGCACCATCCACGATTGACCGAGGCGCTGCCGGAGATTTTGAATCTGCTCGCGCATCCGCTCGGGATTAGGTAGCGCATGGTTTAAGCGCAATGCAAATTGATCCAGTGTCTGCGCCTCGCGCTCGAGTCGCCGCTCTACGGCTTGCGTCATACCCTGCTTGAAGCTTGCCAACTCGGCCAGCAATTGATCGCGCCGCGGTGCCGCCATCTCGGCCGCACCGGTCGGTGTTGGTGCGCGCAAGTCAGCAACAAAATCAGCAATCGTCGTGTCCGTCTCATGCCCTACGCCGCAGACGATGGGCAATCTGGATTCTGCAATCGCGTAGGCCAACTGCTCATGATTGAAGGCCCACAAATCTTCGATGCTACCGCCGCCCCGCACGAGCAGAATCACATCCACTACCGCCTCCCGATTGGCATGCTCGAGTGCGGCGATGATGTTAGGAGGTGCTTCTGGGCCCTGCACTAAGGTGGGATAAATCACAATCGGAATGTGTGGAGCTCTTCTACTTAAGGTACTCAGCACATCTTTTAATGCCGCCGCCTGGGGCGAAGTGACGATGCCGATGGCGCGCGGGTGAGTAGGTATGGGGCGCTTTCGATCGGCTTCAAATAGCCCCTCTTTTGCCAGCTTGGCTTTGAGCTTTAAAAAGGCCTCAAAGAGTCCGCCCATGCCGGCACGCCGCATAACCTGAACTGTTAATTGCACATCCCCACGCGGTACATATAAGCCGAGACTAGCCCCGACCTCAACCAAATCCCCCGATTGGGGCATAAAGCCCACCTGGGCGTTTTT
Organism: Polynucleobacter difficilis; assembly: GCF_003065365.1. Taxonomy (NCBI): domain Bacteria; kingdom Pseudomonadati; phylum Pseudomonadota; class Betaproteobacteria; order Burkholderiales; family Burkholderiaceae; genus Polynucleobacter; species Polynucleobacter difficilis. The sequence goes on along the minus strand of NZ_CP023276.1, from coordinate 330,373 downwards.
GCCGCGGAACATGACACAGCGTATTTGCCCTTCCTCGTCTTTTAAAGAGAAGTACCAGTGCCCACTGTCATAAGCCTTAAAGTTCGATACCTCGCCGCTAACCCAGACAGAATCAAACTGGTCCTGCAAGGAGCTTGCAATGGCGCGGTTTAGGTCGCCAACACTCAGAATGGGGTTGGGTATTTCAGGCATTTTCTAGGGGTCGGTTTTGATGAATTTAATGGGGTTTGCTAATCTGGACCAATACATATCCACAGTCTTGAATGGCATTATGGGGCTCAATTAAGAAGTAAGTGTTTGCTGACCCATAACGTCGTATAAATCTGACACTAACACTGCAATGCATTGATTCATATACATAAATTTTTTTATATTCGATTCAGTTTACTGCTATTGTTTGGTGCGTTACACCATAAATCAAGGACTTACAGTTAATAGGGTCAAAAGTTTTGCACAGAGTTATCCACAGCCTAACTAAAACCCCGCTAAAGCTAAATTTTTTGAAAAATATCAAGCTTCTAGCAATCCCTGTCGATCCAGAAGCCCATTTCATTTCAGCTAAAGTACTGATCTTATGTATACCATCTTACTGTCTGCCGGTTGGCCCATTTGGCCCCTCTTAGCCCTCTCCATTTTTGGCCTCGCCATCCTCATGGAGCGTACCTGGTACCTGCGCCAAGCGCGCATTGCCCCGCAGACGGACTTGGAAGTTGCCTTTGGCCTAGCCGAAGGAATGGCAAGCGGAAAAGCAGCCCCAGCTGGATTGATTCAGGATTTGCGCCAGGGCTCGGTCATTGGCACACTGCTCGCCTCGATTCTCTCTGAAAAACAGGCAGGGCATTCAGCCGGACAAGCAATTGAAGAACTTGCTGTGCTTGCAGATACCTCCTGGATGAAGTTGGAACGCTACCTCGGAGCGCTCGCTACGATTGCAACCCTCGCTCCACTCCTCGGTTTATTCGGTACCGTGGTTGGCATGATTGAAATTTTTGGTAGCCAAGGAATAGTTACCGGCAGCGGCGGCAACCCGCAGCAGTTGGCGAACGGGATTTCGATTGCGCTCTACAACACGGCATTTGGACTATTGATTGCGATACCGGCTTATGCCGGTTGGCGTGGCTTACGGGCCATGGCCGATCACCGCCAGCGGGAGTGTGAAGAATTCGCACGCCAACTGTTTAAAAAACTCTACCCCGAAAATACATGAGCTGGATTACGCAACGTTTAAGCGGTCAGCGAGTCAATCTCGGCTCGCTACGCAACGCCAATCGCTTTGCGCGCGCAGAACCAGAAATTAATCTGATTGCATTTATTGATGTGTTACTGGTGGTGTTAATTTTCTTAATGGTTTCAACCACCTTTACGCGCTACAACGAACTGGCGATTACATTGCCGACTGCAAGCGGTTCTGATGCATCGACAAAGCCCCAGTCCATCACCATTACAGTTAGCCGCGATGGCCGCTACGCCCTCAACGGCAAGGTAATCGATCGGAGCCAACTGGCCCCATCCCTGAGCAAAATCGCCAACCCATCCGCACAAACGAGCCTAGAAAATAGTCCGCAGATTAACATCGATGCCGATGCCAAGGCCCCCCATCAGGCAGTCATGCGCGCCCTTGAGGCGGCGCGCGATGCGAACCTGCCCAACGTTGTCTTTAGTAGCCAGGGCAGCAAATAATGCAGCCTGCTGACCGTGCGTAAAGCGCCAATTCAAGGTCGATCGGCGCCCACTTTTTGGGAGCGGCGCGGCATCATCAGTTGGCTGTTGTGGCCACTATCCAAACTGTTTGGTCTATTGGTGGCAGGCAAAAATGCCGTGCGCGATCTTGGCGTTGGTATCGGAAAACCATTTTCAGTGCCCATCATTATTGTTGGCAATCTACGTGTCGGCGGCACCGGTAAAACCCCCATCGTGATTGCACTAACTGAGCGCCTGCGTGCCCGTGGTTTTTATCCGGGGATTATCAGCCGAGGCTATGGTGGTCGCAGCCACTTAAAGCAAGCCAATCCAATCGAAGTAAGCAGCAAGTCAGATCCCGCCGTGGTGGGCGATGAACCCGTACTGATGGCACAGCGTACGCAAGATGCAATACCCATTTGGGTGTGCCCAGAGCGCCGTAAAAGCATTCGTGCGCTCCTAGTTGCCAATCCCGAAGTCAACGTCATCATCAGCGACGATGGTTTACAGCACTACGGCCTGACACGCTGGCCAGCACGCGACGGTGGCCGTGATATTGAAATCGTCGTGCGCGATCACCGCGGCGAAGGCAATGGCTTTTTGTTGCCGGCTGGTCCCTTGCGTGAGCCTGCTAATCGCGATCGTGATATCACCTTAGTCACCGGAAAGAGTCAAAGCGCTGATAGCGCTACTAATGCGGATGATGGATTGCATTACATTGCCGACCGCCCTGCATTTACGCTAAAGCCGATATTGGAGTTTGCCTACCCATTACACAATCCAAGCCTAGTCAGTTCGCTTGAAACCGTGTTGGCAGAACAGGCCAATGCGCCGATCGTTGCAATTGCCGCGATTGGTAACCCCCAGCGATTTTTTGATGGAATCCAGTCACTTCTTCCTCAACCAAGCGCGGCATTTAAGGGCATTGCATTGCCAGACCATGGGCACATTGATACCGCCCTTTTGAATACACTGGATGCAAAGTGTATTTTGATCACCGAAAAGGATGCCGTAAAATGCACTCATATTGATGATCAGCGCATTTGGGTTGTGCCGATGCAACTCAGCTTACCTAATGCACTAATGGATTGGATTGAATCAATCCTGCGAAGACCAGATCCGAATGCCTTAAAGAGCGAGCCCCGAAGGAAAAAAAATGGATAAGCGTTTACTCAGTATTTTGGTTTGCCCTTTATGTAAAAGTGGCTTGCACTTGAATGAGCAGCAGCATGAATTAATCTGCCGCATTGATAAGCTTGCTTACCCCATTCGGGATGATATTCCGGTGATGTTGGTGGATGAAGCGCGCACCTTAACGCCTGAAGAAATGCAGGCTTTGTAAGTCAATCCATTTTGAACACACTCACCCTCCCCGAATTTAGCGTTGTCATTCCAGCGCGCTTAGGATCCACTCGCCTTCCCCGCAAACCCCTAGCAGATATCGCAGGTAAGCCCATGGTGGTCCGTGTTGCTGAGCAGGCAAAACGCTCTGACGCCCAGAGCGTGATTGTGGCAACCGATTCCGGAGAAATTCAGGCGGTATGCGATGCCCATCGGATCGAGTGTCTCTTAACGCAAGCCACTCACCCGACCGGCACCGATCGTATTGCTGAAGTAGCGCAATTATTGAAGTTACCGGCTGATGCCTTGATTGTGAATGTTCAAGGCGATGAGCCGTTAATTCCGCCTGAACTCATTAATCAGGTTGCATTGGCATTAGCAAGCCACTCGCAATGCGCAATCGCCACAGTGGCGACGCAAATACATGATCTAGCAGAAATCAATAATCCCAATGTGGTGAAGGTAGTGCTTAATCGCCAGCATGAGGCTATGTACTTTTCGCGCTCAGCCATTCCCTTTGCACGCGATGCAGCAATATCGAACCCCCCATACCTGCGGCATTTGGGGATTTACGCCTACCGAGCGAGTTTTTTGGGTGCCTATGCACGCCTCGACCCGGCCCCGCCGGAGCAGGCAGAATCACTCGAGCAGCTTCGCGCCCTATGGCACGGCTACCGCATTCAGGTTCACATTACGGCGGATGTGCCTCCGCCCGGAGTCGATACCGAGGCCGATTTGGAGCGCGTACGGCTGGCTTTTGCTTCTCGGGGATAATCCTAGGAAAGTTCCCGTCAATAGGCTTGCAAAATACGGGACAATGACGAATTGAGGGGAGAACAACAATGCGGTTAATCCTACTGGGCGCCCCAGGCGCCGGCAAAGGGACACAAGCTCAGTTTATTTGTGAGAAATTTGGTATTCCGCAAATTTCCACGGGAGATATGTTGCGCGCTGCCGTTAAAGCAGGCACGCCCCTTGGCGTTGCTGCAAAAAAGATTATGGATGCGGGCGGCCTCGTTTCCGATGACATCATTATTGGCTTAGTCAAAGACCGTCTCAAAGAATCAGACTGCAACCAAGGCTATTTGTTTGATGGCTTTCCGCGCACCATTCCCCAAGCACAGGCCATGAAAGATGCGTCGGTGCCAATCGACTTTGTACTAGAAATCGATGTGCCCTTTGATGCCATCATTGATCGCATGAGTGGCCGTCGCGTGCATCCTGCCTCAGGCCGCAGTTACCACATCAAATTTAATCCGCCCAAAGTGGATGGCAAAGACGACGTTACGGGTGAGCCATTAATTCAGCGTGATGACGACAAAGAAGAAACCGTGCGCAAGCGCCTGCAGGTCTACACCGACCAAACGCGTCCCTTAGTGGAGTACTACTCCAGCTGGGCTGCTAGCGGTGATTCTGCGAAGGTGAAGGCGCCCGCTTATCGCAAGGTCAGTGGCACAGGCACTGTGGACGACATTACGAATTCGATCTTTGCGGTATTGAAGTAAACATAAAAATATTTATAAAAGTTTTATATGTGCCGTATACAATAACCGTTCTATTGAACCAACTTATTGCACGTACAAGTGCATTCTCTAAAATAGAGGGTTGATTCTTAGAAAGGTTTATATGCCAACAATCAGCAGTTTTATGGCATCCTCATTCGAATGTTTTTCAATGATCACGCGCCTCCTCATTCTCATGCCGAATACGGTGAATTCAAGGCAACTATTGATATTAAAACGCTGTCCGTTTTGAGCGGCACCCTTCCTAGACGGGCTCACGATTTGGTGTTAGATTGGGCTCATAACCATCAAGTTGAGTTACTTGAAGATTGGAATCTATGCATGTCTAAACAGCAGCCAAAATGCATAGAGCCATTAAAGTGAGATTGCTATGGATTGGGATGTAAGCCAAGTTAAGGTTGTCGGCCCTCTGCAATTAGAGGTTGCCTTTGCCGATGGCACCCGCGGTCGTGTGGTATTTGAACCCACTCACCTGACTGGCGTTTTTACTTCGCTTCAAAATCCTAAGTTCTTCAACCAAGTCCGAATTAATGGTGGTGCCGTCAGTTGGCCTGGTGATATTGATTTAGCTCCAGATTCCATGCATGCGGCAATTCGCAAATCGGGTGATTGGGTACTGCGTTAGTTCATTTCTCAGCTTTTCCTTACTTCAATTCTTTAAGCGCACTCTCAAACGATTCAATATCGGCAAAGCTGCGATAGACCGACGCAAACCGAATGTAAGCCACTTTATCGAGGCGCTTGAGCTCACGCATCACCAATTCGCCGATGCGATCACTGGCTATCTCTTTCTCGCCCGTTGCCACCAGTTTTTCTTCAATACTCGCAATGGCTTCATCCACTAAATCAGACGATACCGGACGCTTACGCAGTGCTAGCTTAAGCGAACTCGCAAGCTTTTCATGGCTGTACTCAACCCGGCTGCCATTCTTTTTTACGATCGCAGGAAACGTTAACTCGGCGCGTTCATAAGTTGTAAAGCGTTTGTCACAGCTGGCACAGCGGCGGCGGCGGCGCGTGGTATCTCCTTCCTCCGACACCCGGGTATCCATCACTTGGGTGTCTTCACCATGACAAAAAGGGCAGCGCATGCGTTAGCCTCCGTAAACCGGGAAGCGCTTCGTTAGAGCATGTACTTGGGCTTTGACTTTCTCAATGTTCGCTGCATCATTTGGGTTATCCAGCACGTCGGCAATAAAGTGACCCACCTGAATCGATTCCGCCTCTTTAAAGCCGCGGGTCGTCATTGCTGGTGAGCCCAAACGAATACCGCTCGTCACCATCGGCTTTTGCGGGTCATTGGGTATGCCGTTTTTATTGCAGGTAATGTGCGCATCACCCAATACTTTTTCTGCTTCTTTGCCCGTCATGTTTTTGCTGCGCAAATCAACTAACATCACGTGCGACTCAGTGCGACCCGAAACAATGCGCAAGCCGCGCTCAATTAAGGTATTGGCCAAGGCTTGTGCATTGGCAATGACTTGTTTTTGGTAGTCCTTGAAGCCAGGCTCCAAGGCTTCTTTAAATGCAGTAGCCTTGGCAGCAATTACATGCATTAATGGGCCGCCCTGCAATCCTGGGAAGACGGCAGAGTTGATGGCTTTCTCATGCTCGGCTTTCATCAAAATGATGCCGCCACGGGGACCACGCAAACTCTTGTGGGTGGTTGAGGTGACGATGTCGGCATGCGGCACTGGATTGGGGTAGACACCGGCAGCAATTAAGCCGGAGTAGTGGGCCATATCCACCATGAAGATGGCGCCGACTTCTTTTGCCACTTTGGCAAAGCGCTCAAAGTCGATGTGGAGCGAATATGCCGATGCGCCGGCAATGATTAACTTTGGCTTGTGCTCGCGTGCCAAACGCTCCATTTGCTCATAATCAATCGCTTCGTTTTGATCGAGGCCATAGGAGATCGGGTTAAACCACTTACCACTGAGATTCAGTGCCATGCCGTGGGTTAGGTGACCGCCTTCCGCCAAACTCATTCCTATGAAGGTATCGCCTGGCTTTAAGAAGGCCAAGAAAACAGCTTGGTTCGCGGAGGCGCCGCAATGGGGCTGGACGTTCGCTGCCTCGGCCCCAAATAAGGCCTTCACGCGATCAATCGCCAGTTGCTCGGCGACGTCCACAAACTCACAACCACCGTAATAGCGCTTGCCTGGATAGCCCTCAGCATACTTATTGGTCAGCTGGGAGCCTTGCGCCTGCATTACGGCCGGCGAAGTGTAATTCTCAGAAGCAATCAGCTCAATGTGGTCTTCTTGGCGGCGATTTTCATTCTCAATGGCGGCCCAGAGTTCGGAATCGGTCTTGGCAAGGGTATTTTGGCGGTCAAACATAGCGATAATCCTGATTAAGTTGGATTGGTTAGATAAAATCAACCTACATAATACAAAACACCTATGAACCCGACCGAAGACCTCTCCTTTTTATCCCTTATTCTCAATGCCAGTTTGATCGTCCAGCTGGTCATGCTGATCCTAATCACGATGTCGATTGCATCCTGGACCGTGATTTTTAAGAAAGGATCGACTCTGCGGGGTGTAAAGCGCGATACCGAACGCTTTGAGCGTGACTTTTGGTCTGGTGGCGACCTCAATACCCTACTAGAGGCTGCGCAGCGTAATAACCGTAGCTCAGCCGTCATGGAACGTATTTTTGCGGGTGGCATGCTGGAATTTTCTAAAGCACGGGAAATTGATGCGGCGCGCCGTGCCATGAAAGCCACTTACCAACGCGAGATGGATCTTTTGGAGGCCAATTTACCCTTCCTGGCCTCTGTAGGCTCAGTGTCGCCTTACATTGGCTTATTTGGCACCGTTTGGGGAATCATGCATGCCTTTAAGGGTTTGTCCAACGTACAGAATGCCACTTTAGCTGCAGTTGCGCCTGGCATTGCTGAAGCCTTAGTTGCTACCGCCATTGGTTTATTTGCGGCGATTCCGGCAGTCGTGGCGTACAACAGCAATGCCACTGAAATCGATCGTTTAGCGATTCGCTTTGAAACCTTCATGGAAGAGTTCACTAACATCCTGCAGCGCCAAGCTGCCCATCGTTAATTGATTGCCTTGAGAAATAGCTAAGCGAATGGCCCAATCCAGTCGATCCTCCTTTCGATCTAATCGCCGCCGTGCGATGTCGGACATCAATGTCGTTCCGTACATCGATGTGATGCTCGTCTTGCTCATCATCTTTATGGCGACTGCAGCATCCGTTAATCCTGGCGTAGTCAATCTACCCACCGTTGGCGGCGCCAAGACGCAGGCATTGCCTCCTATTTATTTATCGGTGGATGCCAATGAAAATATTACCGTCAAACGTGAGGGTGAGTCATCGCAAACCCTCAGCCGCCTCGAGCTCGGCGCATTTGCACGCACCCAAGCAGAAAAATCTGCCGATCAACCCGTTGTATTAGCGGCCGATAAATCCGTTAAGTACGAAGTGGTGATGGACGTCATGGCCAAACTCAAAGAGAATGGCGTCAAGCGGGTTGGTCTTGCTGTTAAGAGCCAGTAGTTTCATGGGCGCATCTCCCAGCTCATGCTGACCCCATGAATACCGCACAACAATGGCCTTCGCCTTTTTTACGGGCAAAACCAATCAAAACGGAAAGTACGGCTCGCGCCTTCTCCTATTCAATAGTGGCGCATTTGCTGCTCATTGCAATGTTCACGATTGGCATTAATTGGCGTACCAGCGCCCCAGGCGGAGTAGAAGTAGAGCTATGGGATTCCACGCCCGTAGTTGAGCGCACTGAAACGCCGCCGCCAGCCCCCGTCAAAGAAGAAGCGGCCGATATTGCAATCAAGAAAAAACCGGTAGAAAAAGAACCGCCAAAAAAAGAGGTGGTGAAAGAAGTGCCGAAGCTAATCGAAAAAGTACCGCCAAAAAAAGAGGTGGTGAAAGAAGTGCCGAAGCCAGCCAAGGTGACTCCGCCCCCAGAAAAACCAAAAGAGCCGGAGAAGCCCAAAAAAGTAGAGCAAGCGAAAGCACCAACACCGGCAGAAATGAAAGCCAATGCCGCCGCTGAAAAAGCCCGTGCCGATCAATTAGCAAGGCTACGCGCTGCCGCAGGCGCTGAGGGCGGCAGCGGTGGTCAAGTCGGAAGTAGTGTTGGTGGTGGTGGCAACGCGCCGCCGGCGTACGCCGATAAAGTGCGTCGCAAGATTAAGCCGCTCATTGTATTTAACCCCGAATCCATTACGGGCAATCCGGCGGTTGTCGTATTGGTGGATCTCGCACCCGATGGGGCGATTCTAAAGCGCGGCGTGATCACGTCCAGCGGCATTCCGAGCTGGGACCAAGCGGTTTTACAAGCGCTAGATCGTGCAGAAACATTTCCGAAAGACGACAATGGCATCATCCCTATGCGTCAAATGAGACTCACTTTTAAACCCAAGGATTAATGCCATGCGGACATCCCTATTGCGACTCCTGCGCTCCCTTTTCATCCTGCTTGCCTCCCTAGGCGCAGTTAGTCCAGCTGCCGCACAAATGAATATTGAAATCACGGGCGTCGGCCAATCGCTTTACCCCATTGCAGTAATGCGCTTTCAGGACGAAGGAAAATTGCCTGTCGGCGTGACGGAAATCATTCGTCAAAACTTAGCGCGCAGCGGCTACTTTAAAAATACCGAGAATGGCAATACCAGCGAGAGCGATGAAGGTACGCCCAATTACAAAGCCTGGTCTGCACGTGGAGCTGATGCCTTGGTTGTGGGCTCGGTCAAACAAGCGGGTCCTACCCAGTTTGAAATCCGCTACAAGCTGTTTGATATTCGCAAGCAGCAGAGCTTAGATGGCCTTTTAATCACAACCAGTAGCGACAATCTGCGCCAAGCAGCACATAAGATTTCCGATGACATCATCTTTAAATTGTTGGGCGAGCGCGGGATCTTCTCAACCCGCCTCTCTTATGTCATTAAAGATGGCAATCGCTACCGCCTCGTGATATCGGATGCCGACGGTCAGAATATTCGCAATGCCCTCAATAGTGCCGAGCCGATTATTTCTCCATCCTGGTCTCCGGACGGTAAAAAAGTAGCGTACGTTTCCTTTGAAGATCGTAAACCGGTTGTGTATGTGCATGAGCTGGCAACCGGTCGCCGTGTCTCGCTCTCTAATCAAAAAGGCAATAACAGTGCGCCAGCATGGTCGCCCAATGGCGAGAGCGTTGCGCTGGCTTTATCGCGTGATGGCAACACGCAAATTTATTCCATGAATGCCGATGGCAGCAATTTACGTCGCCTCACCCAAGGCAATACGATTGATACCGAGCCGCAGTACTCTCCCGATGGTCGCTCGATTTATTTCACCAGCGACCGCGGCGGCAATCCACAAATCTACCGCATGAGCGCCGAAGGTGAGCGGGTAGAAGGTGCTAAGCGGGTGACCTTTAAGCAGTCTTTTGCAACCTCACCCCGGATATCGCCGGACGGCAAACTGATGGCGTACATCGCCAACGTGGGTGGTGGCTTTCGGGTGCATACCCTCAATTTAGCAACCGGAGAGGTCCGCGCCCTGACCGATACCGCCAATGACGAATCCCCCTCCTTTGCTGCCAATGGCCGCTACATCCTGTACTCCACCCGGGTCGGTGGCAAGCGGGTGCTAGCCGCAGTCTCGGTCGATGGGCAATCAAAACAAGTGCTGAGCATTCCAGGGTCTGACGTTAGACAACCCTCCTGGGGGCCCTTCATGGATTAGGGATCCCTTTCTAATTCGGGGACGAGAAGGCATAATAGAGTCATAGCGGCATTGTGATAAATGCCTACTACCCATACTGAAAAGGACTACAACCATGATTTCTATAGCTCGGCGTTCAGCTGGATTCGCGATCTTAGGCTTCGTTGCCCTCTTAACCGCTTGTTCTTCGGGCGTGAAGTTGGATGATGTTAATGGCGCTAATGGCAGTGGCGGAGCCGGTGCATTTGGCTCGCAGCCCTGGAACGATCCAAAAAGCCCCCTGTTTGAGCGTAGCGTGTACTTTGGTTTTGATGAGTTCACTGTCGATGGCAGATACCAAAAGATGTTGTCGGCTCATGCCAGCTTCCTAAAACAAAATACCGCCCAAAAAATCATTATTCAAGGCAATACCGATGATCGCGGTACAACCGAGTACAACTTGGCACTCGGCCAACGCCGTTCTGATGCGGTACGCAAGTCGCTGGCTTTAATGGGCGTCTCTGATGCACAAATGGAAGCGGTTAGTTTTGGTAAAGAAAAACCCAAAGCAGAAGGTACTACTGACGCAGCGTACGCAGAAAATCGCCGTGCTGACATTGTTTACGTTCCCAAGTAATTTGGAATTGCCACAATGACATGGAATGTCAACTTCACAAGGGCGCTAGCAACTGGCGCCCTTGCTGTTTTTTTTATTCTGCCCACACCTGCATTAGCGATTCTTTCAGATGATGAGGCGCGCAAAGCCATTTTGGATTTACGCAAGACCTTGGCGAGTACTCAGTTAGAACTGCAAGGTCAAATTGAGCGCCTCAAGTCAGAGAATGCCCAATTGCGCGGTCAGATTGAGGGCCTTCAACGGCAGGGTGAAGAGCTTATTGCAAGTCAAAAAACCAACTACCAAGATTTAGACACGCGCCTCAGTAAATTTGAACCCCGTACCCTTGAAATTGAAGGCGTTACAGGAACAATTCAGCCAGGTGAAAAAGCAGCTTACGATGATGCGTTAGCCGCCTTTCAGGCAGGTCAACTCAAAAAAGCGGATGCTGGCTTTGCTGGTTTCGTTCGTAAATACAATGCCAGCCCTTACTTGCCCTTAGCGCTTTACTGGCTAGGCAATACCAAATACGCCCTCAAAGAGTACCCCGGCGCCATCACCCAATTGCAGAACCTCATCAAGGCCTACCCAAAGCATCCCCGCATTCCAGCAGCAATGCTGACATTGGGTAATTGCCAACTCGAGAGCGGCAACAAAACAGCCGCGCGCAAAACCTATGGCGATCTGATTGCAAGCTACCCCGACACTGAGGTCGCAGTAGAGGCTCGTCAGATGCTGCCGCGTACCAAGTAAATACCCCCGTTATTTTTTAAGCGCAGTATGACTGGCATCAATTCGCTATCTCGTTTTTCTCAATCTGCACCCCGCATCTCTGGGGCACCTGCAGTTATCTTGTTTTCCGGTGGACTGGATTCAACAACGATTTTGGCTTTAGCTAAGCAATTGGGTTACGCACCCTATGCGCTCTCCATTCGCTATGGTCAACGCCACTCCTCAGAGCTCATTGCTGCAGAACGTATTGCCAAATCGATTGGCGTAGTGCGGCATGAGGTGATTGATCTGGCACTCACGCGTTTTGGTGGCTCTGCGCTAACCGACTCCAATCTGGATGTACCAACAACGTCGAACGCCATCGCTAATCCCGACTCCGATATTCCGATTACCTATGTTCCGGCCCGCAACACCATCATGCTCTCACTTGCACTCGGCTGGGCAGAGGCTTTGGGGGGCTCTGATATTTTTTATGGCGCCAATGCCGTGGATTACTCGGGTTACCCTGACTGCCGCCCCGAATACGTCGCCTCCTTTGAGCGCATGGCCAACCTAGCCACTAAAGTAGGGGTCGAAGCACACAACGATGCAGCGCGCTTTCGGGTACACGCCCCCATCATCGCTATGAGCAAGGCAGAAATCATTCACTTAGGCAGCGCTCTCGGGATTGATTATGGCCAAACTGTGTCCTGCTATCAAGCAGATGCTTTGGGCCATGCTTGTGGCGAATGCGAATCCTGCAAACTACGTCAAGCTGGTTTTGCGCAGGCTGGTGTTGCTGACCCAACGCACTACCGCAAATCTGCGTAAGTAGATTACTACCTGCGCTGTAAGCAGTAATTCTCTAGCAAAATGGATTTAATACAAAATCTACAAAATTGACTAAATCAATAGCACAGATAGGGTTTGTTTTTTAAAGTGAAGGCTTTGTCTTGATATTGCATCAACCATATGTTATATTAATATATAACTTAATTGGAGGGTGGTATGCAAACAAATTTAAGAAAAGTTGGTGGTTCTGTAATGCTGGCCGTATCCCCTGCATTTTTAGAGGAGCTTAAAATTTGTCCAGGATCAATCGTGGATGTAGCTCTGCGCGAAGGACAGCTAATAGTAAAACCCATCACTAAACCAAAATATACCTTAGCAGAGTTATTAGCAAAATGTGATCCCAAAGCCAAAATGCAAAAAGAAGACAAGTTATGGCTTAGCTCGAGCCTTGTTGGCAAAGAGATTCTGTAATGAATCGTGGTGATATTTATTTAGTCTCACTAGATCCAACAGCAGGGCATGAGCAAAAAGGTATGCGCCCGGTATTGGTAGTTTCACCTGATGCGTTTAATAAGTTGACAAAGGCACCAATCGTAGTGCCCATAACATCTGGTGGGAGTTTTGCAAGATTAAGTGGATTTACGGTTGATTTAATTGGCTCTAAAACAATGGGGGTTGTACGATGCGATCAACCAAGAGTACTTGACTTAGGTGCAAGAAAAGCAAAAAAGTTGGAGCGTGTTTCAACCGATGTAATGGATGATGTATTAGCAAAGCTAATTACACTGATTTCATAGAATCAACTACCTAGCCTGAAAATCCATCAAGCGTGCCACATAGCGTGCAATCAGATCAACTTCTAGGTTCACAGCGTCTCCGGCCTTGAGCTGACCTAATGTGGTCTGCTGCATGGTGTGCGGGATGATATTGATTTCGATGGTGCAGCCACCTGCATTGGTTTTGTTTGTGGCATTCACGGTAAGCGAAACCCCATTCACCACAATCGAACCTTTGTAGGCTACAAATGGCGCAATCTCGGCAGGCGCTTGAATCACCAAATGCCACGATCCATCCGGCGATTGATCGACTGCTGCGAAACGCTCTACCTGACCAATGCCATCGACATGACCGCTCACCAAATGCCCGCCGAGGCGATCAGAGAGGCGCAGCGCTTTCTCTAAATTCACGGCGGCTTGTAAATCCAGTCCAATCGTCTTATTCAACGACTCACGCGAAATATCCAAGGTAAATTGATTGCCATGGATTTGGGTCGCTGTCATGCAAGCGCCCTGGATTGCAATGCTATCGCCAATCGCAACATCATCCAGGTAGCCTGCAGGCGTCTCAATGGTGAGGCGCATGCCATCACCAAAGGCAGATGCTGTTGTAATGCGGCCAACTGCAGTAATGATTCCTGTGAACATATCGGTGCTTTATCGGTAGGTGGTTTTCTAAGGTGTTATTACTTGTATCGTCTGCTTATGTTACGACCTTACTGCTGCACAAAGCGTAAACGGATATCCGGCTCGAATACGCTAAGGTCAATTCGCTTCCAATCAGTACGCTGCGCTAATGAGGTCAACTCAGGCAAATTGGCGATGCCCAGGCCAGAACCGAGTAAGGTGGGTGCCAAGTAAACGAGCAGCTCATCTACACAGCCTTCACGCAACAGAGAGCCGTTCAATTTATAGCCCGCTTCCACATGAATCTCATTCATCCCACACTCGGTCGCAAGGTAGCGCATGAGTGCAGGTAAATCGACTTTACCCGCAGCGTTTGGCATGGAAATTACCTCAACGCCCTGAGCCTGCAGCTGCGCCTGCTTCGCTAATTGCGCATCGCTTGTGATTGCACCGCACACCACCATGGCACCACCGTCCTTGATTGAAGCCGACTGACTTGGAAACGGCTTCAGCACAGCCGCAGTGAGCGGAATATCGAGCTTGGAGTCAATGATGATGCGCTTGGGTTGGCGCAAGGTATCAACGGCTCGGACAGTCAGACTGGGATCATCTTCTTTGACTGTACCAACGCCAGTCAGAATAGCGCAGGCCTGAGCGCGCCAGCGATGACCATCCTCTCGGGCAGCGGCGCCGGTAATCCATTGGCTTTGGCCATTGGGCAGAGCTGTCTTGCCGTCAAGGCTGGCAGCAACCTTGAGTCGTACCCAAGGCAATTGCCGCGTCATGCGGGATATGAAGCCTGGGTTGAGGGCAACCGCCTCCTCTTCCAGGAGACCACACTCCACCTGAATGCCCGCGGCGATCAGCTGCTGGATGCCATTTCCACCAACCAAGGGATTGGGATCTTGCATGGCAATGACCACGCGCGCTGGCTTAGCAGCAATGATGGCCTGCGTACATGGGGGTGTTCTACCTTGATGGCAACAGGGCTCTAGGCTGACGTAAATGGTTATGCCACTTAAGTCGGCACTGTGCTTGCGGGCATCGGCAAGCGCCTCGATTTCAGCATGGGCACAGCCGACTTGCTGTGTAAAACCGGTGCCAATCACTTTCCCTGCCTTCACAATCACACAGCCAACCCGTGGGTTGGGATTAGAAAGGTATAAAGACTTTTGCGCCGCGGCTATGGCCAAGCGCATAAAGTCGGTATCGTCTTTGGTGAACATACCCCTATTAAAACCGATTTATCGGCAGGCCCTGCGATCTTGGGCTGGGTCACATAAGCGCCAACGCCCACCACTACTCAAAATGGCGTGGCGCTCAATTCCGCTAGCAGACTGATGCCGAAACACCACCCGGTTCGCCACAAATCCGCCAGACTGGCTTTTAGCTGCCCCAAAAGCATCAAAGCCAATCCGTTTATGTTGCCCGTTGGGCCCTGCAAAACCCGAGCTCCGTTCATCAATCTCTACTGGGGTGATATCGCCCTGGCTGAGTAATACCTGTTGCATTGGGCCTCTGGCATGTGGATGCACTTCCATTTGAACGACTCGCCAACCCCGCGACCACTGCTGCTCAAGCGGCACCATTTGAACAGCAAGCCCCTCACTAAACAAAGCAACTTGACGGGCAAATTGCGCATGCTGAATAAAACGCCGGGCTACGTTTTCAACTTCGCGCTGCGCCAATTGCTGGTGCAGGAGTGGCGCTCCCATACTGGCCATAATCGCAACAATGGCTACAACCGCCATCATCTCCAGCAGGGTATGGCCATTTGCAGTGCCACCCTCCATATTTGTAATCGTGTAGCGCATTAAGGCAGCTGGGGTCTTGTTGACCCAGTTACCGACCACAGTACGCGCCAATTGAGGCGCCGGATAGAGTGATCTTGCTTATCGCGGTACACCATGGACTCCAGTTGGGTTTGTTTGGGATGATTGGGCTTGGATGCTATGGGATGTTTTGATACAGCACTCCCACGCGCTCGGACTCGGATGAGCTCGCCTGCTCGATTGGCATCCACTACGGTAATGTCGCATGCTGCACCGGCATCGTGCGTAGTTGGCACATCAAGTGGGGCCGTATTACTCAATTGCGCTTCGCATTGATTAAGTTCATTCTCTGCCGCTGCAAAGGCTGCGTGCGCTTCTTGCTCGATGGCGAGTAGCCGAATTTGCAGAGCGGCGCTGTGCTCTAAATTTATTACCAGAGTTGTCATGATTGCAATGATGCTGAGGATCCACGCAATAATCATGGAGTATTACGCAGCGCTACAAAGCGACTGAACTCGCGCTCCACCAGGGTGGTCTTGAGCACAATTTGGATACCACTGCGTGCTGCAGGAGCCAACTGACCTTGCTGTGTTTTGTACTCGACCCAATTGAAATGGAGTGAGTCAATGTGGTTCATCAAGCTGGTGTTTTGGAGTCGGCCTTGTTTATCCAGTGAGGTACACATCAGCGATCCAGTGTGCTCGCCCACTGCCTTTTGTACAAAAAAGCCTTGGTACCGCAAGCCCTTTTTGGTTCTGGATTGGGCTTTTCCGTAACTAACTTGTTCAACCCGGTTACCCAAGCAATCCCCTTCTGCGCCATCGGCTGATTCGTGCTTTACCCACAGAAAATCAGAACGATTCCAACCGCTGCGGTGTTCAATACCGATGTAATCGACTTTAGCCATGTGCTGTTGCCGGTACTCCCCCAAGGAATTGATCTTGCGGTATCCCGCCATACGAATGGAGCGGGCCATGAGCTCCAGCACCCGAATCGCATCGTGCTCCACTAGCCAGGCTTTTTCGAGTTGGGTTTGTTTGCACACAAGTACTGCGCTGGACTGCATCATGGGCGCAATCACTGCAATGCCCAAACCCATACTCACCAAACATCCTAAAAGAGTCATGGTGAGCCCCGCTCGTGCTGATCCTGAGCCCGATGTAGCTCGGTACGCTGGACCTCGATTTGCCTGTATTGCATTAGTACGCGCTGATAGGCCTCGACCACACCGATGTAAGCACCAGCGATCAAGGCCATCGCCACCACCACCTCAATCAGCCCAAAGCCCCTGTCGCCGGCAAGGTAGGCTGCACGCGACTTTTGCATTGATGGGTATATTTGGCTTGCTAGTGGGTTTTGCATTCACCCATATTGCGAGGGATGGGGGCTAATTTCTATCAGGCAATACGGCTTTTCTGCGGTAAAAGTGCTGCAGACCTACCGCTTTTGCCCCCTGCGCTTAAAATAGCGGCTTATGCCTACAACCTCATCCGCCATTTCTCCTGTCACGCAAGGCAGCCTCTCCTCGACCCAGGAGATCATTGCTGAAATGCAAGCGGGTCGCATGATCATTTTGGTTGACGAAGAAGATCGCGAGAACGAAGGCGATTTAGTTTTAGCAGCGGATCACGTCACCCCAGATGCCATTAACTTTATGGCCAAGTATGGGCGGGGTTTGATCTGCTTAACCCTCACGCGCGAACGCTGCCAGCAATTGAACTTACCTTTGATGGTGCGCGACAACGGCACGTCCATGGGCACGAACTTTACGGTCTCAATTGAAGCGGCCAGCGGCGTTACAACCGGTATCTCGGCAGCGGACCGCGCGCATACGATTCAGACGGCAGTCGCGCCCCACGCAAAACCAAATGACCTGGTGCAACCAGGCCACGTATTTCCGCTGATGGCGCAGCCAGGCGGAGTATTGATTCGGTCTGGCCATACTGAAGCCGGTTGCGATCTCGCTGCATTGGCACACTGCTCGCCGACCGCTGTCATTTGCGAGATTATGAAAGACGATGGCAGCATGGCAAGGCTGCCGGATCTCTTGGAGTTTGCTAAAGAACATCAATTGAAGATTGGCAGCATTGCCGACCTGATTCAGTACCGCAGTCAAAACGAGAGCATCGTTGTGCGCGAAGGTGAGCGTACCTTCTCTACACCATGGGGCGACTTTCAGGGAATTGTGTACCGCGATACCCCCAGCTCCTGTGTTCATCTGGCCCTCGTCAAGGGTAAGCCAATGGAAAACATTGAAACCTTAGTGCGCGTGCATGAGCCCGCAACCGTTCTGGATTTTTTAGACAGTAAAGAAAGCACCCACTCCTGGCCTTTGGCTCATGCCCTGCAGAAAATTGCAGCTGCTCCCGTAGGTGTTGCAGTCCTCTTGAATATTGCTGGCGTTGCCGCCCCATCGGAGGCGAGCTGGTTATCGCAGTTCCATAAACTCAATAAGAGTGTTTCGCCCAGCGAGAATAAAACCGTTGGTCACAAAACCGATTTTCGGAGTTACGGTATCGGCGCGCAAATTCTGAAAGACTTGCATGTGGGCAAGATGCGCTTACTAGCAAAGCCTACGCCTGTACCTAGCCTCTCCGGTTATAAACTTGAAATCACGGGGCATATCCCGTTTGAGTCGGCCTAAATCTGCCTGAGTTCAGATAAACCGCACATCACTTTTTTACATCCAACCAATTACATCGAACCAATCGGAACTTTTATGACAAGCCCAACTTCTACTGCCGCCATGGATGATGACAATGAAAGTCGTGGCGTTGGCATCTTAGAGGCCGATCTGAATGGCCAAGATATGCGCATTGGTATTGTGCAAGCGCGCTTTAATGAAGACCATTGCAATGCCTTAAGTGAAGCATGCATCGCCGAGTTAATTCACCTAGGGGTGGCGCAAGACGACATTCGATTGGTGACCGTTCCTGGCGCACTGGAAATTCCCTTTGCACTCCAAAAGCTGGCGGAGACAGGCGAGTTTGATGGTCTAGTTGCTTTGGGCGCTGTTATTCGGGGGGAGACCTACCATTTCGAATTGGTCTCCAATGAGTCTGCTTCTGGTATTACTCGGGTTAGCCTTGAGTCTGGTTTACCCATTGCCAATGGCGTATTAACCTGCGACACCGATGAGCAGGCCGATGAGCGTGTTCATATTAAGGGGGCTGACTGCGCACGTGCCGTCGTCGAGATGGCCAACCTTGCCTTAGCCCTAACGCCTGACCTCGATATTGAAATCAATAATGCCGAATAAAACCCCAAAACCAGCCGAAGAAGGCGTTTCCAAAGCAGTAGCCCCCAAGCGCTCCTTAACGCCGCGCCGCCGCGCCCGTGAATACGCCCTGCAAGGAATCTATCAATGGCTCGTGATGCGCCGCGCTGGCAGCCTAGGTAATGCTGCAGCAATTAGCAAGCAGTTAGCAGAAGATCCTGCTTTTGCTCGTTGCAAGCTGGATTTGTTTGAAGGTTTGTTTAAGGGTGTTCTCGATAACGCTGATCAGCTCGATAGTGTGATTGCGCCTGCGCTCGATCGCCCTGCCAATGAGCTATCGCCCGTAGAGCATGCTGCTTTACTCATTGGCGCTTATGAACTAGCGATGGATATTTCTGTGCCGTATAAAGTAGCCATCAATGAAGCGGTGGAGCTAGCCAAAACCTTTGGCGGCACCGATGGCCATAAGTACGTCAACGGGGTGCTGGATCTATTGGCACAGTCCCTCAGAACAGCCGAGACCCAAGCGGGCTAAGCACAAGCCCCCTGACCTCAGGGCTTAGCACTTATGCGTTCGAATTACCCGACCCCTTTGGGGAGCGATTACGCGCTACCTCATTGAGCTCTTCACGCTCTGCAATCACTTTGTAGGTATAGCTGTTTGGTCCGCCGCTGGCATTTGGGGCGCCAAGGTAACTGCGCAAACCCGCCTCCAGTGATCCAGCTTTGGCGATACATGCTTTGAGAATTAACGCACCTACCCGAATATTTGCCTCCGGCACAAATGCTGCTACAACGCCGCCGTAAGGCTCAAATTTTTCCGTATGAACGCGGGTGAGTACCTGCATTAAGCCCTGGGCCCCTGCGCGACTTTGGGCGTTGGGGTTAAAGCTGGACTCGGTTGCCATAATCGCCAGCAGTAACACGGGGTCTAAATTGACCTCATTGGCTACTTCGATGGCATGACTTACGTAGCGCAAGCTCTCGGCCGTGCTAATCCGGTACTTTGCTGCCAAGTGGTTGGCTACCGCCTGGCGCTCTTTATCGCTCTTCAAAAACTGGGCATCGAGTGCAGCAAGGTCGATCTTGCTGCTCGGTATTGCCGATGCGGCAGGGGCAATCGACGGAAATGCCGCTGTGGATTCGGTATTGGCAAATTCGAATTGGGTGTATTCCAGGAGCAATTGCCGCGCTTCACTGGGCACTAAAATGCGTGCAAACTCAAATGCTCCAGCATTGGTGCGCGGACCAGTTAGCCAAAGGGCAATAGCCAAAAATACAATGGCTAGCCAGGTGTTCTTGCTGAACGCCTTTAGGAAGGGGGTCAATTTCAGCGCAAGAAGTGCAAGCTGTGAAGTGCCTAATTGTGTTGTTACGTTGTCTACGCGTTTTCTCATTTACTGGAGTCACTCTGCAATTCGCTACTTCTACGTCCTGCATATTGCATTGCAACATTTAATATAGATGATGCATAGTAGGTAGCCCTTTATATCATGTCAAGTATATAAAAGTAGTTTTCTATATCTTTTTAATACTATAGAAAGGTCCTCGACTCGCTCTAGAGCCAATATGACAATAAAAATACATATAAATCATTTACTTATAGATGTTAGTCGACACTAATTTTGACATATGAAAATCTACCCATAAACGCACCTTTTTTCATGATGTAGAAGATAAAAACACTATATCTAGTTATTTTTTTGTAAACATAGAACTAGGGGTAGTGTCCAATCGCCGACTTATGAGCAATGGATTGAGCTCATTCACACAGCATTAAACAGACTAATTGGGGCCTTGCTACACTTCATAACTCAAGCGCAGTAATGTTGCTGCCACCACCAACCGAGTCTAGCCATGTCCAATTCCACTATTCAATCCACCTTACAAAACCCTGCCTTGTTCCAATCCGACGCCTGGATCAATGGCAATTGGGTTGGGGCGGCTTCGCGCTTTGCAGTGGACAACCCAGCAAACGGCGAAGTAATTGCGCAGGTGAGTAATTTAGGCGCTACTGAGGCTGAAGCAGCAATTGCGGCGGCCGAGGCAGCCCTGCCAGCCTGGCGGGCTAAAACCGCAAAAGAGCGCTCTGCTATTTTGCGCCGCTGGTTTGATTTGATTGTCGCCAATAGTGATGATTTGGCCCGGATCTTGACCTTAGAGCAAGGCAAACCCCTTGCCGAGGCCAAAGGCGAAGTCGCCTATGGTGCTAGCTTTTTAGAGTGGTTTGCCGAAGAAGCCAAGCGGGTGGCCGGCAGCATTCCGGCCAGCACCTGGAACGATAAACGCATGCTGGTGCTAAAGCAGCCGATTGGCGTGTGCGCAGCCATTACCCCATGGAACTTTCCGATTGCAATGATTACCCGCAAGATTGCCCCTGCTTTAGCGGCAGGCTGCACGATTGTGATTAAGCCCGCCGAGCAAACCCCCTTATCCGCCCTGGCTTTGGCTGAACTCAGTCGCCAAGCCGGCATACCCGCCGGCGTGGTTAATGTGGTGACCGGGGATGCAAACCATTCCGTCCTGATTGGCAAGGCTCTGTGCAGCTCGCCGATTGTGCGCCACCTCTCCTTTACCGGCTCGACTGAAGTCGGCCGTATTTTGATGGCGCAGTGCGCCCCAACGATTAAAAAGCTCGGCCTGGAGCTGGGTGGCCACGCCCCCTTCATTGTGTTTGAAGATGCTGACATTGATGCCGCGGTTGCTGGGGCCATGGCCTCCAAATACCGCAATGCCGGGCAGACCTGCGTCTGTGCCAACCGCTTTTATGTTCACAGCAAGGTTATCGATGCCTTTACCGAACGCTTTGCTAAAGCAGTACAAACCTTAACGGTTGGTAATGGTTTAGATACCGGTGTGATGCAAGGCCCCTTGATTGATAAAGCAGCACTCACCAAAGTTGAGGAGCACGTGGCCGATGCGCTTGCTAAGGGGGCAAAGCTGGTTACCGGTGGCAAGGTGGCTGCCATCGGGGGACACTTTTATGAACCCACGATTTTGTCTCACATCACAACAACGATGCGCATCAGCAGTGAAGAAACCTTTGGACCAGTGGCACCCATCATGGCCTTTGATGACGATGCCGAGGTTGTGCGCCTAGCCAACCAATCACCCTTTGGCCTAGCTTCTTACTTTTACAGCCGCGACATTGGCCGGATCTGGAACGTGGCGGAAGCACTGGAGTACGGTATCGTCGGCGTCAACAGCGGCGCAGTCTCCAATGAAGTGGGTCCCTTTGGGGGCGTCAAGCAATCGGGTCTTGGACGCGAAGGTAGCGTCTGGGGAATGGATGAGTATCTAGAGATGAAATACGTGTGCGTGGGGCTGTAAGGGGCCCTAACGAATAATTTTTCTAGGCGTAAAGAATGTGCTCGATAAAATAGTCATAAGACTGGAGCCTAACTCTAGCTCGTTGCCTAACTCTGCTCCTTAAAAAGTAAAGGGGGTGCCTTTGGTTCGGCATTTACAAAAACAATCTAAACCAACAGAAAAATCCTGCCCTTTGTATGAGGCAGACGAGGGGCCGCTAAGCCAAATACAGCTTGCTCAAATCAAAAGAGGGGCACCCAAACTAATTGGTGCAGTAGTTCGAAGCCGCCTTTTTAGAGCAAAATAAGATCTGTGGCCCCGGACCCAATAGAGCGTTTAAGACGCATCAGTGAACTGAGCTAAAAGCTGGTCGTAATAGGAGCTCTCGACGTCTTGGTTACTATCTTGATTACGTATACGACCTTAAGCAGCAATCCGAACCTCAAGATGACGTCCAAGTGCCAATGCCGCCGCCTCAATTTGATCAAGCTTAGATGCGTGACGCAAATCAAATAAGCGATCGACTTGCGGCATATGCCAACCCAGACGTCTGGCTAATTCCGACTTCTTAATACCCTGCTCTGTCATTGCCTGATAAACGCCTAATTTGGCACATTCAAGAGCGGTCGGGGATACTGTTCGCTCTCCCCGCCTTACTTTGCTCGGCAATGGCAATGCCTTGCGAGAATCTACATAAAAAGATAATCCTGTTTCTAAAGCATCTACTGCATTTAGTAATGCCTCTTCTTTATCGGCGCCAAACGTAATTGCTTCTGGTATATCCCGAAAGCGTACCAAGATAGTGTCACCATCTTTTGTCAGTGTTACCGGATAGTTAAACATGCACTTCCCCTTACTTCAAACCGAGTTGCCGCTTAATTGCAGCCTCTAAACCTTTACCCAATTCGCTTGTTCCATGCATCGGTAAAGTAGATTGTTTACCATTTAAAAATACCTTCAAATGAGAACCTTTACCAGGTAAAAAAGTAGCTCCTTGTAGCTCTAGCCACTTTTTCATCTGCTTCGAATTCATTGGATACAATATAACACATCTGTTGTGTTTTTAAAACCCCTTTATTTGGCCTTGCTAGGCACTGAAGCTGTCTGCAGTAAAAAAATAACTTAGTTACAAAAGTAACTTGCGCAACACTAAAGACACTTTTTTACCGCTTGCGATACACCAAATCCCAAACGCCATGCCCCAAGCGTATGCCGCGGTTCTCAAACTTGGTAATGGGTCTGTAGGAGGGACGCTCGGCATATCCGGGATGGTCGCCCTCAAGATCTTTTAAGGTGGGCGTAAATTCGTTTTTAGATTCACCCGGGCCATCCGCGCCAGAATCAACAACATCGGCGCGAGTAAACGTTTCAATACGGATGCATGCAGTAGAGGTGTTTTGCAAGCTCGCTTCTCGATTCAGAACGAGTAGCATTTGCTCGGCGTAGTTGTGCCAATCGGTTGCTAGGTGTAAATAGCCACCAGGCTTAATACGGGATGCTAAAAGCTCGACAAACTGCTGTTGTATCAGGCGCCTTTTATGGTGACGCTTCTTATGCCATGGGTCTGCAAAGTAAATGTGGATTCCGTCCAAGGAATTTTCAGCAATCATGTGCTCCAGCACTTCGACCGCATCGTGCCGAATTAAGCGCAAATTGGTGAGGTCTAGTTCACCAATACGCTTGAGTAATGCGCCCACTCCCGGCAAATGCACTTCGATCGCTAAAAAATCATCCTGCGGGCGTAGCTGCGCAATGGCAGCCGTGGTTTCGCCCATGCCAAAACCAATCTCCAAAATGCGGGGGCGAGGCCCACTTGTATCGCCAGAATTCGTATGACTAAATGTAGTCTCCCAGCAGAATGGCTGCTTCTCAAAGGGAACTAAAAACTGAGGGCCTAAGTCATCGAGCGCGCGCTGCTGACCAGCGGTTAAGCGCCCTGCGCGCAGCACAAACGACCGAATGCGATCCGTGCGATCCGCTTGCCCTACAAAGGCAGTCTGGCCGACTTGCGTTGATTTAGTTTCCACAGAATGCGCTGGTACAGTTGATGCAATGACTTAAGTATTCGCCAAAAGGGCTTTAAAGTAGGCAATTGTTTCTTTTAGGCCATCCTCCAGATTAACCTTCGGCTCCCAGCCAAGCTTGGCTTTTGCTAAGGCGATGTCGGGTTGACGCTGCTTCGGGTCATCGGATGGCAGTGGCGCAAAGACGAGTTTGGATTTGCTATTAGATAAACGCAGAATCGTTTCAGCCAGTTGCAACATAGTGAACTCACCTGGGTTGCCGGTATTCACTGGACCAGTAAACCCGGCTTCGGAGTTCATCATTTTGACCATGGCATCGATTAGGTCATCGACATAACAAAAGCTGCGGGTTTGCTGACCATCGCCATAAATGGTGATGTCTTTGCCTTGCAGGGCTTGCACAATAAAGTTACTCACCACCCTGCCATCATTGGGGTGCATGCGTGGACCATAGGTATTAAAGATGCGCACCACTTTAATGTCGAGCTCGTGCTGGCGGTGGTAATCAAAAAAGAGGGTCTCGGCGCAACGCTTGCCTTCGTCGTAGCACGAGCGAATACCAATGGGATTGACCTTGCCCCAGTAGGACTCAGGCTGGGGGTGCACTTCCGGGTCACCATAGACTTCACTGGTCGAGGCCTGCAGAATACGGGCCCGCGTCCGCTTGGCTAGGCCCAGCATATTAATCGCGCCATGCACGCTGGTTTTGGTGGTTTGTACCGGATCGTATTGGTAGTGCACAGGCGAAGCCGGGCAGGCTAAGTTATAAATCTGATTTACCTCTACATACAGCGGAAAGGTCACATCGTGGCGCATCACCTCCAGACGGGGGTTATCCAATAGGTGTGCAATGTTCTGTTTGCTGCCGGTAAAAAAGTTATCCACGACCAGCACTTCATTGCCTATAGACAAGAGCTTTTCAGTTAGGTGCGAGCCCACGAAACCAGCGCCACCGGTAATGAGGATTTTTTTAGCACTGATGGTATTGATTGAGGCAGGGTTCTTAATCATGGGGTATTCCAGATAGATAATGGGGCGACGTTAGTAGATGGAGTAATCAGTATGAATGGGTTTAAAGATATAACACGATTGAATGCGCTCATGATGGTGGCATATCCCAGCTCGCCGAGCGATAGGCATAAACCACCTCTGCCAACACAATAAGCAGGGAAGTCATAAAGGAAATTAAACCCAATACAAAAGTGGCAACAACATACCCAGTCTGCAGCAGTGCTACCGAGCCAGTCTGAAAGAAAAACAGCTCCAATACCGTTAAAGAAATCAACACGCCACTGAGTACATTAAAGAAGATAGCGACGGTGCATAAGCGGCCCCGCATCTTAAACTCACGCAGCTCAATCTCATAATGCATGCGTAACTTGTCCGAAAGGGCTTGGCTGCCATATAAGGCATTTTGCACAAAGCGCATGCGGTCTACTGTTCTGGCTAAGCGCGTTGAAATAGCACCCACCAAGGTGGCTACCGCAGTGAGTAAGAACACCGGCGCTAAAGCCAATTGAATGTTACTAGTTAGGGCATCAATGGTGATGTTCATAGGGGCATTGGGGTGTCAGTATTTTTTACGGGCTCGGGATTATGGGAACTATTCTCATTCAATTTTCCTATAAGGGAATCCATACCCACCACACTTAATACACCACCCAAAGCTTGAATCACCCTCAAAATGTTTTCCAATCGGAGGGTTGATTTGCCTGCTTCAAGCTCAACAATGAACCTAACCCCCACATTGGCAGCCAGCGCCAATTGCGGCTGGGTCAATTTAAGGCGCTTACGTGTCTCGCGCACGATGCGGCCAAGATCTTGAGGGGTTTGAATAGGTCTGCTCATAATTATTTCCTGATCGGGAAATTTTACGGGAAATTTCCGGTTTTTTCTACATAATTTCCCGATCAGGTAATTTATTAGGTAAATGCTTTTTTTATAGGCAAATATTCCCAATCGGGAAATATAAAAGAATTGCAAAGAAAAGGCATATCTAATTCTGCTTGAAAGAAAAAATTGGTAGGAATCTACAGTGAAAACATCGTTTTTTATATGAAAATAGCTGTATTTAACTAAGTGAAATTACATATTCCCTGCCCTCCCAGCATATTAATAGATACCTATTAGGTATCTATTGAATATTAATTAGATACCTAATAAAATAGCAGCATTAAGACAAAAAGGTGCCCCACTATGACTAAAGAAGTGCAAATGTCGATCAAGATGGAAAGCGAGTTGCGCGATGAATTCATGGCGATCGCTACTGAACGCCATCGCCCTGCTGCGCAAATTATCCGGGATCTCATGCGCCTCTATATCGCCCAAAGTAGAGTGCCTAACCCATTAACTGCCAAGACAATCACCCAAAGCCGCAAAGGTGAGGATGTATTTACAGCTAAAAGTGCGTCCCAACTATTTGAGCAATTAGGGATTTAATGCGGATTCCTAGTTATACAGGTCAATTTAAGCGAGATGTGAAGTTGGCACAAAAGCGTGGCAAAGACATGGGCAAGCTCAAAAGCATCATCGAACTTTTGCTAAACAATCAAGCACTGCCACGAGAACTGAACGATCATCCTCTCAAAGGTCATTGGAAGCCCAATCGGGATCTTCACATCGAACCGGATTGGATCTTAATTTATACCCCACTAATAGATGAGGTTCGCTTTGAGCGTACCGGTACGCATTCCGATCTATTTGGCAAATGAATACACAGAATATTCTCTACCCAATAATAGCTATAGCGAATTTTATAAAGTAGGTTGCAAATCCTAGCTTTGTAATCGCATTGATTGGCTCTACTGAACGCGCCTAAGCGGATCCTGTAATAGTTCAAAAGACCATTGAAAGAGAGGGGGGGAATAAATGAGCAAAATAAAACTACGCAAATGGAATAGTGCAGAACACCTCAAAACCGATGAGGATATGGCCGCTTACCTTGAGGCCTGCTTGGCGGAGGCAGGGGATGATCCTACCTTTATAAGTAAAGTACTTGGGACGATTGCCAAAGCAAACGGAATGAGTCAATTAGCTCAAGATGGTGCGCTTGGTAAGAAGCAACCACCTATCTAGGACTGCATTACGACCACGCAACTAAACCTGTATATGCTGTAATCAGCACCACCACACCAAACACAATGCGGTACCAGGCAAACGGCACAAAGGTATGAGACGCCACATACTGAATTAACCAACGTACACAAATAAATGCGGAGATGAATGCCGCTATAAAGCCCACCACAATTGCCCAGCCAAAATGCATGGTCTCTGCACCACTCGTTTGAATGGGATTGATCCAAAGCTTTAAAAGCTCATATGCGGTAGCGCCACCAATCACTGGAATGGCCAAGAAAAAAGAAAACTCGGTGGCAACTGCTCTTGGCAGACCAAACAACATGCCGCCAATGATGGTGGCACCGGAGCGGGAGGTTCCCGGTATGAGTGCAGCGCACTGCGCTAAGCCGACTTTGAAGGCATCCAGCGGCCTGAGATCATCGACCGATGCAATCACCCTCTTGCCCTCTTTCGCTGTTTTATCTGCGCTACTGCTGGCGTTTGCCATTTGCGTTTGGCGATACTCTGCCCAAAAAATAATTAGAGCGCCGCCGATAAAGGCCGTGGCAACAGGTACCGGCGAGAACAAAAATTGCTTAATGTATTTACCCAATAGCAAGGCCAAGGTCATCGCCGGAAATGAGGCAATCAGCACATTGATTACAAAGCGCTGAGAAGCGCTATTGGTCTTTATTGTAGAAGCGACTGACCACAGCTTGCTACGAAACTCCCAGCAAACCGCCAAAATAGCACCAAACTGAATAATCACCTCAAAGGCCTTACCGCGCTCATCATTAAAGCCCAGTAAGTCACCGACCAAAATCAGGTGCCCCGTACTGGAAATCGGTAAAAACTCGGTCAGGCCTTCCACAATGCCAAGAATGAGGGCCTTGCCCAGTAGTAATAGATCCATCGTCTGATTTTACGACCTGCGAGCAATGCCAAGCCCATATTCCAGCCCGGGGAAATAGCCCTCCTGCTATAGGCCGGCGGTCTTAGGCATTCAGAGTCGGTTTAGCCTTAAACTGAAGGCTATTCAGTACTCATTTTTCATCTATTTTTTGCTAATGCCAATTTGAATGACCTTGCCGTTTTTTTCAGTTCCCACCCACTTTAAGCGCCGCTACCTACAGGACGTGATGAGCGCTGGCATTTGGGGGGCGATCGTCTTGAGCATTCCTGCAAGTGCTTTGGCGCAAGCAGTTAATCCAGTCCAAGATCGCAATGGGCCCGCAGCCGGCCAAGTGACTGTGCTGCCCGATGCAACCGGCAAAATGCCGAGCGCGGCTCAAGGCAATCAAAATCTTTCCTTGCCGCCAGCATTAACAGCGCCTGCCTCGAGCAGTGTTCCGGCATTTAGTAATTTCAGCATCAATCCACGCGATGCCGTCAATTTTGGGCAAAACATCGATCTGATGCGCCTCTATCAAGAAGCGGCATTTAATGATCCGGTTCTCAATAGCGCCCGTTTTAATTACGCTGCCAATAAAGAGATTTATTGGCAAGGCTTATCGACACTGTTGCCTCAAGTTTCCGCGAACCCGACTGCTACCCGGTTTTTCCAACATGGCGAAGGCAATAGCCGTATCTTTGATCAAAAGAGCTACACGGTTAGCTTAACCCAGCCAGTTTTTAATGCCGCCGCCCTCGAGGTATTTAAGCAAGGTGACTTAATCACTAAAGTATCGGACTTACAGTTTTTACAGGCCCAACAAGATCTAGTCATTCGGGTATCTCAGGCCTATTTTGATGTGCTCACGGCGCAAGACAACGTCGAACTCTTCCAAAATAAAAAGGCCTTGATTAAGCAGCAGCTCCAAGCCGCCCAATCCAAATTTGAAGTGGGCTCAGCAACCATTGTCGATGCCAATGATGCGCAGGCTCGCTTTGATCTAGCCAACGCCCAAGAGACCGCCGCCCAAGCAGAATTAATCGTCAGGCGCGGTGTGCTTGAGCAGATCGTTGGTCACCCAGTACCGCCGCTGAGGCCACTTGCAAAAGACGCTAAAATTGAAGGTGTGGTTGCTGATCCCAGAGCCAAGATAAAAGATGCCAAAGGCATACCGATTGCAGAAAGCGTCAACCCGAAGCTGCCCCCCGGCCAAGAATTAACTGACTGGATTAAGCAAGCTGAAGCAGCCAACTATGGGGTTCTCGCTAGTCAACTCAATGTCGATATTGCCCAAAGCTCCTATCGGGGTTCTTTGGCAGCCAACTACCCCACAGTGAACTTTGTAGGCACGACTGGCTTTAACGCAGCGAACGGCTCTCCGACCAACTTTAATCCATCAACTACGCAAAACATCTTTAATAACACCATTGCCCTGCAGATGAGTTTGCCGATCTTCTCAGGCGGCTTTAATAACTCGGTGATTCGACAACGGGCAGCGCTAGTGGATAAAGCCAAATCGGATTACGACAATTTACGTAGAGCTGCTGCTCAAGCAACACGCCAAGCCTTTACCGGCTTTTATGGCGGGCTTGCTACCGTTAAAGCATTTGAGGCCGCAGAAAAATCATCGGCCTCTGCCTTGGCATCGAGTCAACTGGGTTTTGATGTCGGCACTTTAATTAATTTGGATGTCTTGATTGCGCTCGACGCTCTCTTCACGACAAGAGCAACGCTCTACAAAGCCAGATACGACACCATCCTCAATGCCTTGAGACTCAAAGCC
Source organism: Polynucleobacter difficilis (assembly GCF_003065365.1). Lineage (NCBI taxonomy): Bacteria > Pseudomonadati > Pseudomonadota > Betaproteobacteria > Burkholderiales > Burkholderiaceae > Polynucleobacter > Polynucleobacter difficilis. The sequence goes on along the minus strand of NZ_CP023276.1, from coordinate 300,586 downwards.
CAAGCTGCGGCACTCACGGATCAGGATTTATTGGCGGTTAATGCCCTACTCAAATAAAGACTAATTAGGCTGGTAGCCAGGAACTAACTTTTTAAGCGTCTCTTTAATCAGTCTGGCATCAGATGACTCTAAGGCAAGATTCAGCTTTTCAAGCTCCTTCTGCAAATCACCCCAAGACAAAAACTCTTCATGTGCCTTCATGATTTTAGGGTGCACCGTTGACTGCGGATTATCGCCAATAAGAAGCTCTTCATAGAGCTTTTCACCTGAGCGTAAACTCGTGATCTTAATCTCAATATCACCATGAGGGCGCGCCTCATCCTTTACCAGTAGGCCAGATAAATACACCATTTTGGTGGCTAAATCATAAATACGGACTGGCTCACCCATATCCAATACAAAGACATCCCCTCCCTCTGCCATTGCGCTTGCCTGAATCACTAATTGCGCCGCCTCTGGAATGGTCATGAAATACCGCGTTACCTCAGGATGAGTCAATGTAATCGGTCCGCCCGCTGCAATTTGAGCACTAAATAGTGGCGCTACTGATCCTGAAGAGCCCAGCACATTGCCAAATCGCACCATAGAGAAATTAGTTGCGTGCTTATCTTTAATAGCAAGATCTGCCATTGCCTGCAAAACTAGTTCAGCAATACGTTTACTAGCCCCCATCACATTGGTTGGTCTAACAGCCTTATCCGTACTCACTAGAATAAAATTGCCAACGCCGCACTCAAGGCTGACTTGCGCGCAGGTCAATGTGCCATACACATTATTACGAATACCTTCGGTAGGATTTTGCTCTACCAAGGGAACATGTTTATATGCTGCCGCATGAAAGACCGTAGCCGGTTTATGGATCTTGAATATCTTCAATAGTAGGTCGTGATCACGCACTGAAGCCAAGCACGGCACTAACTCGATTGACAGTTCAGCATTTAATGAAGAAAAAGTATCATCACTATCACCAGCTAAACGCTCGTCTTCAAGGCCTATGAGGGTCCTCTGTAATGCCTCATAAATAAGATAGAGGGAGTGCTCACTACTATCGATCAAAATTAATGATTTAGGTGAAAATTTAATAATCTGTCGGCATAGCTCACTGCCAATAGATCCGCCAGCTCCCGTTACCAAAACCACTCGACCCAGAATATTTTTTTCTAATAAGCTAATTTCAGGAGGAACAACTGCCCTACCAAGCAAGTCATTCATATCTAAATCATGCAGGTCCGATACCCTAACTCTGCCAGAAGCAAGATCAATCAGCCTAGGTAAGCTTCGAACACGGACCCCACAGCCATTTAATGAAGCAATAATTTCATTTCTGCGCTCTTGACTTACTGAAGGAATGGCCATAAGTACATCGGTAATATCAAGACGGCGGATTAAGTCTTCAAGGTCAGTATTGGGATATACCGAAATTCCATTGATCGTACCTCCCTGCAAATGGGGATCATCATCAATAAAGCCTTTAACCAACATCTCATGATTACTAATCAAGCCAGATACCAATTGGCGGCCTGCAGAACCAGCCCCATAAATCAGAGCAATCGGCTGGGCTCGGTGAAAGGCCTTTTGAACATTATTGATGCCCCCCAACCAATACCGAACAAAATATCGGCTAGCACCAATTCCAAAAAACAATAGCATCGGCTGAATGACACCGATCGACCTAGGCACGCCATCAACTCCATAGAGTGTAAAAACACCAAAAAACAATACCGTATAAACAATAAAAGCGCGCTTAATAGAAATAAAAGCGGCTGTGCCGATATATCTAAAAATAGCACGGTATAGACCAAAGGACACAAAGAGGGGGAATGAAAAACCAATGGCAACAAGAAAGGAAAACCACTGCGGACTCTGAAAATATTCCCAATGATCTAAGCGAAGCCCAAATGAAAGCCAAACGCTAAATCCACAAATTAGCAAATCGACAAAAATCACCAAGCCCCGCTTAACCGAACGAGGAAGATTTAATAGTGACTGTTTAGTTGCATTAATTGACACAAAGATTCTTATAAATTATAAAATTAAATTTGGGTGCTAGATTTAATTACAAAAATGAGGAGTATCTATCTAGAAATACACTAAAAAAAATTAGTAGTTAAATAAACCGTCTAATCAACAATAGTGTGTAAAAAAGAAAGATTTCTATGCCTTGATTTATCAAGTTTTTTATGCCGAATTAATGAGAAACACCTGAACGCCGAATTACCTTTAAAAAAGTTAGACCTATTATCCTCATATCAAACCAAAAAGATTGCTTTTGGAGATACTCCAAGTCATATTGCACTTTATCAGGAATGGACAATTCATCGCGTCCATTGACTTGCGCCCAGCCCGTTAATCCTGGAAACATCTCATCCAATCCATATTGAGTCCGTAAAGCAATTAAGTCATCTTGATTAAACAGCGCAGGACGAGGCCCCACAAAACTCATATCTCCAACTAAAATACTCCATAGCTGTGGCAATTCATCCAAGCTAAATTTCCGCAAGAATGAACCTATTGGCGTTAAGTATTGACTTGAGCCAAAAAGTAAGTGAGTTGCCACAGTAGGAGTTCCAACTTTCATCGTGCGAAATTTAGGCATCTTAAAACATATATTATTCCTACCAACACGTTCCGACCAATATAGCATAGCGCCTTGAGAAGTAAGCTTAACCATAAACCCCAAACTCAAAATCAGTGGAGACAAAATTAAAATACAAATAACACTAAGGCAAATATCAAAAAAGCGTCTCATATAAATTTAAATTGAAGACCCATTACCAGTTAATTCCGATTCATAAGTTCTGGAACTTTCTCGACCAAACATTTTGACTCGTTAAAAATTGATACCGTTTTTAACAATCCTTCATCCAGACTTACTTTTGGCTTCCACCCAAGCATTTCAATACTCTTGGTCACATCAACTCTAAGCGAAAAACAAATCCGAATAATAATATCCTTTCTCCCAAAAATCGAAAAAAGAAAACGCAAAAAGCAAACGGGCACAGGAATCAAATAAACTGATCGAGAAAGCGCAAAGCCTATACTTCTAATAAGATCAGGAGTAGAAATATCTTGGCAATCGGATGCTAAAAATACTTCATTCGCTGCAGCAGGATGTGTCATACATAAAATAATTAAATCTATGAGATTATCTAAAAAAATATAGCTTCTCTTATTTTTTATGGCCCCAAGTGGGAAAAATTTAATCCTAGGAATTAAATTAATCATTCTCGAAAAATTGGCTTTTACATTTGGCCCATAAACAAGGGGGGGGCGAATGATAACGATCTCCATTCCACTTTGCTCAGAAATTCTTTTAAGGCCAAGTTCAGCCTCATATTTGCTGATTGCATATGGATCTCTTGGATCTGGTAAGTCCTGCGGAGTAAAAGCACTATCCCCTTTTGTCCACTCCCCATTTACTTTAATTGAACTTAAAAAAATAAAACGCTTAACACCAATTTCAGCAGCTTGCCTAGCCAAATTTAATGTAGCCTCAACATTTATTAACCTATATTTCCTTAGCACATCGGTTGACTGCTCATTCATAATGTGCGCGCGACCAGCACAATGAATAATCACAGACACCTCTTTTAACGCCTCTCTAAAAGACGTATGTCCATCAATTTCACCAATAGCAATCAAGCCTCTTTGAGAATCTAAAAATCGAGATAACTTTCGAACCTTACATCCATCCGACTCCAATCTTTCACATATGGCAGCTCCTATAAATCCACTGGCCCCAGTAACTGCAATAATATCATTCATGTTTATAATTTTTAAATTAGGAATTTCGTAATAGTTCATTATAAATTTTATTATGTAATGCTATCACCGCTCCAACATCAAACTCTTTTTCAGCTAGCTTACGGCCTGCGTCACCCATTTTGATTCGAGCTCGCTCATCTAAAAGTAATTTTTCAATTGCATTTGCAAGCGCCATTGCATCACCTGGAGGAACCAATAATCCTGTTATATCTTGAATAATTGCATCGCGACATCCCGGTACATTTGTTGTAATTACTGGGCGCCCACAAGCTGCCGCCTCAATCAATGACTTAGGTAACCCCTCTCCATAAGATGGTAGGGTAATTATTGACGCCTTTGAATATAGTTCTGCAATCTCAGTGCGATAGCCCAAGCACTCTACAAAACCTTCCTTACGCCAAACCTCAACTTGAGAAAATTCTATGCTGCCAGGATTTGACGGATCCGGTGCACCAATCAACCAAAAATCTGCTGAATTCCCCCTTTTTTTTAGTATTTTGGCCGCCTCAACATACTCAAATACACCTTTATCTTTTAAAAGTCGGCTCGCCATAGCCACAATCAAAGGTCTCTCACCAACCGATTCTGATAGAGAGATATATGGAAATTTTTCCAGTGACACACCAGCCCCCCGTATCAGAACAGATTTGATTGAAGAAGCCTTGGAGGCACTAAGTAAATAATCCTTATCAGAACAATTTTGAAATATAATTTTTTGATTTTTATGAGAAAAGGATTGTCTGTACAGCAGAATTATTAGATATCTTAATAGTTTTTGCTTAAAACTCTTTGCATTTAAAAATACAAATCCCAATCCAGGTACCGCGCTTATAACAGCTGGAACTTTAGCGAGCTTAGCCGCAATACCGCCCATTAGGACCGGCTTAATTGTTATTAAATACACTATATCGGGCTTGATTCTCCTAAAAAGACTATACATATTGCATAGTATTGCCAGCAAAGCAAAAGGGTTGATACTATCTCGCCTAAATTCAAGTGAATGCAATCTTATTCCCAACTCTTTTAAATATTTTGCCTTATCCGTTAAAGTGCAGGCAATATGTATCTCATGCCCACCTTCGAGAGCCGACAAAGCCAAAGGAAGTCGATGTGATACAAAAAACCAATCTACATTAACAACAAATAATATTTTTGCCATTACACATTATTTTCGGCAACCCAGGCCTGAAACATTAATACATCCCATAAGTGATACTGCCAATTACGCTTTCCAGACAGATGTTCAGCCCATTTTTTTCGTATTGGAACAGGAGCCAAATAACCCTCCTTCTTTAGTCTTGACTCGGAGAGCAGATCCTCAGCCCAATGCTTCAAGGGGCCACGTAACCATTCGCCGATAGGAACTCCAAATCCCATCTTAGGTCTATCAATTAGATTTGAAGGAACATAGAGATCTAATACCTTGCGCAATAGCCATTTTCCCTGCCTATTTCGTATTTTCATAGACAAAGGTATGCTTTGAGAAAATTCAACTATTCTATGATCCAAGAGCGGAACTCTTGTTTCTAACCCAACGCCCATAGCTGCACGATCTACTTTTACTAATATGTCGTCAGGCAGGTAGCTGACCATATCCAAAAACATCATTTTGTTTTCAGCAAGCTCAGTTATAGACCACCCATTAGGATCATTAAAAATTGTCGGCACATCTTCCGAACCAAGAACAATATCCAATGAATCTTCCCAATGGGAAATAAGGCTAAGGTATATCTCTTTTACACTAGATGCTCCGAGTATTCCTGATAATTTATGAAGTTTATCTCCAGGATTGTTAAATTGGAATCGACTGAAAAGCAGATGGTCAATTGAATTAAATATTATGTTCCATCTATGCGGTGGAATCTTGCAAATTAGCCTTGCACAAGCTTTTCTAAGCCTAGGTGGATAATAACTAATTTTTTTCCAAATAGATGTGGTGAATAAATACCTGTTGTAGCCCCCGAATAATTCATCTCCGCCATCGCCTGAAAGAGAGACTTTAACGTGCTGTTGGGCCAACATAGATACCAAGTATGTTGGTATTTGTGACGAATCAGAAAAAGGCTCATCATATAGCGATGGTAATTTTGGGATTACATCCAATGCATGCTGAGGCGTTACATAAAGTTCAGTGTGGTTAGTTCCCAAATGTTTAGCAACTTCTCTTGCATAATTTGCCTCATCATAGATCGACTCAGAAAATCCAATGGTAAATGTACTAATTGGTCTAACTGATTGAGCTTGCATCATTGCTACGACAGCAGATGAATCTATGCCCCCTGATAAAAAAGCACCAAGCGGTACATCGGCAACCATTTGCTGCTTAATTGACTCTAGACAGAGGGAGTGAAGCTGAGAAATTCCATCAATATCCCGGCCATAGTATTTACTATCAAAACTTTTGGAATGGGATTCATTAAGACTCCAATAAGGTGTTAGTTCAAAGCCAGAAGCTGGAGATGCGCTATGCGAAATAGTGAGTGTAGTTCCTGGCATTAGTTTATGCACACCCAAATAGATTGAATAGGGCGCAGGTATGTAGTTATACTTTAATTGCAATGCGATTGCATTGCGATTTATCCTATTCTCGAATCTTGGATGCGCTCTAAGCGCCTTTAGCTCTGACCCAAAAAGAAATATGCCATCTTGCCATCCGTAATAAAGAGGTTTTTCTCCCATACGATCTCGACCAAGAGTAATCGTACGCTTAAGATTATCCCAAACGGCAAATGCAAACATACCAACCGACTTCTGTAGCGTTTTATTAATACCCCAAGCCTCAAAAGCAGCTAATAAAGTTTCGGTATCAGAATGTCCCCTCCACCTTAAAATTTCGATACTATTATCTCTACTTGAAAGCAATTCTCGAACTTCTAAATGATTATAGATTTCTCCATTAAATACTAAAGTGTATCGGCCGCTAATTGAAATCATCGGCTGATTACCCTCAACGCTGAGATCAAGTATTGAAAGCCTAGTATGGGCCAGTCCAACACCAAATCGATTATCGTGCCACACTCCACTATCATCAGGGCCTCGATGCGAAATTGATCCTGCCATTCGTGACAGAGCGCCCTGAGAATTAAAGCCCGATTGTTGATCGATAAACCCTGCAATACCGCACAAATTTAACCTCCTTTATATCCAACCGCACACCAATAAGGCACATTTTCAGAAAAGGAAATATTAATTAGCCCGCCGTTTGTCATCATCTGTTCAATCTGTTGCTTACTGAAACGTTTTTCCAGTTTAGTCCCAAATCGATCAAGAGCATCTGTTCTCATAGTGTAAAAACTAGACTTACGATAACTGCAAAGGGGCAGCCTATCAATAAAATCCTCGTTAACACCCAACTTCTCAAGAAAAAGACATAATCTAGCTAGAGGGAGATATACAAGAAAGGCAAATAACTGGGTACTTAAATAGCGCATGCCATATGGAAGTCGACTTATAAAATGGCGAAAAAAATCGCTAATTTTCCATAGACTACGAAACCAAAAAGGTCTGCCATCAAAAGCGTAGTAAAGATAAAGCAGGAATGGTGCTCCTGGCTTAAGTAACCTCACACAGGCGTTTATCCCGGCCTGAGTATCTGGTATATGGTGAAGTACCCCTAAGGAATAACCAAAATCCATAGAATTTTCCTCAAGGATTTCATCGCCCACACTAGCAGCATGAAATGTACAATTTCTTTCATTGATCAAATTTTTCTTTGCTACATGCAAAGCCAAGCTTGGATCAATGCAGTGCAGTCTAAATACTTTTGGGGCAACTAAAAGTGCCCATCTCCCACTTCCACAGCCCATATCAAAACCAATTGCATTGTCTGGTAGCGACCACCAAGGAAATATTGCGAAGTATCGTTGAAATAATTCTTGCGCTTCTTCTTTATCTAAATCCGACTGATCAAATCTTTCCCATTCATCGCCGAATCCCTTGATAGTTGCATTATCTTCATTTAATGAATTTTTACGCACAGTGCTTTTCGTCCGAAAGATATAATTTCATATAAAGAGAACCGATAAAATCAATCGAAAATCCATTAATAATCAATTCCCTAGCCCGACTACCTCTTAATAAGCGGCCACAAGCACCAAGCGAAAATAACTCAAAGAAACCTTCTGAGAGAGCAACGTAATCTTCCGGCGGCACCACAATGCCAGAATCCCCGACTATCAAAGCTGAATCACCCACATTTGTAACAACGCATGGCAACCTCATAGCCATAGCCTCTGCCACTACATTAGAGAAGCCTTCAGATTTTGATGACGAGCAAAAAATATCCATCGCTAAAAATAATTCATTAATATCGCTACGCTCACCTAGAAGAATAAAGTTAGTAGACATATTAGCCTCTAAAATCCAATTAACCAACAGGTAATTATTCCAGTTAATATCTTTACCGACTAAAATAAATTTAGTATTAGGAACAACTCTAGCGAATTCAGCTGCGCCAAGAATAAAGTTTTTGTAGTCCTTCAAAATATCAAATCTACCAACAGCACCAATGATAAAGTCATCTCGATTTATTCCTATCCGCTCCCTAGAAAATATCTTTTCAGAGTTCGAAAAAATATATTTCTTTGGTAATTCGTAACCGTTATTAATAACAAGCATTTTCTTTCGACTAAACCCCCTTGCCACGTGAAACGAAAGCACGGAATTTGCACAGCAAACAATATTAGTTGGTAAGAAATAAGAAAAAACAGCGCACAGCTTTACTAGAAAATATGAGAGGCTAAAATTTTTATGTGAGATTTGTGTATTTCTGATGTTCCATATAACTCTTTTCACACCACAAATTCGAGCCGCAATTCCACCAAGTAAATCGGAGTGATACATCCAAGTTTGTACTATATTAGGCCTATATTCTTTAATTATATGAATAAGCTTTATAAAAGAAAAAGGTAAATTTAATATCGACGTAATATTAATAGCAATTACTCTGATACCCATACCTTCAATAGTCGGCCCTAATTTACCAACGTCCGTTAAAGAAACCACCATGCATTCGAACCCACCAGTTATAGATTTATATTTTAATAGACGTACTAGCATCATTTCAGCTCCGCCAACATTCAATCCAATAATAATATGAATTATCCTTACCAAATGCATACTCCTGATTTAAATAAAAAAATTTAAACTAATTAAGTTGATTTTTGTTGTTAAAAGTATTTTTGAAGTGACTAATAGCTCTTAAAAACCCAATCGATTGAAAAATATACAGAAAAGGAATTATCATTAGCCTTTGTCTTGGGCCTTGTACATTTTCATAGCCTGACATAATAAAAGTAATTGATAATAAAACAGAAAATAATATTAGTGTAGTAATTTTATTTTTATTATATAAATAGATTACGCCTATAATAGTAAATGGGAATAAAATTATATTAAGTGGCGTTGACAATATTAAATAACCATATCCTCCATACAGATGCGTAAATGGGGCGGGTGAGAAAAAATATCTTAACATCTTAAGTCCATATCCTAAATCAAAAAATTCAAGCCATTTAATAACTACATTTAAAAATTCACTTGTATAGAAAAAGCCCACGACAGACATAAGTAGGATTCCTAGTATTTTTTTTGATGAAATTCCATTGATAAAGAAGTATAAAAAATAAAATAGGGCAAAAAGCGCAATTGCAATATGGACCCTCAGAATAAATAAAATTGAGAATGAAATTAAAAGAATGCCAAAATTCAAAATTTTATATTTACTATCATCTGTAGTAAATTTAATAAAAAGATATGTTGTTGCAAGTATTGATGTTTGTATAAGGATATCTCGAAGATTAAAAAAACTGCTCCAAAATATGTTTTCCCAATGCAGTAAAAATATGATCGTCAAAACTTTACAAACTTCATTATTAATTTTATAAAATTTTTTTAATATCTGAAAGATTAAATAACCACCAAAATATGTACTTATGATATTAAATGCTATTGGAACAAAGATATAGGTTCCAAATATTTTACATAATATGAAGCTATAAATATAATAAAAATAATGTCCCTGTCCGTAATTCCTAAAATTATCAAAGTTTATAAAGGCATCCACGCTATTGACAGATTCCACTAAAGCCTTTGTACCCTCAATATAAGTTAATGAATCAATTTCGTTAAAATTTGTTGCATTAAAAAAAAAGAAAAAAAATAAAAAAAAGAATGCGGATTTTATAAATGATAATGTAAAAGCTATTTTCCAACTGCGAAATAATTTAAATCCGAAAATTAAAGATAATATAAATAAAAGTAATGTAATATTACATAATGCAAATTTACTATAATATATCTCATTAATTTCGAATATTTCAGCTTTAAAATAATTTGGATAAATAGTGAACATTTAGAAACTTGCTTAGCGTAAATTAAAAGCACTAATAGTGCCATTTTCAACAACAATTTCTCTATCGCAGTAATTCTTAATATAACCACTATGGTCAATTGCAATTATTGTTTTATTAGACTCAGCATCAAACAGTAATTCAATAATTTCATTGCTAGTATTTTTATCCAATGAGGCTATTGGCTCATCAAAAATAATTACTTCCGTCTCAGCATAGAGCAGTCGAGCTAAGGCAATTCGCTGCTTCTGCCCCCCACTTAATCTTGCTCCGCCATCCCCAAGAATGACCTTAAAGCCAAGATTATCGTTTGTAAAAATGTCGAGCATTTGTGTTTTATTCAACACATTTATTAACTTCTCATAATCCGGCGGCATCCCAAAAAAAATATTTTCTTCTACTGTATCATTGCATATATAGGGGTTTTGCGGCAGGTATCCAATTTTTTGTTGCCATAATTTAGCAGCAGGATTTGATATACTTATTCCATCAACAAATATATCGCCCTCTGACGGTGTTAACAAGCCAGAGATTAAGTCAACAATAGTTGTTTTGCCAGAACCGCTTCTGCCGGTAATAACTACCTTTTCTCCTTTTTTAATTATTATATTTACTCTATTTATAACATTTACATGGCCGTAGGAGAATGATATATTTCTTAATTCAATGGAATCTAAAAATAAAATATTTTGATTATTATAGTTATATTCTTTTCTAGATAATTCAGCACTAATAATATCAAGTGATGGCATTGAATAATTAATAATATTTATTGATGAAATAATACGATTAATAGAAGGAAGCAACCTAAATAAGGCAAATAGAAATAATGATAATGATGCTATCGCTTCCCCAGCAGATCCTCTACTCCAAATTAATACCGCTATTATTATTACAAGCATAAATGCAGAAGTCTCAAGCATTATTCTTGGAGTATTACTTATTGTTTGATTTTGTACATTTGCATCTATAAATTTGGAGGTATTTGAATCCAACCTATTCAAAAAAAATGGAGTAGATTTAGAAAATTTCAATAACTTAAATGACGAGAAAATTTCTTTGAGGTTTATATAAATTTGACTCTCAGCCAACTCCCTTACATCCCCTTGAATACGTATCTTCTTTGAAACATATAATAAATTTACAACCCCTATAAACGATAATACTGCTGTAACTGATAGCGTTGTTCTTACATCAAAATATAAAAGTAAAGTAAATATCATTAAGAAAATTATTATTTCACTTACAATTAATACAAAAGACGAATAAATTGTAGTTATATTAACAAGCTCTTTAGTCATTAATTTTAAATAATCTCCTATATCTTTTCCTAAATAATCTAAATAGGTGGTTTCTAAAAATTTCCTAGATAGCATCTTTTGAAAGTGGAGATATATAGAAAAAGAAAATTTAGATATAAACTTATTGTAATAAAACCCAATTACTCCTCTAAAAAAATAAAAAAGTAAAGTTACTATCGATAAAACTATAATATAGGATTTAATACTTTCATTTCCAAAAAATCCAAATGCAATTTTATGATATTTATTGGTACTTATTAGTTCTGCGTTTGATATTATTCCTAAAAGCGGAATTAATGCCGCCACACTTAAAGTCTCAATTACACCAACGATTATTGATATGAGAATTATAAAAATAAGACTGCTCATCTTATTCTTAGGCAGGAATTTTATTAATTCATTTAGCATTATCATTAAATCAGTTAAGTTTTATTTAACTCATACCAAAATTTATTAAAGTACTGATTCCATGTCGGGAGTAATTTTATATCTATGTTTTTTCTTAACTCCATTATTTCTAATATAGTTTTGCTTATTCCAGAAATATCATTAGCGGTATGTGAGAAAACCTGATTTTGCCCAAGTTCCTTGAAAAATTCTACTAGTTCCGCATTTTTAGGTGCAATATTAAGTATGGGCTTCTTACTCGGCAAATACTCAAATATTTTACCCGTCATAATTCCTTTTACTGATAACTTAGTAGTAACTTCATCTGTGTGTACTAGCGATATTAGCAAATCACTATCAGCAATCAATCTGTTTATATTTTCTTTTAGAACTCTTCCATTATCGATAAAATTTAATTCTGAATATTCATTAAATTCTTCTAGGAGAATATGACCCTGATCACCGTAGTAATTTATTATAATTTTGTTTCTAATTTTTTTCTCAAATAATGAAATAGCATTGAGAATTGGCTTGAAACTTCGTTGCCCGCGATAAATTGATCCAATATATACAATGTTAAAATATTCTAAATTATTTTTTTTATCATATTTAAAAAAATTATTATTATTCAAATTATATAAAACTAGTTTTCTTGGATTTGAACCAAGCAATTCATTTGTGTAAGTTTTTGATATTGTAGAAATTAAATGAGCTTCGTTATTACAAAACTTTTCAATAATATAGGAGAGGCATTTACCAATTATAGAAAGATGCCCCATTGGCTTATTAAACCATAAATCTCTATAATCAATTACAAATGGAATTGAGAATTTTCTCTTTAGAATTACCCCGAGTATTATTGGCAAAAAGAATGGGCATGTAAAAATTATATATTTAGGTGTTAATTTTTTCGCATATGCTTTTAGTTCCTTATAAAGACTCGGAGTCCAAAAAAGGCCTAAATCTGAGGTTATTAGGTATGACAACGCCCCCAATACATTTGCTTTTGCTTGCCCATTTTTTATGTCTATGAATAATATATTTTTAAATAATGAGTTTATTTCTACAATTTTTATATTTTTAGGTAGGTCTTCTAAAAAGGTAGACTCTAACTCATAGTCTATCCATTTATTTGGGATACCGATTCTGCCAAGAGTAAACACATAAAGCATGTCGCAGTGTTCGGAAAGAGATTTTGCCAACCTTACAGCACGTTCCGTAGCACTTAGGTTAATTGGCGGAAAGAAAGGTGCTACGAAAAAAATTATTTTAATTTTTAATCCAATATTTTTTTTAATGCTTTACTTAACGCTCGTAATGGCATCGAAGAAATCCCCATTACAGTTTGTGATGAATTGACATCTGTTGTAACTATCCCCCCTATTCCAATAAGGGCTTTCTCACCAATTTTAGTTCTTTGAATAATAGTTGAGTTTGGACCTATCCATGCTCTAGACCCTACCTCAACACCCCCACTAAAAATCACACCTGCAGTAATAATTGCACCTCTGTGAATTACGCAATTATGAGCGACGTGGACTTGATCATCGATTTTTACAAAACTTTCAATTCTTGTATCGTCAATGCTACCACTTGCTATGGTGCAATTTGCACCTATTTCCACATGATCCCCAATGAAAACGGAGCCCAAATGCAAAACTCTTTCTGGCATACTGCTATTATTAAATACCATACCAAAACCCTCTTCACCAATTACAGCGCCAGATTTAATATAGCATTCTGATCCGATAGTAACACCAGGCGCAATGACAACGTTGTTCAATATTTTTGTGCCTGCGCCAATAGAAACTTGGTCTCCAATTACACATCCTTGCCCAATTTCAACATCATCGCTAATAAAGCCCTGCTTCAATTTTCTTTGGGCAAAATTAGATATTACTTTTGAAAAAATAAATTTGGGATTCTCCACCCTTAAAAGGATATTTTCACCTTGATTAAGATCATAATCTTTTGGACAAAAAATAATGCAGCCTTTTAAATGCTCAACTGGCATTTTATTATTTTTGATAAAAAGCAAACTATTTTGCAGTGGACGAGAATAAGAGCAAATATTGCTTACTGTAATACTATTTTTACTGCACTTTAGATTAAGAAATTTTTCAATTTCAATTTGGCTTACGTTTAATCTATATTGCATTTCACTATCTCAAAAGCTTCAGCATATCTATAATTAGACTGTGCACCCCTCACTATAGCCAAGGATTCTACAAAATCGTCATTCATATATATTTTATTTTTTTGGGATTCATAGCAAGATATTGATTTTTTTTTGCGATCCAAATCAATTTTGCTAATGGATATAAATAAGTTTGGAGTAAATTTTTGGCTATTCCAGGGTAAATCATAAGAAAATATATTCGCGCCCTTAAATGCTCTGATAGCCTCAATTGCAATAACTTGATGATCTTGATGCTTATCGCTTAATGAGGGAATAAATACAACTTTTGGATTTATTTTTTTTTGCAATTCAATCATAGAATCTAAAATCTTTTGCCTAAAATCCGTAAATATTCTGACCTCAAAATCATAAAGAATTACATTTTTCGCTGGTATTCCAAGACAATCGGTAGCTTTGTAAACTTCTTTCCGCGTTGTATCCGGCGGCAATCCTTTAGGTATTGATTTTTCAGCCAAAGAAAATGCAACATATACAACATCCACCTTACCGCTTACTAGCTTTGAAATCGTACCGCCTAAGCCCAACTCTCCATCATCACAATGTGGCGCCAATATTAGAGCTCGATCATTTTCCTTAAACCTCATTTAATACCTCAAATAAAACATCCACTATTTTCTTTGCACCTTTGCCACTTCCATATATCTCTGTACTGAAATCTACATTTTTAGAATTCATATCAAAATAATTTGATGCAATTTTTTTTGAATTAATTTCTGAAGTCATCGAATAGCCTCCATCAACCAACTCTTCCCATGGCGTATACCCCATTAGTAATAAAGATTTTTTATTAAACAAGTATGCCTCTCTTTGTAGCCCGCCACTATCTGTAATTACAAATTTTGAATTTTCAATCGCATACAACATTTCCAAGTACCCAAGTGGCTCAACACAGTGTATGTTGCCGGACAAACTTAAATCCAAATCTTTTATTGCTTTTTTGGTTCTGTAATGACAAGGAAAATAAATGTTGCAGTCTTTTGATATCAGATTTAAGGCATTAATAATTATTTTCAAACTATCTGAACTTGTATTTGACTCCCTATGAATCGTTGCTAATATATATGGACGTTTAATAAGACTAGTAGGCTCCTTTGCATATTTCTTAAATAACTTTATCGCGTCAGTTAGAAGATCATCAGTTCTATATATTTTTACCGGGAAGTTTAAAAAACCTTCAATTTCTAAATTCTTAAAAGCTACATTAGTAGAATAAAAAATGATGTCAGAAATTCTATCTGTTAATACCCTATTTGTATCTTCAGGTATAGAAAGATCGTAATTTCTTAATCCACCTTCAACATGTGCAACGGGAATATTACATTTTCTTGCGGCTAAAGCGCCTGCTAAGGTTGAGTTTGTGTCTCCATATACAAGAACCATATCCGGCCTCACTGAACCAATCACCTTCGTCAACTCAATTAACATCGATCCTATCATATCACCATGGGCCATATTTGATATTCCCAAATTAAAATTTGGCTGAGGAAGCCCAAGCTCTCGAAAAAAAATCCCACTCATTGCGTCATCAAAATGTTGCCCTGTATGTACTAAAACTTCTTCTAGTCCATTTCTTTCCGAAATTTCAAAAGATACTGGTGCGGCCTTAATAAATTGTGGTCGAGCGCCGACAATAGTCATTATTTTCTTATTCATTATTTTTACCCCCATGACCTTGAAAATATTTTTTTATTTATTGCCAAACAATATAAACGCACATAACGTCCAAAATTTTTTTTATATAAATAGTGGATTTTTTTATCATTAATCCCAATGTATTTGGAAATTTCATCATCACTATATCTTCGCAATTCCTTATCAAACCATTGTCTTTCGGGTGCAGGCCAACCCATTTTTTCTTTTCTCCACACAATTTCATCAGGCAATCTGTTTGAAAATGCTATTCTTGATAAATATTTTGTCCAGCCTTTGTGAATTTTGTAACAACTTGGTACTGATGCAAGAAATTCTACTAGCCGATAATCTAAATAGGGCATCCTAGATTCTATTGAATGTCCCATTGAGCCCCTATCCGCATAATGAATTAAATTTTGCAGTGGATTGACTAGAGAATTTTTTAAAACAGCGTTCAACGGCAAGTATGGGGATGAACTTATCTTTAAAAGCCCAACCATTTTTACTGCATAATTTTTCCCTAAGATGCTCTTGGCAAATGCAAAAATACACCCCAACACAATCCATTTTTTTTGTGCGGCAACATTCCATGCTTTAATTGAATTTTTTAATGCAGAGAACAATTGCATATTTGCAATGTAAAACATTAGATATGACTCATATCCACCCTGTGTTTCATCCGCGCCTTGCCCCTCAATCAAGACCTTTATTCCGTGGCTTTTAGCAAGTCGATAAGTAAACCAACTAGACATCAATGTATTTTGAGGTGGGGTATCCAGTAAGCGTAAATAAGTCTCGATTTCGACTTCTAATTCAGCAGGATTTGGCTCTATAGAAAACGATCTGCAATTGACGCTATTAACAGAGATTTGTATGTATTTACTTTCATCACAATATTGGTACTCTGAGGTTTTATAAACCGATGAGAATGTGAAAGGTATATTGGTAGAATTTCTAGTTTTTAGAATCTCGCTTACTAAATACAAGATACAGGAACTATCAAGGCCGCCTGATAATGTAATCCCGAAATTGACCTCATCTGGTATCCTGATTTCTACAGAATTTTTTAATATTTCATAATATTGCTTTGCATATTCAAGCGCCTTGGCCTCGTTAAATTCTTCATCAGATAAATTTGGCTTAAGCTCCCAAAACTTAATTAATTTAGGATAGCTCATAAGATTCTGAAGTTTGCAATAAATGTATGTGGCAGGTGGTAAACGCTTTATCCCCTTAAAAACTGTATCCTCACACCATTCTTCTGGTCCTTTTTGAATATAGTTATCCACCAATTTAGAGTCATACTCTACAGGCGCTTTGAGCACTTCCAAAATTGCCTTTATTTCGGATGCAAAAACAAAGCTTTGTTCATCCCTTAATGCAAAATAAAACGGCTTCTTTCCAATCCTATCCCGCGATATGAATATCTGATTTTTCAATGTGTCTATTAAACAAAATGCCCACATTCCATTGAATCTATTTAGGCAATCCGGGCCCCACTCAACATAAGCTGCAATGACCACTTCAGTGTCTGAGGATGTTTGAAAAACATGTCCACGCAGAACTAATTCATCCCTTAACTGCTTATAGTTGTAGATTTCACCATTAAATGTAATGGTATATCTACCTAAATACATAAGGGGTTGATCTGAGCTGGACGAAAGATCAACAATTGATAATCTTGTATGTGCTAAACCTAAAAATATATCCGGGCAATTTTCTTCTGTTGCCTCTAAATTTAACATAGCGATGCCAGATGCATCTGGGCCTCTATGCATGATCTGAGACTTCATCCGTCCTATTAAATCTTTATCAACTTCTCTCAAGGAGATGATGCCTGCAATTCCACACATGATTTAGTGACCCATCATCTCAGATTTTTTCGAGCAATAAAAATACTTCTCTCTTCAATATAAATTTCGGCTGAATCTTTTTCAATAGACTTTTAAGCCTGGCATCATAACGCTCACCTCTATTACCAACTTCAGCAGAGTCCAAAACTTCTTTAGAATTTGTGCCGCACTGTGGGCATATTTTAGGCCCCCCTAAGCTTGCTGAAACTTCTATTCGAAAAAATCTTATCAAGATTGTTAGCAGCGATTCTGGTCCTGACAAGACAAGCTTCTTTTTAACTTTGAATGCGGGGAATCTTTTCTCAATGTCGCTGATTGCATAACTTCTTAGGTGCAAATGTGGGTCAAACCTGCATCCGCAAGATGGGCAAGCAACTCTCACGCGACGCTCCTTATATGGGACATCTATTAGAATGTACTTGGATGTCAAATCTATCATCTTACCAATAAGAGAGGCCTCTAGAGCCTCTGGCAAATGCTCCAATACAGCCAAACATGAGACAAGGTCAACTTTCTGATTGCCAAAATCTAATCTGTCAATATCGCCTTTCACAATCTCAGTCTTACATAACTTGTTACTGATAGCTGATGCAGATCTTTCAAACCCTTGAAGCTTTATGTCTCTACCTATTTGCCTCTCTATCGACGCAAGAAATCCACCATTTCCACATCCAATATCAACCAACGAAACCACATCATCAGGAATTAGGTCGGCACCACTTTTGTATCTGGCTAGCTCATAACTAGATATATCTGCAGCTATTTTCCAGTGAGTCTCAAATTCGTAATAACCTTTCATTACGCTACCCTTTTACCAAAGAGACCGATTCCCAGCATTCTTTGGGAGAATTTCTTTTCAAAATCATGTTTTTTTTGAACCTGCATTTCAAATCCAGACTCTTGTAGCCACCCAATGACCTCATTCCACCTATGCTGGTGAGCATATTGTGGAGTGAACATATCCCTTAACCCATGCATAGTATTTTTGAATTTCCACTTATCTCGCAAACGCCCTCTTCTTTTTGACACTAGAAAATGATAGGGGACCGCCATGGTAAAAATTGTGAATGCCCTTACTGATGATGGAGCCCTACTTAGGATCGGTCGCAATAATCTATGGGAAAGAAACCAATACATCCTTATGAGTGCCCCCCTAAACCCTGGCATTCCCATTGAATCCTCCCAGGCGTAAACCCAAAAGAAAATAGAGCCTAGTTTAGGGTTCACATGCCTTGATATAGCCTTGTATGCGTCTTGTGTGGAGTATGTGTGATGAGCAACCCCCTGACAATGAATATGGCAAAAAGTATCTTCACCAAAGGGTAAATGAAATAAGGAAGCTGCAATGGGGATAACCTTAGACCCAGATTTCTCAATTAGATTTTTACCTGCCTTCACCACGCTTAAGTTCAGATCAATTGCGTATATCGTGGCATTAGAGAAGATGTCAGATAGCACCATTGCCTCCAAGCCAAAACCGCATCCAATGTTGAGAACATTTATTTTTTTTGTAATTGTTGGGTCATCATGCAGCCAAACACTTTTATGCAGATAAATCAAATCATCATGTGTGTAAGTAAAACTTAATTCATCATCGCCCAAATTCGTCCACTGCTCGGTAAATGTTGTTTGAACACTAGCCTCTCCTTTTTCTGGAGATTTATCTGGACAGATTCCACCCTTCTTAATTTTTTGAATTAATTCACTATTTCGAACAAAAAAGCTCTGAGTTATCTTGGTTGGAAATACAAAGAAAATTGGTGTTTGATTTATAACAGGATACACATAGGGGGATTTATCTGCATAATAAAATCCTGAATCGTCTAAATTAATTTTATTTGATATCGCATGATAATCTAATTTTACTTTTGTTATAGGACATATATAAGCTATATTATTCATATTTTTCTTTTAATTAAATATTTTCAGAGCCACTATTAATAATCTGATTGTATGCAAAAACTTTCTTCTTTACCACTACTTCTCTGGAATAATTTTCAACCACTCTTAACCTGGAATTTGCAGCAAGTATTTTAGCGACAGCCGGCTTTTCAAGAATTTCGTTTACAGCATTTGCCATGCCGTCGACATCACCCATTCGAAATATGAAGCCTGTTTTATCGTTTTCAATTAATTCACCATGCCAATCAACATCATATGTAACAACAGGGCTTTTAGCAGCACAAGCCTCTAGCAAGCTATAACCGCCCATGAGACACAATGAAATATTACTTTGCTTCCTAAGGTTGATAACAACTTCATTTGGTTGAAATCCCGCAAGCACAACAAATTTTTTGAGATCACTGCTATCCACCCAACCAACAAGTTCATCATAAAGCTCTCCGCTTCCAATCATCACCAGCATGACATCATCTCTGGTGGCAATAATTCTTTTTAATAACTCCAAGTGGTCAAAAATAAAATTTTCATTCGATAACCTACCCGCAAAACTAATTATCTTTTTTTCAGCAGGTATTAAGAATAAATCTTTTATAGATATATATTTAATATTATCGAAATTAACTAGATCTATTGAGTGATTAAAAACTGCTATTTTGCATGCCAACTCAGGTTGACTTGATAGTATTTTATTCTTTAGATGCATTCTTATAGGAAAAATAGCATCGGCGTGACTCAAAATAAATTTTTCTAAGATCTTTGCAATCCATCGTGACCCAAATAATTTAAACGTAAAGCCATTTAATTCAGAGCCAATATCGTAATCAGCATGCACGGAAACAACAAATTTTTTATTGGTTAATTTGCTTATTAAAAATCCAAAAAATCCTAATAAGTAAGGATCAGTACTTCTTATCACGGAGGGTTTTTCTAAATTAATAATTTTTAAAGTATTAGATAACCCAAAAAAAAGACACTTTAGTGCTAAAAGATACTTTATATATGGAATATTATCGAATAAGGTAATCCCAGTTTCCCACCCGTATTGACTAACTGTTATGTTTTCAGAATATCTATTAGAATTAGATTTTCGTGAGAAGGGGCATATAAAGTGAATGTGATTAAAATACCCTCCCTCAAGATAGTCCTCATAAGTATGGGATACGCCTTTTTTAACAATATCCTCATAAGGACTACTATTTATAATAATTAAATTATTTTTCAAGGGTAAATGACTTGATTTTTTTTAATAAGTCTAAATTGTGGTCAAGAAATAATCCCTCTTCCCCATATACTCTTAAGTAATCACCTAAAAAAGAGTGTAGATCTGATTTAGATGCGCCCCATCCATTGTAATAAGCTATCTTTGCTGGATCAAAGGTTGCATCTATGGGAATATCCCCATTAATAATTGCCAATATACGAGATGCTACTTTTTTTGGACTCCACGCATCCCTAACGAATTCCATTGCACTATTTCCCAATTCATCTCTAATATTTTTATTATTCACTAAAAACCTAAGTGATTCCTTGATATCTTCAGGGTATACATACATGCTTGGCGGCAATCTTTTGTGGTTAAAATCCTGAGCCATATCGGAGTAGTAGCCAGAGACAAGTGTTGGAACTCCAAAAAATGCAGCTTCTGTTGCAAGCCCGGCCAAACAAGTGTCGGAGTACATTTCATCTAGCAGGATATCTGTATGTTTTAAAGCCTCAATAACTTCGGCATTTTCAACATTAAAAAGTTCTATATATTCAATCTTCTCTCCCTCCTGAATTAGCTCCGTAATGATTTGTTTGAATATGTCACTTCCTTTTGATTTCCTAACAGATGGCGCATGCAAGATTCTAACTTTGAGACTGGATGAAACTATGTTCGGTGTTTCTAGCTCATTCATTGCTACAAAAGGCAAACCAACCCATAAAAAATGTATAGTCCTCTTAGTTAAGAACTGACTGTAGGGTGGCGCTGAAATGATACCGGTCGCATATTTTTCTATCCTTGCTAGCTTCTTTTTCATGGATCTAGTTAAGAAATTAACATGCTCCAAATTTACGTCTGTATATATGTTATTTCCATTTATGTAGGGCGGCCTCGCATCAGACCCATGATAAAAATAAAATATCTTTTTACCCAATAACTTAAGCAAAGGCAAATCATATGTTCCTAAAAATGAAGAGTTGTATGAGAATAAAAAAGTATCATATTTGATTAATGCAATTAAGAGCAGCAATATTCTGTAGCACCAGAATATCGGAGTAAAAAATACTTTACCCGATCCTGTTGAAGCGCCCTTAGATAGATAATGAAGAATCTTTTGATCTATGGTTTCAGAGTCTGAATTTCCGTATTTTCTAATATTTTGACCCCAAGTCATAAATTTAGGATGCAATCCATTTTTATGGAAACCTTTTAGCAAATTAGTATAAAAATTAGCAACCTCGCTAAATCCTATAAATATTGAAGGTGGTTTTTTCTTTGACTGGCCATCATTTATAGCTTTCATATACTTTTACTTTATTCAGAGTTAATTTTTCATGCAATCATTCATCTTTTTTATACGTTTCAAAGGCCTCTTCGATTAAATTTTTCTCTGGAAAATTTATTAATACGCCCTTATCTTTACCTTGATATAAAAGCATGCTGCTCAGACCAACAGCGGAAGCCTTCCCCCGCCTAACCACATGAACAATGTCATTTATGGTGCCAGCACCCCCGTTTGCAATTAAGGGTATTGTCAAATTCTCCGCAATTGATCTAGTTAGCTCAATGTCAAAACCATTCCAAGTACCCTCACAGTCTATAGACGTCAATAGAATTTCCCCGGCACCTTGTTTTTGGACTTCTAGAGCCCACTCCAAAGGAGTGTATGGGATTTTTATTTTTCCTGATTTTATAAATACCCGATAATTTCCAAAATAATTTTTTCGTACATCGATTGAGGCAATGATTGCTTGACTACCATATTTTTTAACAAGTTCAGGAATCAAATTTTTTTCTTGATATGCATATGTGTTGAGTAAAATTTTTTCAAAACCAATATTAAATACTTTGCTTGCCTCATCAATATTCCTTATCCCACCACCGTAAACAATTGGCATGAAGCATTCACTCGCAATTTTTTTCAATAAAGCAAAATTAATTCCATTATTTTTTTTTGTTGCATCAATATCTAAAACTATTAGCTCATCCACCTCCATTTCATTAAAAATTCGAATCGTGTTACACGGATCCCCGACATAGGAATATTTCTTGAAATTAACAGTCTTAACAAGGCCACCATTACGCAATAATAGTGTAGGAATAATTCTTACTGGAATCATCCTACATCTCCGAAAAATTTTTTAAAATTTGCTTGCCGTATTTGTGACTTTTCTCAGGATGAAACTGAACACCACAAATATTTTCACTCCCTATAGCGGAATCAAATTCAACACCATAATTTGCCTTCATCAGCACATTAACAGGATTGGTAGCTTGAACCATATATGAATGAACAAAGTAATATTTAGGATCAATAGATATATCTTTAAATAATGAATGATTTTGTGTTGGGGTTGAAATATTCCATCCCATGTGAGGGATTTTAAGATCCCGCATTTCTGGAAACCTACTTGCCTTACCTTTTATCCAGCCCAATCCAGGTATGCTACCTTCGTCGCTACCATCAGTAAGCATTTGCATGCCCAAGCAAACTCCTAGAATTGGTATTTTCTCAACTAATGCCTTCTTATTCAAAACATCAATCAGACCTGAAACGGAATTCAAACATTGCATCCCCTGATCAAATGCCCCTACACCAGGAAGAACTATCCGAGTAGCTTTTGCAATGCTCTTGGGATCACTTTCTACAACACAATTAACTTTGAGGTGCTTAAACATATTAACCAATGAGCCAATATTTCCATATGGAAAACCAATAATCGTGATTGTATTTTTTTCCAAGACTGAATTCACCTAATATTTTTTTCAGGCACACAATATTTCATATAAAAACTTTCTGAAACATACTGTCTTTTTGATGCATATTTAAAAAAAGGTGCAAAAAATTCAAACAGTTTTTTATAAGTTTTAAACTCCCTATAAGATCTTTGTTGGCCATTATTTAAGATCTTATTCATTTCAGTCTCTGCTATATTCAAGCGCTTACACATGTATTCGAAATTTTCAGAGTCTCTCACTACCGACTCCTTAAGTGAATCTTCGGCGTCTTTTCTATTAATTAAATTCATACGTAATTTGGCACATAACTCTAATATCCGATAATCAACACTATACTTCTCTGTAAACCAAATATTATGAGAAAAGTATGATGCTCTATTTTCCAGATGATGCCCACCGTAATACTTCCAATTGAGCTTATCAGTAAGCAATTTCCGAGCCGCCTCTTTCTCGTACTTCAAGTACCATAGCGGCCGTACAAATTTTTGCCTGTAAACAAATATCCAAATACAGAATTGAATAAATGACATTTTTGGGAGTGTTTTAACCCTTCCTTTTCCATATGTATTTATTATCGTATCTATATACTTTCCGTCTATGTAAGCACGTCCAACCGGTGAAATTCCTTCTGCCGTGAATGAATGTCCCTCAAGAATATATTTAGTTCTCCATTTTCTTGCTTGGGTTCGCATTAACTGAACATATGCAATATCTGAGTCGGCATCAAACTCAAAAACTTCAGATAGAATGAAGGCTCGTTTAATTAAGCTACCTTCTTCATTATTTAAAACATGGGTATATAAATCAACATTTAACCTCTTTGTAATTTCATATATATTTTGAGAGGCAATTTCCCTATTAAATGTATTATCGTAATGCACCGCCAATGGTCTTAAGCCCATTTTTACGGCTAAATATAAAAGATAAGAGGAGTCGGTTCCACCACTGACACCAATAATACAGTCATATTTTTTTCCAGCTCCATCCTCTTTTATTTTATTAAAAAGTTGTATTAACCCTTGATTACTTTCGTCAGAGCTTTGATATTTTTCAATAAGCTCGTCATGGAATTTACAAAAGTTGCAAATTCCATCATCAGCTATCACCACCCCCGAAAAAGAAGTATTTAACAAGCATCTATTGCAAGTGCATTCCATATTTTTCCTTAAATTCATGACGCCTTCCATTCAATTCTAAACCTACGAAAAGATGTCCGACCATTTGATGACCTCAAATTCATGCCCCAATGAATTGCAGATCTTTTCTGATATAAGATTTGCAAACCCATATGAACAAATTATTATTTTTTTAGGGGGGGTTATTATTAAGTCCTTTAAATTTTCAATAGGTATATCCACGCCATCATAATACTTTCCATATAATCCAGGGTCATCATCAAAAAAGCGTATTTTTTGGCCAACCTCGAGAAGATTGATAAACGGAAGAAATCTAATAGGAATATAGATACCAAGCTCACCATCCGTCATAGCTAGTTTTTTAATTTTCTCTACTGACGTTTTGTATTTTTTAATGAACTCTTGAAATTTATATTCATAAAAAATTTCATTAGCAATTTTCTTATTAGTTCTCGATGGTATTGCGGAGCAAAGCAATACTCCATTTACACGAGATTCCTCTATTAATATAATTTCAAAGTTTGCTGCATTCAAAACATTTGCTAAGGATTGTTTATCAAAATAATTCAAATGCTCATGTATCGCCATAGATGCATCGCCGTTCTTTATTTGATTGCTGCAATTTGGAACTGCGATAACTATTAAACCATCCCTCTCTAAATTTTGGTGATGAGCGCTAAGAAATTTAACTGGGTCTTCTACATGCTCCAAAACATCATAATGGTAAATAACATTATATTTATCTTGCATTAGCGGGCTTGGGTAAAACTCTGGAATTATTGGAATGCCTATTTTTTTTCCAGCTTCAACGGTAATTGGGCTGGGATCCATCCCACGCACATCCATCCCCATATCCCTTAACCTTCTAAGCAGATACACCCCGCCGCAACCAATATCAAGGACCTTACGTGAAGATATGTTCACTACATCTAAAGTTTTGTTGAAAAAAGCTAAGAACTCATTCCCATAAGACTCTGCCAATGAATGCCCTTCTTGCAAATACCCGACGTTAGACTCCTTTTTATATACATAATTTAGCCAGCTATTAACCTGTAAATTTGGCTTTTGAATCAAAAGTTGCAATGACTTTTCAAAGGCGAAGGAGAATGGCAATCTTTCAGGCACCACTTCATCAATTTCGGAAATTGTTCTTTTTGCTCTCCAATAAAATGGGATGCTGCCTAATTCCAGCTGATCTTCTGTCATATTAATTTAATTGCTCCATTTTTTTCCAAACTTGGGATATTACATCCCTCTGAAAAAAAATATCTTTCTCAGTTTGAACGCCAACTACATGTAAATTTTTGGCTCCGATCGAGTTAATATCTTTGCGAATACTTTCTATGGCTGTAAAATTTTTTATTGTAGGCATTGGAAATCCGGGATTAACTATTTCAGCACACGAGAAAATAACATCTGAATATTTCAGTATGATGCCAGTATCAATTATCTGATTTATTGCCATATCGCACATTTCTCTATCCCCCAATACTTCGTCAATCAACAATTCGACTGATATTGGCCAACCATCTGCTCTGGTTGCATTCTTACAATAATTGAAATAGTTAGTGATTCTAAATATATTGCTGTTTAGCTCAAAAGAATATAAATAATATAAGTCTTCCATTAATGGAGGCCTCTCAAGAACCATATTGACAACTATAGTTTTCCTAGGCCTATCAAATTGATACTCTAAAAGATTTATACCTAATGTTTTAGCAGCTGAATGTAGTCCAGATGTCCAAATGATATTGTCAAGTGAACTAACTGTTTTTTCACCATCAGCAGCTCTAATTTTAATAGAGGAAACTCTATCACTATCAATACTCATATCTACAACCTCAGAACTTGTATAAACCTCTACATCAGCAGCTAATAGTCTTGCTTTAATAGAGTCAACTATACGATACATCCCATACTCCTTTGGGTAATATGCTCTGCGCCCAGACTCAAGATTAGATGGCAAAGTTCGTTGCTCAGGCCATGCGATTAATTCTCTAAGGTGATTGGATTGATTTAGCTTTTGAATAGCGCACTCACCAAATAGTACGACCCTATACAATGTACTTAAATAATTTGCAAACCAATCTAATTGCTTTGATGATTTTCCAAATTGCTTTCGCAGAATTTGATCCAGTCGTTTTGCAATTTCATCACCAAATCTTGTGCGGTTGTATTCATAAGCACTTTTATCTATTGAAGTTTCAATCTCATCAAGCTGACTGAAGAATGTACTTACGCAAAGTTCATGTTCTTTTTTAGCGAGATTTCTTAAATCTATAAATGGAGAATTATATTGAACATTACCTGCATATATAGCTCCGGCTAAATCTCGCTTTGAACCTTCAAGTATCTGCCATTCACTATCTGGTAGTAAATCAAAGAGGAATTCATCCAATTCCCGAATCCCTGTCTCGTACATATTATGCATGCCATAATCAAACTTCCCGTATATGCCATAGTCAAAAGAACGTAATAGGCCACCCAATTCATTCTCACGCTCTATCAGAATAACCTTACGCTGTTGCTTTTCCGACAGTATTAATGCCGCCAGTAGTCCAGCAATACCTCCGCCTACAACAATATCTAATTTTTCCATAATGAAATTAATTTTTTAAATTGTTAACTAAAGCTATGTGATCCCAATAACTCTTTAAAAAATTAAATTTTAAGATCACCAAATGGTATGACAAAGAAATTAGGATATCTTGATGCTATCTCGCCGGAGGATGCCTCGTATAACGCTGAGTTACTTATCTTTATGAAATAACGATACGACTTATCGAATGTACCCCACCTACTCTTAAATCGATAAACTCCATCTTGGGTTAACCAAGTCCCCCCCCAGTTCCATAATTTATAACCTCTATAAGCAGCATCACACATTGCCTTAAAAATTAAAAAACTTAGGGCCTGGGTATCTCTGTAATCCTTTGAAATTACTGGGTGTAATACTCAACAACGGAATTGTAGTAAAAAACTAATAATCCAGCGACCTCGCTACCTTGATGCTTTGCAATATAAAGGCGATAGTCACTTTCCTCAATAAAATGTTTTTTTATCAACTCGAAAGATCTTAATGTCTTACTGAGCCCTCCAACTTCCAACATATTTTCATGATGTACACGGCCTAAGAATGT
Organism: Polynucleobacter difficilis; assembly: GCF_003065365.1. Lineage (NCBI taxonomy): Bacteria > Pseudomonadati > Pseudomonadota > Betaproteobacteria > Burkholderiales > Burkholderiaceae > Polynucleobacter > Polynucleobacter difficilis. Next base: position 272,977 of record NZ_CP023276.1, on the reverse strand, counting down.
AAAGTTTTTATTATCTACTTCACAAGTAATCCCTAATTTACATGCCTTACGAATCATATTTCTAGTTTTAGAATGAAATATTTCCATCAGATCAGCTGATTTTAAATTTTCTATTCTAGTAAATTGTCCAATTCGCTCTACATACAAATCATAATCAAAATTGTTATTATCATTTTTGCTTAGCGGGTTTTCTATAACTGTAGAGGCGGCAACCTTGTTGTCACGATGCAAGTCACGAAATTCATTTTGAAGCATACGTACTGCTTCGGCATTGTTACCAATAATGCTCCCATGACTCCCGTAGTAAGGCATTGAATTAAAAACCCTTCCATACTTACAATCATTCATGCTCATTAATGGAAGTGCAGCCAATATTTGCCCCTCACGATCAACTACCAGACGAGTTTCTTGACAACAATCCAACAACTCCACAAGAAAATTTTGATAGCGCCAAGAATGGTAAATTAGGGCCTCTTGATGTACCAATAAAAAACTTTCATACCTTTCAGCAAAAGTAATATTTAGTTTTTCAATTTTCATTAGGCAGGATTATAAATATTATCTGGGCGAATTATTTCAAAATCTTTAAACATGGTAATCGTATATTCATAAGGCATATATGAGGCATCCAATGTGAAACGTGGTGTAATTTCATTCATCACAAAATTTGTCATCTCCGCAGGGTTGAAGTGCATTGCATGAATCTGCATATAGTCTACTTTATCAGTCATAAAGTTTACGGATAATGAGATTTTTGCAATACTAAACAAGTGCTTTAAAATATATTTAACTTTTTGCAAGTAATGGGAATATATTTTTTCATCCCTAATATTAAATACACCCGATATAACAATGTAATCAAAATTTCCGCTTACGTCATGGTATGAATCGATTAGATTAACGATTATTTCTGGGTATTTTTTTTTAATTGCAGCTATAAATTCAGGCACTATATCAACGCCATAATATTCATAATTTGGAAATCTTTCATCCAAATATGGCTTTAAATGTCCTAGCCCACACCCATAATCAAGTACCGAGAAAAATCTCGTCTTTTTAAAATTACATGTAAGGGAATTAAAACGAAGTTCTTGACGCCCTCGGGGCCATTGAACTCCAGCAGGGGTATCCCCAAATCTTTCATACGAATCTTTATATGCCGTCTTAAGATCGAATGGCTTTAAGCTCTTGTGTTTCATGGTCAATTGTAGCATTTAAGAAGAAAATTAATAATGGCCTATCTTTAATGCTTCCGTTTATAGCTATCCATATTAAATAAGAGCTACTCCATTAACCATCTAGTGATACGGGGACTTAATATCTGCAATGAATTTTTACTCTGATGTCTCTCGGCAATATTGTTCATTTGAGCCTTAAAAGATTGGCCTTCAAGTTGCATACCATGGACAGGAGCCCATTCTCCATTAGATGTCCATTTTCGTACTAATATTCGCCCATTTTTACAATTAACCAGAAATTCACCAGAACAAAAGCAGTTGCTTATTTGGCCAACATCTGAATCAATAACATCATCAAAGTCAGCGCACTCCCATAGGATAATTTGTATATTCTCAAAATAAGTTTGCAGTCCAGGGTATGGGTGAGTCAATGCCCTGCATTGACGTAAAATAAATTTACGCTCTTTGTTCCAGTCAACTATACCGTCCTCGGGAATTCTTTTGGGGAAATAAAAGCCCTGACTTTTCTGTGCCTTAGGAGTGAGTAAACACTCTGGGTCTGAAACCACTTCCAGCATCATGTCTGCTACCGCTATTGATACCCTGTAGTATGAAATTCTTATGTCGTCCCCTGGAAAATATGCAAAGGATCTCTGGGTTACGATTGGCCCATCATCCACTCCTGGAGTAATTAAAAATAAAGCCAAATCAAAACGATTGGCATCCAAGATTAACGCCCAATTTTGCGGAGATCTACCTCTCCCTCCTGTTATACCATCTGGACTTCCGTGACAACCTAAAACCCCGCTCGCACTTAATTGAATTAACCAAGAAGGGACCAATCTTTGCCATCCAGCAACCCACACCAAGTTGAAGTCCATCGATTTGATAATTTCAGCATCTGCTTCTAGACTTAAATCATAGCTTTCAATATAAGCGTAAGGAATATTATGCTTTTTTGCAAAAATAGCTACATCCGTAAATCCACTTACTATTAAAGGGTTCGCTATTTTGGGATTCAGGCCTACTAGACCTACAATCCCCCCCCCTCTTCTGATAAAGTCTGAGATCGAATCAAGCCCTGTTTCTACAGTGCAAAGCACTAATATCTTTAAGCTTGCATCTTCAGTTTGCATCATACTTGTAATCTTTCACCGTCATTTGCTCAATGCATTCGCTTGATATCCCAAAAAGTTTTTGGTGATCAGCTAGCCATAGATGTATCCAACTATCATTATTTTTATAGCCCATATTGCACTGTATAGTAGGATTAATATTGTCTATACTTCCAAAAGCATCAATCCAATCTATAAATTTATTATTTATTTCACATAATTTATCAAACTCTTGCTGAAATATCTCTGCTGATATTTCATAAGAACCAAAGCATAGTGATTTTTTTAATAAGATCATATTATTAAATTCGACCGCAGTAATTCCGTAAGACCTTTCGTGATCAATATTTAAAAAAATATTAAACACGACCAATAGATCAACTCCAAGAGAAAGCTTTTTAATGACATTTAGAAAATCTTGCCCAAGTTTGGAAATATTGTCCAATAAAACTCTATCAAAAACCTCTGCTACCCTTCTTTCAAACATGAAAAATAGTCTTAGATAAGCCTCTTTACGATTACCGCTTAACCAACTCAATAGTAAGCTATCACCCTCATGACCATATATTGACGGGAGAATTTTTAACGCGGCCTCAAGACCCGAATCATTGCTCCTAAGCATTGGATGGGATCTGTATTCATGCCATGCATTTATTGCCCTCCTAGAAAGCTCATTGCAAACTTTCTCAGCAGGCTCAAGCTCTTTCGACATCCACCACTCAGGGTGCGTCAAAATTTGTATTCTCGGATGATCTTCCATTAATAATGCATCCCATGATCGATGCCTCCAGAAACCATTTGAATCGCTTATGTATTGAACGTGTTTCTGTAAATCACCAGCGTAAGCATTCCTCAAAGAAGCATAAAATCTTTTTTGGCATTTCATTGAAAAAGGAGTTGTATTATGAAAAGAAAATGTTTTTACAGGTTTGACATTTTCTTTCAGGAGTATTTTATTTAATAAGTCAGCCTCCCATCTTATAGCATCAGAAAGCTGTACTTCGGATCGAATATCATGCCACTCTGGATCAAAATGCAGGCCTATATCATGGCCAAGTTCAGATATTTCAGCAATTAATTTTCGTACACTTATTTCAAACGGATTATAAAATTTTTCATTGAGGATTATTGTATAGGTTGCTCTAACTCCATGCCTTGCCTCAATTCTTGCAATTTCAATTGCGCAGTAAGGGGACATATCTACATCGTGACGAATTATTGCAAAACGATCTGGGAGTATTTCATAATCTAATACCTCGAAACCCACGCAGGGATATTTTGCTTTAGTGGCCTTCAAATACTTTTCGTATTCTGTCAATGTAAAGTTATTTAGAACAGTCACAAATAAACTCTTTCTTTGTTGTTTTATATTCTAAATATTACAGCTTTTATATTCTTAGAAACTTTCCAGCCAAACTTCTATATTTAACAAAGACCATATTAATAAGCGTCTATTTTGGCTTCCCTGCAAATGCTCTCCGAGCAATGATGTGATTGTGGCTCTATCAAAAAAGTTGTAAATGTTTGCATTTTTATTTAATAGTTTCATTTTAACGAAATTGATGCTATCGCCCTTAAACCAACTTGCATCAGGCGAAGAAAATCCTTGTTTTTCTCTCTTCACAACATCCTCTGGGATATATCTTCTCATTACATCCCTAAGGATCTGTTTTCCATCATTAGTCTTCTGAAAATATACCCCCTGCTTATCCCGGGGATCGTTTTCATTTATCTTTAATACGTTAGATAAATTATTTAATTTAAGACTAACTGGGCATTGCATAGCAAAATCAACAAGGTCATTATCCATAAATGGGACTCTAGTTTCTAACCCATGAGCCATCGACAACTTGTCTTCAACCACAAATAATCCATGCAAGAAGGTTTTAGCCTCAAAATATAATGAATGATTTATGTAGTCTTCTGGGCGTTTAAGCTCATTATCATGTGTAGCAAATACATCACGAAAAATATCGCGAGTCCAAACATCTTTTACATCACCCCAAACCGGAGCAAACATTTGTTTTATTTGGGTATTACTTAATAATCTTTGCCAATAGCCATAATACTGATTTACATAATCTTCAAAATTTTGACAATTAGCCGCTCTGTAATAACGCCATGGGTATCCCCCAAATAGCTCATCACCACCAGTGCCAGATAAGACCACTTTTACAAATTTACTCGCTAAGTAGGCCGCATAATAATTAGGGTAACTTTGACCTACCCGCGGCTCCTCCAAATGCCATGCAAGCCTTGGCAAACACCGCTCCATGTCACCTGCCTTGAGAACCATTTCATAATGTTCAGTTTTAAAGCTGGCAGACATTGCTTCAGCATTAACCCTTTCGTCAAATGCAAGCTCAATACCAGATGCTGAGCTTAAATCAAATCCGCACGTAAAACTTTTTAGATTGGGAAATTTATTTGCTGCGATAGCCGTTATGGAACCAGAATCCATACCGCCGCTTAAATAAGCTCCTAATTCAACATCGCCAATAAGCTGCCTTTTTACGGCCTGGTTAAATAATCTATCAAGCTCTTCAAGATACTCCTGGGGCTTTTTCTGTTGCTCAGGCTCTCGAAATCTATAGTCCCAATAACAATTAATATTGAATACTGTATTACTCGACCCCAGAAATACTTCTAAATAATGCCCAGGCTTTAATAACTCCACGTCTTTCAATAATGTCTGACTAGTAAAAAGATTTTGAAAAGTAAAATATTCCAACAAAGCTGGTTTATTTATTTCTTTCCTAAAACTCGTTAAGCCGGTGAATGCCTTTTGCTCTGAGGCAAAATAAAGAGTATTGTCTTGTTTTGAATAATATAGCGGCTTAACACCATACCTATCACGTGCAAGTAATAATTTTCGATCTTTGGCGTCCCAAAAAGCTAGTGCAAACATCCCATTGAATTTGAGAAATGCATCATTCCCCCAGTGAGCTATTGATTTAAGAACCACCTCAGAGTCAGAATTGCCGCGGAAGCTATGCCCCAGCATTTCTAACTCCTTTCTCAATTCTCTAAAATTATAGACCTCCCCGTTATAGCTTAAAACGAATCTCCCATCTCCTGTAATCATTGGCTGGTGTCCAGCCGGAGATAAATCAATAATGGCTAATCTTCGATGGCCTAAACCAATATTTCCGTCTATCCAATGACCCTCTCCATCTGGCCCACGATGAGTAATGGCGTCAGTCATATTTTGCAAGGTTTCGCGAACAACAGGGCGACCATCTAAATTAACCATGCCAGCAATGCCGCACATTATTTAACTCTATCTTTTACACTCTGAATTACATGTGCCATCTCATTTTCGGTAATACCATGGAAAAGAGGTAGAGAAATACTACAGTCATTAGCTGCCCAAGCATTTGGATAATCCTCAGGCTTTAGATGATATTTTTTTTCGTAAAAATTGAGCATATGAACCGCATGTGTTGCGGGTCGAGTGGAAATACCAGATGCCAATAATTGATTCATCCAATTATTGCGAGCAGATTTAATTTCGCTTATTTGTTGAAAATCAGCTAGCTTGACTGCGTTTTTAACCTCTTCAGGACTAAATAGGCAGGGGTAGCTCTGATATCCATGCTCATAGTTCTCTATATTTGCTGGGGTTGACAACCATTCTAGAGCTGAAAATTCCTTATCATATTCTGCTGCAATAGACTGACGCTCAGAAATAATATTTGCTGCGCGATTCATTTGAGAAGCTCCAAGAGCTGCCTGCATATCAGTCATCCGCTGGTTATAGCCTGCATCAGGATGATCGGCAAGTAAATATGGCTGAGCCCCTAAATGCCTCTGAAGATCAGACATAGCAGCTCCATGATCACGCAGTCTACGAAGTCTTTCAGCCAACGCATCATCGTTAGTAGTTATCATGCCACCTTCGCCCGTAGTAATGGCTTTACGAGGATGAAAACTAAAGCAGCCAGTATCACCAAACGTACCAACATGTTGACCGTGATAACGACTTCCAAACCCGCAAGCAGCATCCTCTATTACCCAAAGACCATGTTTTTTAGCAAGATTAATAATAGGCTCTATATTTGCAGCCAATCCAAATAAATGCACTGGCAGAATTGCTTTGGTCTTACCGGTAATTTTTTCTTCTAATTTAGTTACATCTAAATTAAATGTTTCTAAATCAATATCACAAAAAATCACCCTTCCTCCTAGATGCTCAACCACATTAGCTGTAGAAACCCATGTAAAGGCAGGAACAATTGCTTCATCTCCTGGGCCAAATCCAAGTGCAGCTAATGAAAGATGGAGTGCGGAAGTACACGATGTAACAGCAATAGAATTTTTAGAGCCAGTAAACTGAGACCATTTATCCTCAAATTCTTTAACTTTAGGGCCCTGTACCAACCAGCCAGTTCGTAACGGATCCAAAACTGATTGAATCTCGGCTTCTGTTAGATTGGTTCGTGCAATTGGGACATTTAAATATGACATAGTTTTTATCCAACCAGGCCAACAGCCTGCCTACGAACCTCTAGTTCATGCTTATGTGTAGATCGCCAACTTATTAAACGTTTAAGTCCTTCCTCAAGATCTATTTTTGCAGCAAACTTAATTTCACTTCTTGCTTTTTCTGGGCAGCCAATCCTATTTCTAACTAAGGTAGCCTGGCTTCGAGGAGCATAATTAATCGATTGTTTAAAATCAGTCAAGTACATCAAAATCTCAGCCAACTCTTTTAATGAAGTTCGTTTGCCAGTCCCAACGTTATAGAAAGAATCGGTTGCATCAGCTTTCATTGCGCATACATTGGCAACACCACAATCTTCAACCGCGACAAAATCAAATGCCTCGGACCCATCCCCGAGGATAGTTGGACTTTCACCCCTGTCAATTGCATCCAGCATCTTCATTATGACTGCGATATAAGCACCATGATAGTCTTGACGCGGCCCATAGACATTCATGTAACGCAGTCCAACATAATTAAGTTTGTATCGATGATGGAATGCTCTCAACATAGCTTCACCGCAAATTTTAGTTGCGCCATAAAAATTTTGATTGTTAAAGGGGTGGCTCTCGTCCATTGGCTCATAAGCTGCATCGCCGTAAACAGAAGCTGAAGAAGAATAGACAAGTCGTTTAATATCTTTTTTAATGCAAGCCTCGATTACATTAAAAGTGCCGCGAATATTGACGTCAAAAGCACTCCTAGGATAATCATGGCATTGCAGAAGCCATAATGCAGCCAGGTGAAAAACACCATCCGCCCCGTTAAAAGCAGATTCAAGAATATCTGTTTGCATTATGTCGCCACCAACATCATAAATCTTGGTGCGTGGATCTTTTAAGGCATTGCTTAAATTTTCTTTGCTACCCCGAAGAAAATTATCATAAATAATTACCTCTTTAACATCTTCTTTAAGTAATTGATCAATAGTGTGCGATCCGATAAGACCTGCGCCACCCACAACAACAAATTTTTTACCCTTAATATCCATCTCAAAGTCTTTCAAAAAAGATTAAAAAAATCTATATCCCGCTTCAATTAAATTTATCTCAATTTAACAAAGCTTCTATCACCCTATCTTGATCTTTTTCACACAGATATGGGCCCATAGGTAAGCTAATTACTTGTTTAGCAACACTGTCGCCAATTGGCAGTAGGGCGCCTTCATCTTTGACGGCCGGTTGTTTATTGAGTGGTGTTGGGTAATGCACCGAGAATGGAATATCTGCAGATTTCAACCTCTCCTGCAAACTCTCTCGATCTACTGCTTTAATCGTATATTGCGCCCAAACTGATTGATTCCAAGACTCTACATACGGACTTTCAAAAGAAATATTTGAATTCCCCGGAGGCTGATCACACAATTCCAGCAGGTTGGAGTATCGCCTCGCAACCCTCTCTCGCATCTGAATTTCTTCTGGAAATATTCGTAACTTAGCCAATAAAATTGCAGCCTGAATTGTATCTAACCTGCTATTAACACCCACCCTGACATGATGGTAACGTTTCTCCTGCCCATGGCGAGAAATTTGTCGCATAACAGTTGCTAATGTAGAGTCATTTGTAAATATTGCACCGCCATCGCCGTAAGCCCCCAACGGCTTGCTTGGGAAAAAACTTGTGCAGGAAATGGTGCCGAGATTTCCACTTTTTTGACCTCTGTAAGTTGCGCCAAAACTTTGAGCAGCATCCTCTATAACTGGTATGGCATAGGATGCGGCAATTGAATTTATCGCGTCAAAATCAGCGGGTTGCCCATATAAGCTGACCGCAATAATAGCTTTAGTTTTTGTTGTTATTGCTTCCTCAAGTTTTCCTGGATCTAAATTGAAAGTTTTAGGATCAATATCGACATAAACAGGTTTGGCGCCCAACAATGCAATAGTTTCAGCAGTTGCAATATAGGTAAACCCTGGCGTTATAACCTCATCGCCTGGCCCTATGCCCAAAGCCATTTGAGCAATTTGAAGCGCATCAGTACCATTGGCGCAACTAATGCAGTATTTAGCACCACAGAATTCAGACAACTTTTCTTCTAAATCAAATACCTCAGGGCCCAATATAAATTGACCATGAGAGAGTACGGCCTGAATATTTGTATTAATCTCAATCTTCAAGTGCTCGTATTGGGTTTTTAAGTCACTGAATTGCATGACTTGATTTTTTGTGCTGATCATTAATTTTCAATCTCCAATTGATCCTTAGTTAGCCTATACACTTTCCCAGTATTCGCGCAAGTAATCCGGGCCTCCCCACATAGTGGCAAGTTTAATTTTTCCCCATATTCGCTCATCCAACCAATTTGTTGTGCAGGAACACCGACCATCATGGCATAAGGCTTTACATCCCTAATTATTACTGCACCTGCCCCAATAAATGCATACTGACCAACTGTTAAACCACAAACTATCGTACAGTTAGCACCTAGGCTTGCACCTTTTTTTATTAAGGTAGGTTGATATTCTGATTTTCGATCAACTAAAGCCCTGGGATTAAATACATTTGTGAACACCATACTAGGCCCACAAAATACACCATCCTCCAAAACAACATTGTCATAAATGCTTACATTATTTTGAATTTTGCAGTCGTCGCCTATAGAAACTTTGTTTCCTACAAAAACATTTTGTCCTAAAGATACTCTACGACCAATTTTTGCTTCTCCACAAATATGAACCCAATGCCAAACTCGACTTCCCTCACCAATTGAAGCGCCCTCATCAATAATTGCGGTAGGATGAATGTTTATACTCACAACAAAACTGACTTTAAGAAGGGGTGATAATTACCAATCAAACCTTTCGGTTTCATATTGCGAATTTCTGCCACCGTCTCAATTGCGACCCTATTTTCCTCAAGGCCAAATCCATTTCCCAAAAGTATCTCCTGATAACTTTTTGTATGCAGATCAGTAAAACCATCTGAAAACTCAACTTCGTCTCCATCACAGACTATGGATCGATAAGTTCGTTGACCTTTTTCTCTTAGCGCTACAGGGACATCGTTTATATCAATAGATAAAAACCACCGTACACGTGCATGCTCATACTCAAGATAACCTGCAGTCTTGGTATTGGAGGAGTAATGAACTATATTTTCTTGAATTTTTCCAAAAACGAAATGTAGCATGTCATAAAAATGAACTCCAATATTTGTTGCAATTCCCCCTGACTGCCTCACATCCCCCTTCCATGACTGTAAGTACCAATGCCCGCGCGAAGCTATGTAGGTTAAATCAACATCATGTTTTTTTAGGTCTTTACCAGAGTTAACTTGTTTTTTTAAATCTATAATTGAAGGATGTAGTCTTAGTTGCAAAATAGTATTAATTCTTTTACCAGTATCAATTTCTATTTCTTTTAAACCATCTATATTCCAAGGGTTTAAAACTAAAGGTTTTTCGCAGATTGCATCCGCCCCCGAGCGCAATGCGAATCGGATATGTGAATCATGAAGATAATTTGGAGAGGCAACTGATACGTAATGAATTCTTCTATCGTCGTTCTTTCTGCTTAATTTATCAACAAATCTATCAAACCGCTCAAACTCTGTAAAAAAATCAGCCTCAGGAAAGTAACTGTCAATTATGCCAACCGAATCATTGGGGTCATATGCAGCTATTAAACCTCCACCACTCTCTTTTATAGCCCTCATATGACGAGGCGCAATAAAACCTGCTGCGCCGATTAATGCAAAGTTATTCATGTTCATATTGCCATCTTTAGTGCCATTTTGGCAGGTTAGATACATAAAGGCGTATCAGGTACTAATTAATTATAGACGTGCATCAGATAAATTGAGGGGGAAAAGACTCTTGACATCGAAAAAAACTGCATTGATGGTTCCAAAACTCTTAATTACATCTATGCCCATTTCTACAAAATCTTGATGGCCTACCGCCAAAATAACGGCCGAATACTTCCCTTTTTCAGGTAAAGCACTTAAACATGTAATCCCATATTCATGCTCTGCCTCTTTAGAAGAAACCCAAGGGTCGTAAATATCAACCGCTAGGTTATATTTTTTTAACTGAGAAATTATGTCGACCACCTTTGTATTTCTTAAGTCTGGGCAATTCTCCTTAAAAGCAAGGCCTAGCACTAAAACATAACTATTTAAAACACCCAGCCCTTTACGCAACATAATTTTTATAGTTTCATCTGCAATATGCACAGCCATGGAGTCATTTATTCTCCTTCCAGCCAATATTACCTGAGGTTGATAGCCGACTTGTTGAGCTTTGTGAGTAAGATAGTAAGGATCGACACCAATACAATGCCCACCGACAAGACCAGGTCTAAAAGGTAAAAAATTCCATTTTGTACCGGCAGCCTCAAGTACTTCCATGGTGTCAATACCAAGCCTATGGAAAATTAAACTTAACTCATTCATAAGTGCAATATTTAAGTCACGCTGAGTATTCTCAATAACCTTTGCCGCCTCCGCAACCCTGATGCTAGATGCCTTATGCGTACCAGCCGAAATTATTGAGCGGTAGAGCGCATCTATTGCTTCAGCAACCTCAGGAGTTGAGCCAGAAGTCACTTTTTTAATATCAGGTAGACGATGCTTTTTATCTCCTGGGTTAATTCGCTCGGGCGAATACCCGCAATAAAAACCTCCACCATCAAAATTTGGCATTAAATCTAAATCGAATGCTTGAATATATTTTAAACCTGAATATTTCTGCAAAATCGGTACGCATACTTCTTCCGTTGCCCCAGGGAATACCGTTGACTCATAGATAACAGTATCGCCAGAATGCAATGCAGCACCTACAGTGGAGCTTGCATTAATTAAAGGGGTCAAATCCGGACAATTAGCATTGTCAACAGGAGTTGGTACGGTGATAATGAAAACCTGAGCAGACTTTAAATCTTCTGCGTTACAGGTAAAGCTTAAATAATGAGCTTTAGTTAACTCCTCCGAAGAAACTTCTAATGTTTCATCAAAACCTTTTTCAAGCGCTTTTATTCTTTCGCGATTAATATCAAAACCAATAACTTTCAATCTTTTGCCAAACTCCACCGCAAGAGGTAGTCCAACATATCCAAGGCCAATAATAGCAACTGTTTTATTTAATAAATTCATAATATATTTTTAAAAAAATTTATCGGGGTAAATACCACGGCATAGTTAACATTAAACCATCGATAATATTGTGAGTTGGGGAATAGCCGAGAAGACTTATTGCCTTATTAATATTGGCATGGCTATGAATAATGTCTCCCTCACGAGCACTCTGATATAAAGCAGGATTCTCACATTTAACTTGATGAGAATTTAAAATATTTTTAAGAATTAGAAATAATTCATTTAGCGTGGTCTTTTCCCCCACAGCAACATTATAGACATTATTTCGAGCGGAGACGTCAGTACAAGTTGCTGCTAGAATATTAGCCTGAACTACATTATCTATATAAGTAAAATCTCTACTTTGTCTACCATCTCCATTTATAGTAATTTGCTTCTGCCCAACTAATGACCCAATCCATCTTGGGATAACTGCTGCGTATGCACCTTCGGGATCCTGTCTTTTACCAAATACGTTGAAATAACGAAGGCCAATAGTAGAAAAACCATAAGACCGGCTAAAGACCTGGGCATATAGTTCGTTAGTAAATTTTGAAACTGCATATGGGGAAAGTTGATGCCCTATACTTTCCTCAATCTTAGGAAGGGTTGGATGATCACCATATACCGAGCTGCTTGAGGCGTAGATAAAACTCTTCACGCCAGTATCCTTAGCTGCAGTCAGCATATTTAAAAAACCATCGACATTAGTCGCATTACTCGAAATAGGGTCTAAAAGACTCCGGGGCACTGAACCAAGGGCAGCCTGATGCAAAACATAGTCGACACCATTGCAGGCAGCTCTGCATTGTTCTAACTGAGTAATATCACCTTCAACAAAATTAAAATTCGACCATTTTTTATCTCCGATATTTGCCCTTACCTCTTTAAGGTTTTTTTGGTATCCAGTGGCAAAATTGTCAAGCCCAACAACTTGTTGATTATTTATCAGAAGGGTTTCCAATAAATTACTGCCAATAAAACCCGCAACTCCAGATATCAACCATTTCTTAGGTGCCTGATTCAATGTTGCAAGTGCAATTTGATATGCTGTTTGCATGTTGTATAAATACCTTTTTCCCTGAGAGGACGAGCTACAAGCCCGAATTTTACGCGACTAGAATGTTTATAAAGAAATTAAATTATTTGTATTTGTAATATATTTCGCGAAAAACAGCGAAAAATAAACCCAAATAAAAACCAACTATTAGGCCTATAAATAATGTTCCGAATTTAGGTGGAAATTCTGGGGATTTACCTAAATACATCTCAAAATTGTATCTCCTATTAATTAATTCAAATTCTGCAATCCTACGAAGAAGTTGTTGTCTTTGATCCTCAATATTGCGAATGCTTTGTGTCAACGCGAAATATATACTTAGATTATTTTGTGATCCTAAATTCAATTTTGATCGAGTATTTTTATCCTCTATCAATCGCTCGGTAACTTTATCAAGGTTAACTTTAGTATTTTCAATATCTATTTTTTCTTTTATTATCGATATCTGTATTATGTAAATCTTATTTGCAACCGCATTTATACATTCTCTTGCGAGCTCAGAACTTGGACGGTGTACGGTTACCTGCAATTTCGGCGGTGAAACTTTTAAAATAACGAAACTTATATAATTAAAAAAATTACTCTCTTTGGTGGCCATCGAAAAGCCACATTCTTTTTGTAATTCCAAGTCATCTTTAATGGCGCTCTTGATCTTTTCAATCAAAGCGGGTAGCTCAATAATAATTGACTGATCCGTGTCGCGATTAGTATATTGAATAGCCTTCAAATTAACTTCAGCTAAATAGTGCTTTTCAGAGCTTAAATAGTAAAAAATCGAAAAAATAAACCCCATCGCCATAAATAAGACAACAATTTTAAAGTTTCGCTTAAAAAACCATACAAGGTCAATAAGCTTAAACTCAAGGTCATTTTTCAAATTTTCGCTTTTATTCAACATATTTGGTTTGTACAAAAGTTTTAGATGTATCAGAATAATATACTTTAGGTGTGACAACGCTTGACTACCTTACTCTCCATAAAGTCTACGGTCATTATTACTTTATTCTCTTTGCCGATTGAGGTTAGCAGATGAATGGTCTAGCTTCTTTTTTCTTGTGACTTAAGTCACCCAACTTGACTAAAGCCATACTTGCTCAGTAAAGTATGTTGCTTGGCTTGGTCCAAATCATTCGCCACCATCTCGATAATCATTTCATCGAGGGTGATTTCGCGAACCTAGCCGAGTTTTTCTTTTGTTTTGGTTGTGTCGCACAAAATCGTTTCCACTTCCGTCGGCCTGTAATAACGCGGGTCAATTTGCACAATCATATCACCCACTTTGAGTGCGGGCGCTTTATCGCCCTCAATGGCCGCTACAGTGGCTTTTTCATTCTCAGCAGCGCCTTCAAACTTGGGCGTAATGCCGAGTTGTTTGGCGCTGCAAGTAATAAAATCGCGCACGGTGAACTGCACGCCTGTGGCAATCACAAAGTCTTCGGGCTTATCTTGCTGGAGCATCAGCCACTGCATGCGCACGTAGTCTTTGGCATGACCCCAATCCCGCAAGGCATCGATATTACCCATATAGAGGCACTCTTCTAATCCCTGGGCAATATTGGCTAAGCCCCGCGTTACCTAACGGGTTACAAAGGTTTCGCCGCGGCGCTTGGACTCATGGTTAAAGAGGATGCCATTACAGGCATACATGCCATAGGCCTCACGGTAGTTCACGGTAATCCAGTAAGCATAGAGCTTAGCGACAGCATAGGGACTACGCGGATAAAAAGGAGTGGTTTCTTTTTGGGGGATTTCTTGTACTAGACCGTAGAGCTCGGAAGTGGAGGCTTGATAAAAGCGGGTTTTCTTCTCCATGCCTAAAATCCGAATCGCCTCCAAAATACGCAGGGTTCCCATGCCATCGACATCGGCGGTGTATTCGGGGGACTCAAAAGAAACTGCTACGTGGCTTTGGGCGCCGAGGTTATAAATCTCATCGGGCTGACACTCTTGAATAATGCGCACCAAATTACTGGTATCGGATAGATCGCCGTAGTGCAAAACCAAATCACGGTGGTTTACATGCGGATCTTGATACAAGTGATCAATGCGATCGGTATTAAAGGAAGAGGCGCGGCGCTTAATGCCATGCACGACGTAGCCTTTTTCCAGCAAAAACTCCGCAAGGTAGGAGCCATCTTGGCCGGTAATGCCGGTAATGAGGGCAATTTTTTTCGTACTTTTTTAGCTAATTTAATTAAAAACGATTATAAATTTATTTACCAGTTGGAAATGATTTACCTGCAAGGCCACCTAAATTTCCATCTACCTTTGCATGAAGCCCAAAACCAGCAGTCCATAAGATTAAAAAAAGGAGTGCTTCAATATAGCCCTTGCGTGCTACCTCTGTAGTAATCATTAGCAAGGCAATACTAATTAACAACCAAAATGCAGCTGATCCCCAAAAATAGCGGGTTACTCGTTGAGAATTAATTAAAGCCAGAAGCCCAGATAGTAATAGCAAAGTTATGCCCGGAATACCAACGCCGAGGGTTAAATCAAGCCAAGCACTATGCGCTGTATCTAATGTGGACTCCGGCCACTTTTCTAGCGCCATCGCTCCAAAAGATTTGAAAATCAAACCATAACCCAATGGCTTCTCCGCAATAAACTCTAGAACTACTTGAGCCCAGGCTGCGCGCGCATAGTTCGTAATAGAGACAACTTTTCCCATATCATTTATTGGTAGACCACGAGCACCATAATCTTTCCAGGCATCAATATCATCTAGGCGCTGCGCAACCTTAATATCCGAAAACAAGGTCTTCCAGGAGTCATTTTTTTGCACATGTTGCGCCAATAAAAAAATCACCACCAGTACTGCGCTAGCAGTAAGTACACTCTTACGTAAATTCCATTGGGATCTTTTATCAAAACCAATTCTTATTAGCGTAGCAAAAAAGAGAACGCTTGCATAAGCAAAACCATTCTTAGCATTTTCTAGGTAAAAGACGGCAAAAACAGCGGCAATAATTCCTGAATAGACAGCCACGGAGAGATAAAAGCTCTGGTTTGGCTTCTTCATTATCCGAATGATTTGACCGCATGCTAAAGCAAGCGCTGGCAGACAATAGAAAATATAAGCCATCTTAGGAATATGCCATGAAGAGGGGGGCCATAGAATCATGGCGAAATCTGGTAAATTCAAACTCAATCTAGCGGCCAATGCCATTAGGCCAAACCTCAATAAGTAAATGCAAGTTGGTGCTGTAATGCCGGCCACAAAAATCCACTGAAGTATTTTTTCAAAACGGAGATCCTTATCTGAGGGCTCCTTTTTTTGATATGTCTGCCCAAGCACAATTCCTAAGCCAACTGCAAACGGAAGCCCCCAAAGAATTCGCTTCCATATGGTTTGGTACTCCTCTAACTGCAATTGATAATGACTGCTTAAGAAGCATAAATGAAAGGTGATCCAGGCCAAAAGAACGAATATCAGGTAAATAGGCGTTGCAGATTTGCTAATTAATAAATCTTTATTTTTGGCCATCACATACAGACCGAGAAGCGAGCCGATTGTGAGCAATACATGGCGTAAAGCAATCGTGTTTGGCTGAATCAAAATAGCCCACAGTAGCGCAAATAAGACAACCAGCGCCAATTTAACTGCGTCAGCAGAACGCAATTGATTGGGGGAAGTGTTTGTGCTGGAGGCTCGTAAATTCATTGATAAAAATTAATAAAAGTTCATTGCTGGATGAAGAAGGCATTTCTTTTTATCCGCCAAAAAGGGGTGGCAATTTATGTTACAAAATAGCTTCTTGAGTAGAATCATGCCTTCCCTCTTAAGGCACGAATGCCGTCCCTAAAAACATGCGCTATCGCAAGAACAGGATAAAATAAAAAGTATCGAGAATATCGATATCGATCCTTCACCGGAACCTCTGAGGAGCCCCAAAATACAATTAATGCTTTGATGGGATTAGGACTTTTAAAGAGCGTCAACACCGAATTACAATAAGCCATTCGCTGCTTAATTAAATCATCGACAATAAACCGTCTATTAAGGGATACGGCATCCCTTAAAAATTGTTCTAACTCTATTATCTCAAAACCCATACTGCGGCTAATTTCTGCTCTTCTATGGCCAATTTGAAATCCTAATTTTTGGCTGATACCGCCCCGGCGGTGTTTAACCAGTGGAATGGGTAGACGTACGCACCCCCCCATCAACATTGCCCTAAAGACCAAACATTGATCTTCATAAGGTAAGTTGCTATCCAATGGCCCAATCTCGAGTAATTTCCTGGTTACCATATGGCTTGCACCAAAAAAAAATGGTCTTCTCCTGAACCATTTTTCCGTAGTCCAATCCTCTAGATTGCTGCTATCTTTGCGCCTTAAAACCTCTCCGGCTAAAGACATATCTAGAGCATCTGCGGCGACTAAATCATATCTCTTTTGATTATCAATCCAGAACCGAATCGATTTAGAGCAGCGATCTGGCATTGAAACATCATCACCCGCCGCCATAAAAATTAACTCGCCTGTTGATTGCTCAACGGCAGCAGCATAGTTACCAACCATACCTAGATTTCTCGTGTTCCGAGAAAGAATGAGCTTCTTAGGTCCAATATAAGAATGTGCAACATCCAAAATAATATCCCAAGTGGCATCGCTGGAACAATCATCACTGACAACAATCTCGATATTGTCTATGTCTTGATTCAAGATGCTTTTAAAAGCCTCTTGAACAAATGCTGCTTGGTTATAGGTCAATAAAACGATGGAGGCAGTTGTGCCAGACATTAACTACCTCTTCCATAGTTATCTTCAAAACGCACAATATCATCCTCTCCCAAATAGCTACCGGACTGCACCTCAATAATCTCTAAAGGGGTCTTGCCAGGGTTTGCTAGTCGATGAGTTTGGCCTTGCGGAATGTAGGTACTTTGATTTTCAGTGAGTGTAATGACCTGATCTCCGTTCGTAATTTCCGCAGTACCCTTCACCACAATCCAATGCTCGGCGCGGTGGTAGTGCATCTGTAGGGACAAGCTTGCTCCTGGCTTAACCTGTATGCGCTTCACCTTAAAGCGCTCACCCTCATCGACACTGTCGTACCAACCCCAAGGACGGGCTACTTTACGATGCAGATTCTTTTCTTCACGCTGTTGAGCTTCCAGTTGATTCACGATGTGTTTCACATTCTGGCTCTTGCTGCGATCTGCCACTAAAACGGCGTCCGCTGTTTCAATCACAATCACATTATCCAAGCCAACTGCACTTACCAATCGGCTACTGGCATGCACTAATGAGTTTCTTGAATTACTGAGTAACACATCACCACTCGTGACATTACCGTCAGCATCTTTATTACCCACTTGCCAAACCGCATCCCAGGCACCCAAATCATTCCAACCTGCATTGAGTTCTACCATCTTGGTTTGGTACTTGCTGCCAGGGCATTTTTCAATGACAGCATAGTCAATCGACTCACCTGAAATGGTGTTAAATAATTCTTTATTGGGACGTACAAAGGCTCTGCCGTCTGCTTGATCTTCGGTCTTTTGATCCCATGCTTTTTTGGTGGCATCCAAAATATCAGCGCGATATTCTTGCAGGGCGGCAAGCCAAGTACCTGCGCGCAGCACAAACATACCACTATTCCAAAAGTAATTACCGTTGTCTAAATACGCTTTAGCTGTCTCGAGATTGGGTTTCTCAGCAAACTGCTCAACAGCATACTCTGCAAAACTGCCTTTAATTGCGGAACGCTTTATATAGCCATAGCCAGTTTCTGGCGCAGTTGGAGCGATGCCTAATATGGCAATCGTTTTGTTATTGGCATCACCTACAACAACCGAGATACAGCTTTGTAAGGCACTCAGAAACGCATCTGCATCTTGAATGGTTTGATCGGCAGGGGTAATTACTAAAATTGGGTCGTTATCCATGCCAATATTTATTTCTTGTGCATACAGCGCCGCTAAAGTGAGCGCCGGGGCGGTATTGCGGCCCACAGGCTCCAGCAAGAGAGTGGCATTGACACCCTCCATCTCGCGCAATTGATCCAGTACTAAAAATCGATGGTCTTCATTGGTAACAATCAGGGTGCCGCCAAGTGCAATGGATGCGCCAGTAGTTGCGCTGCTAGATTTATCCCCAATTTGATTAAGGCGCCTTACGGCCTCCTGAAACAAACTGGTATTTTGATCATTACCCGATAGTGCTAAGAATTGCTTCGGGAATCCTGATCGTGACAAGGGCCAGAGCCGAGTGCCTGAGCCACCACACAAAATCACAGGGCGAATTAATGGGTTCATTTCATGATTTTAACGAACTGAAGGCATTATTTTAAGTTTATAGGTTAATATTGTTCCAACTTTGCAATTTTCGTTTAAAACGAGTGGTTTTTTTGATTAATTCCTAATGAGTCCAATTTATAAAATTTCTCGTTTTTTTAAGATATATACGGTTGGCAGGAAATCAATCGGCCGCTTAATCGATTTACCTAAAGTGAAGTCAGTCGACCAGTGCTTAGAGGGGTTGATTGCCAAAAAAAACATTCTCAATGAAACTGCTACGCTTGATCTGGGTTGCGGCTTAAGTCCAAGGAATCCATTTCAGGCCGAACGCGTATTCGGCATTGATATACGCGATAATCCCAATAAATGCATTAAGTGTTCCGACCTGATAGTTGAGCCGATTCCATTTGAAGACAACGCATTTGACTTCATCACTGCATTTGACTTCCTAGAGCATATCCCGAGGATTGTCTATGCACCCCATCGTCGCTTTCCATTTGTAGAGCTGATGAACGAGGTTTGGCGTACCCTCAAGCCAAATGGCTATTTTCTTTCACACACACCGGTCTACCCCTATTCTGAGGTTTATAGAGACCCAACCCATGTGAACGTAATAACGTATGAGACATTTGCAGCATACTTTGATGATGTTCACAGAGATGCTGAAATGTATGGGTTCAAAGGCTCATTCAGAGTGGTTAGACAATACATTAATGCGCCACACCTCATCACCATATTGCAAAAAACAGTCAGGTAAAAAGTTAGTTTGTACTAAGACAGTTTGCACTAAGACAGACTATCCCAGAACTAAATAAGCACTTTAATATCTTTTGTAACTTCATTTAGCGAGGATGGTTTTTTCATATCACCCAGATTAATAGCTGCCGGACTCAAATATACTGTATTGAAATAATTACAAGCAATTAAGAATGCCTGAGATACTTTTTACCCACCTTACTCGCTCTTAAGGAGTAAAAACTGCTGAAATTAGTCGAAATTTATTAAGGCCTTACTTGGCAAATTAACTAGGGCTCAAGAGGGCTGGTGGAGTCCGCAAAAAACTCTCTGTAACCAACACATTTAGATCCTCAAACTTCTCAAATATTTTCTAAGGCTTTGATCGCGTCACAAATTGGATGGTGATGGTTCCCAATAAATAAACCATTCTGATCTACATGCTCAGCATTCTTCAATTGCCCATGAACTTCTGAGTTAAAAAATTTGACCACTTCATTTTTAGCAAAATTCCCAGCGACAATTGGCCTACATTCAAAACCTAAATTAGTAAGCCTACCAATCAAATCCTTTCTTATCCAAGATGACTTTGGCTTAATTACTAAACTAAACCCAAACCAACTACTCTGCCCAACTTCAGACTGAATCAATATCTCCGGATGATCTCTTAAGGTACTTTGCAATAAAACAGCATTATTTCTACGCTCTGAAATTAAATGCGGTAATTTTTTAACTTGCTCGATTCCTAGGGCGCCAGACATCTCCAAGGGTCGGACGTTGTATCCGGGTAGTACAAAACGAAATGACTCTTCAAATGAGTCTTCACTTTTAGTCCCACACACATGATTTTCTTTAGGTAAATTTCTAGTCCAGCCATGAGCGCGAAGCGATAGAAGAATGTGATAAAACTCTTCGTCATCGGTGACAACTAGGCCACCTTCCATTGTTGAAATGTGGTGAGAAAAGAATGAGCTGAAGCTACCCATTACACCAAACGTGCCAGCCATTTTCCCTTCGAATTCAGCGCCTAAAGATTCGCAATTATCCTCAATAAGAACTATATTTCTATCACCAATAATATGCTTAATGCTTGAAAAATCATTTGGATTTCCCAGCAAATTAACAGCCATAATTGCACGTGTCTTCTCTGAAACTGCAAGCCGCAGCTGATCTAAATCGTAGTTTAAAGTGTTTAAATCTATATCCACAAACTTGATCTTTAATCCGTACTGATAAAGCGGGTAATAAGTAGTACTCCACGACACTGCTGGAACGATCACCTCATCACCTCTATTAAGCTTAAGACTTGAGTTCTTTGTATAAAAGAGCGCAGCAATCATTAGCAAATTCGCAGACGAACCAGAATTGACCATCACCGCATACTTGCTGCCAATATATTGAGCGAAATCACACTCGAATTGGGCAACTTTTGGCCCCATTGTGAACATACCGCTAGAAATTACATCTTGCAGGGCTTGATACTCAGCCTCATCCCAGGTGGTGGTGGCTAAAGGGTATTTAAAATTCATTGCGTACTCTTTAAATAAAAATTATAGGATTTGGTGATGCCCTCTTTCAAAGAGGTAGGAGCCTGCCAACCCCATGCCCTTTGTAGGTCAATTGATACTAATTTTTGCTGCATCCCTACAGGTTTTGTAAGGTCATGTATGAATAGGCCATTCCAGCCTACCACATCAGCAACCGCCTGATAATACTCATTAATGCAGTAGTCAAAACCCTGGCCAACATTCATGAGGTGGGGAATTTGATCAAAATTCAAAATAGCTTTCAACACAAAATCGGCTAAATCTCCCGCATACATAAATTCGCGACGTGCAGTTCCATCGCCCCATATCTCAACTTTTTTTTCTTGCATTACTTTTGCTAGATGGACCTTATGAATAATGGCCGGAATTAAATGTGAGTGCTTAGGGTCAAACTTATCAAAGCGTCCAAATAAATTGCAGGGTACGAGCGTTTTATATTTTAATGAGCTATCTTCTTTATGCAGATACTCACATAGACGGGTGGCAAATATCTTCGCTAAAGCATAGCCTTCATTGGTAGGCTCAAGCTCACCCTTGAGAATCAAGTCCTCAGTGAGTGGGTTGCTGGCATAACGTGGATACATACATGAGCTCGATAAATTTAAAAGATTTTTCACGCCTACATCACGCGATGCCAGAATCACATTGCGTCCCAAATCCACATTCTCAACCAAAAAATTGACTGGATTTGCCATGTTAGCCTGAATACCCCCAACTAAACCTGCGGTATGAATTACATATTCTGGGAGGTGAAAGGCAACATAATCTCTCACCCGGAGAAAATCGCGCAAATCCAACTCTGATCTAGTTGGCGCTAAAAAAGAAAACTGTTCTGCTAGGGGATGCTCGAGAATGTTACGGCCAACCATGCCTCTTCCACCCGTTAGCAAAACTTTAGGCTTTATGCCCATCTCATAATCAAACCGTTCAAACCTACCTGGATATGAGTCATGATTTAGCTCTCCTTGCCGACAGCCACAGAGTAACCATGGTTTTTTAATAGGGCATGCTGGCTTGCTTGATCAAGGTCATTAACCACCATCTCGACGATTATTTGATCGAGGGTGATTTCAGGAACCCAACCAAGTTTTTCTTTTGCTTTAGCAGGGTCACCCAAGAGAGTTTCGACTTCGGTTGGACGATAATAACGAGGATCGATTTGCACAATCATATCGCCGACTTTTAGTGCTGGGGCCTTTTCACCTTCAATAGCAGCCACAATTGCTTTTTCATTCTCAGCAGCGCCTTCAAACTCGAGTGTGATGCCAAGTTGCTGAGCGCTACGGATAATAAATTCCCGAACTGTAAATTGAATGCCGGTAGCAATCACAAAATCTTCAGGTTTTTCTTGCTGGAGCATGAGCCACTGCATACGCACATAGTCTTTAGCATGACCCCAGTCACGCAAAGCATCGATATTACCCATATATAGGCATTTCTCCAAACCTTGGGCAATATTGGCTAGACCTCTAGTCACTTTACGCGTTACAAAGGTTTCACCACGACGTTTGGACTCATGATTAAAGAGAATGCCATTACATGCGTAAATGCCGTAGGCTTCACGGTAGTTGATTGTGATCCAGTAGGCATACAGCTTAGCTACTGCATAAGGACTGCGTGGATAAAAAGGAGTGGTTTCTTTTTGCGGGACCTCTTGCACTAAACCATAGAGCTCAGAAGTGGATGCTTGATAAAAACGGGTTTTCTTCTCAAGGCCCAGGATACGAATAGCCTCTAACATACGTAAGGCGCCAATTGCATCCACGTCTGCCGTATACTCGGGAGACTCAAAAGAGACTGCTACGTGAGACTGCGCACCTAAGTTGTAAATCTCATCGGGTTGGCACTCTTGAATGATGCGCACCAAGTTACTGGTATCGGTTAAATCACCATAATGCAAAATCAAATCAGGATGACCAACATGGGGGTCCTGAAAGATATGATCAATACGCTCGGTATTGAAAGAAGAGGCACGACGCTTAATGCCGTGAACAATATACTTTTTTTCTAACAAAAACTCAGCAAGGTATGAACCATCTTGGCCAGTGATGCCGGTGATGAGGGCGACTTTTTGCGCAGTGAATTTTGCAGTTGAGTTATTACTGGTCATTTATTCCTCTTATTGATCTATTCATTCAGCTTATTGAATGCTTAATTGGGTATCAAGCCCGCTAATGCCAGAGCCGCCGCAAAGAATGACTGGTGTGACTAAAGAAGATCTGCTGCTGCTCATGAATTAGGCTATCGAAACTTTTATGGTTTCTATAAAGAAAGAAAGCCTATTTTATCTGAACAATCAAAAGTGCTAGGATTAAATTCAGCCCCCAAGACGCTCTTAATTGACTGATTTATATGACCTAAATGCTATAAATCCTAAGGCGCCTATTCTTTACTAGCACCCCTCTTTTAATAGCGCCCCAGCGGCCTGTAATACTGCATTAGCTTGGGGAATACTCTTAAAGTCCCCCAAATTAATGATATTGCCGCTCCAATAGCCTTCTGTCTTCCATCTCGGGGAATCGCAGTAAATCTCAATCGTAGGCTTACCCAGTACCGCAGCCAAGTGGGTTAAGCCGGTATCCACACCGATGGTCAGCGCAGCATGCGCCACTAAGGAATAGGCCTCCTCAATCGAAAATGCCCTTGGCACAATAGCCCCAGGAACTTGACTTGCCATGAGTGCGCTGATTTTCATTTCCTCAGGGCTGCCCCACGGAAAAATCACTTGGTAGCCTTGGTTCGATAAAGCTTTGCCTAGTTCAACCCAGTGCTCAGTGGGCCAGCGCTTCGCCGCTCTTGCTGTTGAATGGAAGCACGCCACATAAGGAACTGCTACGCCATTAGGCAATTTCCTCAAACCTTCGAATGCAAGGGGCGCTAAATGCTCTACAAATTTAGGGGGATAAAAAAGAGGTGGCTCGCTACGACGGTCAAACAAAGGCCAATCAAAGGCTGAGCACATCACCCAGCGCGAGCGATCAATCGCATGGCATTTAAGAGGCACATGCACCGATTGGTTATAAAACACTCTCGCCATCGGCTCATAGCCCGAGTGTTCTGTTGCATTGCCCAGACCGGCAATAACTGCATTCTTTGATTTTTTAGCTAGCGCGCAGACTAAAGCAGACTTCAATAGACCTTGGGTTTCAATTACGATGTCATAGCTCACCGACTGGAGTAATTTGCGCATGGCAAAAAACTCGCGCCAGGTTCGAATAGAAAAGATACTTTTTCTCCAGCGCCGAAAGGCCACCGGAATAATCCGATCAATGCCTTTGAATGTGGCCGTTGTTCTCAGCGGCTCCAGTAAATGCACATAGGCCTCTTCCACAATCCAATCAATTTGGGCATCGGGTAAGCGCTTGCGTAAATCCCAAACGATGGGCAGGTTATGCAGCACATCGCCTAAAGAGGAGAGCTTCACCAATAGTATTTTTGGCGATTGAGTTACTTGCTTTAAATCAGAAGCTGGGGCATGGCGCTGAATTATCATTCCAGCATTATCGTATTTTTCAAATGAGTAGCACACGTTCCCTTAAGTCAAGCTGAATGCGAGCCCTAAGCAAGCCGGCAACACCTTACTGGATAGGCCTATTCGCTGACGCAGACCCACTTTCTAGCAAAGCATTATGGATACGTTGAAGCGCATCACTAATCGCCAAGTCATATGACAAGTTGGAAGCTAATTCTGCACCTTTTTGGCCTATCAGCATGGCTTTATGATCATTCGCTATGAGCCACTGGGTTTTTTCAACCAAATCCCCCATGCCTGATTCTATGGGTACAAAATGTTCCCACGGAATGAGCCTATCGTAATACCACTGCCGAAAACCATGTGGTGACGCAATCTTCATTACAGCGGATTTCGAAAAAAGCTTTTGGAATAAGCCGGCCCATGCATTTGAATTGCCATCGATATCAATTTGATACTTATATTGATTGCTTAAAATAATGGGCACGTAAGCGCGCATTAAGCCAGAAGCCTCAAGCGAATTTTTCTCCACCTTCGGTATTTGGGCTAACCCACTTAAGCCCACATCAAATAAGCTACTTACTTCTGGATCAGAGCAAATTTCACATAACTGAATGCGAGGTATGGTTCTCCATGAATCCCCCGATCGTATCCCCGTAGTATTGCCGCGCCAAAATGCCACTGGTCGTCTCTGTTCCCATGCAACCGGATTAGCATCAAACTGATTGCGAGTTTTGAGATACCCTTTTGTTTCTAAAAAATCGGTATCCGGAATTAAAATCTGCCCCCCACGATTCGAACAAAATGCCAAGCCATCGGTCTCAGCAGCATCGTCTAGATTGAGGAACATTGACCCCGCAATAAAGTAACTCGATTTATGAAACGACACTATTAGAGTTAACAACATCATTAATCGGACCGCAATAAAGTGCTTGCGCTCTTTTGAAAGATTTGGATTTAGTTTAAAAACACATAAGTCAGGTTTATATGCATCCCAATGAACGCCTATATGTCTTGGAATTTGGGTATCAGCCTCTATCTGAATTTTTACCGGAATTGCATTCTGAGTTAATAGGTGACTTGCCTCTTCCCACTTATCATCAGCAGTGAACTGTGCTAATTTCTTTACATCATTACTTTCAAATAACTTTAGCAGTGCTTTTCTATAAATTTTTTCAAAAAATGATTGCATTATTAAAACTTTGGAGCAACATCCCACGCTAGTCCGGCAGCGTCTTTGGCATTGAGTAGTGCCTGCTTACCAAGCGGGATAGGCCAATCTATTTTTACCGTGGGGTCGCACCACGATAGGCATGCTTCGCTAGTAGGATCGTAGTAATCGGTCGTTTTGTATAAAAACTCAGCCGTTTCCGACAGAACTAGGAATCCGTGAGCAAAACCGGGTGGCACCCACATCTGTTTGTGGTTATCAGCCGAGAGCTCAACACCCACCCACTCACCAAAGGTGCTGGAGTCTTTTCTTACATCAACCGCAACATCAAACACCGCACCTGACGTCACCCGCACTAATTTGCCTTGAGTATGCTTAAGCTGGTAATGCATTCCCCGTAGCGTCCACTGCCGAGAAAAAGAATGGTTATCTTGAACAAACTGTACATTTAGGCCCGTTGCTTTTGCAAAGTCATTGGCATTAAAGGATTCGGTAAACCAGCCGCGGTTATCGCCAAATACCTTAGACTCCAAAATCAGAACTTCTGGAATCGCGGTTGGCGTGGCCTGCAGTTTCAGATTGGAATCGGCTGTCATTGCGGTATCTTTTATATTATTTTTTTCTGGATAGGCCAATGGGCTGGGCACTAGCATTGAGTTCATTCAGTATTCTTGTTAAATACTGACCGTAGCTGTTTTTCTTGAGCTGGTCGGCCACCTTTTGCACCGTCTCGGCGCTAATCCAGCCTTGGCGGTAAGCAATCTCTTCAGGGCAAGCCACCATCAAACCTTGGCGCTTTTGCAGGGTTGCGATAAAGCCCGCCGCGTCAAGTAAAGAGTCGTGCGTTCCCGTATCCAGCCAAGCAAAACCGCGACCCATGATCTCGACGCTGAGTTGATTTTTATCCAGGTAGGTCCGATTAATGTCGGTAATTTCTAACTCGCCTCTAGCGCTGGGCTTAATCGAGGCAGCAATATCACACACCTGATTGTCATAAAAATACAGGCCCGTTACTGCATAGTTGCTTCTGGGTTTGAGGGGCTTTTCTTCGATCGAGAGGGCTTTGTAATCTTTATCAAACTCCACTACGCCATACCGCTCTGGATCGGTGACGTGGTAGGCAAACACACTTGCGCCACTGCTTCGATCGTTTGCGCTATTAAGCTGCCCAACCAGCTCATGGCCATAAAAAATGTTATCGCCCAGCACCAAGGCACTGGGACTATTACCAACAAAGGATTTACCCAGAGTAAATGCTTGCGCCAAACCATCGGGCGAAGGCTGCACGCAGTATTCAATGTTAAGGCCCCACTGCGAACCGTCACCCAGTAATTCAGTAAAACGGGGAGTATCCTGCGGAGTCGAGATCAGCAAAATATCCCGAATGCCGGCAAGCATCAGAGTTGTTAAAGGGTAATACACCATCGGCTTGTCGTAGACCGGCATCAGCTGTTTAGAGACGGCTTGCGTCACGGGATACAAACGTGTACCCGAGCCCCCTGCCAGAATGATGCCTTTGCGCTTAATTGAATTCGTTTGATTTGCCACCATGAATGCCTTTAAATACTTTTAAATGCGTTTAAAGAAGTTTTCGGAGTGCCAAGTCTTGAACATAGGCTGCGACTTGCGACTCCCAGGATTGAGCTAATAACGGTGATTTTGTCATATCTCCCAAATCACCCGATGCTTTATCCAGCGCCCTATCTAAAGCGGCATCAGCGCCCCTCTTCATACGTGAGTTCATCGGCCTTGGGGCTGGTAAGGGGTAATCTGTGGCGGGGATGGCCGCAATAGCATCTGGAAGAAGCTTAAGCGCTGCGCCTGCATCGAACGCCGCCTGAACTGCGTGACACGCCAAGGCATGCCAAGTCGTTTCCCCTAGGGGCACCGCATGGTAAATCCCCGATGGAAATGGCTTTAACTGATGCTGTTCATTCAGCACTAAAGCCAAACTGACCTCTGCTAACCAAGTGGCGCTGGTTGGTACGCCATATTGATCGGCAATGACTTTAAGGGTTTCACGCTCTTTGGCTAAGCGCAATATCGTACGAATAAAGTTACCCCCATCGCCATAGACCCAGCTCGTGCGAAGAATGGCGTATTGTGCGTATTGCGCTTTTACTGCTAAATCAGATATTTCTGCATTACTGTGATGATTCGTTTTAAAAACAGCCTCAATTGCTTCTTCCCCGGCTGCCTTACTTTTGCCATAGATTCCTAGGGGATTACGAACATCACTCTCTATATAGGGGGTTTTCTTACTGCCATCAAATACGTAGTCGGTGGAGTAATGCAACAAACTAGCGCCATTTGCAACTGCATACTGCGCCATAATTTCTGGGGCTTTGGCATTTATCGCATAAGCTAAATCCACTTCGGTTTCTGCTTTATCTACGGCTGTATAAGCAGCGGCATTAATCAGCAAATCTGGCTTGACTCGATTGAGTAGTTCTGCAATCGCATCTGAATTACTCAGGTCGCATTTAGCACGGCCAACATACTCGATGTGGTGTATTTCACCCGCCTTACTCGCATCAAAGACGACCTTAAACGCTTTACCGAGTTGGCCATCTTTACCAAAAACGAGAATGTTCATCTGGGCAATCTATGTAGTTATGCTGTTAGCGGTGTATTTAGTTGTATTGTTTTTGCAACCACTCGCGATACGATCCGCTCACCACGCCTTCAATCCAAACTGGGTTATCTAAATACCACTGCACCGTTTTTTTAATGCCAGTGTCAAAGGTTTCTTTGGGTTTCCAACCAAGCTCCCGATTGAGTTTGCTCGCATCGATTGCATAGCGGCGGTCGTGACCAGGTCTATCTGTAACAAAGGTAATTTGCTCGGCATAGGATTTTTTGTCTGCCCTTGGCTTGAGCTCATCCAAGATCTGGCAAATGGTTTTGACCACATCGAGATTGGCTTTTTCATTCCAGCCGCCGATGTTGTAGGTTTCACCCAACTTGCCTTTGGCAAGCACTTCCCGAATGGCTGAGCAATGATCGCTTACATAAAGCCAATCACGCACTTGCTGGCCATCACCATAAATGGGCAAGGGCTTACCTTTCAAGGCATTGAGAATCACCAGCGGAATGAGCTTTTCTGGCAAGTGATACGGCCCATAGTTATTCGAGCAATTGGTGGTGACGACCGGAAAAGCGTAGGTATGAAACCAAGCCCGCACTAAATGGTCTGAAGCGGCTTTCGATGCTGAATAGGGGCTATTCGGCTCATAAGAGTTAGTTTCAGTAAAGGCGGGATCACTTGCCGATAAAGAACCATATACCTCATCCGTGGAAACGTGGTGAAAGCGAAAGGCTGCTTTTTTAGACTTATCTAGATCGTTCCAATAGCTCCTTGCGCACTCCAGTAAATTAAAGGTGCCGACAATATTGGTTTGCACAAACTCTGCCGGACCATGAATTGAGCGATCCACATGGCTCTCGGCAGCAAAATTCACAATCGCTCTAGGCTGATGCTCTTTTAGTAGTTTTGTAACGAGCTCTTGATCACCGATATCGCCATGGACAAAAATATGCCGAAGGTCACTCTTTAAAGAATCGAGCGTAGCTAAATTGCCCGCATAGGTTAATTTATCTAAGTTAACAATGCCTTCGGCTTTTGGGTCTTTAAGCCAATCGAGAACAAAATTACCGCCAATAAAGCCGGCACCGCCGGTTACTAAAATCAATTTAGATTCCCTTTTTGTCAAACTACATACTGCTTTTAATTTGAAAGCCGAAACACAGCCAATTTCTACAAAAGTTGCTCTACTGAAGCTACATTCATGCCATCAAATTGAGTGCACTGATCAAACTCCGCTAGGTAAGCCGCATTTGTAAACGATTTTATTAGTTTATTCATGAGGCGGCTCTGGTATTTTTTAGTAGTCAGGTGATAAAAGTTGCTGTACCCCATCTCTATCAAGAGTACCCTTGTCTTTTCGGCCTCCTCTTTGTTAAAGGCCTCCCAATAGACTATTGGCTGGTTAGCGCTAATAATTTTTCTGAGCCCTTCCACCACAAATGGCTCGTGACCCTCAACATCAATCTTAATTAAAGCAATTCTCTGCTTTAGATTCAGTGCCTCAATCACCTCATCGCCTACCGCCACATCAATCATGATTTGATTGGTAGCGTCTTCGTCTTTTTTAGACAACTCGGAAATAGTGTTATTTGTATTTCTTGAATTACCCTTATCAATACCCATTTTAGTGTTGGTATTGGATAAAGCTTTTTCAATCAGAGTGATGTTCTGAGCCTGATTTAAAAAAAGATTGGCTTTGAGTAAGAGGCAGTTATTGGGTACCGGTTCAAAGGAGATAACGGCGTCAAAGTGCTTTGAAAAAAATAAACTGTGGTTACCAATATTCGCACCAATATCAAGTGCAACCCCCTTTTTGTCTTTTATTAGGGCGCACATACCTTGTAACAACTCGCGCTCATAAAACCCATTCAGGATGATGGATTGGCATATGGAGTCATAGGGCATGGTCCAGAAAGCACATTGAGCAGTCTTTTGGTTTCTATTTAGCAACTTCAGTGCTGGCTTGAGAATAAAGTCGCGATACTTATTTTTAAGAAAGCTAGCAATGAAAGGATTATTAGTTACTTTTTTCATATATTTTAGATAAATTCATTTCAATTGCTGCTTTGGCTATCGAAGTAACCATCATGGCATCTGCACAGTTATTTTTATGTATCAATTTTATATCTATTATCAATGCTATTAATACATTAGCCTTAACTTCGTTCTAACGTAATTTTTGCGCATCCTCCACCGAAAGCTCACCCGCCTCCAAATCGACTTTGCAAGCTCTTTATTCTGGTGTTCAATCAAATACTGCATTAAATCGTAGGTATCCACCCCACCCAAATACGCATCAGGTAGTAGTTGCAGAAATTCAGTGAGCTCGTGCGGATTCAGCGCTTTGCCGAAGTTAAAAAACCCATGGAATCCGAAGGCAGGGTGCCAGTCACTGCGCTCTACTGCAAATTGCTCTGCAACATTCGTTGGCGCAAACCGAATGCCAAATTCATTCTCTAAAGTTGCTTTGTTATCGACACAGACGCAAAAGTCTTCGGGGTGGTGCTTTGTAACCTTTGGGCTCTCAAGCGCTTTGAGTAACTTGACTGAGCGGAGTGAAAAGCCGCCATTGCCCACGGGTGTATCCGGATGGTGGGGCCAAATTGCACCGATGTAGTCGTATTGCAGAAAATCATCGACCCACAGCTCAGGATGAAGAATGAAGCTATCCCACTGAATAATTAAGACGTGGGTGCCGGCAACGTATTGACGTAAGCCCGTGAGTAGTAAATCAGAGTAGTCCTTGGTGGTTTTGATTGGTGGGGCCTGAACGAAGTCTATCCCCTCTGCTTGATTGGGCTCTTTACCCAACTTGGCTAAATCTGTAATCAGAACTATTTTGCCAAAATTCGCTTGCTCTAGGCACTTCTGCATTGCGTAAAGTGCGAGCGTCGGATCTCTTGTTTCAACACAAAGCAGAGTGATGCTAGATAGATTAAGCATAAGTAGAATGTATATCCATATAAGGCTTACTATTCTCTATCTTGTTTTTTACTAGATAAAGCGTTGCTGAATTTTTTGTATAACCTCGCTGGCTTTAGTCGTGAACCAAGGTATTGAATTGAAAACATTCTTCTGAAATGGGCTTTTCTTCTTCTCAAGTATTTCTCAAGTCGATAGGGCGTGCGTTGGATTCTATATATAAATAATGTCTTGGCCCCAAGATAGTGCCTTATAAGATCACGGTCTTTTTTACACTCTTGAGCAGGCAGTTGAACAGTGTCGTAGGAGATGCCTGCAGATACTTCATCCTCTACTTGCCCATGAAAATTTACTAATCTATCTTCGTTAATAACTAGGTTTAATGGGTAGGCAACTTCGTTGATATAAGTGTCGTATTGATTGTATGCACTAAATCTGTTAGTAATTTCATACCATTTTCTTGGAACCACTGGAGATATTGTTGCATCTAAACAATACTTCTCCCAGTACGGATGGATATTTCGGGGATTCAAAATAACAAATTGCTCACCATACTCACCGATCACAACATCCCAATTTGACCCAACCATTTTTAAATCGTCATTCCATAGCCAAAACCACTTGCCTGATGAAATCGTGAACGCATTATTTATGTAGTGATGTAAGCCATAATAACCATGGCGCTTTGAAACAATCTGGAGCACTTTAAAATCAAACTTTAGCTCCTTAAAGCCTTCTATTGTTTCCAAATCGTCTTCGTCAAAGATAACAATAGCCTCAATATTTTTTGGATCAGCGCAAGTCTTTCTCAAGCTGTCCAATGATGCTTTAAGCATGTCAAGCCGCTTTCTACTGGGTATTAAAAAGCTTACTAACGGCTGTAGATTTGTCATACTCTAAAAAAATACTCTGAAAAAAATGCGCAACTTAAAGTACAGTTTCTTAAGAAGGCGCTTGGTTGAACGCAACACCCGCGAAGCAACGCTCTTCTTGCTAGGGCCATAGTCACCCCAGCTCTCCCAGTTCGATTGATAGACCACCCCTAAGCAATCTTTAGCTAGGATTGCCTCTGTGTATCCCAGCAGCCGATCGGCCCAAAGCTGGTGCTCGTAGTGGTAATGCTTAAAGAGCTGTTCTCGAGGGTAGATGGGAATGGCCCTGAAATTGATTAGGGATTCGCCATACCAAGTGAATTCCGAAGCACAGAGCTCAACCGCATCTAGAAAGCTCATGCCATTGGGTGTGAGGTAATTGCTATCCAGAGACTGCCATACCTTACTACTCCATAAAAAGGGAGCATAGCCAAAATCATAGGTCACGCCCTCTCTGCCCAAAGCCTGCCTTATAGGTACACGGTCATTTAAAAAATGCTGGCGGATTTGTTTAGGGCCAAAGCGATCGGTTGCTTGTAAGACATCCCTGCCCTCATGAACGATGGAATATGGAATGTCATCTTTGACAATAAAATCACGTTCATCAAAGTCTCGGATAAAAATACAATCCGCATCCAGTACCAAATAGTTTTCTGAAAGGCCCAAGCGCCAGAATTCCGACTTGATGACCTGCTGGCGCAGGCCGCCGCGGACTTGATATAACTTCGTAATATCGAGTTTCGGGTTTTTCTCAAAAATCTCTTGTTCATTAAAGACCGTCACATCAAATGCGGAGAGGTATTCCTTAAAGAGGGAAACATCCTCTTCGGGAACCGATACGTAGAACGGAATGTTGGCCTTATTGTGCTTTTGAATACTCTGTGCCAATTTCACCGTTCGTTTTAAGTCTTTTCGAAAGGTGCAGCTGTACAGAACAAGATTACGCACAGATTGATTGGTCATAGAATAGGATTGATTGAATTAGGAAATGATTAAAGCAACAAGGGCGGTAAATTTCATTGGGCTTTTGCCGTTTGCATGGATTCTAATAATTGTAAGATTCTTTGCGCCGCCTGATCCACCCCAATGGGTCTCCAGGCCAATTGCATCAGGTTTTTCTGCTGCCAGCCCAGCCAAATTCGCTCTAGGGCCGCATCAATCGAAGCCGCATCATCAGCAGCGCTAATATAGGCATTGCGCTCAGCCAGCAAGGCATTCATCTGGGGATTGCGGTGAGTAATGGCCCAAATGGGTCTACCCATCCAAAAGTACTCGTACATCTTCGATGGAATGTACTCGGCACACCACTCATCATCGCCGTGTAGCAGTAAAAGTACATCGGAAGCCTGCATGCGCTCCGCAATGCGCTCGCGCCCAGATTTACCAGTGACAGGGTCTTTTTCAATTCGGCCATGCTCGATCACTAGATCGGCAAACCCATGCTGACTAATAGCATCTGCCGTTAAAGAATCAACTTTGGCCCCATACACATGCACCTGAATAGCATTACGTGCTTCTGGATGGTTTTTAAAGAGCATTGGCAGTCGGTTGAGGATCGTCGAAATCGATCGGTTCTTGGCCAAAGAGCCAAAGTGGCTAATCACCAAATGGATTCCGTAGTGATGGGGCTGCATTTCTTTTGCTCGTTCTTCTACTCTTTTTTGTTCTTGCTTTTGTTCTACCTGCTGAGTGACTAGGTTTATTTCCTCAGGGGCTCCGGGCGGCTCTGCCCCCGGAATCACCATCACCCCTTTGGCATTGCCAGGTTCATTTAAGTTGGGATTGCGGAGCTTGGCGTAATGCACGGCGCCTTCGGTAAACCACCAAGCAAGATCGGCATGTTTGCAGATTTGGGTCTCTAACCACTTACGGAATCGGGCATCGCGATTGCGTGGAGTTACAAAACCCAAATCGTCTGGGCTATTGCGGATAACAAGCGGATCATGTATCTCGGTCATCCAAAAGACTCCAGTACTCTTTTTGAGCCATAAGGCTGCCAGCTGCGCAGACCACGCCCCTGCAGTGGAATACACCAAATCCACTTGCTTATTCTGAATAAGTTTTTTTCCATGCAAGTAAGCAGGCATGGCCCAGGACCACTGATTTGATAAGCCTAAGAGGATTCGCTCTAAAGCAATGAACGGAGCCAGCAGGATTGAAACGGTAGTTGTGACGACTTTATAGGGGAGGCCACGACCGTATTGATTAGCAAACCAATGCCGAAAGTCAAAGCGAAAGGCAGCTGGCCCCCAAGCTAAAAATTGATAGTGTGGAAAGCGAGTATCTTTGATACCCGTAATCGAACTAAACACCGTAGGTTTTACCCCGGCCTGTAAAAAATAAGGAATCTTATCGGTAATGGTTTGGCTCGCTGCCCTGCCATCCATATTGAATGCATGCGACAGAATGAGCCAGCGCTTACGATTGGTAATCCGGGGTAATGGAGCCGTCACTGTATTAATTAGGGGAGTTGTAGTAGTGCTTAATCGTGGCTCTTAGTCGGATAATCTTAATTACCCGCCACAATCGACATCACTGCCATGCGCACTGCAATACCAAAGGTCACTTGTTTCAGTATGACCGACTGCGCGCCATCCGCTACTTTGGAGTCAATCTCAACGCCGCGGTTCATCGGGCCAGGGTGCATGACAATCGCATCGGGCTTGGCCAAAGCCAGGCGCTCTTCGGTTAAACCAAACTGCTTAAAGAAGGCATCTCCTTCAGGCACCTTACCGGCTTCCATACGTTCTTTCTGAATGCGCAGCGTCATCACGACATCCACTCCGCGTAAGCCCTCTTCCATACTATGAAAGACCTTTACACCCAGCATATCCAAATCATTCGGCAATAAGCTTTCTGGGCCAATGGCACGGATATCAGTACAGCCCAGCGCCGTTAGCGCATGAATGTTGGACTTAGCTACTCGGCTATGGACGATATCACCCACAATCGCTACCTTGAGCTTACTAAAGTCTTGCTTAAAGTGGCGCATGGTGTACATGTCGAGCAAACCCTGCGTCGGGTGCTGATGGCTGCCATCCCCCGCATTAATTACATGCACATAGGGTGGCACATGATTAGCAATTTCAATCGGAGCCCGCGATACGCTGTGGCGCACGACAAAGATATCGGCCTGCATCGCAATCAAATTATCGA
The DNA here is from genome assembly GCF_003065365.1 of Polynucleobacter difficilis. Taxonomy (NCBI): domain Bacteria; kingdom Pseudomonadati; phylum Pseudomonadota; class Betaproteobacteria; order Burkholderiales; family Burkholderiaceae; genus Polynucleobacter; species Polynucleobacter difficilis. The sequence goes on along the minus strand of NZ_CP023276.1, from coordinate 237,361 downwards.
TGGTGTCAATTAGACTCTCGCCTTTGGTAGTGGACGAGGTGGAGATGTCCAAATTAATTACATCGGCCGATAAACGCTTGGCAGCAATCTCAAAGGTGGTACGCGTACGGGTAGAGTTTTCAAAAAAGAGATTGAATACACTTTTGCCGCGCAGCAGTGGCACTTTTTTTACTTCACGCGCTGGGTCGGTCACGCTAACAAACTGCTGAGCCGTATCCAGAATATGCAGGATCTGCTCTTTGGGCATACCCTCCAAGGTCAGCAAATGGGTGAGCTCACCTGCCTCATTAATTTGATTAGTCTGCATGGCTTGCTTGATCTGAATACTCATACTCGTTCCTCCAGAACAAAGCGGAATGTGTATTGGTCGCTTTTTGCATCTGAACTGTGCTTTTCCAATGCGAGTATCTGGTGGTCTGGCACGCTCACATGTTCACCCACAAAATCAGCGGCGATAGGCAACTCCCGCTTGCCGCGATCCGCGAGTACCATCAGTTCGACACTAGCCGGGCGGCCAAAATCAAATAATTCATTTAAGGCGGCGCGCACCGTTCTGCCCGTCAGCAGGACATCGTCAATCAGTACGATGTGCGCGCCCGCCACTTCAAACGGTAAGTGGGTAGCCATACTGTCTGCAGAGCGTATTGCAGCTAGACCCTTTTCAGCATAGTCATCCCGATGAAAGGCGACATTAATCACACCGTAGTTTGGGAAACCTAAATCGCGTGCCAAGCGCTCTGCAATCCATGCGCCTCCAATTGCTAAACCAGCGAGCAGAAATGGTGGATTGGTTTTGGATGTTCGGGCCTGCAGTTGGGCTAGCAGCTTTTTGTACAGTAACTCGGCGTCCATCCTGGTGTCCTGAAAGGGTTTATCTCGCATGCCCGTGCATCTGCACACAAGATGTTGATTCACTTATTTTATTGCCCTAGCTGTACCCCAAGCGTTTTTTTGCATAAATAGGGCCAAAAGGTCCTTGCACCCCTACTTACCTAAAGAATTTCTTGCGGCTTTTCTGTCCCTAATAAATCCATCGACTGGCAACATTCCGCTTAAATATGCTATATACTAATGCTATATACATAGGAGCAAGTCATGACTATCGCCATCACTACGGTTTTTAGCAATAACCGCACCCAAGCGGTTCGCCTCCCCGCAGAAGCGCGCTTGCCTGATGAGGTCAAGCGGGTCATCGTTCGCATTCGGGGCCGGGAAAGAATCATTACCCCGATTGAAAATACCTGGGATGCCTTTTTCTTAAATGGTCCTTTAGTCACCAATGACTTTTTGAATGAGCGCGGCGTTCAAACGCCGGTTGAGCGCGAAGGTCTGTAATGCTCAAGTATTTGCTCGATACCAACATCGTGATCTATGTCCTCAAACGCAGACCAAAAGAAGTATTGGGAATTTTTAATGCTAATGCCAGTCGTATGGCAATTTCGAGTATCACCTTATCTGAACTCTTTTACGGAGCAGAAAAAAGTGTGAAAACCGATCAGAATTTAGAGGCAATTGAAGAATTTGTCAGTCATCTTGAGGTCCTACCCTATGATGCAAAAGCATCACAACACTACGGCCGAATTAAAGCTGCGCTAGAGAAAAAAGGGCAGATCATTGGAGAGAATGACATTCATATTGCAGCCCATGCTACTAGCCACGGCTTGATTCTGGTGACGAACAATTTACGTGAATTTAAACGGGTGCCTAATTTAGCCCTAGAGAATTGGGTATCGTAGTTATCCTCCTAACTCTCGCCCAAACGCTCCAAAAAATACTGCTCCAAAATCAATCTGGCCGATTCAGAGTCAAGGCCGCCATCTTTCTTGCTCGCTTGGCTTTTCTTAAAACTGGGATCGTTTTCAAGTATGGCCGAGGTGTAGCGCTCGTCTACCCAAGCGACAGGCAAGCCAAAACGGCCATGGAGTTGATTACCAAAGCGCCGGGCTTTTGCTGTCATAGCGTGTTCTGCACCATCGGGATGGCAAGGTAGACCCACTACCAATTGATCCGGCGCCCATTCTTTTATTTGGGCAGCGATCAGGGCAAAACGGACATCGTCCTGGTCAGTGGTAATGGGGGCCAAGGATTGACTCGAGCCTGTAATCGAATTGCCCACCGCCAAACCAATGCGGCGTGTACCAAAATCAAATGCGAGGGCAGTAATAGCCTTTGCCCCCATCATCCAGTCAGCCTCGTATTGCTTTGCGACCGGATGATGGTCAGACTAGTGGCTGCGTTACGCATGCCCTACTTGCCCCGATAGATCCGCAGGATCAAAACCCAAGGCCTGCATGGCCCGCTGATAGCGCTGTGCTGCTGGTGTATTAAAGATGATCTCAGCCATTTGCGCGCGACTGAGCTCGGCATTAATCCACCCATTCAAGGCAATCTCTTCCTCTAACTGGCCAGCGCTCCAGCCTGCGTAACCCAGGGTCATGATGAACCGTTTTGGCCCATTGCCTTTAGCGACTGCTTCCAGCACATCTTTCGATGTAGTCATGGTGAGGCCGCCCGGCACAGTTAAGGATGAGCTGTAACTTGTAGCAGTATTAACTGAAGGATCAACGCTGGCCCCAGCATCTGTAGCACTGAAGTGGGACGGTTCATGCAATACAAAGCCGCGCTCGGTTTGTACTGGGCCGCCAAAATAGACGGCTTGATCGGCAAACGGCGTGATCTCTAACTTGAGCTCGATTTTATCGAGCAAGGTCGATAAATTGACGTCGGTTGGGCGGTTTACTACTAGGCCCATAGCACCTTTAGCATTGTGCTCAAAGAGGTAGACCACCGAACCGGCAAACTGCTCATCCAGCATACCCGGCATGGCCAGTAAAAATTGGTTGGCTAGTTGGCTGCTCGGCTGCGGCGTTGCGTCTGGAAAAGCCGAGGCCGAACCCGGGCCCTCTGCATCTCTTGGGCCTTTGCTGCCGGAGGTTTTCTTGGGAACGCTCATGTCATTTCATTTTACCGAAAATGCCCCTTTACCGGTAATCCAATAAGCGACAATCCCCACCAGTTCATGAATCAAGCGATTCCATTGATCGCCACCCCCAACTAAATCAAAGCGATGCCAGCTGGTTTGTTTACTGGTTTGATAATCGACTGATAGCGGTACAAGTAGCAAACCTTGTTGTTTGGCAGCCTGCATTGAGCGCAGCATGTGACTTGCAGAGGTAATGAGTAGCCAGGGCTTGAATGGGGTGCCCTCTTTTTCTGCAATCCCATCGATGATTTTTTTGGAGTAGAGCATATTCTCATAGGTATTGCGCGATTGATTCTCGTAATAACCGGGATGACTACCTAGACCTTGTTCTTGTAGCAACTGCTTAAACGCATCAGCTTCTGAGAGCCCTTGCGGTAGTAAGCGGCCTGAATAGCCGCTAAAGATAAAAGGTAGCTCCGGATACTGGCGCAGCAACTGAAATGCTTTTGTTACCCTCTCAGCGGCGGAGCCAATCGATACCTCACCACGATCACGAGTAATGGGCCCGCCTTCGATTGCACCACCCAATATCAGAAGGCCGCCGATCTGATTTAGTTGTTCTGGCGTTATTGGCGTCTGCGGTACCGCATCTTCCAAGATGCGCATGGCCAACTGCGAAGTTGGCATATAGCCAATGAAGAATCCCAAACAGAGTGCAATGCCCAATACTCGCTTCACGAGATGATTCTTACGCAGCAATAAAAATAGCAACGCAAAAGCAATCAGAATCATGAGCCAATTGAGGGGCTCAATCAGGATGTGCACTACCTTGGAGAAAACGAAAAAAATACTATCCATCATTTAGTTCATTTATTTGAGTCATTATTCCTACTGACTATACCGCGATCTTGATTGCAATCACCCTACCGTCCTACAAACTATTTTCTTACTTTGAACTTTAGACTATTGACATTAAAATTTGGGGGTTCACGTGTTCACTTTATTTGACTTTCATGATCCATCGTCCCGTAGATACCTACTGCATCATTAAAAACCTACAGTCCAGTGGGTTTACAGAGCCTCAGGCAAAAGCGATCCTGGATAGTATTTACGAGAATGATCACCACGAACACTATGCAACCCAAACCCAAATGCAAGAAGTGAAACATGAAATCAATGCCCTTCGGATCGATATTCAATGCATTCATACCCAACTGAGTGTGATCGAACATAAATTGGTTTACAAGCTTGGTGGTATTTTGATTTCAGGGGTAGCTATTTTGGGGATCTTAGACCGCTACTTTGCTTAAGTTTCACCCGATTTTCTATAAAGCCCTAAGATAGCGGCTATGGCCCTATCGAATACCCCTTCTCCCGCCTTTTCACCTGCCCATTCTCATCCCGCTAGCCTGGTTTGGCTCCGCCGTGACCTGCGGCTCTATGACCATACTGCGCTTAGCCATGCTCTTGCATCCAGCAAATCAGTTTGGGTCGCATTTATGTTCGACACAACGATCTTGGAGCCCTTAAAAGAGAGTAAGAGTGGCGCGCTCACAGCCGATCGGCGCGTGGACTTTATTTGGCAGGGCATTGACCAAATTGATGCCGCCCTTCGCAAGCAAGGCGGTGGCCTCATCGTTCGCTATGGCAAACCGACTGAATGCATCCCCAAAATCGCAAGCGATCTTGGGGTTTCTTGTGTGATGGTCAATCACGACTATGAGCCCAGTGCAATTGAGCGCGATGCTGTGATTGCATCTTCCCTTGAAAAGCAAGGCATTGCTTTTGAGTCTTTTAAAGATCAAGTGATCTTTGAAAAGAAAGAGGTGCTGACTAACTCAAGCACGGTGTTTTCTGTATTTACGCCCTTTAAAAATGCTTGGCTTAAGCGCCTCAATGAAGGTGATCTTGCGCCCCATGCATGTAATGCAAAGCCTGGGCAATTCGCAGTTATTCCCAAAAAACTGGATTTAGGCATTCCGTCGCTCGAGTCGATGGGCTTTTGCGCAACTGGCATCGAATCGTACTTGCCCCCGGGTTCAGATGGTGGCGAGTCTTTTTTAGAAGACTTCTTAAAGCGCATCGATCAATACCAAATTGGTCGGGATTTTCCAGCGATCAAGGGTGTGAGTTATTTATCCACTCACTTACGCTTTGGCATGCTCTCGATTCGGGGCCTGGTAAGGGAAGCCCATCGGCGGATGCTGGCTGGCAGCATGGGCGCCACCATCTGGCTAAGCGAACTCATTTGGCGTGACTTTTATTTCATGATTTTGGCAAATCACCCTCGACTCGCCAGCGGCGCAGCATTTAAGCCCGATTACGATGGCATCGTCTGGGAGAGTGGCGCCACTGCCAAGAAACGCTTTGCGGCCTGGTGCGATGGTAAGACCGGCTACCCCTTGGTCGACGCCGCTATGCACCAACTCAATCAAAGCGGCTATATGCACAACCGCCTGCGCATGATCGTGGCCAGCTTCTTAACCAAAGACTTGGGTATCGATTGGCGCTGGGGCGAAGCCTACTTTGCAAAACACCTCAATGACTTTGAGTTCTCATCGAACAACGGTGGCTGGCAATGGGCCTCTTCCTCTGGATGTGATGCACAGCCCTATTTCCGAATCTTTAACCCCACCACCCAGTCGCAGCGCTTTGATCCGCAAGGTAAATTCATTCGTCGCTACATTCCTGCTTTAGAAAAGCTCTCGGATAAATCAATCCACGCCCCATGGGAAGCGGGTCACATTGAATTAGAAGCCGCAGGTATTTTGCTCGGTCGCGATTACCCCCTGCCCATCGTGAATCACGACGAGGCTAGAAAAGAAACCTTAGTGCGGTATAGCGTGGTGAAGAAGGTTGCCTCAGCCTAAACGGGGCGACCCCTTCTCCTCACTGTAGCCACCCCATCCGGTCTAATCTAATTAAATTACGACTTTTTTACATATAATTGGATAAAAGTCGCGACTTTTATCCAATTGACTATATAATAGTCGCATGAAACGTTATCTCGACCAGATTGTTCTCAAAGACCTTGCCAGCAAGGCTGTGGTCTTAACCGGCCCTCGGCAGGTGGGTAAAACTACCCTCAGCCGGCAGTTGATGGGCAAGTTCAACCAGGCCCAATACCTCAATTGGGACGTGCTTGCGGACCGCATGGTTTTACAAAATCAATCCTGGAGTCCGGCAGCCGATCTCTTGGTAATGGATGAAATCCATAAAATGCCCAACTGGAAAACCTGGTTGAAAGGCGTCATCGATGCGCGCCCTAACGGCCAAGCGCTGCTCGTTACCGGTAGCGCCCGAATGGATACCTTTAGGCAATCCGGTGAATCTTTGGCGGGGCGCTATTTTTCATTTCGATTGCATCCGATTTCAGTGCGCGAATGGTGCACTCAAGAAGGAGTAAGTCCAGCAATTGCACTGGATCATTTGCTAGAGCGTGGCGGATTTCCGGAGCCCTGTTTAGCTCCAAATGCAATAGAGGCAGACCGCTGGCGCGCACAATACTTTACCGATCTGATTCGCGAAGATGTGTTGGAGTTCTCACGCCTTCATGAAATTACAACAATGCGCCTCTTCATTGAATTATTGCGTGAACGGGTTGGATCGCCCCTATCCCTTGCGTCCATTGCACGTGACTTAGCAGTCTCCCCCACTACCCTAAAACACTATCTTGAAATCCTAAAAGCCCTGTTTATTGTTTTCACGATCCAGCCCTGGCACCACAACATTGCTCGGTCCATGCTGCAGATGCCAAAGGTGTATTTTTTTGATACGGGACTGGTGCGCGGCGACCCAGGGATTCGCTTAGAAAATGCCGTTGCCGGCATGCTACTCAAACAAACGGATTTTCTGCGGGATAGCACTGGTCAAGACGCCGGTCTTCATTACGTTCGCACCAAAGATGGTGCTGAAGTAGATTTTGCCCTCAGTGATGGGCAACAGTTAAGCCATCTGATTGAATGTAAATTAAGCGATACCAAGCCCCACACTGCATTAACTCGGTTTGCTGCTCAGTTTCCACAAGCCAATGCAGTGCAGCTTGTTTTTAATTTAAGGCAAGAGGAATTCCGAAATGGCATCGCCATTACCGATGCTGCAAAATGGTTAAATGGGCTAGCAGCTTAAGTACTAGCGCTATACCCATTCACTCTTAATCAACTACACTTTGTCTATGTCATCCGTTTACGCTATCGGCGATGTGCAAGGCTGTTTAGTGCAGCTCGATGCACTGATTGCCAAATTGCCCAAGAAATCAAAACTCATTTGCTTGGGTGACCTCGTCAATCGGGGCCCAAACTCTCTTGGAACATTGCGTCGCCTCAAAAAACTGCAAGAGCAAGGCATTGCCGAATGCATCCTTGGCAACCATGACCTCAATCTCTTAGCGCGGGATGCGGGCCTGCGGGGATCGCGCCCACTCGATACGCTTGACGGCATCTTAAAAGCCAAAGACCGCCCAGAACTGATCGATTGGCTGCGCCATCGTCCTATGGCCCTTAGCAATGGCCATGCCTTACTGGTTCACGCAGGCGTGCTGCCAGATTGGGATTTAAGCCAAACCCTGGAATATGCCCATGAAGTGGAGAAGGCCCTTCGCAAATCATCTTACAAACGATTTTTGGCTGAGATGTATGGCAATACGCCAACCAAATGGAGTAATTCCTTAAAAGGAAACGATCGCCTGCGCGTCATCACCAATGCCCTAACGCGCCTGCGTTTTTGCACACCCAAAGGCCAAATGGAGTTTGAGAGCAAAGAGGGATTGGATGCAAGCCCGAAAGGCTACCTACCCTGGTTTGAAGTCAAACAGCGCAAGACCGCAAATACCCATGTCATTTTTGGGCACTGGTCTACGCTCGGATTAATTCAGAAACGCAATGTCAGTGGGCTGGATACCGGCTGCGTCTGGGGTGGCAAGCTCACCGCAGTGGAAGTTCCCGACCCTTCTTCGACGGGTCGTTCAAATAAATACCGCATCGTGCAGGTAGCAGGCTACGACCATCCGTTACGGATGTAAACCTGCAGTCTTATCAAATAGCTATTTCAGTTTGGCAAAGGCTTTTTTTGATGCAGTAATGATCTCATCCAGTACGGTATTGTCATGCGCTATCGACGTAAAGCCGGCCTCATAGGCGGATGGAGCCAAGTAGACGCCTTCATCCAGCATCGCATGAAAGAAGACCTTAAACGCATCAATATTGCTCTTGGTTACCGCATCAAATGAGGTGGGCACTTGATCGGTAAAGTAAAAACCAAACATACCGCCTACGCTATCAGTAGAGAATGGGATGCCGGCTTCATCTGCTGCCTGTTTCAGGCCCGCCATCAGCTTACTGGTTTGACCTCCGAGGCAATCAAAAAAACCATCCCGCGAAATGATTTCCAAAGTCTTCATGCCGGCCGCAACGGCAACCGGATTACCAGACAAGGTACCCGCCTGATACACGTTGCCGATCGGTGCCAACTTCTGCATGATCTCTTTTTTGCCGCCAAAAGCAGCCATCGGCATACCGCCACCCATGACCTTGCCAAGGCAGGTCAGATCCGGCGTAATGCCTTGCAGGCTTTGCGCCCCACCGAGTGCCACCCGAAAGCCCGTCATCACTTCGTCGTAAATCAAGACGCTGCCATGGTGCTGGGTTAACTTACGGATTGCTGCTAAAAATTCTGGTTTGGCTTTAATCAGGTTCATATTGCCAGCGATGGGCTCAATGATCACGGCTGCAATTTGATCGCCGTGCAACTTAAAAGTTTCTTCAATCGCTGCCGTATCGTTGTACGGCAGCACCAAGGTGTATTTCACCAAGTCTTGTGGAACGCCGCCCGATGAAGGTGCATTTTGAGTTGAATCAGCAAAGGTGAGTAAGCCCGAGCCGGCCTTTACCAAGAGGCTATCGGCATGGCCGTGATAACAACCCTCAAACTTAATGATCAGATCACGTCCGGTATACCCACGCGCTAAACGCAGGGCGCTCATGGTTGCCTCCGTCCCGCTCGAGACCATCCGAATTTGCTCGACGCTGGGCATGATGGCGCAAATGCGCTCAGCCAATTCGATTTCACCAACGGTGGGGGCGCCATAACTAAAACTCAGGGTGGCCGCTCGCTGCACTGCCTCTACTACTTCGGGATTGGCATGGCCGGCGATCATGGGGCCCCAGGACATGATCAAGTCCACATAGCGCTTATCTTCAATATCCCAAAAGTGCGGGCCGAGTGCTTTCTTAATAAAGCGCGGGGCGCCGCCCACTTGACGAAAGGCTCTCACGGGGGAGTTCACACCACCCGGAATGGTTTTTTGTGCACGCTCGAATATGGTTTCGTTTAGGCCCATGTGATTCTCATTCGTTTTATTTGTTAATGTGTAATTTGCTTTAGAACTTAAATGGCCATCATTTCAAAATCATTTTTGCGTGCGCCGCACTCGGGGCAAGTCCAGTTCATGGGTACGTCTTTCCAGAGGGTTCCAGGCGCAATTCCCTCATCCGGCAAGCCGGCTGCCTCGTCGTAGACCCAACCGCAGATCAGGCACATATAGGTTTTGAATTCCATGGCGTTTTATCTTTCTATCTTCTTTTTTGTAGTGATAGTTACATCATCATTACTAATTCTAAATCGGCTTACCGGCAGACTCCAAACGCTCGGATCTAGAGCGCATTTCAAAGCGGAACAAACGGCACTCAAGCGGGCCATTAAAGAGTGGGGTGCGGCGTGACTCTTTGATCCGCAGCTGCCCTGGCAATGCCATATCGGCCGTCAAGATAAACACATGCCAGCCACCAAAGGCATCTTTCAAATGCTGGCCAAATTGCTTCATGAACTCTAAAAAAGCAGGATCGATTTCTTCTTCGGCCTGCAAGCGCTTGAGTGACTCACGGCTTGACCGCTTCGCGCTCTGCCGTCCAGTTTCAATGTTGTGACTGTATGGATCTGCATCATCGGCGTAGCCCTCGTCGTCGTAGCGACTCTGATCTGAGTCACGATCATCACCCCGGCCGCCTTTGATGCCCAGGCGTTGTCCGTAAGGGGGATTGAGTAAGGCCAGCGCTGGCAAGGCGTCTACGCCTCCTGAGCTACTGGCAATGGCAGGAGGCTTGGCCGCCAAGGCATCGACCTGGCGCACCACTGGCAAGCCCGGCAGCTGCGCACGCTGCCAGTTGGATTTGGTCATCGAGACCAGTTTTTCATTAATATCGCTACCGCTGATACCCAATGACTGCGCATCGGGAAATGCCTTACGCCGCTCGAGTATTTCTGCGAGGACGGCATCCTTCAGGGCTTGCCACTTTTTCTGTTCCGCACCAACCAAAAATGGCTTCAAACGTAAGAAACCAAAGCCATGCACCGATGTCACCAATGGACGATAAGCCAAGCGGCTGTGGGTCGTTTCTTTGCCAGCCTCGTCATACAAGCCCGCCCGAATTGCTCCCGACGGAATACCCATGGCGATTTGCGCTGCCTCAATTAAAAAAGTGCCGCTACCGCACATCGGATCAAACAAGGGCTGCTTCGGCTGCCAACCGGTTAAAGCCAGGATACCGGCAGCCAAGTTTTCTTTTAAAGGGGCATCGCCCTTTTCATCGCGCCAACCGCGCTTAAACAGAGCCTCGCCCGAGGTATCCAAATAGATCGATACATGAGTAGCAGTTAAGTGCGCTTGCACACGTACATCCGGAAAGGCCGTATCGATTGAGGGGCGATCACCCGAGACTTCACGCAAGCGATCGACAATCGCGTCTTTGATTTTTAAAGTCGCAAAATTCAAACTCTTCAGTGGTGAACGATGCGCAGTCACATCAACGCGCAGGGTTTGTTTGTGCGTAAACCACTCTTCCCAGGCGAGGCCATGCGCCAAGCGATATAAATCGTCTTCTTGGCGATAGGTGGATTCTGCCATTTGCAAGAGCACCCGGCTAGCAATCCGTGAATGCAAATTGAGTGCCATAGCGGCTGATAAGGGACCAGCCAAGCCAACCCCACCCGTCGGGCTCGTTGGGGTTGGATCAAGCACCCAAGCACCCTGGGCTTTGACTTCAGGGCGCTCGGCAATCTGCCGCAGCTCAGTAGCTAAGACTGTTTCCAATCCGCCGGGACACACTACAAAAAATCGCATGAAGAAAGCCTAGAAAATAAAAAAGGGAAATGCCGATTAGCTTATGGCTTGATCACGACGATGGCAGTGATGATGACAAGCAAGACCACGGGCACTTCATTAAACCAACGGAACCAAACGTGGCTGCGCTTGTTTTTGCCGGCTCGGAATTTTTTGAGCAAGGTGTAGCAGGAATGGTGGTATCCCAAAATGATCAGCACAAAAAGCAGTTTGGGGTGCATCCAGCCCGCACCGCGACCAATGCCAAAGTGGAGCCAAAGCACCACACCCAGCACTACCGCGGGCACCATCAAAATGGTCATAAACCGAAAGAGGCGATCCGCCATACCTAATAGGCGGGCATTGACTTCGGGATTGGTCTCTTGCGCCATATTGACAAAAATGCGCGGCAAGTAAAAAAGGCCGGCAAACCAGGAAGCGACTAAAACAATGTGGAATGTTTTCGTCCAAAGATACGCGTCACCCATTTTTATCCCCTTTGTTCGTTTACCAAAGCAGCATTGCCTTGGTTTATTGCTAACTACTATACCGATTTAATTAGGTTCTAATTTCCCCATGACCCATCACGATGTATTTCAGGGAGGTCAAGCCGTCGAGACCAACCGGGCCACGTGCATGCAGCTTGTCATTGGAGATGCCAATCTCTGCGCCCAGGCCATACTCAAAACCATCCGCAAAGCGGGTACTGGTATTGACCATGACGCTCGCACTATCGACTTCGCGCAAGAAGCGATCCGTCGTCGCTGTATTGGTCGTGATGATGGCATCGGTATGTTTACTGCCATAGCGTTCGATGTGGTCCATCGCCTCATCCAGCGATGCAACCGTCTTAATCGACAAAATCGGCGCAAGGTATTCGGTTTTCCAGTCTTCTTCTGTGGCATCCACTAATTTCTGAAAGCCCGCTGCCTCTAAGGTCTTGCGCGTGGGTAAATCCACCCGCAGCTCAACCCCTTTGTCTTGGTAGATTTTGCACAGGCGCGGTAATACCGTACTAGCAACCGCCTCATGCACCAGCAAGGTCTCCATCGCATTGCAAGGGGCGTAACGCTGGGTTTTAGCGTTGTCGCAAACCGTAACGGCTAAATCAAGATCGGCATCACGGTCGATAAACGTATGGCAAATGCCATCAAGGTGTTTAATCATTGGCACCCTGGCATCGGCCATCAGGCGCGCAATTAAGCTCTTACCTCCGCGCGGCACGATGACATCGATGTACTCGGTCATGGTGATCATTTCACCAACAGCGGCACGGTCTGTCGTTGTCACTACTTGGACCGCATTCGCAGGCAAGTGTGCGCTAGCTAAACCCTGCTGAATTAAAGCCGCCAAAAGGGTATTGGAATCAATCGCTTCAGAGCCGCCGCGTAAAATCACGGCGTTACCCGACTTGAGACACAAAGCAGCCGCATCAATCGTTACATTGGGGCGGGATTCGTAAATGATGCCAATCACACCCAGCGGTACGCGCATTTGCCCGAGTTCAATTCCAGAGGCTTGACGTTTTAACGGGCTGATTTTGCCAATCGGATCTTCCAAGCGGACAATTTGCTCCAAACCCAAGGCCATTGACTCAACCGTTTTGGCAGTCATAGTGAGGCGATCGATAAATGCCGCATCGTGCACGCCTTTTTTAGCGCGCTCTACATCCACTGCATTGGTTTCTAGGATGCGTGGCAACTGCTCACGTACCAAGCGTGCCATATGCGTCAGGGCCTGATTCTTTTGCTCGGTAGTAGCACGCGCCATCGCCCGCGAAGCCTGCCTCGCCTCTTTGCCCACTGCCTGCATCATCTCGGTAATCGCTGAACTCATATTTACTCTGTCACTGTTTTAATCTAGTCTATTCATCGCAACAAACTGCCAACTAAGCGTAAGCCATCCCACGGATCCGCAGGCAACTCGGCTGCCGATAATCCTTTAGCCTGCCGATCTAAACCAGCCGCCACCTGCATTGCGCGGCGCAGTTTTAGGGGATTCACGCGACGCAAGGCTCCAGGGTATAGCTTTTCTTTATTTCCCCAGATACGATTCGCACGCATTAACTGCTGCACCGACTCACCACGCTGACTCGCAGCCTGTAACTTCGATAGTATCCGAAGCTCCTCGGTCACGCTCCACAAAATTAATGGCAAAGGCTCGCCCTCTCCCTTAAGGCCATCGAGCATGCGATTTAAACGGGCCAAATCACCAGCCAAAATCGATTCAGTTAACTGAAATACATCGTAGCGCGCCACCTTGAGGATGGATTCACGTATTTGCGCTTCCGTTAGGGCGCCTTGAGGATAAAGCAAACCCAATTTCTGGATTTCTTGATGGGCGGCAATCAAATTACCTTCCACTTGATTGGCAATAAACTCCAGCGCTTCTTGACCGACTGAACCAGACTCTACAGACTGGCCTTGTTTTTTTAAACGCTGCGCTATCCACATCGGCAAATGACTGCGATCAATCGAGTCAATCTGCACCGCAATCGACACATCTTCTAGTGCACTAAACCAGGCTGAAGTCTTGGTTTTGCTGTCTAACCTGGGCAACACAATACAGACGATGGTATCGGGGCCATCATGGCCGGGTGACTGAGACTCCATTTGCGCGGCGAATTGCTTGAGTGCCTCTGCGCCATCGCGTCCCGGCTTACCCGACGGAATGCGTAACTCCAACCAGCGCTTATCGCCAAACAAAGACATGGTTTGCCCGGCAGACAGCAATGATGACCAATCAAAATAGCGCTCATGCATCAATACTTCACGCTCGGTATACCCGAGCGTTCGAGCAACAGAGCGGAGTTGGTCCATGGCTTCCATCATTAGCAGGGGCTCATCCCCACTGAATACGTAAACCGGTGAGAGCGCTAGGCTGGATTTGAGTCCACTGATGTGCGCTTGCAGCGCATCGCTCGTCAGCATTGGGAAATTGTTCCCATGCTCACGGCTTGCCCATGACCGGCTTAACGCCGGTGGGCGCAGGCGCCCTCGGTCTTGCTGTCGCGGAAACGCGGCGCAGAATTTGCAAGGCAAGATTGCTGCGCATTTCATTCGTAAACTGCGCCATCTGTACGTCTGTAGCAAGCACCGTCGAAACAGAGAAGTCCATATCGCGGGTGACGTAAATTTCAGCCTCAGGAACAACGTCCACGCCATTTTGATCGGCTGCTCTGAACTCCACCCGAGAATTCAGTCGATAGGCTGAAATCTGACCCGCAGCGTTGTAGGCCAAAATCTCACGGCTATTGACTTCGCTGATAATCTCCAAAATCAGATCAGCGTCTTTGGCATTATTGGCAACCTTGGCATCGCTGCCCGTCAAAATAATCATTTCTAAATCGGCGCGCAGCGGTGGCGATGGGTTACCAGTAATCGCAATCACCTTATACGGAATCGATACGGAGCCACGCAACTTAAACCCGCAGGCCGTAGCGAAAAGAGTCGGCAACGCAATCAAGGCCCCAAGCCAAGCTCTGCGGTCCAAGCTAGGGGCTTGACTCTTACCCTTTGCGCTAGAGTTCACTACGGGATCGCTTCTCTTGGAGTTGATGATGGCGCCTCTATTCCGTTAAACAACAATATTAACTAAGCGGCCGGGAACCACAATCACTTTTTTGGGTGATCCCCCATTTAAGGCCTTTAGTGCGATTTCGCTTTGTAGTGCAGTGGCCTCGATTGCCTCTTTATTGGCATCGGCCGCGACCGTAATTGCGCCGCGCAGCTTGCCATTAACCTGCAATACCAATTCAATTTCAGTCTTCACCAAGGCAGCTTCATCGACTATTGGCCAAGGCGCATCCAAAATCAGTCCACCCTGATTGCTGTAACCCATCTCGATCCACAAGCGATGCGTCAAGTGCGGCACAACCGGGTAGAGCATGCGCAGCAGGATGCTGATGCACTCACGCAAAACTGCTGGGCGAATCGCTTGCCCGGCATCTTTTCCTTCACTCAACTTGACTGGCTCTAATGCATTGAGCATTTTCATGGCAGCCGAAACAACCGTGTTGTACTGACGGCGCTGGTAATCAAAATTGGCTTGCTTCAATATGGTGTGAACTTCACGGCGCAGGGTTTGCTCCGCCTCAGTCAGCTGGCTTGGCAGGGCGGCATTGGCTTCTACAATTGATCGAATGGCAGCGGCCTGACTCATCGAGTAGGACCACACCCGACGCAGAAAACGCGAAGCGCCCTCAACACCAGCACCAGACCACTCAAGCTGCTGCTCGGGTGGCGCAGCAAACATCGTAAAGAGTCTGGCCGTATCGGCACCATATTGATCAATCAGTGCTTGCGGATCCACGCCATTATTTTTACTCTTCGACATTTTTTCCACCCCACCAATCGTGATGGGATTGCCGTTGAGCTCAATACCAGCAACTGCCTTGAGCTTTGCGCCGGTTGGCCGGCCTTTGTCATCGAGATTTAATTCCACATCGAGGGGATTAAGCCAGGTCTTTTTACCGCTCGCGTCTTCGCTGTAATACGTTTCATTGAGAACCATGCCTTGCGTTAACAAATTCGCAAATGGCTCATCAAAGGTAATTAAATCGAGGTCACGCATCACCTTAGTCCAAAAGCGCGCGTAGAGTAAATGCAAAATCGCATGCTCAATACCACCAATGTATTGGTCCATTGGCATCCAGTATTGATTGCGCTGATCGACCATGGTCTTGGCATCTGCGCCGGTGTAACGCATGAAGTACCACGACGAATCCACAAAGGTATCCATGGTGTCGGTCTCACGCCGTGCTGGCCTACCGCACTTTGGGCATGCCACATTTAAAAAGTCAGCGCGCTTATTGAGGGGATTACCACTGCCATCGGGAACGCAGTCCTCCGGCAATACGACCGGCAAATCGTTTTCTGGAACCGGTACTGCGCCGCAGCCGGGATTGGTCTCATCGCCACAATGAATGATCGGAATGGGCGTACCCCAATAACGCTGCCGTGATATGCCCCAATCGCGCAAGCGGTAGGTGGTTTTAATTTCACCAACACCCAGTGCAGCCAAATCAGCAGCAACCGCAGTCACCGCATCGCTAACCGACAGGCTATCGTATTTGCCGCTGTTAATGCACTGCGCCTGTTCTTTTTGGGCGTACCAGGCATCCCAGTGAGTCGGGTTGAACATCGGCGACTCGCCACTGAGCGCAATCACCTGTTTAATCGGCAGATGGTATTTGAGCGCAAACGCAAAGTCACGCTCGTCGTGGGCAGGCACACCCATCACAGCGCCATCGCCATAGCTCATCAATACATAATTACCAACCCACAGGGGGACAGGCTCTTTACTCAAAGGATGCGTGACGTATAAGCCCGTGAACATCCCTTCTTTTTCTTGGGTAGCCAGATCGGCTTCGATGACGCTACCGGTTTTGCATTTTTCGATGAAGCGAGCCAGCTCCGGATTACTGCGCGCCGCTTCGGTCGCCAGCGGGTGCTCTGCTGCAACTGCGCAAAAGGTCACGCCCATGATGGTGTCGGCACGCGTGGTGAAGACGTATAACTTGCCATCCTGAATCAGTTCACCGGCGCTATTCTTGATCGCATGGTCAAAGGCAAAGCGCACACCGCGGCTTTTGCCAATCCAGTTTTGCTGCATGATCTTCACGCGCTCGGGCCAGCCTAAATCATCCAGACCCGTGAGCAATTGTTCTGCGTAGGCAGTGATGTTCAAGTAGTAACCGGGGATCTCACGCTTTTCGACCAAAGCGCCAGAGCGCCAACCGCGCCCTTCAATCACTTGCTCGTTGGCCAATACGGTTTGATCGACCGGATCCCAATTGACGACCTGGGTTTTGCGGTACGCCACGCCCTTTTCCAGCATCTTTAAAAAGAGCCACTGGTTCCAGCGGTAGTAATCCGGTTTGCAAGTAGCAATTTCCCGTGACCAATCAATCGCTAGGCCCATCGCGGCCATTTGCTTTTTCATATACGCAATGTTTTGGTAGGTCCACTCGGCTGGGGGTACTTTGTTCTGGATTGCAGCGTTTTCAGCTGGCATACCAAAGGCATCCCAACCCATCGGCATCAGAACGTTGTAGCCCTGCATGCGCAATTGGCGCGCCATCACATCGTTGATGGTGTAGTTGCGCACATGGCCCATGTGCAACTTACCCGATGGGTAAGGCAACATCGAGCAAGCATAGTATTTGGGCTTAGGCTTACCTTGTGCATTGACCGCATCTTCGGTGACACGGTAGACGTCTTTGCTATTCCAATCTGCTTGGGCTGCCGCTTCAATGCTGCGGTAGTCGTATTCCATACTCATTGTGTAAGGCTCTTTTCGCTGAAATTGCTTGGTGTTTTTATCGGTCTTATGCTCGCAGACCCAATACATCTTGCATATCAAATAGGCCGGACGTTTTTTTCTCTAAAAAGCGTACCGCCCGAATCGATCCCTGGGCATAGGACTGACGGCTCGAGGATTTATGGCTAATCTCAATGCGCTCACCTTCGCCCGCAAAGAGCACCGTGTGATCGCCAACAATATCGCCGCCCCGAATGGTGGCAAAACCAATCGATCCGGGCTTACGCTCACCGGTATGGCCTTCGCGCGCGTAGACTGCTACGTCCTTTAAAGATTGTCCCAAAGCGCCGGCAATCACTTCGCCCATCTTCAGTGCCGTGCCGGATGGCGCATCGACTTTATGGCGGTGGTGGGCTTCGATGATTTCAATGTCGTAACCGGTATCCAGCATCTTGGCGGCTACTTCCAATAACTTCAAAGTGACATTAACGCCCACGCTCATATTAGGGGCAAATACGATTGCAATTTTGGAAGATGCGGTTTTCAGTTGAGCGATTTGATCAGCACTCAAACCGGTAGTGCCGATGATCATCTTGACACCGTGAGTAGTGCAGGCGGCTAAATGCAGCATCGTGCCCTCGGGCCGCGTGAAATCAATCAAATACTCGGCATCGCGTAAGCCGCGCGCTAAATCGGCTGTAATCATCACGCCCGTTTTTTTGCCCAAGAAGGCGCCAGCATCTTCACCCAATAAAGGGCAGGATGCGTGATCTAGTGCCCCCACCAGAGTGGCATCCGGCAATTGCAATACTGCCTCAATTAGCATTCGGCCCATTCGGCCACTCGCTCCTGCGATTGCGATTTTCATAATCTCACTCTTTGCTTAACTAACTTTGCTTAACTAATTTTTTAATTCCACTTCGGCATTACTGACTCAGCATCAGCGCCGCTTACTTGACCGGTGTGACGATTGGGCCGCTGCTCGGCGGACTCGGTATCAATACCTCAGGCTGTTGCAATGGTGGCGTTACTGGACCTTTGTTTTTGCCGGTAACCATATCCCAGAAGGAGCGCTTATTCTTGGCATAGTTATCGATCTCTGCAACGAGCTCAACTTCAGTTGGTAATGCGTCACCATTAAATTTCGTTACCTTATCGCCATCGAAGAACACCGTCACTCGCCGCTCTTTGCTGATTTTTTCACCGAGGCGTTTGAATTCAAATATGTAATCCCAGCGATTGGCATGAAAATAACTTGCTAATAATGGGGTACCCAAAATTTGCCGCACTTGTTCACGGCTCATGCCAACTTCCAGCTTGGCGTATTGTTCGCTAGAAATAAAGTTGCCCTGAATAGTATCCGGTACATAAGGTCGAAAAATACTGTTCATCAGCGTACGCTGGGTTTCATCGACCTTTGTCGTGCAACCCGTTGCAATTAAGGCGGCCAATACGATTGAAGCCAGCGTGCACCAGCGCAGCAATCGTTTGCTGGGGCTTAAAACCCGCATTGGGATGCTGCGAATCGGTAAAAGGCAGTTTTGCATGGCAAGCCGTATCATTAAGGTCTTGATTTTAGCCCTCAATCGATGCCTATGAACCAAAACCCCTCCCCAGCCGATTTACGGGATATTGGCCTTAAAGCCACGGCCCCCCGCATGCAAATCCTGGATTTTTTTCATCAGCATCCAGGCGCCCATTTCAGCGCCGAAGAAATCTTCATGGCCATGGCCAAGGAAGACAAAGACATTGGTCTGGCCACGGTGTATCGTGTGCTCACCCAGTTTGAACAGGCAGGCCTCTTGCTCCGCAGTCATTTTGAGTCCAGCAAAGGCGACAGCCGGGCGATTTATGAGCTCAATGAGGGTACGCACCACGATCACCTCGTTTGCCTTGACTGTGGCCACGTGGAGGAATTTGTGGATGCCGCAATTGAGCGGCGCCAAAAGGAGATCGCCAAATCCTTGGGTTTTGCCCTTGAGGAGCATTCCCTAGCCATGTATGGGCATTGCCAAAAGAAAAATTGCGCCCACAAGCGTAAATAAGCCGTTTTATGCAAAAAGGGGCTAAAGAGCCCCTTTTTTAACAATTAGAGTAGCCTTTTGGCTGTTTTGCCTAGGCTGCCATCAATGCCTCAGCGGCATTGAGCATCTGTACTGAATACCCCCACTCGTTGTCATACCAAGCAAGGACTTTGACTAATTTACCATCCGCTGAAACCCGCGTTTGGCTGGCATCGTAAATACTGGGGCGGGGATCATGGTTAAAGTCGATCGATACCAGCGGCAAGGTATTAAAGCCCAAAATACTCTTGAGCTCGCCTTCGCTGGCTTTCTTCAGAACAGCATTGACCTCATCTACGCTGGTGGCGCGCTTGGCCACAAAGGTTAAATCAACCACCGAGACATTAATCACCGGAACCCGCATCGCAAAGCCATCAAAACGACCGGCTAGCTCTGGCAATACCAAGCCAACCGCTTTGGCAGCGCCTGTTTTGGTTGGGATCATGCTGCTGACTGCAGAGCGCGCGCGGCGCATGTCCTTGTGATACACATCCGTCAATACTTGATCGTTGGTAAACGCATGAATGGTAGTCATTAAACCGGATTCAATGCCAATCGCATCCAGCAAGGGTTTAACCAAAGGCGCCAAACAATTGGTGGTGCAACTGGCATTCGACACAACGACATCGCTAGGCTTAAGTACTTTTTCATTCACGCCATAAACGATGGTTGCATCAACATCTTTTTCGCCAGGCGCCGAGATCAATACTTTTTTTGCACCCTGCTGAATGTGCACCATGGCTTTTTCTTTGGAGGTAAATTTACCCGAGCACTCGAGCACTAAATCTACTTGATGCTCGCCCCATGGTGTCTCTAGCGGATTGCGTGTGGAATACATTTTGATGCGATCACCATTGACAATCATGTGATCACCATCGACGGTGACTGTGCCGGGGAAACGGCCATGGGCCGAGTCGTATTGGGTGAGATGGGCATTAATATCAATATCGCCCATCGCATTGATGGCAACAATTTTGATATCGCGCTTGCGATCTAAATTTGGCTGGCTCTCATATAAAGCGCGTAGCACCATGCGGCCAATGCGGCCATACCCATTAATTGCAACCCGAATCGCCATCACTATTCCTCTACTCGTTTTCTAAATTACAAACATTAATTTCTTACTTTACTTGTGCAATGCACTGCTTCACCGTCGTACTAATCTGATCAACGGTTAAACCAAAATACGCATATAGCTGATTCGCAGGCGCAGACTCACCAAAGGTATCCACACCATGAACTGCCGCGCAGCCATACTTCCACCAGTAATCCGTCACGCCTGCTTCAATCGCAATGCGTGGTAAACCGGCTGGCAATACGCTGGCTTTGTATTGCGCATCTTGCTGATCAAAGTAAGTCGTCGATGGCATCGACACCACACGAACACCAATTCCTTCTTTCGCTAAATGTGCTGCGGTTTGAAATGCCAACCCCACCTCAGAACCGGTTGCGATAATGATGGCTTTGGCTACTTTGCTGGGCTCGTGCACCACATAGCCACCGCGTGCGATATTCTCGATTTGTTTTGGAGAACGCGCCACAAATGGGCAATTTTGGCGACTAAAAATGAGTGCGCTTGGGCCGTGCCGACGCTCTAGCGCGGCGCCCCACGCCACTGCGCTCTCCGTGGTATCACATGGGCGCCAGACGGCGAGATTGGGTATCAAACGCAAACTCGATACCTGCTCGACCGACTGATGGGTAGGGCCATCTTCGCCCAAGCCAATCGAATCATGAGTAAACACAAAAATGCTGCGCAGCTTCATGAGAGCTGCCATGCGCAGCGCATTACGACTGTAATCCGAGAAGGTCAAGAAGGTGCCGCCAAACGGAATGTAGCCGCCGTGTAATGCCATGCCATTCATGATGGCGCTCATACCAAACTCGCGTACGCCGTAATTGATGTGGTTGCCCCACTGATTGGCGCGCACGGGTTTGCATGCACTCCAATTGGTTAAGTTCGAGCCGGTTAAGTCGGCAGAGCCGCCCATCATTTCTGGAACGGCAGGTGCCAATGCTTCAATCGCATTCTGACTCGACTTACGCGTCGCAATCGTTTCTGCTTTGGCTTGGCATTGCGCGAGCAGCGCTTGTAGTTTTGCCGCAAAGTCCGATGGCAAATCGCCACGCATGCGGCGCACGAGTTCGGCTGCTGAGCGGGGATGGGCTTTTTGATATGCAGTAAAGCGCTCGTTCCACGCGTTCTGAATGGTTTGACCACGACTACGGAAATCCCATGCCAAATACAAATCATCTGGCACTTCAAAGGGCGGGGAGGTCCAGTTCAAGGCCTTGCGTGTAGCGGCGATTTCATCGGCGCCCAGGGGAGCGCCGTGCACTTTATCGCTACCCGCCATATTGGGCGAGCCTTGACCAATGGCCGTCTTACAACAAATCAAGGTAGGCTTATCGCTTTGCTTTGCTCTGGCAATTGCATTCGCAACCGCGCCAGCATTGTGACCATCAACCCCGCGAATTACATTCCAGCCATAGGCCTCAAAACGCTTAGGCGTATCTTCGTTAAACCACGCCACAACCTTGCCATCAATCGAGATGCCGTTGTCATCCCACAGTGCGATGAGTTTATTGAGCTTGAGTGTGCCGGCCAAAGAACACACCTCATGGCTAATGCCCTCCATCAAACACCCATCGCCCAAGAAAGCGTAGGTGTAGTGATCAACGACATTAAAACCAGGACGATTAAATTCTTCGGCGAGTAATTTTTCAGCTAGCGCCATGCCAACGGCATTGGAGATGCCTTGACCTAAGGGGCCAGTGGTCGTCTCGACGCCCGGCGTAATGCCATATTCTGGATGGCCTGGGGTCTTGCTGTGTAACTGACGGAAATTTTTTAGCTCGCTCATCGGCAAGTCATAGCCGGTGAGATGCAATAACGCATAGAGCAACATCGAGCCGTGGCCATTGGAGAGCACAAAGCGATCGCGATTGATCCAATGCGGATCGGCTGGGTTGTGTTGCAAATGCTGATCCCATAGCGCTACTGCAATATCGGCCATGCCCATCGGCATACCCGGGTGCCCAGAATTGGCTTGTTGAACAGCGTCCATCGAAAGTGCACGAATGGCATTGGCCATGCGGGTTTGTAAATTTGACATCGTAAAAGTGGTCTCGAAGGAATTAAATTGGCTATATTGCGGTAATGCCTCAATTTTATCTTCCTCCTCCCTGGGAAACCCAAAAACCCCACCCAATTCCTGCGGAGTTGCTGCACCACCTGCGGGTTAGGCGCATTAGCGAGGGCGAAGTCATTCCCATTTTTGATGGGCAAGGGCAAATCGCCTCCGCCACCCTCACCCGAATGGGCAATAAAGCCGGTGAATTAACAATCGCTGCCGTAAAGAAAGACACCCAAAGCGAGCCGCCCTATGGCATTACTTTGGCCCAAGGGCTGGCTGGCGGCGATAAGATGGATTGGGTCATCGAGAAAGCGGTTGAAACTGGTGCCACTCGAATCGTGCCCCTGCAATGCGAACGCTCCGTGATCAAACTGAACCGCAGTAGTGATGCTGAGCGTGCGCAAAAGCGCTTAATCCACTGGCGCGCGATTACGCAAGCTGCATGCGAACAATGCGAACGCACCGTGTTGCCCTTTGTAGAGCCAGTACAGGCGATTGAGGGTTACCTTGCTAAAGCCTCTGACGCCGACGTCAAGGACGCTTTAAAACTCCTTTTCAACACCGGGGATCACCCATCCTTAGCGACAATCCTCGCGCCCTTGCCTGCGCAAGATGTAATTCTGTTGATTGGGCCAGAAGGGGGATTTACACCAGTAGAAATAGAGCTCGCAATGAAAGCGGGATTTCAGGCAGTGTCTTTGGGTAAGCGTATTTTGCGCACCGAGACCGCTGGGATTGCAGCCATCAGCACGATCCACGCCATTTGGGATCACTAATCTACTAAACGGGCAATAAAAAAGCCCTGGATCCAGTCAGATCAAGGGCTTGTAGCAAAGCGCAAATGTTTACGCGAAAGAGTAGAACACCCGATACGGTACGCGGCGCTCAGACCAGAAATCAACCGCATCACGGAAGACATCCAATAAAGTCTCGCGGGCTTCTTTGTCAAATTTCTGGGTGCAAGGCAAGCCTTCTAATACGACAACGAAACCAGGCTGTGGTCCGGCTTTATCCACCATGGTGGTTAAAGTATCCAATAAAGGGTCGTAATTCTTGGCTTGCTGCTTCGTAAACACATAAGCATTGGCGATCGACTCGAGCACTTCGCTCTTGGTGAGGCCATTTGCGCAATTGGCGTAGATAAAATGCTGACCGAGCTCGGCTGCTGCTTCCATTAAATCGGTTGTGCGGAAGGCCCGGATCGATTGAACGATGTTAGGGCGAACGCTACGTAGCATCGCGGGCGGGCCTGCATCGCGAACGGCTAATGCAGCACGCCAGGATGCGGGTACTTTTTTACTGGAAGCATGATTAGCCGCAAGCGTTTGTAAGCGCGATAGGCCACCTTGAGCGTACACATTCGTAGCTGAAGGCTCACCGTCAGACTGCTCGCTTCGATCCCAACTTTCGGCGCGACTGTGGTCGTCCCACTCAGCGGATGTAATTTCAGGATTATTCATGATGGGTGTAAGGTTACCCGTAAGCGACAGCCAAATCAAGCCTAATTACAGTGGTTTTTTTATAAACCACTGATTTATATAGATAAATATATATGTGAGTGTTTGCTCACATATATAGATAAACCTTAACTTCCCTTGATTCTGGCCTTGCTAGCTGCCTCTACCACCGTTAATGCGGTGACATTCACGATCCGCCGTACGGTCGCTGCGGGGGTCAGAATATGCACTGGCTTAGCTACCCCGAGTAGCAGTGGGCCGATGGCGATGCCATTTCCGGCAGCAGTCTTGAGTAAGTTATAGGAAATGTTGGCGGCATCAATATTGGGCAATACCAATAAATTAGCAGCGCCCTCCAGTGGTGAGCTTGTCACTGCACCGGCACGAATCTCTGGATCGAGCGCGCAATCTCCGTGCATCTCACCATCGACCTCGAGTTCTGGAGCGGTGGCCTGCAAAATGGCGAGGACTTGACGCATCTTCGCAGCCGATGGTGCATCACTGCTACCAAAATTGGAATGCGACAGCAATGCGACTTTAGGTGTCATGCCCAGCTTGCGCATTTCGCTCGCGGCCATGAGGGTGATTTCGGCCAACTGCTCTGCCGTCGGATCGACATTCACATGGGTGTCGACTAAAAATACTTGGCGTCCTGGCAGTATCAAACCGCTCATCGCACCATAGACGTTGGCGCCTTTTTCATGGCCAATCACCTCATCAATGTATTTGAGGTGGGTTGATACCTTACTGATGGTGCCGCAAATCAAGCCGTCGGCCATTCCTTTAGAGAGCAACGTAGCGCCGATCAGGGTATTACGGCGACGCATCTCCAGTTTGGCAAACGACGCGGTCACGCCCTTGCGCTCCATGATGGCCAAATAGGATTTCCAAAAATCCCCAAAACGGGAATCGTCTTCTGGATTCACAATATCAATATCGGTACCGCAAACCATGCGTAAACCGAATTTCTCAATCCGGTGCTCAATCACGCTGGGGCGACCAATCAAGATTGGCTTTGCAATACCTTCATCGAGCACAATCTGGACGGCACGCAGGACGCGCTCATCTTCACCTTCGCAAAAGACAATCCGTTTTTGTGCCTCAGGAACGCCTTTGGCGATCGTGAAGAGGGGCTTCATCAAAGTGCCCGAGTGATACACAAACTGCTGGAGCTGATTACGGTAAGCATCAAAATCTTTTATCGGGCGCAGGGCTACGCCGTCATCCATCGCCGCCTTAGCAACCGCCGGCGCAATCACCGTGATTAACCGTGGATCAAAGGGTTTTGGAATCAAGTACTCCGGACCGAACGACAAATTCTCGGTGCTATAGACGGCCGCAACCACTTCGCTTTGTTCAGCCTGAGCCAGCTCAGCAACGGCTTTGACTGCAGCCACTTCCATGCCGCGGGTGATGGTCGTAGCGCCCACATCCAAAGCGCCGCGGAAAATAAATGGGAAGCACAACACGTTATTCACTTGATTGGGGTAATCGGTACGACCGGTTGCCATCACTGCATCGGGCCGAACTAATTTCACTTCCTCTGGCAAGATTTCTGGCGTGGGATTTGCTAAGGCAAACACCAAGGGCTTATCCGCCATCTTCTTCACCATCTCGGACCTCAGTACGCCACCCGCTGAGAGGCCCAAGAAAATATCCGCGCCCTCAATTACCTCACTCAAGGTACGCAACGGCGTATCTTGCGAGAACGGCTCCTTCTCAGGATCCATCAACTCTTTACGGCCTTTATAGACGACGCCCGCAATGTCGGTAACCCAAATATTTTTTCTAGGTACACCCAAATCCACTAATAAGTCGATACACGCCAGCGCAGCAGCGCCCGCGCCCGATGTCACGAGTTTGACATTAGATACATCTTTCCCAACGACTTTTAAACCATTCAAAATGGCCGCCGCAACCACAATGGCTGTGCCATGCTGGTCATCATGAAAAACTGGAATCTTCATGCGGGCTTGCAATTTGCGCTCAACCACAAAGCAATCCGGCGCTTTGATGTCTTCTAAGTTGATGCCGCCAAAAGTAGGCTCAAGCGCTGCAATGATTTCAACCAATTTGTCGGGATCGTTTTCATTGACCTCAATATCAAAGACATCAATGCCGGCAAACTTTTTAAATAAGACCGCCTTACCTTCCATCACTGGCTTACTGGCTAGAGGACCAATATTCCCAAGGCCGAGTACCGCAGTACCGTTGGTAATCACACCCACTAAATTACCGCGAGCGGTATAGCGAAAGGCATTGGCTGGGTCTTTGGCGATTTCTTCGCAGGCAGCAGCAACACCAGGGGTATAGGCCAAGGCGAGATCGCGCTGGTTGGTCAGTTGCTTGGTTGCCGCAATTTCAATCTTTCCAGGGACAGGAAACTCGTGATAATGCAGGGCTGCAGCCCGTAAGGCTTTGATTTGCTGTTCTTTACTGTTGTCCGCTTGGCTCATCGATTGACTCATTGGTGTGGCGATTGGAAGGTTCTTATTCTAGTCCTCTCCAGCACAATCGCCCCCAAGGAACATAAAATGAAAATATGGAAGCAAAACTAGGGGAATTTGACCTGATTTGGCGTTTTTTCAAAGCCGGCTCGGAATCCATGGCCCAAACCCAAACTGACCAGGTTCTTCTCGGGATCGGGGATGACTGCGCCCTGCTTCAGCCAGATGCGGCACAAAACCTCGCAGTCACCAGCGATATGCTGGTCGAAGGGCGACATTTTTTTGCAGGCGCCAACCCGGAATGGCTTGGCCATAAAGCCTTGGCAGTTAACCTCTCTGACCTTGCTGCCATGGGCGCAAAGCCGGTTGGCTTTACCTTAGCACTTGCACTGCCAGATGCAAATGCGGACTGGCTCGCGCAATTTAGCCAAGGCTTATTTCGCTTTGCGCAGCAGTGGCAATGCCCTTTAATCGGTGGCGATACAACCCAAGGACCTCTCACCATTTGCATCACCGCTTTAGGCCATGTGCCTGCTGGTGCCGCCATCAAGCGCTCTGGCGCGAAGGTAGGTGATGACATTTGGGTATCTGGCACGCTGGGTGATGCAAGGCTTGCTTTGGGAGCATTGCGCAACGAATGGTCACTTAGCCCTAGCGGCTTAGAGGCGGTCCTGCCCCGCATGCATCAGCCCGAACCACGCATTGCGCTGGGCCTGCAACTGCGCGGCGTTGCGAGTAGCGCCCTGGATGTATCCGATGGACTCTTGGGTGATTTACGCCACATCCTCAAAGCATCCCAAGTGAATGCCGAAGTATTGATTGATCAATTACCCACCTCGCCTACCCTTGCTGAGCAAACCGAAAGTCTACGCAGACAATGCGCTGCCAACGGCGGTGATGATTACGAACTGTGTTTCACTGCCCCAGCCGGCAAACGAATGGAAGTGGAATCGCTCAGCACTACCCTACTGCCGCTCACACGCATTGGCAGCATTACCTTTACTAGCAATGGGACTGAACCCACACTCATGCTGCGCGATGCCAATGGAAATCCACTCGCGGCAGCCGACAGCATGCAGTTAAGGCAATCCTTTGATCACTTTAAGAGCAGCTAAGTGGTGATCAACGCCAATCAACCTAAGCCGACCTTGCGCTGGATGTTTCAGACTGCAGGCCGAACCCTAGCCCTTGGTTTTGGAAGCGGGCTGAGTCCCTTTGCTCCCGGCACCGTTGGAACACTGTGGGCATGGGCACTCTTTTTGATTGGGCAATTCTTTTTTACGACCGAGAATTGGTTTTGGATTGTCGGCGGCGGACTGATCGCTGCTTGCTGGATTTGCGGGCAAGTGAGTGAGGAATTAGGTGTGGCTGATTTTGGTGGCATTGTGCTCGACGAGATCTTGGCTTTTTGGCTCGTCTTACTCTTGATTCTGCCGGCTCCGCTCTGGATGCAGGTCTTGGCATTTGGACTCTTTCGTTTCTTTGATGCAGTCAAGCCAGGTCCGATAGGCATGATTGATCGCTACTTTAAAGACTGCGCTTGGATTGCTCCCGGCTCGCCCACAACCTTACCCAAAATCCTGTGGCGCGGTTTCGGGATTGTGATTGATGATCTTGCAGCGGCTTTTGCAACCCTACTTATTCTTGCTTTACTCAGCACAACCCAGCTGTTGCCGTCGTATTAATTTCAGAGCGATCCATTCACAAGGTATTGCATGCACACTTCTTCTCCATCAACAGCAGCTACATCGATTGATTCTGCTGATCTTCAAGAATTAACCAATGCAGTCGCCACTGCATTCAGTCAGCGCGGCTGGACTCTTGCGGTAGCGGAGTCTTGTACGGGCGGACTACTCGCAGCGAGCCTCACCGACTTAGCGGGATCGAGTCAGTGGTTTGAGCGCGGCTACGTTACCTATAGCAATGCCGCAAAGACAGCGTGCTTACAAGTCTCACCCATGCTGATTGAAGCCGAAGGTGCAGTCAGCGAAGCAGTAGCCAGTGCAATGGTGCTAGGCGCGCAGCTAAGTAGTGGTGTCACTGCGGCTATTTCGATTACCGGCATTGCAGGCCCTAGCGGCGGTACAGCGGAAAAGCCAGTGGGAACCGTATGTTTTGGCTGGGCACTAGAGCGCGCCGATGCGAGCAATCACATCACGACAACTACCGCACACTTCGTAGGCGACCGTCAATCGGTGCGGCAGCAAGCGGTGGTCTTTGCCTTGCGTGGCCTACTGCAATCCATTGCTTAAATCGAAGCGATCAACCCAACCACCCTTTGTGGCGGAAATAGCTCAGCGGAATAATCGCTGAAATAACCATCGACAAAATAGCGACTGGATAGCCCCAGGTCTCGGTGAGCTCGGGCATGTGCTGGAAGTTCATACCCCAAATACTCGCCAGTAAAGTCGGTGGCATTAAAGCAACCGATACCACCGAGAAGATCTTGATGATCTTGCTTTGGTTCAAACTAATAAAACCGACCGTGGCATCCATCAAGAAGTTGATCTTGTCGAATAAGAATGCGGTGTGATTCTCAAGGGAATCGATGTCACGCAAAATTTGCCGCGCCTCTTCTTGCTGCTCATCCGACAGCAATTTGCTGCGCATCAAAAACGACAAAGCCCGGCGGGTATCCATCACATTGCGACGAATGCGGCCGTTGGTATCCTCTTCCTTCGCAATCGTCTCTAATACCTCGGCAGCATCTTTGTCGCTAATGTCGTCGGAGAGCACCCGCTTACCGGCCTGCTCTAGGTTCTCGTAGACTTCCTCGAGCGCGTCTGCTGAATACTCCGCATCGGTTGAGTAGAGGTCCAATAAAACGTCCTTGGCATTACTCACCGAACCGGGGCGCAAACGGGCACGCAAGCGCACCAAACGGAATACCGGTAAATCTTCATCGTGAATCGAAAACAGGACTTGCTTGGTCATCACAAACGCAACGCGGACGTTGCGCGAGGTCTCTTCTTCGTCCAGTAAAAAATCGGTCCGAATGTGCATATGGCCATCGTCCGCCTCAAAGTAGCGGGCAGACGCCTCTAAATCGCCCAAATCATCCAATTCAGGCAAAAGAACGCCAAAAGCCTCTTTAATCCAGATTAACTCTTCTTCTTCGGGGTCAATAACGTCAATCCAGATTGGATTGACGTGCTTCAGGAGCTCATTGCGATCTTCCACTTGCTCTTGGGAGAGGCGGCCATTTTGCAGGACGAACAAGTTAATCATGGTGAACTCCTAGGGAATGCGCTAGTTTATCCTATAGATAATGACAGCTTTGCGAAAATAAACACGAAACCAATGAACTCAAGCCAAAACACCTTTACCCAGCAACTCCAGTCTGCATGGGCTTCGCAAGGCAGCATGCTGTGCGTTGGCTTTGACCCCGACCCCAAGCGCATGCCCGTTTCCATAGGCGGCAAACCCTTGGGCATTTTTGAGTTCTGCCGCGATATTGCCGACGCCACCGCCGATGTGGTGTGCGCCTTTAAACCCCAGTTTGCCTACTTCGCCTCTCAAGGAGCCGAGGATCAACTCGAAAAACTCATCCGCCACCTCAAAGACCGCTATCCGCATATTCCGGTGATTTTGGATGCCAAGCGTGGCGATATTGGCAGTACAGCAGAGCATTACGCCCTCGAAGCATTTGAGCGCTATGGCGCCGATGCCGTTACCGTTAACCCCTACATGGGACGCGATTCGATCGAGCCCTACCTGAAACACAAAGGCAAAGGCGTAATTATCCTGTGCCGTACCTCTAATCCGGGAGGCTCTGATTTGCAGTTTTTAAATGTCGCTAGCGACGGTCAACCACTGTATTTACACATTGCCACCCTCGCAGCGAAAGAGTGGAATAGTACGGGTCAAGTTAGCCTCGTCGTCGGCGCTACCTTCCCCGATGAAATTGCCAAGGTCCGCGCGATTGTGGGTGAGATGCCTCTCCTGATTCCGGGGATTGGCGCGCAAGGCGGTGATCTCAAGGCCACCGTCAAGGCCGGTCACGTTTCAGGAAAGCCGGGTACCGGCATGATGATTAATTCATCAAGGGCCATTTTGTACGCAAGTAGCGGGGCTGATTTTGCAGAAGCCGCGCGCGTTGTTGCCATCGAAACGCGCGATGCACTGCGTGCTGCAAGCGCTCAATAAAACCGCTTACTTTGTTTGCTTTGCTACTTTTGGCAGTGCAATGCGATCCATATTGGCGAGAATAAATTCTTGGCGGGCGCCATAATCAATGCGGCCTCTGCGGCAATACTGCGCCTTATCAAAACACTTGGGCGCCGGCAGCGCTGAAGCCAAACTCGCCGCTTGTTCACGGTCTAGTTGCTGGGGTGTCGTTACAAAATAATGTTTTGCCGCAGCGCCCACACCAAAGATACCCTCACCCCACTCTACTGAGTTTAGGTAAATCTCAAATAGGCGCTCTTTGCTTAGGATTAATTCCAATAAGCCAGTAATCACCAGCTCTTGCGCCTTACGCACGTAATGTTGCTCAGACGACAAAAACAGATTCTTACCGAGTTGCTGCGTGATGGTGGAACCACCCCGTAGTACAGGAGCTTTTTTATTCTTCGCCTGCTTTTGGTTTTTCTCCCATGCTTTTTGCATGTCACTCACGCGCACACCCGGGTGCTGAAAAAAGATATCATCCTCGCTTACTAGAACGGCTCGCTTGAGACTGGATGAAATAGCATCATACGGCACCCAACGCGACTCGATTGGGCAAGACCAATGCCATGTGCACAAACGCCAACGCTCCGCCCGCTGAAATGCCGTCGTGCTCGGGTCAACAAAAGCCCACGCTGCGATTTGCACGGCAAAATAAATCTGCATAGCAAGGATGCCAAACAGCAGGCATTTAATCAGATAGGCAATCCAGCGCATCAGTGGGCTCAAAAAAAATGCAGCACGAAAAGCGTCGCTTAACTTACGGCGCTTTAGTGGTGAGCGCTTGGCGCAGCTCATCTAAAACTGCCCGCGCATTTAATTGCTGAGCAAGCGCTGCGCCGCGCCAGAGTAAAAACGCATCGGCTGCTTGCTCTACCAGCATGCCCAATCCATCGCTCACGCGGCAACCCTGATTGATAGCCTGCTGCATAAAGTGGGTGATTTTTCCATAGACCATGTCATAGGCAAATACGGTAGGTTTAAGAATTTGTTGCGCGATCGCATCGCTAAGCGGAGAGTCATTACTGAGGCCAGCCGCAGTCGCATTAATGATCAGGTCCATTGCGGTATGACTGGGCTCACTCCCTAATGCATCAACTGGGCATACCGTGAGAAGCACGCCATGCATATCAGCTAATCCCTGAAATACCGTTTTTAAATCCCGCGCCTTATCGATCGATCGATTGGCAATGACAATGGATTGCGGCTTTTGCTCGAGCAGTGGGCCTAATACCCCGCGCGCTGCGCCACCTGCGCCCAAGATGCAAATGGATGCATTGGTTAGCACAATGCCTTGAGCGCGCAAGTCACGTACGAGTCCAGCGCCATCGGTGTTATCGCCGTAGAGCAACCCCTCCTCTTGCCATAGGGTGTTTACCGCACCTGCAAGCGCTGCTCGCGGCGTCAAGACATCGGCCAAGGCTTGGGCATCCAATTTAAACGGCACGGTGACATTCATGCCTTTCCCGCCCGCTGCAAAAAAAGCCTTTGCTCCCTTAGCAAACTCACCCAGCTCTGGCATGAGTGTGCCGTAATGCATGGCTTGCGCTGTTTGCTGCGCAAAACGCCGATGGATGGTGGGTGACTTGCTGTGGGCAATAGGATTGCCCGCAACGGCATACACATCCACTTCTGAAAAATCAGCGGGATTCGTTTGTAGTTCAGATGGCTTACTCATCTGCGGCTCAATGAAATGAAATTAGACGGCATGCTATGAGTGTAGCGAATAAAGCGGCACGCGTGCCCACCTATGGACGCAATTCCAAGCGATTGCCTTCAAGACGGTTTATCGACCCATCCCGCGTGAACTCAAACGTAGATACCCAATCGAGCACATCGATTTGCTTGCGCATCTCGGGTGGGAAAGGGCCATACGGGGCAGCGGCGCGCACGATTGCTACTGCCTGGCGATCCAAATCGGCGATGCCAGAGGAACGTCGTACCTCAACACCCTCCTTGCCGCTCGTACTATTGGCGATTTTTCCTTGGGCATCGACACTCACGACCAGCACCACGCTGCCATACAGGGGTCTACCATTGACCCGCGGAAAAAACGTACTGCCATATGCCTCAATCTTTTGCCGCATCGCATCGTAGTAGCTGGCAAAGACCACTGCTTTTGTGCTGCTTGCGGTCAACACCGTCCTGCGCGGCTCTTTGCCATTGGCCTGAATGCGTTTAGCTAACTCTGCCTCTAAGGCGTTCAGTTGCGAGACGACCCGCTGCTCTTCGCCGCTTCGCCGACCTGCAGCAGCATCTTTTTCAGCCTGCATGCGCGAGAGCATTTGCTTTTGATTCTTTTCCAAGACCTCGAGCTGGGCTTCGGCACTTAAGCGCGCCCGGTGGATCGCACTGGCGTCTTGATCCAAGGTAACTCCACCGCCTTGCAAATCGGCCTGCGCGAGTTTGAGTGCTTTTTTGGGTGGCGTTGGACTGCTGGAGTTAACTAAGACCACACTCAATGGTGTATTGAGTCTGCGTTGCTGGATTTCACCGTAACTCCAGCGGACGGATAAGAAAATCGCATGCAAGGCAAGCGATAACATCAGGGCAAACCAAAATGGATGGTGACGCCACCACCAATGCAAACGATCCTTTAAGCGCATTTGCATCTAGTCAATCTCACGAAATCGGCGTATCGCCTACAGGAGCTGGATCCGCCAATGACGGCTCCGTTTCCGGTGCATCCAATTCTGACGAATCCATTTCTGATGCAGCGGACTCTGATTTTTCAATCTGATTGACGCGTACGCTGGCGCTCAGTTGCAATAGATCGGTTTCTAAAATAGCAATCTCGGCGCGCGTCATGCGGGGATGCGACGCAAGTTCCGGTATCGGCAAATGCAAGGGCACATCCTCTAGGCGACTCATCCCCTCCTTGAGGTGGCGCGCAAATACGCTGCGTGGGAGCGGCTCCTGCGCTAACCAACGCAAACACCAGTATTTCTCCATGCGATCTTGGTACTCGGCATAGGACTGATAGCAGGTTTCAAAATCAGCAGCAATCCCCATCAGGCTGGCATCACGCGGCTGAAACGGCGCCACCATTTTTGCCGTGACGCCATGCTTGGCCAAAGCAATCAATTGCCACTGATTAACTAAATCCGAATAGCGCCGCAATGGGGAAGTGCACCAAGCGTAATACTCCAAACCTAAGCCTTCGTGCGGCGCTGGTGTGGTTTGCATGCGTGTCCGTTGTGGGCCCCAGCCTTTCTGGGTTCGAAACAGGGCCGGTAAACCCTGATCCGCTAACCACTGCCCCCAAGTACTGTTGCAATAAATCATCCACTCGGCGACGATGGTATCCAGCACCGAACCCCGTGATCGCGGATGAATCTCAACCTGTTCTACACCATCGACTTGGCTAATCTGAAACTGAAAATCGCGTTGCAAGGCATTGGGATCGACAACACCGAGCTGCTCGACACGCAAGCCATTTTTTGCCCGTTGCTCCTGGCGCTTCGCATGCAATTTTTGTGCTGCGCGCCAAAGAATCAGTAATTCATGTTGAAACGCAAAGGCATTGTCCGTCTTGGCGACGTATTCTGGATCGGCAAACCGATTAACGGATTCTTCTAAATGCTCTAAACGTAAGTTGGCGGCAATCGGCACCAATTCAATTCGGGTTTGGGCGGAGTGGTCGATTAAATCGCCTTCCGCATCCACATCCACATAAATCGATACTGCCGGCCTGGCACTACCCGTATCCAAAGAAAAACGCGCAATCACCGCATCGGGCAACATCGTAATCTTGTCACCTGGCATATAGACCGTTGACATACGCGCCCGCGCCACCTGATCCAGCGAATCATCCTTGTTGATCACGAGCCCCGGGGCAGAGATGTGCACGCCAATCCGGTGAGCTCCATCAGGCAAGGCCGTGACCGACAGCGCATCATCAATTTCGGTAGTAGCGGCATCATCAATCGAAAAGGCCTGTACTGCAGCAGTCGGTAATGCTGCAATCGCTGCATCATAAATAGCATCGGAAATTGCCGCATCGGCATGGTGGCCTGCACCGTTCGGAAAGTTCGCCTTTAAAAACATCCCTTGGTGGTAAGCCAGTGGCGACTCCAAAGCGCCACAACGCATCATGAGTTGCGGCGGCGATTCACCGGTCTCATTGCAGGCTGCCAAAAATGCCTTATAGGCTAGGGTATTTTTATCGGGATTAAAGAGAAGTTGCTTGGCTTGCGATACCAAGCCTTCCGGAAAGCGCCCTGCAACTAATTCCGCTTGCCATTGACTCTGCTGCTCCAGTTCACGCTGTTTGCGCTCGAGGGCCGCAATACCTGCATCAAGTTGCTCTTTGGGTGCGCGCATAAATCGGCCGCGCTGCTTACGCCGAAAATAAACGGGCGCCGATTGCAAAGCAATCGCCAATGCTGCTTGTTGAGCCGCGCTAGCCTGGCCACCAAAATACTCTGAAGCGATGTCGGTAAACGCAAACTCGCCTTCGGGGGCGCAATCCCATAGCAATTGCAAATCAATCTCAGCAGCCAAGGTATTGGCCTCGTCCATCATGCTTTGGGCATCGGGCTTTTCAAAGCGCAGCCAAACTTCTTTGGCTTTTAGCTTGAGCTTTTTGCCAGATAGACCCGTTGCCTGCCATGACTGGGCATCGCCCTCCCCCGTGGTCGATTGCACGGTAGCGGCTTTAATGTCGCCGCCTTCCTCATAAAGAAGGTGCATATTAAAGGGAGATCCCGCCGCTAACTTCGAGGGTGCTGCCATTGATGTAGCTAGCTTCATCGCTAGCTAAAAATACATACACATTGGCGATTTCGTTAGGAGTGCCAAGGCGCCCCATCCATGTGCGTTTCGCAATGTCTTCCAAAATGGCGCTTGGCATTGCCATCACCATTTCAGTGCCCACAAAACCAGGGCAAACGGCATTGACTCGAATGCCTTTCGGACCGAGCTCGCGTGCCCACGTTTTAGTAAAACCAATCACGCCAAATTTGGTTGCAGAATAATTGGTCTGACCAAAGTTACCGTATAAGCCCACCACGCTGGAGGCATTGACAATAGCACCGCGTTTAGCTTCCAGCATGTGCGGCACCACTAATTGGGTGCAATTAAAAACGCCTTTGAGATTGACATCAATCACCACATCGAATTGCATTTCGGTCATCTTCACGAGCCGCGCATCCTGCGTAATGCCCGCGTTATTAATTAAGATGTCAATGCGACCATGCTTTTTCATGATGGCATCGACTGCAGCCTGAATGCTGTCCCGGTCCGTCACATTCATGGCATACGCCTCCGCATTCGGAATCTGCGCGGCACACTTTTCCAGCTCAGCCTGATTGATGTCGGCCAGCATGACTTTGGCGCCCTCCTCGGCAAAGCGAATCGCTGTAGCCAAACCAATCCCTTTGGCCGCCCCGGTGATGATCGCAACCTTATCTTGTAATCGTGCTGGCATAAAAATGCTTTCTATGTTGTTTTAGTTTGCTGCTGCAAGCATGGCCTGCAGTAATTTTTGATGCACGCCACCAAAGCCGCCATTACTCATTACTAATATGTGATCGCCTGGTCTGGCTTCTTTTGCGACAGCGCTCACCAGCGCTTCTAAATCATCAAATGCATTTGCGCGGCCCGGCTGAACCTGATTTAAGGGGCTCAGCACTTCCGGCAAATTCCAACCCAAAGACTCTTTGCCACTGGCAGCACCATAGGCATAAATGCGATCGGCTGCCTCTAAGCTTGCAGGCAACTGAGCCTTCATGATGCCCAGCTTCATGGTGTTTGATCTCGGTTCTAACACCGCCAAAATTCGGCCCCTGCCTACGCGGCGGCGCAAGCCATCGAGCGTGGTGGTAATTGCCGTGGGGTGGTGTGCAAAGTCATCGTAGATCGTGATGCCATTATGCTGGCCAACCGTTTCTAAGCGGCGTTTTACATTTTTAAATTGGGCTAAGGCACTGGCTGCATCGCGTGGACTAATGCCAATGTGCTGGGCTGCTGCAATGGCGGCCAGGGCATTGAGTTGATTATGGCGACCCATCACGCCCGAGTCCGGGGCCCAGCAAACCGTAGCCACTTCTTTGCCTTCGTGCACTACTGTGAAATCATCATTGGGGTGCGGCTGCATTGACCAGGTGTTATGGGCCTCCATGCCAAAGCGTGCTACTGGCGACCAGGTGCCGCGCTCAAGCACCCTCTCCAGGGAGGCTTCAGCACCATTGACCACCAAACATCCTTCGCTTGGTACCGTTCGTACTAAATGATGAAACTGTGTTTCGATCGCAGCAAGATCAGTAAAAATATCGGCGTGATCAAACTCTAAATTATTGAGGAGGGCAGTACGTGGCCGGTAATGCACAAACTTACTGCGCTTATCAAAAAACGCAGTGTCGTATTCATCGGCCTCAATTACAAAGTAGGGGCTTTTACCCAGCCGTGCTGAGACCGTGAAATTCAGCGGCACTCCGCCGATTAAATAACCCGGCTCTTTGCCATTGAATTCCAAAATCCAAGCCAGCATCGCTGAGGTAGTGGTTTTGCCGTGGGTACCCGCCACCGCCAGAACATGGCGACCGTACAGCACTTGCTCACCCAGCCACTGCGGGCCGGAAACATACGGTAAGCCTTGGTTAAGAATCGCTTCCATCAGAGGATTGCCGCGCGAGACCACATTGCCGATAACAAATAAATCTGGCTTGCTACCCAGTTGCGATAATTGGTCGCTAGAGTATCCTTCGATAAGCTCAATACCTTGGGCTTCGAGCTGGGTACTCATGGGCGGATACACATTGGCATCGCATCCCGTTACGCGGTGGCCGGCCTGCCGTGCGATGGCAGCGATGCCGCCCATAAAGGTGCCGCAAATGCCCAAGATGTGTATATGCATGATTGAATTTTAGCGAAGGAGTGCGCATGAACCGAAGACAAATGGGAATCATCACCGGAATGAGCTTGGGCGCCCTTGCTGCAGGCCTCATCACCGCAAGCTGGATTTACCGAGACGGCACTGCGAGCGACGAGTCGGTTGCCGCGCTGCTTGCCAATCCCTGGATGAAACCCGACAACACGCCAGTCAATACCGCCGAATGGCAAAACCGGGTGTTGGTAGTGAACTTTTGGGCGTCGTGGTGCCCGCCGTGTGTCGAAGAAATGCCCGCTTTGAGCAATCTTCAGGATGAGTTTGCAGCAAAAAATGTCTTATTTGTTGGTATCGGTATCGATACACCATCGAACATACGTCAATTTCTGGAAACTACCCTAGTTTCCTATCCCATTGTCATGGGTGGATTGCAGGGCAGTAAAATTGGCAAGGCCTTAGGCAATACGCAAGGCGCCCTTCCCTATACTGTCGTCATCAATGCCAAAGGCAAGGTGACCAATACGAAATTAGGGAAAATAAGCGAAGATGAGCTCAGAAAACAGATAAAAGCTGCAATTTAAAATGAATTGATGTTTTTTAACCCAAGAACAGATTAGTATTACAGTCCGTTTTTAGTGCCTAAAGCGGCTTAACTTCACTCATTTTGCAGAAAATAGATCTTTTTTTCCTGCATTTAGCGATTTTGTCCCAAGCCTAGGGGGTATACTTCACCTCATACTGTATCGATCCAACTCCGCGTTTGCGTACCCCGTTATTTAGCACAAAGCGTCGCAGAGGGATTTGAACAGCCTGACATCATCTGTCCTTAACTGTTTCTAAAATTAGCGATCTATGTCAAAAAACCGGTCAGTTTTAGTTATTCAAGGTCCTAACCTCAATCTATTGGGTAGCCGCGAGCCACAGGTTTATGGTCACACCACCCTCAGTGACATCCACCAAGGTCTGGAAACCCAGGCAAAAGAAGCCGGGATACTAATCAATACCTTTCAAAGCAACCATGAAGGCGAGTTAATTGACTGCATTCAGAAGGCAAAACAGGATGGGGTTGATTTCATCATCATCAATCCGGGTGGCTTTACCCACACTAGCGTTGCCCTGCGGGATGCCTTGGCGGGTGTTGCTATTCCCTTCATTGAAGTGCATCTATCCAATATTCACCAACGCGAAGAATTTCGTAAGCACTCGTATTTGTCCGACATTGCCAAAGGTGTCATTTGCGGACTAGGCCCAATCGGCTATACGCTAGCATTGCAAGCAGCCAGTCAGCAACTCAAATAATCGTTATTTTTCTTTCCTGTCACTTTTACCAGAAGGACCTATCTCCATGGATCTGAGAAAACTAAAAACACTGATCGACTTGGTTTCTGAATCAGGCATTTCTGAGCTTGAAGTCAATGAAGGCGAAGACCGAGTTCGCATTGTGAACACGAAGTTAGCGCAAGGACAACAAAGTACTGCGCCAATAACGTATGCAGCTGCAGCGCCCTCCCCCATTGCGGTGACTGCGCCTGCACCTGCAGCACCGACTGCGGCCGAACATGCTGCTGCTGAAGAAGCGACAGCTACTGCGGCAGGATTTGTTGCTAAATCACCCATGGTTGGCACCTTTTACCGCGCAGCCAATCCGGAATCGCCCAATTTCGTGAATGTTGGCGACACCGTAACGGTAGGCCAAACCCTCTGCATCATTGAAGCGATGAAACTCCTCAATGAAATCGAATCTGAGAAGGCGGGCGTTGTTAAACAAATTTTGTGTGAGAACGGCCAGGGCGTTGAATACGATCAGCCTTTGTTTGTAATTGCTTAATTTCTCCACATCCTTTTTAGCCAGGACGCCATGTTCGATAAGATTCTGATTGCTAACCGCGGAGAAATTGCTCTTCGCATCCAGCGCGCGTGCCGCGAACTCGGCATTAAAACGGTGGTGGTGTATTCCGTTGCCGACAAAGAAGCCAAGTACGTGAAACTCGCTGATGAGGCGGTATGCATTGGGCCCGCCCCTTCGCCGCTGAGCTACCTCAATATGCCAGCCATCATTTCTGCAGCGGAGGTTACGGATGCAGAAGCCATCCACCCCGGCTATGGTTTTTTATCCGAGAATGCCGACTTTGCTGAGCGCGTTGAAAAATCCGGCTTTGCCTTTATTGGCCCGCGTCCTGAGACCATTCGCTTGATGGGTGACAAGGTGTCGGCCAAACGTGCCATGATTAAAGCGGGTGTTCCCTGCGTTCCAGGTTCCGACGGCGCACTGCCCGATAACCCAAAAGAAATTATTGCGATCGCTAAAAAAGTAGGTTATCCCGTCATCATCAAAGCAGCTGGCGGCGGCGGTGGTCGCGGCATGCGCGTCGTGCATACCG
Organism: Polynucleobacter difficilis; assembly: GCF_003065365.1. Classification (NCBI taxonomy): domain Bacteria; kingdom Pseudomonadati; phylum Pseudomonadota; class Betaproteobacteria; order Burkholderiales; family Burkholderiaceae; genus Polynucleobacter; species Polynucleobacter difficilis. The sequence goes on along the minus strand of NZ_CP023276.1, from coordinate 197,601 downwards.
AAGCAGCTTTAGTTAACGCAGTCAATATGACGCGGGAAGAGGCGGGCCGTGCTTTTGGTAATCCCGAGGTCTACATGGAGAAGTTTTTAGAAAAGCCTCGCCATGTGGAAATTCAGGTTCTGGCCGACACCCACGGCAATGCTGTCTGGCTCGGTGAACGTGACTGCTCAATGCAGCGCCGCCATCAAAAGATCATTGAAGAAGCGCCAGCGCCCGGCATCGATCGTCGTGCGATTGCCAAAATTGGTGAGCGCTGCGCAGAAGCCTGTCGCAAAATGGGCTACCGCGGTGCAGGCACTTTTGAGTTTCTGTATGAGAACGGTGAGTTTTTCTTCATTGAGATGAATACCCGGGTTCAAGTCGAGCACCCCGTCACTGAAATGATTACGGGCGTTGATATTGTGCAAGAGCAAATTCGCATTGCGGCAGGACTCAAGCTCGGGTTTCGCCAAAAAGACATCGTATTTCAAGGGCATGCCATCGAGTGCCGCATCAATGCCGAAGATCCCTTCAAATTTACCCCCAGCCCAGGTCGTATTTTGTCGTGGCATATGCCAGGCGGTCCTGGCATCCGGGTTGATTCCCATGCCTATGGTGGCTACATGGTGCCGCCCAACTACGATTCCATGATTGGTAAATTGATTGCCTATGGCAAGACCCGCGAGCAGGCAATCCGTCGCATGCGCATTGCCCTCTCGGAAATTGTGATCGATGGCATCACTACCAATATTCCACTGCACCGCGAACTCATGCTCGACCCCAACTTTGAAGAAGGTGGCACGAGCATTCATTACCTCGAACATCGACTGGAAGAGCAAGCTGCCAGCCGAGTGAAGGGGTAGTTTTTCTTGAAAGCGCAGGGCCATGCCGTACCGTGAACTGATTTTTACGGTTCATGCTGAGATAGCTGAACCCTTAGGGGATGCGCTGATGGAGCTCGGCGCACTATCCATTACAGTCGAAGACGCTGCCGCTGGTGGCTACGACGAGAATCCCCTTTACGGTGAACCCGGACTTTCTCCCGAGGTTCAAGCATGGGATCGCTCGATCGTCACCGCCCTGTTTAATCCCGATGAAGATCATTCGGATGATGCTGACTTCATTCCGGAGTTGCTTCATTCATTAAGGGATGCTGGCTTTTTCCTAAGACCCCCTGAAGAAAAAATCGTGGCCGAGCAAGACTGGGTCCGTTTAACGCAAAGCCAATTTGCACCGATTCAGATTGGTGAACGCATTTGGGTGGTGCCCTCTTGGCATGAAACCCCAACCGATCCAAACGCCATATGTTTGGCGGTTGACCCAGGGCTGGCATTTGGCACTGGCAGTCACCCTACTACCCACCTTTGCCTCTTATGGCTCGAGCAACAATCCCACTTGCAGAATATAAGCCTGCTTGATTACGGCTGTGGCTCGGGCATTTTGGCTATTGCCGCCAAAAAGTTAGGCTGCAATCCGGTTGTGGGTACAGATATTGATCCCCAAGCGATGGTGGCTGCGCGCAGCAATGCTGAAATTAATGGGGTTGATATCACCTTTGCTTTACCGGACGATTCGGTGCCGATGCTGAGCGCCGATGCACGCTATGACATCGTCATGGCCAATATTTTGGCCAATCCTTTACAAGTATTGGCTCCGGCTTTAGTCCAGCGCATTCGCCCTGGCGGTCAAATCGTACTCTCTGGAGTGCTGAGCCGTCAGGCCGATGAGGTAATCGCTACCTATAGCCAGTGGCTGACGCTCTCCGTCTGGAAAGAAAGTGAGGGCTGGGTCTGTCTTTCTGGCACCTTAGAAGTAAAAAAAAACAGTACTGATGTAGCAAGTTCGCACAGTCCATCATCAACCAACAAGGCCGTGGTTTTTGCCCGGCTCTCCAAGTTGGCGCTGATTTTTGTTCTGGTTTGTGTCCTTAGCTTTCTCGCCCTGCACTTCACTCGCGATCGTTTGCTACCATTTGCTGCGCCGCAGATCGATCAAACACCATCGGCGCTCCATTTAGAAACGTTTGCTACTTTACTGCGCGTTGATCAAATGCTGTGTGAGTCATTAAGCTGCACAGAAGGGGCTATACGCGATTTTTCTGCGTGGAAGATCACATCGAGTGCGCTCGGCATGCAAACTGCGCAGCAAGCTTCTAAAGCGCCTGCAAATCCATCTGTTCTCGAAGTAGAGGTACAAAATCGATTGATGATGCCAATTGCACTCCCGCATTTGGAGTTAACCCTCACCGATACCGATGAATCTGCCGTGCAATTGATTGTGTTTACGCCAGAAGAGTGGTTGCCGGCATCGTGGCGAGAATCCCATACCCAGTTTGAACGCAACGGCGCTCCCGGCGGAGAAAGTATCCGCTCCCTCATTCCACTGCAATTACCCAGCAATGCTGCCGGCTATCGTGTGCGGCTTTTTTATCCCTAATCTTTTAATCTTCACGAAAGTACTTTATGGCTAGCCTTATTTGCGGTTCCATCGCCTACGACACCATCATGAATTTTGAAGGCCGCTTTCAGGATCAAATCCTGCCAGACCAAATTCATATTCTGAATGTTGCCTTTTTAGTGCCGAGTATGCGGCGGGAATTCGGAGGCTGTGCTGGCAACATTGCCTACAACCTCAAGTTACTCCACGGTGAGCCCGTCATTATGGCAACGGTGGGAGGCGACGCTACGCCCTACCTTGATCGCCTCAAAGACTTGCAAATTGATACCGGCCATATTCGCACCCTCGAGGGTGCATTTACCGCACAGGCGATGATCACCACCGATCTCTCGAATAATCAGATTACGGCCTTTCACCCTGGCGCCATGAATGAATCGCACCTCAATCAGGTCAGCGATGTCGCGGCTGCACGCAGTCAGAAGAAAAGTGCACCGATTACGTTGGCGATTGTTGCGCCCGATGGTCGTGCTGGTATGTGGGAGCACTGCCATCAACTGGCAGAGGCACAGATTCCATTCATTTTTGATCCAGGTCAGGGTTTACCCATGTTCGATGGTCCTGAGCTTTTAGAGCTCACTGAACTGGCAAGCTATTTGGCAGTCAATGACTATGAAGGTGAAATGCTCTCCAAGCGGACTGGCTTATCGCTTGCGCAATTGGGTGAACGCGTCAAAGCCCTGATCGTCACCAAAGGTGCAGAAGGCGCGCAGATTTATACGGGCGGTAAATCGATTTCCATTCCGCCGGTCAAAGCCGCACAACTCATTGATCCAACCGGATGTGGCGACGCCTTTCGGGGCGGACTCCTGTTTGGTTTGGAAAACGGCATGGACTGGGAGACAACCGGTCGCCTTGCCAGCCTAATGGGCTCGATCAAAATTGCCCATCAAGGTCCACAAAACCACCAATTGAGCCTAGATCAGATTAAAGATCAATTCAAAACGGCGTTTGGATTTGGGTTTTAAGGTGATTTAAGCCAAATGCGCTGCTCGCGGCGCTTGGTGATTGGCCATAAAAATGGGGTCCCGAGGGACCCCATTGCATTACTACCTTACCTACAAGCTTGCGCTTATGGGCGTGTGCCGGTTGGGAAAGGCCAAGCAGCAGCTGGATTCAACGCAGTTTGCGTAGGAGCAGCAGGCTTCTTAGCCGCGGGCTTTTTTACAGCAGAGCCCGCTTTCTTCTTGGCAGCAGGCTTACTTACTTTTTTTTTGCAGCAGGCTTGCGCTTAGCAGCAGGCTTCTTAGCAGCAGCTTTTTTAGCAGCAGGCTTCTTCTTTGCTACTTTCTTTGCAGCAGGCTTCTTAGCAGCAGCTTTTTTAGCAGCAGGCTTCTTCTTTGCTACTTTCTTTGCAGCAGGCTTCTTAGCAGCAGCTTTTTTAGCAGCAGGCTTCTTCTTTGCTACTTTCTTTGCAGCAGGCTTCTTAGCAGCTACTTTTTTCTTTGCAGCAGGTTTCTTTGCAGCTGGTTTCTTTTTGGCGATTGCCATAGTGATACTCCTTCACGTGAGGATTAGTACGAACTACCGATTAAGAAGACCCGACCATTCAGATCTACCGTGCCATAAGGCCTGGCGGACCGAGCGAGCGAGCCATTCATCGGCGCGCGGCTTGATGCTAAGTGCTGCACGCTAATGAATCCTGGAAAAAAAGCCGCGACCCCAAGGGGTGACGGCTTCTTAAAAATGCTGGAAAAAAAGGAGAATAAAGAGCAAACGCCTCGTTTGAGGGGTTTTTTAAACTGTGTCTGCTTTAGATTACTAAAACTATCCAACCGTTTACTCTCCTATGAACCAGTGAGGCGCTTATTAGGTAAACCATTACTCCCAGTTCAGCGCACCACCAGTTTGATACTCAATAACGCGTGTCTCAAAAAAGTTTCGTTCTTTCTTCAGATCGATCATTTCTGACATCCATGGAAATGGATTCTCTTCATTTGGGAACATTGCGTCAAGTCCTATTTGCATACACCGACGATTACAGATGTATCGGAGGTAGCCTTTGAACATCGGCGCGTTCAATCCGAGGACACCCCGGGGCATCGTATCTTCGGCATAACGGTACTCTAATTCGACTGCTTGTTCGAAGATGCCGCGGATCTCTTCTTTGAACGCGGAAGTCCATAACTGCGGGTTCTCCAGCTTGATTTGGTTAATCAAGTCGATACCAAAATTGCAGTGCATGGACTCATCACGCAAGATGTATTGATACTGCTCAGCAGCACCCGTCATTTTGTTTTGGCGACCCATTGCAAGGATTTGCGTAAAACCAACATAAAAGAATAAACCTTCCATTACGCAGGCAAAAACGATCAGCGAACGCAGTAACTTTTGATCGTTTTCTAATGTGCCGGTCTTAAAGTTGGGATCCGTGAGTACGTCAATGTATGGAATTAAGAACTGGTCTTTAGCGCGAATGGACTCAATCTCGTTGTACGCATTAAAGATTTCAGACTGGTCTAAGCCTAACGATTCCACAATATATTGGTAGGCGTGGGTATGAATTGCCTCCTCGAAAGCCTGACGCAATAGGTATTGGCGGCACTCTGGAGCAGTAATGTGACGATACGTACCCAAAACAATATTGTTTGCGGCCAACGAATCTGCGGTTGTAAAGAAGCCCAAGTTGCGCTTAATGATGCGACGCTCGTCTTCCGTCAAGCCGTTTGGATCTTTCCAAAGGGCGATATCGCGGTTCATATTGATCTCTTGTGGCATCCAGTGGTTTGCGCAACCCGCCAAATACTTCTCCCAGGCCCACTTATATTTAAATGGAACCAGCTGATTTACATCAGTCTTCGCATTAATCACACGCTTATCCGCCGCATTGACACGCATGGCTGCGCCGCCGGATACATTAGCAGCCTGTGCTGGCGCAGGTGCGGCCGCTTGGGGCGCAATTGCAACCTGATCCGGCTGCGGTGCTTTCTGTGGCTGTACTGCTGGCTGCGGCGCTAAACCGACTTTAGCCAGTGCTGGCGCCACTTCTTCTTCCCAATTCAACATAGTGTTCTCCAAAATTCCATCGTTTCACTACTCGTAAGCAAATGGCTTACTGGCACGCTTCACATTCATCAAATCCAGCATCGCCTGGGCGCATCGTGCAAACAGGGCCATCTGCCTCCACTGCCGCTGCCGCCGCATCGGTACCGTTCACCCCGCCGCCACTCGAAACCGAGTTGAGTTGACCGCTTGCCACAGTGGACTTCTCCACGTGGGTTGCTGCCATCGTGCGGAGGTAATACGTGGTCTTTAATCCACGCAACCAAGCTAACTTATAGGTGTCATCAAGCTTCTTGCCGGACGCGCCAGCCATATAAATATTCAAGGACTGGGCTTGATCGATCCATTTTTGACGGCGCGATGCTGCTTCCACCAGCCAACTTGGTTCCACTTCAAAGGCAGTCGCGTATATATCACGCAAATCCTGTGGCACGCGATCAATCTTCGACAGGGTACCGTCAAAGTACTTCAAATCAGCAATCATTACTTCATCCCAAAGGCCGCGGTCTTTGAGGTCGCGTACCAAATACTCATTCACTACCGTGAACTCGCCCGATAAATTGGATTTCACAAACAGATTCTGGAAAGTAGGCTCGATGCAAGCCGACACGCCAATAATATTGGAAATCGTTGCAGTCGGTGCGATGGCCACGCAGTTGGAATTGCGCATACCAAACTGCTTAATTCGGGCGCGCAAACTATCCCAATCCAGCTTTGAAGACATATCGACTTCCAGATAGCCGCCGCGCTCTTCCGCTAGCAAGCGCACGGAGTCTTGCGGAAGAATGCCGCGATCCCACAGCGATCCTTTGTAGCTACTGTAGGTGCCGCGCTCTTCTGCCAGAGCATTCGATGCCTGGTAGGCGTAGTAGCACACTGCCTCCATTGACTCATCCGCAAATTGAACTGCTGCATCACTGGCGTAAGGAATGCGTTGCATGTGCAAGCAATCCTGGAAACCCATGATGCCAAGACCGACTGGGCGGTGCTTGAGATTGGAGTTGCGTGCCTTAGCAACCGCATAGTAGTTGATGTCAATCACGTTATCGAGCATGCGCATGGCTGTGCGAATGGTCTTTTGCAATTTCTCGTGATCCAGTACCAAACGGCCCTTTGCATCGGTTGTCATGTGGGCGGTTAAGTTCACCGAACCCAAGTTACAAACCGCGATTTCATCGTCATTGGTGTTGAGAGTGATCTCAGTGCATAAATTGGACGAGTGGACTACGCCGACGTGCTGCTGTGGGCTACGAATATTGCAAGGATCTTTAAAGGTGATCCAAGGGTGGCCAGTTTCAAACAGCATGCCCAGCATCTTGCGCCATAACTGTTGCGCAGGGATGGTGCGGGATGGCTTGATGACGCCGCTTTCTGCTTGCTTTTCATAGGCAACATAGGCGTCTTCAAATGCCTTACCAAATTTGTCGTGCAAATCGGGGGTATTGGATGGCGAGAACAGGGTCCAGTTGCCGTTTTCCATCACGCGCTTCATGAACAGATCTGGAATCCAGTTGGAGGTGTTCATGTCATGCGTACGGCGGCGATCATCGCCCGTGTTCTTGCGCAGCTCCAAGAATTCTTCGATGTCCAAGTGCCATGTTTCCAAGTACGCACATACAGCGCCTTTGCGCTTACCGCCTTGGTTTACTGCAACGGCTGTGTCATTCACTACCTTTAAGAATGGCACTACGCCCTGTGACTTGCCGTTGGTACCTTTGATGTGGCTACCAAGGGCACGCACGTTGGTCCAGTCATTGCCAAGGCCACCAGCAAACTTCGATAGCAAGGCGTTCTCTTTCAAGGCCTCATAAATACCATCGAGGTCATCTGCGACGGTAGTCAAATAACAGCTGGAGAGCTGCGGACGGGTGGTTGCTGAATTGAAGAGGGTTGGTGTGCTGGACATAAAGTCAAACGTCGAGAGCACTTCATAAAACTCAATGGCACGGGCTTCACGGTCAAGCTCATTCAGAGAAAGGCCCATAGCCACACGCATAAAGAACGCCTGTGGCATTTCAATGCGGCGGTCTTCAATGTGCAAGAAATACCGGTCATACAGGGTTTGCAGACCGAGATAATTGAACTGCAGGTCGCGATCCGCATTCAGGGCAGTAGCCAGGCGAGCCAAATCAAATTCGCGCATGCGGGGGTCAAGCAACTCGGCATCGATACCTTCGTTAATGTATTTCGCAAAGTACGTGCCGTACTCAGCCTGCATATTGCCCTGCAATACCTCATGACCCAAAATCTCTTTGCGGATCACGTGCATCAGGATCCGTGCAGTTACCTGGCTATACGCAGGGTCCTTTTCAATTAAGGTACGGGAGGCCAGGATGGCAGAGTCATACACCTGCGCCATCGGTACGCCATCGTACAAATTCTTGATGGTTTCCGTAATGATTGGAGTGGCGTCAATTGCATTGCCCAAACCTTCACATGCCGCCTGAATCACCGTACGCAGTGCAGCCATATCGAGGGGCTTGCTTACACCGTTATCCAGCACAGTAATGCCAGACTCGGCCTGTTGTGCTGCAGTTTGTGTCTCTGGTGCAGTTGCTTGCTGGCTTGCGCGTTCTTGATTGCGCTTTTCGCGGTACAAAACATACGCACGGGCGACGTTGTGCTCGCCGCTGCGCATGAGCGCCAATTCAACCTGGTCTTGAATGTCTTCAATATGAAAGGTACCGCCATTGGGGCGACTACGCAGTAAGGCACGAACAACCGCATGGGTTAATTGCTCCACCTGTTCACGCACGCGAGCCGAGGCAGCACCCTGTCCACCATTCACTGCTAAGAATGCTTTGGTTACAGCAATGGCAATTTTGGAAGGCTCAAATGCCACCACTGAACCATTGCGTCGAATAATTTTGTAATCGGATAACTGGGTTGCTTGAGCTCCACCGACGCCACCAGCCACAAATCCAGCAGAAGGGTTTTGGGTCATATTTGCGGTGGGATTGCCGCCGGAAGGAAGCCCTAATTGTGTCTCTGCTGCCGATTGGTTGGTATATGTCATAGCGCCCCTGCGTTTACCTAAGTTCGTGTAAGAAATGTCTTTTTAAAACAAGGATTTAACCTTATTTTGCAATTGTGTTTTTGGCAAAATAACACTACATCTAGTGTTTTTTTTGCACTTAAGTACTAAGTATAGGGAATTATTGTGAATCGCGTATGCTTTTTATTACAAAAAATACCTAGGATTTGCCCTGATTTTTATAGGCAATGTGAGGGTCAATTTTGGTGCAAATTTAGAGGGTGTTTTGGCTGTTGGCAAATAATGTAAGCGAATGCTTACATACATAAAATTCGGCCTAAATTAACTAGCGTGAAGCGAGGCCAAATGGCAATTTATCAATCGGTAATCTGTTGTCTTTTTGAAACCGCGCCCAATCAAACTGTATGCCGGGATCGGTTTTTCGTTCCGGCGCAATATCGCTGTGGCCAGCAAAACGGAAAAGCGGATTCTGGGATTGCAACTGGGTAATGAGCTGCTGTAAGGCCTGGTACTGGGCTTCTTCAAAAACAGTATCCCCATCGCCTTCAAGCTCAATCCCAATCGAAAAATCATTGCACCGTGCGCGCCCTTCAAACTGCGATTCGCCGGCATGCCAAGCCCGATTCTGCGTCGACACAAATTGAATGATGCGCCCTGAGCGGGCAATCAGGAAGTGGCTTGAGACGCGTCGGTCCGCAATGTCGGCAAAGTAGGGGTGTGCCTGCGGATCCAGTTGGTTCCGAAAAAAATCAACAATGTATTGCGTACTGTTCTGGGTTCTAAATTGCCCTGGCGGCAAGCTAATGTGATGCAACACCACCAGATCCGTCGCGACCTCACTGGGTCGCGCATCAAAATTCGGGGAAGCCCGCCATATTGCCGATCCCAGCCAGCCCTTTGAATCAATCGCATCGCGGTGCGCGGCAGAGCAGTAAAAACGGTCTTCTTGGATTACCCCTTCAGAGCTGGGCAAATGCACCCCGCAATGGCGGCAAGGCCGGATTTCTTCTGACTCGGCGATGACTGGTGGTGGCGCTTGGGCTTTTGTTTTTGCTTTTTCTACTTGCGCAGCGCGGCCCTTGTTTTTGATCCAAAAGTAAATGAGGCCAATACCGACCAGCAGCAGAATCCATTTCAGCACAATTAGGTTCGCTGCAAAATAACTTCAAGCACAAAGCGGCTTCCCACATAAGCCAGAATGAGCGCAACGTAGGCGCCCAAAACCCAGCGAATCGCTACTAAGCCGCGCAAACCCACACGCCAACGCGCCACAATGAGTCCGGCAAACAAGAACCAGGAGATCAAGGCGAAGATAGTTTTGTGATCAAAGACGAGTGGCCTACCAAACAGCGCTTGCGAAAAAAAGAGCCCAGAAAACACGGTCAGACTCAGTAATGCAAAGCCCACATAGATGAAGTTAAAGAGGAGACTTTCCATTGCCATTAAGGGTGGCAGGGACTCGAGCCAATGGCCAATACGGCTATCTTGGGCATAGGTAAATTGACGACGCAATGCCCGGTCTTGAATGCTCATTAAAATCGCATGCATGACAGCGAGGCTTAACAAACCAACAGCGCTGGTGGCCACAATGAAATGCCCTTTGAACCAAGCATCCGAGACGGTTCTGGCCGAGAGCAAGGTCCCTGGAAAAATATCCGGCAGGATGGCGCACACCATCGCCAAGGCAAGGGCCATTAAGCGCATGCTGGAAATCGGCAACATCCAGCTCTGAACCCAATAAAAGGCCAGTCCAACCCAGGCAATTAAGGAGAGATTTTGCGCAAACCCAAAGACAAAGCCCTCAGGGGTAAAGATGGAGTCATGCAAGACCGCGCCATGCACCAATAGAATGAGGAAAATGAGGCCCTGCACCAAAAAAATGAAGGGCTCGGTCTCGGGCCGATTACGCGGCCGCACGCTTAATGTGATCAGCAAAAGCAGATAAAGTGCGGAGGGAAGCCAGTCAAAGCTGGAGTAACCTAAAATTGTCATTTGGAAAGTCTAATCGATAAATGCTAGAGAACCTCACAGACCGTCTTTCTCGTGTTGTTAAAACAATGCGCGGTGAGGCTCGCCTCACTGAAAAGAACACCGCAGACATGCTGCGCGAGATCCGTTTGGCCTTACTCGAAGCCGACGTCGCACTCCCCGTAGTCAAGTCCCTGCTCGAACAGGTTAAATTCAAAGCCCTTGGTGAGGATGTGGTTGGTAGCCTCAGTCCAGGGCAAGCCTTAGTTGGGGTGGTCCAGCGGGAATTAACCAGCGTCATGGCTGGCGACGGCAGTCAAAGCAGTGAACTCAACCTCGCCACCCAACCTCCTGCCGTTATTTTGATGGCCGGCTTACAAGGCGCAGGTAAAACCACCTCGGTCGGCAAGCTCGCCAAATGGTTGCGCGAAACCAAAAAGAAAAAGGTTTTAACAGTCTCCTGCGACGTCTATCGCCCTGCCGCGATTGAGCAATTGGAAACCGTCAGTCAATTGGTGGGTGTCGAGTGCTTCCCGAGCAATACCAATCAAAAGCCAGTGGACATTGCCACCAATGCATTGGACTGGGCACGCCGTCACTACTTTGATGTGCTCATTGTCGATACCGCAGGTCGCTTGGGTATTGATGAAGCCTTGATGCAGGAAATCGCGCAACTACATATGGCAGTCAAACCGATCGAGACTCTCTTTGTGGTCGATGCGATGTTAGGTCAAGATGCCGTGAACACGGCCAAGGCATTCCATGAGGCGCTGCCCTTGAGCGGTGTAGTACTTACCAAACTCGATGGTGACTCCCGTGGTGGTGCCGCCCTATCGGTACGCCACGTCACTGGGGTACCGCTCAAGTTCATCGGCGTGGCCGAAAAGATGGATGGCCTTGAGCCGTTTGATGCCGAACGCATGGCTAATCGCATTTTGGGCATGGGCGATATTCTGGCGTTGGTTGAACAAGCGCATCAAAACATCGACGTTGCCAAAGCCGAGAAGCTGGCAGTGAAGATGCAAAAGGGTGGTTTTGATCTAGCCGACTTTCGGGATCAAATTACCCAGATGCAACAAATGGGCGGCATGGCCAATATGCTGGATAAATTACCTAGCCACATGACGCAAAATGCGGGCAAGGTCAATATGAGTCAAGCCGATCTGCAAATCAAACGCATGCGCGGCATCATCGATAGCATGACCGCGCAAGAGCGCAGCAAGCCTGAGCTACTTAAAGCAAGTCGTAAGCGCCGCATTGCTGCGGGCGCCGGTGTTCAAGTGCAAGAAGTCAATCGTATGCTCGCGCAGTTTGAGCAAATGCAAACCATGATGAAGCAATTTAAGGGCGGCAAGATGGCCCGCATGATGGGCTCGATGGCAGCGCGTGGTGCGGCTAAAGGACTTGGCGGCCTATTTAAAAAATAAGCTGCCTTACCATTTGTCTTTATTCGATTAAACGATCTACTGCTTGGCCGTTTGAACAGCAGCGATGACGTGATCCTTGATCGAGGCAAGCGGAATGTTTTGCGCAGCACTTTCGGTGCGACCTTGAAACTCCACCTGCCCGTCTTTTAGTCCGCGCTCACCAATCACCACGCGGTAGGGTACGCCGATTAACTCCCAGTCGGCAAACATCGCGCCTGGGCGCTCGCCACGGTTATCCAGCACCACGTCAATGCCCGCAGCCAGAAGTGCGTCGTGTAAGGCATCGGCTTCCACCTTCACAGAATCCGACTTGTCGTAACCCACCGGGCAAATAACGACCTCAAATGGCGCCATCGAAATCGGCCATACGATACCCCGATCATCGTGACCCTGTTCGATCGCCGCGCCAAGTAAACGCGTTACGCCAATCCCATAACAACCCATCACCATGGGTTGCGCTTTGCCGTTCTCATCCAAAAAGGTGCAACGCATTGCTTCAGAGTAGCGGGTACCCAGTTGAAAGACATGCCCCACTTCAATGCCGCGGCAAATTTCGACAACCCCTTTGCCATCCGGCGACGGATCACCAGCGACGGCATTGCGGATGTCAGCAACCTGCGGCAAGGGTAAGTCACGCCCCCAGTTCACACCCGTCAAATGGAATCCAGTCGCGTTAGCTCCGCAGACAAAGTTACTCATATTGGCTACGGTGCGATCGGCAATGACGACGACATCGGAGCGCACACCCACTGGGCCTAAGGAGCCCGGACTCGCATTGCATGCGGCGGCGATCTCTGCCTCGCTGGCAAAACGGGATTCGGCTAGACCAGGAATTTTACTGAGCTTGATTTCATTTAATTCGTGATCACCGCGGAGCAAAAGCATGAAGAGTTTGGCAGGGCCTTTCTCTTGGTCTACTGCAAAAACCAGGGTCTTCACGGTTTGCTCAATCGGAAGAGACAAAAACTGCGCCACTTGATCGCAGCGGGTTTGATCGGGTGTTGCCACTTTTTGAATAGCGGCGCTTGGAGCAGCGCGAGCGGGTATCAATGAGAGTGATTCCGCCGCCTCTAAATTGGCAGCGTAATCGGAGTTGGGGCAATACACAATCGCATCTTCACCGGTATCGGCAATCACATGAAATTCTTGGCTACCTGAGCCACCAATCGCACCGTTGTCGGCGGTAACAGCCCTAAACACCAAACCCATACGCTCAAAAATACGGGTATAGGCATCGAACATCAATTGATACGACTGCTTGAGGCCAGCAGTATCCCGATCAAACGAATAGGCGTCCTTCATGCTGAACTCACGGCCACGCATGATGCCAAAACGCGGACGGCGCTCATCGCGAAACTTCGTCTGAATTTGATAGAAGTTCACTGGCAACTGCTTATAACTTCTAATTTCATTGCGGGCTAAATCGGTCACTACCTCTTCGGAAGTAGGCTGAATTAAAAAATCGCGCTCATGTCGGTCTTTAATTCGGAGTAGTTCAGGGCCCATCTTTTCCCAGCGGCCGGTTTCTTGCCATAGCTCTGCTGGCTGAATCATGGGCATGAGGAGTTCAATCGCGCCTCCCCGATTCATTTCTTCGCGAATGATATTTTCGACCTTGCGAATGACCTTTAAACCCAGTGGCAAGTAGTTATAAATTCCGGCACTTAACTTACGGATTAAGCCAGCACGCACCATGAGCTGATGCGAAACCACCTCAGCGTCGGAGGGGGCTTCCTTGAGGGTCGCGAGAAAGGTTTGTGTGGCTTTCATGTATAGATATAATCAAATCACTGATTTTAATGGATTTGGAGCGCGATTATGCTCGACCGCGAAGGGTATCGACCCAATGTCGGCATTGTCCTCCTTAACGGCGCTAACGAGGTTTTCTGGGGAAAACGCGTTGGACAGCATTCGTGGCAGTTCCCGCAAGGCGGGATTCAGCATGGTGAAAGCCCAGAAGAAGCCATGTACCGCGAATTGCACGAAGAGGTTGGCTTGCTGCCGGAACATGTCCAGATCATTGGACGCACCAGGGACTGGCTTCGCTATGATGTCCCGGAGGAGTTCTTGCGCCGTCAAACCGCCAGTCGGATGCAACGGGCCAGCTACCGCGGTCAAAAGCAAATTTGGTTTTTACTGCGCCTGACCGGGCAGGACAGCGACATTCACCTGCGGGCAACCGAGCATCCTGAGTTCGATGCCTGGCGCTGGCACCCCTATTGGATTGAGCTCGATTCCGTCGTGGATTTTAAGCGCGAGGTATATGAGTTAGCCTTATCTGAACTGGCGCGCTACCTGACCCGCAATCTGAAATTACAGCAACTGGTTTGGGGTTCACCGCTCGAGCTCACACAGCATGTTCGGCGCCATGACTCAGACGCTCCACCCAACTAACGCTGCACCCTCCTCTTAGGCCAATCCCATGCATACCCCTCCTTTGACGCATCGCCGGTTATTCGCCTATGCGAGCTGCTTACTGGTTTCGGCAAGCTTTATTGCTTGCTCTGGCGACCCAATGATCAGCGGCGTTGATCCCTACGCCCCTACGGTTTTTAAGGAAGGCAATACTAGCATGCCGCTGGTTGCGCCAAACCCCAAAACCCTACTGCCTTTTTATGTTTCTGAAACCACGATATTTAAGTTTGCAATCGATACCCAATCCATTTTGATTGGTAATGATGGTGTAACGCGCTATATGGTGCAAATCACGAGTCCAAGCGGATCCAAGCAAACCCAATACGAAGGCATTCGCTGTGATTCCTATCAAGTCCGTCTTTACGGCACGTATGAGGCCAATGGGAGCTGGCGGAAAAATCCCTTAGGTAGCTGGTCTAAGATTAGCGATAACATTCCGAATCGCTATCAGGCTGCTTTAGCGCAGGGCGCCATTTGTAATTTATCGAGTCAAGAGAAAAGCCTAAAGACCGTCATCCGATCACTAAACCCCAATAGCTTTATTGGCGGCAATCAATTGCCCGACTATCCCAATTGATGCGGGCTAATTTGCCCCTTATTCTGGGCTAAGGCAGGTACCAATTTGTTCACCAGCCAGCAGGCGGGTTAGCACACCCGGCTCATGGCCTGAGGCTATAACGGTACTTGCGCCGGTTGCCCTAGCTGTCTTAGCGGCCAAGACCTTAGTCAGCATACCGCCCTTACTTAGCGCACTGCCAGCGCCACCTGCCATGGTTTCTAAATTAGGATCGCCAGCAATGGCATTAGCAACCAGGCTTGCGCTGGCGTCTTTTCTGGGGTCGGCTGTGTAGAGACCGCCTTGATCCGTCAGAATCACTAGGGCATCTGCACTGACTAAGTTGGCGACTAAGGCAGCAAGGTGATCGTTGTCACCAAACTTAATTTCATCGGTCACGACCGTATCGTTTTCATTAATGATCGGCACAACACCCAATTGCAGCAAGGTAGTAAGGGTTGCCTTTGCATTCGCATTGCGCTCGCCATTCGCTAAGTCAGCATTGGTAAGCAAGACTTGGGCGCTACGCAAACCAAAGCGCGCAAAGGAACTTTCATACACCTGCACTAAACCCATTTGACCCACTGCAGCAGCGGCCTGCAGCTGGTGAATTTCGGTAGGGCGCTGCGTCCATGCAAGGCGCTGCATTCCCTCTGCAATTGCACCAGAGCTCACCATCAAGACTTCACATCCCGATTTTTGCAAGCCCGCAACTTGTTCTGCCCAATTGGCGATAGCAGCATGATCCAAGCCTTCGCCATTGTTGGTAACCAAGCTAGAACCCACTTTCACCACAATCCGTTTTGCGTTCTGTATTCCCATGTACATCTCGATCGTATATTTAATTCAGATTAATCTTCAGCATCCATCACTTTACGTGCCCGCTCATCATCATTACCTTGATAACGCGGATCGATTGCACGCTCCTCTGCCGCATCATGCTCACGGCGTACCGAGTCTAAATAATCTTGTAAGGCGTAGCAGAGCTTTTCACAACCCAGCCCAGTCAAAGCCGAAATCTCAAAGACTGGGCCTTTCCATTTAAAGCGCTTAATGAAGTCTTTTACCTTTGCGGCGCGCTCATCCTCTGGGATCATGTCGATCTTATTGAGCACCAACCAACGTGGCTTTTCAGCCAAAGCCTCATCGTATTTATGCAATTCGTTGACGATCGCTTTTGCATCGGCAACGTTATCAACGCCCTCATCAAAAGGCGCCAGATCAACCATGTGCAACAAAACACCGGTACGCTGTAAGTGGCGTAAGAATCGATGGCCTAAACCAGCGCCCTCTGCTGCGCCCTCAATCAAACCCGGAATGTCGGCAATCACAAAGCTACGTTCTTGCCCAATGCGCACCACACCTAAATTGGGATGCAAGGTCGTGAACGGGTAATCGGCAATTTTGGGTCTGGCATTGGATACCGCAGTAATCAGGGTGGATTTACCGGCATTAGGCATGCCCAGCAAACCCACATCAGCCAGCACCTTTAACTCGAGTTTGAGCTTGCGACGGTCTCCTGGTTTGCCATTAGTCTTTTGCCGTGGCGCGCGATTCGTACTGCTCTTAAAGTGAATGTTGCCCCAGCCGCCGACACCGCCTTCAGCCAAGCATAGGCGTTCACCATGCGTTGTCAGATCAGCAATCAGATCGCCGGTTTCAAAATCAGAAATGATGGTACCGACCGGCATACGCAATTCAATATCAACACCCGCCCTGCCATAGCAATCGGCACCTCGCCCCGGCTCGCCATTTTTGGCGGTATGGGTTTTGGCATAGCGGTAATCAATCAAGGTATTGATGTTGCGATCGGCAACTGCATAGACACTGCCGCCGCGCCCACCATCACCACCATCGGGTCCACCGAACTCGATGAACTTTTCGCGGCGCATGGAAGCGCTACCGGCGCCACCATCGCCAGCAATTACTTCGATTCGAGCTTCATCAATAAATTTCATGAATAAAAAAGGCCTCGCTGTGCGAGGCCTGTTCCTAAGAGTTAAATTTCGGTGTTGCGTTCAGAAATAAAACGGATCTCAGTCAGGCTGCCTTATGAACGAGGCAATACCGAAACTTGGGCCTTATTCAAGGCGCCTTTGATACCAAACTGCACTTGACCATCGATTAATGCAAATAAAGTGTGGTCTTTACCAATACCCACGTTTGCACCAGGATGGACCTTGGTACCACGTTGACGAATAATGATGCTGCCAGCATTGATGTGCTCGCCGCCAAATACCTTCACGCCTAAGCGTTTCGATTCTGAGTCGCGGCCATTTCGTGTCGAGCCGCCGCCTTTTTTCTGTGCCATTGTTCTTCTCCTGCTATTTCAGCGTGTGCCTAACTAGGCCTTGATCGTATTAATCAAAATTTCAGTGAAATTCTGACGATGACCCTGGTGCTTTTGATAGTGCTTGCGCCGGCGCATCTTAAAGATTTTCACTTTGTCGTGACGTCCTTGGGAGATGACAGTGGCCATCACAGCGGCACCATTAACCAGTGGATCACCCAACTTGAGTGAAGCGCCCTCGCCTACGGCAAGAACTTGGTCTAAGGTAATTTCGCTGCCGATATCCGCTGGTATCTGTTCTATTTTCAATTTTTCACCAGCAGCAACTTTATA
Organism: Polynucleobacter difficilis; assembly: GCF_003065365.1. NCBI lineage: Bacteria > Pseudomonadati > Pseudomonadota > Betaproteobacteria > Burkholderiales > Burkholderiaceae > Polynucleobacter > Polynucleobacter difficilis. The sequence continues at coordinate 180,181 of NZ_CP023276.1, read as the reverse complement.
CTGTTTGCCACCGGTTTTTATGACCGCGTACATGGTTTGAAACCTCAAATTAATGAAACATTGAAGCTAATCCACACGGACTAGCTGAGCCGATTATTATATCTTGCATGAGTACCACTGTCAAAACTACTGATCTGGCTGCCATTTTGGCCCCAATAGCCCCTGATTTAAAGGCTCTAGACGAGGTTATTAAGCGCCGTTTGACCTCTGAAGTGGCCTTAATTGACCAGATTTCGGGCTATATCATCCAATCCGGCGGGAAAAGGGTACGTCCCGCCCTGTTAATTTTGGTCGCAAAAGCCCTCTCCAGCGGCCGAGAAATCCCCCATGTGCTGGATTTAGCCGCTGTTGTCGAGTTTATCCATACCGCCACCCTCTTACACGACGATGTGGTCGATGAATCCACCCTGCGCCGAGGGCGTGAGACTGCCAATGCGGCCTTTGGCAACGCTGCCAGCGTGCTCGTCGGGGATTTCTTGTATTCCAGGGCATTCCAAATGATGGTGGCCCCCAATGACATTCGGATCATGCAGATTCTGTCGGATGCCACCAATACGATTGCTGAGGGCGAGGTATTGCAGCTCCTCAATATGAATGACCCTGAGGTGGACGAGTCCAGCTACCTGCAAGTGATTCGCTATAAAACGGCCAAATTGTTTGAGGCTTCCAGTGAGCTGGGTGCTATTTTGGCGGGTGCGAGCAATAGTGAGCGAGAGCTTGCCGCGGCTTTTGGTCGTCACATCGGCACCGCATTTCAGCTGATGGATGATTTACTGGACTACACCGCTAGCCCTGAACAAATGGGTAAAAATGCCGGAGACGATCTGCGCGAAGGAAAACCAACCCTCCCACTGATTTACTTATTGGAAAAGGGCAATACGGAAGAGCAGCTCTTAGTGCGCGCAGCCATCACCCAAAATACCGATCTTCCGGAAGATGTATTTGAGCAAATACTGGCTGCGGTACAGTGCTCTGGCGCCCTGGAATACACCCAACTAGCTGCCAAACGCGAAGCGGACCTTGCGCTCGGGAATATCAAAGCATTCCCCAAGAATGCCGCGACAGACTCCTTGATTGCGCTCTGCGAATACTCCCTTGCAAGGCAAATGTAGCAGTCTGTAGCTCCTTTTCCAGACAGCACTAGTCAGATAAAATAGTTGCACTGGCATCGCCATAGAGCAATACAAAACGGAATGTAGCGCAGCCTGGTAGCGCACCTCGTTCGGGACGAGGGGGTCGGAGGTTCGAATCCTCTCATTCCGACCAACCCCCATGGATTGATTTACTTGCCCACCGTTTTTAATCGCAAGGCTTTGGCTGTTTCACGTGCCACCTCCGCCTCCGCTTTCAAACGTGCCACCTCTTGCGGGGACAAGCGCTCAATATTCGAATAGTCGAGCTTCCAGCTTGGATCATCACTCCAGATGAGCGGCGACTGCATCGTGGTTCGTGGTCCAACTGCCGACTCTAATAAACGCAATGCCAACTCAAAATTAATTGCGCGTGACTCTGGATCATGTGGTCTTGCCGCAGCATTGCCCAGCGGAAAATCGCTAAACAGCATGCGCGGCACCCCGCAGTACTCAACAATGTCTTTTGCGCTCGCCATCACGATAGTGGAGATCCCTGTAGACTCTAAAGCTCTGGCCAACAGACTTTGGGATTGATGGCAGATCGGACAGTTCGGGATTAATACCGCAACATCGACCGCATCTGCTTGGCAGAGTGCAATGATGGCGGGCGCATCGATCTCGAGGGTGTGACGCTGGCTACGATTACTGGGTAATCCATAAAAACGGGGCGAGAGCGCTGCAATTCGGCCCGATTGCTGTGCGGCCTGCGCCGCCTCATACGGAAACCAGCATTCGCTATCGCTCATATTGGCGTGCTTGCGATCAATCCCAACATGCGCGATGCGTAAATCCGGCTTACTGCTCATGGATCCCGCATAAGGCTCATAAAACTTTGCATTCGCGTTGTATGCTGCGCCTGCACCTTGCGGACCCTTATCTGCCTGATAAGGCGCTGCCGTTGTCACCAAGGCCAACCTGGCTACGCTTAGTGGTTTCTTGAGTGGTGTAAATGGTGCGTCGATGTAATGCGCCCAAACATAGGGATTTTCATAGCCTAAGCCCAAATAGTAGCTGCGGGTGCGCATCATGTAACGCACGGGTTGATCGAATTCCGGGGCAAAACGGATTTCAGCTGGGGTCGCTGGCTGGGACATAACCGATCCTTGATAAGATAGAACGCATCAATACTGAAAACAAGAGGAATTCATTATGACGCAATGGGTACGCTATCAGCACCAAGGTCAAATTGGCTTTGGGCAAATTCAAAACGATCAAATTACGGTGTACAGCGGCGATTTGTTTTGCAATCCCACACCAACCGGCGCTACGCTAAAGCTCTCCGATGTCGTGATTGATATTCCTTGCGTGCCAACGAAGATGGTTGCGCTGGTTGATAACTTCCATGCCCTGGTGACCAAGCTTGAGCATGCAGTACCAGCAGAACCACTGTATTTCTTGAAATCCAATAGCTCATTTCTGGCTGCCAACCAAACCATTCGTATGCCCAAGTCCTACTCCGGCAAAGTGGTGTATGAAGGGGAGCTCGGTATCGTGATTGGGCGGCGCTGCCAAGGTATTAGTGAAGCCGAAGCCGCCTCTACCATCTTTGGCTACACCTGCATTAATGACGTCACCGCCATTGAAATCCTCAACCGTGATCCCGGCTATGCCCAGTGGACGCGCTCGAAGAGCTTCGACACCTTTGGCGCCTTTGGCCCCTACATCACTACTGGCATCGACCCAAGCCAGTTGCACATTAAAACGATCTTGAACGATCAAGAGCGCCAGAATTATCCAGTTGCCGATATGATTTTCCAACCCGCCAAATTGGTGAGCTTGATTTCCCAAGACATCACTCTAGAGGTGGGTGACATCATTGCCTGCGGCACCTCAGTAGGTGTTGGCTCAATGAAGCCTGGCAGCAAGGTCAGCATTGTGATTGATGGCGTTGGACAGCTCGACAACACCTTCGAGTAAAGAGGTAGGGCTCATAAAAAAAGCCTCAAGGCATTGCTGCTTTGAGGCTTTTTTAACAACTGAACAAACTTTATAAAACTGTAGAACTCCGCATCACTCCATCAACCGGCTTAATATCCCGCAGCAAATGGCAAAGCCAAACTGCCATTGGATGCCTGGACGTTTTCATCCAGCACTTTGGTTAATGCAAAAACCGTACTAAGGCATGGTGTTGGGATCTTGGTGATCTGACCCAGCTCAATAACTGAACCGAGCAAGGCATCAATCTCGAGTGAACGACCGGCTTCTAAATCCTGCAGCATGGATGTTTTATGTTTGCCGACTTTTTCAGCACCACCAATGCGGCGCTCAATATCAACCCGGAACGTAACGCCCAACTTCTCTCCAATGGTTTGCGCCTCGGCCATCATATTGCGCGCTAGATCTTTGGTGAGCGGATGCTGGCAAATTCCTTCGAGGTGACCATGCGTTAAGGCGCTGATCGGATTGAAGGTCATATTGCCCCAAAGTTTGAGCCAAATCTCGGCACGGATATCTTCCAGAATCGGTGACTTAAAACCAGCAGCCGCCATTAACTCGGAAACCATCTTTGCGCGATCGGATACCGAGCCATCGAGCTCACCAATTGGGAAGCGCGTTCCTTCCACATGGCGAATCACGCCAGGGGCTTGGGTAAATGTAGCGGGATACACCACGCAACCCAGAATGTTGTTGGGATTGATCGTGCGCATGATGAGGCCGCCCGCATCCACTGTCTCAACCGAATGGTCTTGATACTCGCCGGGCAGTTTTTGAAAGTACCACCACGGAATTCCGTTTTGCATGGGGATCAAGATCGTATCAGGGCCCATGATCGCCGCCATATCGTGCACGACGGGCTCCACTTGGTGGGCCTTGACCGCCAAAATAATGATGTCGGGCTTACCGGCATCGGTAATCTTTTCAACCGCAGTAACGGTGGCATGCAATGGCTCTGGCTCTTCATTGGTAATGAGTGCCAGCCCTCTTTCCTGAATTGCTTTTAATGTGGCCCCTCGGGCGACCACCGTTACATCATTGCCAGCTCTCGCTAACATGACAGCTAGGTAGCCGCCAATGGCTCCACCCCCGCCGATCACACAGATTTTCATAACAACTCCATAAGAACAAAAAATTTTTCATTGCACCCATCGTAGGCAACTTTTGCTGCGAGATCTCGCGCAGCGGATCAATCACAACAAAATACAAATTATTCAAACCTGCACTTAACGCAGTGCAGAACGGGGGACTAGACCACCCAGCAGCATCCCAGCGATGCTGGCTAAGAGTCCCGCCAATTGCGGCGGTAAAGTAGCTTCAGGAGCTAATATCTCAGCCCCAATCCAAACTGTCAAGCCAAAAACGACGGCAAGCAGGCCGCCCAAGGAATTGGCCTTCGACCAGTAAATTCCGAAGGCAAGAGGCACAAATGCAGCAACTAAAGTGACTTTATAGGCACTTTCGACCATCTTAAAGATAGATAGCTCTGAGTTCATTGCAAATAAGGTCACGGCCAAGGTAAAGAATAGGACCGTAATTCGCATGATTTTTAGCAAACCTTGATCACTTAAGTTCTTATAAAACCCGCGCACGATGTTTTCGGCAAAGCTGACCGACGGCGCCAATAATGTTGCACTTGCACAACTTTTGATGGCCGAGAGCAGTGCGCCAAAAAATAGAATTTGGGCAAATACCGGCGCATGCTCAAGCACTAACTTAGGCAAAATCATTTGGGAATCGGTATTGATGTAGCGCTCTACCAAACCGGGATCGATTAAGGTTGCCGAATAGGCTAAGTACATTGGCACAAACGCAAAGATGAAATACAAAACGCCGCCCAAAATCGACGCCTGCACAGCAATATTGACGTTCTTGGACGAGCTAATCCGCTGAAAGACGTCTTGCTGCGGGATCGAGCCCAGCATCATGGTGCACAGCGCCGCTGTAAATCCAAGGATGGAGACCAGATTCATATCGGGCCAAAAAGAGAACTTGCCGGCCGCAGCCGCATGCTCAACCACTACAGTAAATCCACCCGTGAGCGCGGTCATCTCCCCACTGATGTAGAGCATCCCAATCACAATCACAATCATCTGAATGAAGTCGGTAATCGCCACCGACCACATGCCACCAAACAGGGTATAGATCAAAACACTGCCGGCACCAATCATCATGCCGAGGTTTTCGGAGATGGCGCCATCCGACACAACATGAAAGACGAGACCCAGGGCTTTGATCTGCGCAGCAACCCAGCCTAAATAGGATACGACGATGCACAAGGTAACCAAGACCTCGACTGTGCGGCCATACTTTTCACGAAAGAAATCACCGATCGTGAGCATCCGGCGGTTATAGAGGTGCTTGGCAAAAAAAAGGCCCACTAAGATTAAACAGAGCGCCGATCCAAAGGGGTCAGAGACGACCCCGCCCAAACCCTCTTTAATAAACTCGGCTGGAATACCTAAAACCGCCTCTGAACCAAACCAAGTAGCAAAAACCATGGCGGTGACAATCGGCAAGGGGAGGCTATGGCCTGCTGCTGCAAAATCGGCCGTATTTTTGACGCGCATAGCAGCCCACAGGCCGATGCCAACGGAGATTACCCAATAGATGACAACAAACCAAATCAGCACGGCAAACCGCCCCATTCAATCATTTGCACAAATTATATGGCCTTGTTACTTATGGCAAATATGTTTTATGACGACCTCTGAAACACGCCGCTCTGACATAATTCCAGCATGAGCAAGGTGCATCCGCAATCCATAGCCGACATGGCATATCAGCAGTCCATTTTGGGGGCGGTTTCCAGAACCTTTGCCCTCACCATCCCTTTGTTGCCCAAGGCGCTCGAAACCGTCATTGGGAACACCTATTTACTGTGCCGCATTATCGATACGATCGAAGATGCGCCTACTCTGAGCATCGAAGCGAAGCAGGAGTTATCTTCCTTGTTTCTGGATGCTGTTTTAGGTAAGCAATCGGTTGATGCATTTGTGAGCCCTTGCTTGCGTGCACTAGAAGGCCACTGCAATGCGGACGAGCGCGATTTGATTGCCAATACCCCAACGGTACTGCGCATTTTTCATGGCTTTAATACAAACGAGCAAGCCGCGATTAGCCGCTGTGTTGAAATTATGTCGAACGGCATGCTGCGCTTTCATGACAAGCAAACCTTGGCAGGCTTACGCGACCTACCTGAATTTGAAGAGTACTGTTATGTGGTGGCAGGCGTCGTTGGTGAAATGCTCACCAGCGTCTTTGCCATGCACTCGCCGGCCTTTGCTCGTGCCATTGCTGGTAAAGAATATCTGGCGATTGGCTTTGGTCAAGCCTTGCAGATGACCAATATTTTGAAAGACTCTCCCGAAGACAGCGCACGCGGCGTTTCCTGGAAACCCCAAGGCTATAGCCAACTTGCCTTGCTGGCGATTGCTGACCAGAAGTTAGCAGAAGCAATGGACTACATACGCCTGATTCCGGCAGATGAAGTGGGTATTCGGCGCTTTTGTTTTTTAGCCCTTGGGTTGGCCGTACTCACGCTCAGTAAGATTGCCGATCGAAGCCATTTTTCTCGGGGGAATGACGTCAAACTGCCTCGCAGAACAGTATGGCTTTTTTATTACTTCACATTGATTGCTGCACGTTCCGATTATGTGATGCAGCAATTTTGTACGATTGCAGGAAGACCAATCAAGCGCGCGCTTCGTGATTGAGAAGCCACCGCTTAATATCCCGATAGAGACCGGGAGCATCCTGCCCCATAAAACCACCTAGATTGGCTTTCGCAACAACCCGGTGGCACGGAATCACCAAGGGAAAATAGTTGGCGCCGCACGCGCCACCGACGGCGCGCGCACCCGAATGCAAACGGGCTGCGATCTCCCCGTAGGTGGTCGTTTCACCCGATTGCAGCTGGGCAACGGCATTCCATACCCGCTGTTGAAACGCAGTACCTTGGGGCTTTAGGGGTAAATCAAATACCGTCCTAGGATCCGCAAAATAGGCACGACATTGCTCCTCTACCAAGGCTGCTAAGGCATTACCAGGCGCTTGATGCTTTGCCGATGCGGGCAGATAGCGGATGTAGGCCAGCATCAAACTGCCATCGACCATTTCGGTAGTGATACCAAGACACCCAAACGGCGCAGCAATCACACATGCATTGCTCTGGTGATGGGATGGTGGGTGAGTGGAGGCTAAGCTTGTCATTGGGGTCTATGGTATCTGACAGGTAATTCAATCGCGCCCGATAGTACTGAAGGCGTGCAGTCACTACAGTAAGGCCAAGCACTTCTGAGCGCTTAATGCATGGTCTCTTACTTCAACATTGTTCAAGGTACTGTATTAATTTGACTACTCAACATGATGACTTTACGGTTATTCGAGCGTGGCAAGCCATCGTTACCCAAGCACTGCATGCGCGCGCAAGCGATATTCATGTCGAAGCGCTCGAACATAAGACTGTCATTCGCATCCGTGTCGATGGCGTATTACAAATCCTTCAAGTCCCCATAGCGGTTGAGCACGAACGCATCATTGCCCGTATCAAAATACTGGCCAGATTAGATATCGCTGAGCAACGCATTCCCCAAGATGGCCGACTATCAGTGGGACTCAATTACACGCGCCCCGATATCGATTGCCGCGTCTCCATACTGCCCACACTGTATGGGGAAAAAGCCGTATTGCGTTTATTGCCACCCCCTACTTCGGCATTGGATTTAAACTTGCTTGGCTTGCATGCAGCGCAATTGACCCACCTCGCAGATGCCATTGCACAGCCCGATGGCCTGATTCTCGTTACAGGACCAACTGGTAGCGGCAAAACCCGCACACTCTATAGCTGCTTAAGCCAATTAAATACTAGCGGACGAAATGTATGTTCCATCGAGGACCCGATCGAGATCCGTCTTGCGGGCGTCAATCAGATTGCCTATCACCCAAAAGCGGGCTTGGATTTCAACGGTATTGTTCGCGCACTACTAAGGCAAGATCCCGATGTCATCATGATCGGCGAAATTCGGGATGCGGTGACCGCCGAACTGGCCATGCAGGCTGCGCAAACCGGCCACTTGGTATTGAGCACCTTACACACCCGCGGCGCGCTCGCCAGTATTCAACGGCTGCGTAGCTTAGGCATAGCCAGCGATGTCTTAAGGGCGTGCCTGCGTTGCATTAGCTCGCAGCGCCTAGCACGTCAAATCTGTTCCAAATGCCATGCTACAGCGTCAATCGATGACTGCCCGCAGTGCGGCGGAATAGGCCTATTTGATCGGATTGGCATCCATGAAGTTTTACCCTTCACCAGCGCCATTGCCACTGCATTTGAGAGTAATTCAAATTCTGCTGAATTAAAACGCCAGGTCGAGCATTGCGGTTTTCAGGACATGCGCTCCGCTGGCATGGTCCATGTTGATCATCAACGCATCACCCTTGCCGAGCTCAATTCCCAGCTTGGCTCTTGGCATTAGTCATGGTACTCAGAAAACAAGAGCAGCTGTATTTTGTGGAGCGCATGCTCGTCTTGCTTGATGCCGGATTACCCCTATTGGAGAGCATCAAGCTTATGCAGCAATCGGCTTCGCCTCGGTGGCAAAAGGTGATGGCATTGATTGCGCAGCACTTAGCGCAAGGTGAGCGCTTCTCACAATGCCTCTCAATGCAACATGCTATTTTTGATCCAGCCTTTATCGGCTTAATCCGTGTCAGCGAAGAATCCGGCGAAATCAGTCTTGCACTGCGTACCATCCAACAGCAATTACACACCCAAATTGAATTGCATCGCCAGATACAACACGCCCTCGCCTATCCCGTGATTACTTTAGGCTCGGCATGCTTACTTATGATTGCGATGATCGCCTGGGTCATCCCGGTGTTCAGTGACGTATTTAGTCACTTCAATGCACCCCTACCCTGGTCGACCCAATTGCTTCTCAACGCATCGGAGCAATTCACGCTGTACTTGCCAGTAATGAGCGGTGGGCTTGCGCTCACTGCAATTAGCAGCTCACTACTATGGCTGCGCTATCCGGGGCTTCAGAAGCGCTGTGATCAGTACCTATTACGGATTCCGATAATAGGGGATGCATTTCGCCAATCGACCTTAGCGTGCTGGTGTCGTAGCTTAGGTTATTTGATGCAGGCTGGCTTGCCTGCATTAGAGGCCATGCGCATTACAGCGCAAACCTCAAATCAGTGGCTTTGCCATGATCTCAGTGCGCACATCTTTAAGTCGCTTGCGCAAGGATGGTCTTTTGGCGAAGCATTACAACGCGCCGATCCGCGGCAGCAGTTTTTTGACCACGAGACAGCGCAACTCTTGCAGATTGGTAGCGCTAGTGGCTCTTTGGCAACCATGCTCAGCAATCGCGCCGATGCCCTCGAACAGCAGTTAACCAATCAACTCAAGCTTTTGAGCCATAGCCTTGAACCTATACTCGTTGTATTTGTAGGACTTTTGATTGGGGGATTGGTGATAATCCTGTACTTACCAATCTTTAACTTGGGGCAAATTGTTTGACTGATCTCACCTTACTTGCGGATGTGCTTCGCTATGGCTTAATTCTGCCCTTGGCCTATGTGGCCTACGTCGATTTTCGAACGTTTCGGATTCCGGACGCCGTCACCTATCGGCTGATTGCCGGCGGCTTACTCTTTAATCTCTTTGTGGATGTGCGCTTTTGTAGTCCTCAAGAGGCCATCCTCGGTGCGACGTTCGGATTTGGATTCTTTTGGGGGCTGAATTGGCTCTATCGCTCCCTCAAAGGCCGTGACGGCTTGGGTATGGGGGATGCAAAACTGCTGGCTGCTCTGGGGGCTTGGCTGGGCTGGCAAGCCTTGCCGGGTATTGTGTTGCTATCGGCACTGAGTGGCTTGCTGGGTGGCGTTATATGGCTTTACTGGCAAAAACAAGGGCGTGCGTGCGCCTTTCCATTTGGACCCTTTTTGGCGTTTGCTGGCATTATTTACTTAATATGGCCCCAACTCCTGCGCATTCCGCTCTCACTGCACTAAAAGGGCAAATTCCGCTTATTGGATTGACGGGCGGGATTGGGTCCGGCAAGTCATTAGCAGCCAAGTGCTTGGCCGAGCTTGGGGCAACGGTAATCGATTCAGATCAAATTGCCCATGACATTACTGCCCCGCATGGAGCGGCCATCGCCCCAATTCTGGATCGTTTTGGCCCCGATTTATTGGCTGCCGACGGATCCCTGGATCGACCCAAGATGCGGCGCCTTGTATTTAATGATCCAAGCGCACTTCAATCGCTGGAAGCAATAACCCACCCGCTAATACAAGCAGAAACTGCCCGGCAAGCTATGGCAGCCTATCAAAACGGAGCCCTGTACTTGGTTTTTATGGTTCCCCTCCTAGTCGAATCGGGCTATTGGCCTCAGGTAATCGATCATCTGGTCGTAGTGGACTGCCCCCCGGAGCTACAAATTGTACGGGTCATGCAGCGCAGTAATTTGGACCGTAGCGAAATTGAGCAGATTATGCGTAAACAAGCATCGCGCGAGGATCGGCTAGCGGCAGCCGATACGATTCTTCTCAATGATGGCAGCCTCGACAAGCTGATTCCCCAAATCGATGCCCTGCACCAATGGATCACAAAAAATAGGTCTAAGCCCAGCAATTCCGCATAGAATAGATTCCGTGATTGTTTATGAATATCCTTTCAATGAGTTGGTCCGCAACATGCTCCGCTTGGAGTATTTGTTTGGGCGCTATACCCATTTTTCTAAATCCGATGATCCCGAGCTACACCAGTGCGCGATTGCAACCTTATTTGAGTTAGGTGATATTGGCGCACGGGGTGATATCAAATCACTGCTATTGAAAGAGTTTGAGCGACAAAAGCAGGCACTGCATGGCCTCAAATCATCGGCAAAAGTAGATCAAGCGATATTAAGTCAAGCCCTAGCCGAGATCGATGGCGCATCCGCACACCTCAATCAATCGCTTGGCAAACCCAATTCGGCAATTACGGAAAATGAATGGCTCAATGGCATTCGAACCCGTCTATCGATACCCGGCGGTACCAGTCCGATTGATCTACCGAATTTTCATGCATGGAAATGCAGCGCACCCAGTGATCGGCGTGATCTACTACAAAATTTCATCGCACCCCTACTGCCTTGGAATGAATCATCCCAGTTATTTTTAAAGTTGCTGCGTCAGTCGGGTGAATCGCGCGATGCGGTTGCTCATCAAGGTGCATTTCAACAAGCGCCATCTGGCAAGGTCTACCAACTCATGCGGATTGGGGTTGAGGATGATTCCGTCTTTTCTGAAATCAGTGCAAACAAATACTTGCTATCGGTTCGTTTCTTAAAAAGCGACCGGGACAAAAAGCCACATCCCATTCTGGAAGATATCCCATTCAAACTAACTTTGTGCCAGTTTTAATCTCGGCATAAAACTGTTTCAAGCGCTGAATCATCGGCAACGCCGCCGGCAACAGCGGCTCTATCGTTAAGTGATCCGCGCCTAAGTCTTGCCACGATAGAGCTTGGTTTTCACAACCAGTAGGCTCGCCACTCCAATCCCGAATGACGCTAACGTGAATGCGCACATACGCATGCGGGTAGTCATGTTCAATCGTCATTAAATCGACGCTGCCATGAATGGTGATTCCGAGCTCTTCTTGGAGTTCGCGCTGCAGAGCCTGAAACAGCGTTTCATCTGCTTCCACTTTGCCGCCCGGAAATTCCCAATAGCCCTCATAGGGTTTGCCGAGGGGTCGCTGACCCATCAAAAAGCGCTGCTGTGAATCGAGCACAATACCGGCTGCTACCTCGGTTACTGGGCGCCGAGTATCACTCATGGGGGCTTAGGCGTGCGTGCCAGTCCAGTGTTTTGCAAACTGCCATGCTACACGGCCCGAACGCGATCCGCGCTCCAAGGCCCAAACTAACGCCTCCGATCGAGCAGCCTCAATTTGAACATCACTCAAGCCAAAATGCCGTAACCAATGCGCCACGATAGCAAGGTATTCATCTTGCTTGGGTGGGTAAAAAGAAAGCCACAAGCCAAAGCGCTCTGATAAAGAGATCTTCTCTTCCACTGCCTCACCCGGATGAATTTCGCCATCGTCATCGTGGTGATATGTTTGGTTGTCTTTCATGTACTCCGGCAATAAATGGCGGCGATTTGATGTAGCGTAAATCAAAATATTATCGACCTGAGCGGAGATCGAACCATCCAAGGCTGACTTCATTGCTTTGTAGCCAGACTCACCTTCCTCAAAGGAAAGGTCATCGCAAAAAACGATAAATCGCTCCGGGCGGTCGGCCAGTAGATCCGTTATGTCTGCTAAATCCGCCAAGTGCTCCTTCTCAACCTCGACCAAGCGTAGGCCATCTTTTGCGAAGGCATGCAAGCTGGCCTTAATTAAAGAAGATTTACCTGTACCGCGTGCGCCGGTGAGCAAAATATTATTGGCTGGTTTCTTTTGTACAAAGTTGCGGGTATTGTCTTTAATCGCATCGCGCTGACGATCAATGTGTTGCAGATCTTCATACGAAATACCGGCAACGTGTTTTACGGGCTGCAAAAAACCAATGCTACCAAAGATACTATCGCGACGGCGCCAACGAAATGCGGTGGATGATTTCCATTGCGCCTCGTCCAATGGTTTTGGAAGAAATGTTTCGAGATGACTCAGTAATCGATCTAGTTTTTCGTTCATGGAATTAAGAGCGGTAATCGGCGTTGATCGAAACGTATTCATGCGATAAATCACAGGTCCACATGGTCTGCTCGGCAGCGCCACGACCTAAGTCGATTTTGACCGCAATCTCAGCAGCCTGCATCACGCGCTTCCCATCCGCCTCTTGGTAGCTGGGATTGCGTCCACCGTCTTTTGCGACCCAAACGTCACCGAGCCAGAGCTGCACTCGGTTCACATCCAGATCGGTAATTCCGGCATAGCCAATGGCAGCCAGAATGCGGCCTAAATTGGGATCACTGGCAAAAAAAGCGGTTTTCACCAAAGGAGAGTGGGCTACTGCCTCTGCTACTAGACGGCACTCTTCGTTTGTCTTGCCACCAATGACTTCAATCGAAATGAATTTCGTAGCACCTTCGCCATCGCGCACAATCATTTGCGCCAGTCGGCGCGCAAATGCAATCAGCGCAGATCGCACAATCGCGTAGCTGGCATCGGCAGTGCTCTTGATCTTTACTGCGGACACACCGGTCGCCATCACAATAAATGAATCATTGGTGCTGGTGTCGCCATCGATCGTAATGGCATTAAAGGAAAGGTCGGCCACTTCTTTGGTTAGGCTTTGCAATACCTCTGGCGCAAAACCGGCATCCGTTGCAATGAAGCCGAGCATCGTAGCCATGTTTGGATGAATCATGCCGGCGCCTTTGCAAATGCCGGTGAGCGTGATGAGTCCATCCGGCGTAATTACCACTTGCGAAAAGGCCTTGGGCTGAATATCCGTGGTCATGATTGCTTCTGCTGCATCAAACCAGGCATCGTCTGTTAATTTAGCTATCGCGCTTGGCAGCGCAGCAGTGAGCTTTGCAATGGGTAAGGGCTCCAAGATGACGCCGGTGGAGAAAGGCAATACTTGCTCTGGTTGGATATTCAAAGCAGCCGCCAAGGCGCAGCAGGTCTCCAAGGCGTCGCGCATGCCCTGCTCGCCAGTTCCCGCATTGGCATTACCGGTATTTACAACCAAAGCACGAATTCCACTACCAGTTTGGGCAACCCAATCTAAATGGGCTCGGCATAGCTGCACCGGGGCAGCGCAAAATCGATTTAAGGTAAACACACCAGCCACCTGTGTGCCCGGACTGAGGGTGATGACTAAAAGATCTTTCCGATTTGCTTTTTTTATACCCGCCTCGGCAATACCCAACTGCACTCCAGCAACTGGACTCAGCGCAGAGCGTTCTGGCAAGGGCAAATTGACTGGCATGATTAACTCAAGGCACCGCAACAGGCTTTGTATTTTTTGCCACTGCCGCAAGGGCAGGGATCATTTCGACCAACCTTAGGTCCTGAGCGAACTGGAGCGGGTGCGCGTTCAGCAGGCTTTTCGCTCTCGGCAGCATCAGCGCTGACATCGGCGTGCTGATACTGCACTTCCTTAATTTGACTCATGTCTTCATTAATGGATTCGGAGGCGGCATCGAGTTCATCGGCAGTTCGAATTCTGACCGCCATGATGCTCTTCACTACATCGTTCTTAATCACATTTAAGAGTTCGCCATACAGCTCAAATGCTTCGCGGCGGTATTCTTGTTTTGGATCCTTTTGTGCATAACCCCGTAAATGAATACCTTGGCGCAAATGGTCCAAGGCAGCCAAATGCTCACGCCAATGGCTATCTAAACTGTAGAGCATGACTGAACGCTCATAGCCAGCAAATGACTCGCGCCCCGATAACTCTACTTTGCCGTCATACGCTGCTTTTGCGGCAGTCAAGACGTGTTCGACTACGTCCTCTGCCTCAATCGTGTCAGCCGACTGAACTAGGCCAGTTAAATCAACGCCGAGACCCCATTCATTCGCTAAGCTATTTTCGAGTCCTGACAAATCCCACTGCTCTTCCATCGACTCAGCAGGAACATACAAATCACAAAAGCTACGTAGTGCATCGTCGCGCAAGTTGGTAATGAGATCACCAATGTCTTTGCTCTCCAGCACTTCGTTACGCAAGCGGTAGGTCTCTTTACGTTGATCATTGGCAACGTCGTCGTACTGCAACAGCTGCTTGCGAATATCAAAGTTGCGGGCTTCCACCTTACGCTGTGCAGACTCGATTGAGCGCGTCACCATCCCGGCTTCAATTGGCTCACCCTCGGGCATCTTTAGGCGATCCATCACCGCACGCAAGCGATCGCCTGCAAAAATACGCAAGAGTGGATCATCTAAAGACAAGTAAAAACGCGATGAGCCTGGATCGCCTTGGCGACCCGATCGACCACGCAATTGATTATCAATACGGCGACTCTCGTGGCGCTCAGTACCAATAATATGCAGACCGCCTGCAGCCAATACTTGGTCATGCAGCCCTTGCCACTCATCATGCAAGACCGCAATGCGCGCTTCTTTATCAGCAGGCGCTAAATTGCCATCGACCTCAATGAGTGACGCTTGCTTCTCGACATTGCCGCCGAGCACAATGTCAGTACCACGGCCGGCCATATTGGTTGCAATCGTAATCATTTTTGGGCGGCCTGCCTGCGCAATAATCTCAGCCTCTTTTGCATGCTGCTTTGCATTCAAGACCTGGTGCGGCAACTTCTTCTGATCCAGCAAGTGCGAAATCAGCTCCGAGTTTTCAATCGACGTGGTGCCCACCAATACAGGCTGACCTCGGCCATAGCATTCTTCAATGTCTTTGACTACGGCAGCGTAACGCTCTGCGGATGTTTTATAAATCTGATCTTGGCGATCGGTCCGCTGACTCATGCGGTTAGGCGGAATAACGACGGTCTCTAAGTTATAGATTTCCTTGAACTCGTAGGCTTCGGTATCCGCAGTACCGGTCATACCAGCTAACTTGCCGTACATGCGAAAATAATTCTGGAAAGTGATGGTGGCCAAAGTGCGATTCTCACTCTGAATCGGTACCCCTTCTTTTGCCTCTACTGCCTGATGCAGTCCATCGGACCAACGACGGCCCGTCATTAAACGGCCTGTGAATTCATCAACAATGATGACTTCTTGGTTTTGAACCACGTATTGTTGATCGCGGTGTTGCAAGCAATGGGCTCGCAAGGCAGCGTAGACGTGGTGCATCAAGGTAATGTTCTGTGGTGCGTAAAGCGAATCACCTGGATTTAAAACACCGATTTGCGCCAAGATATTCTCGGCTTTTTCGTGGCCAGTCTCGGTTAGATAAACCTGTTGGGTTTTCTCATCAACCCAATAATCACCCGGCTTTTCAACACCGGTGCCATCGGATTTTTCTTCGCCAATTTGTCGCTCCAAGTGCGAAGGCAATTGATTCATTTTCAGATAGAGATCGGTATGGTCCTCTGCCTGTCCTGAGATGATTAATGGCGTGCGCGCCTCGTCAATCAAGATCGAGTCGACCTCGTCAACGATGGCATAGGCCAAGCCGCGCTGAACCCGCTGCGCAGCATCTTGCACCATGTTGTCGCGCAAATAATCAAAGCCAAATTCATTGTTGGTGCCGTAGGTAATATCGGCTGCGTAGGCTGCTTGCTTTGCCTCATGATCCATTTGGGATAAATTGATCCCAACCTGAAGACCTAAGAAGTTATAGAGCTTGGCCATCCACTCGGCATCGCGCTGCGCTAGGTAGTCGTTAACCGTCACCACGTGAACGCCCTTGCCCGCAATTGCATTGAGGTAAACGGCCAAGGTTGCAGTCAGGGTTTTACCTTCGCCTGTACCCATTTCGGCAATTTTGCCTTGATGCAAAGCTAGGGCGCCCATAATCTGCGCATCAAAGTGGCGCATTTTCATGACGCGACGGCTGGATTCGCGGACTACAGCAAATGCCTCAGCAGTAAGATCATCTAGAGATTCGCCGGCGGCAAGGCGTGATTTGAATTCTGCTGTTTTTGCTTGAAGCGCAGCGTCATCGAGCGATTGCAAGGTAGACTCAAGTGCATTAACCTTGAGAACGACTTTGCGGTATTGCTTTAAGAGTCGATCATTTCGACTGCCAAATAGAGTTTTTAGAATGCCGATTGCCATGGGATTTTGACCAAAATTAAGCCTTTGAGTTTATCACCCGAATCCCCTTTTCCCAATGAATCTAAAGCCAAAAACCCCTTATTCTGCCAAGCCCAAGATAGCCCGCGAGTGGCTAGACTGCCTGCGCGGGCCAGAAGGAATCAATGGCATTTTGGCGCGTACGGAAGATTTAGCCAAACTGAAGGCCTGCCTGCAGCACTGCCTAAAAACCCTTGAATTAGCGCACTTTGGCTCTAAAGTTGAGCCAGTTTGGGTCTCCGGCAAGCCTACCGAGCTTTTGCTGATGGTGCCCAATGCCACCATTGCCGCCCGCTTACAACAATCTTTACCTAGCTTAATCAATGAGTTAGGCAAGAGTGGCTTGAATTGCACAGCAATAAAAGTGAGTCTAAAGCCCACCCTTCCTCAGTCGGAATGGGTTGTTCAGCCCCGAGCCCCGGCTAGGGAAAAGCCCAAGGGACTAAATCCCGTCGCCCGCTCAGCGTGGCTTGATTTGCTCAGTAAATTGGAGCCGGAATCCGAGCTCAGTAAGGCAGTAAAGCACCTTCTGCAATCGAAAACAGGTTCGCCTTAAAAAAAGAGGGGCTGATTTTCTACGGTGTAAGCTGCTGGCGCTTTATTGAGTGGAAACGACTCAATTGCAAAGGCACTGGGATCTTCAAACAGTTTGCGTAACAAGGCATTGTTCAAGGCATGGCCTGATTTTTTTGCCACATACGATCCGACAATCGGATGTCCTGCTAAATACAAATCACCAATGGCATCGAGGATCTTGTGACGCACAAACTCATCCTCGTAACGTAATTCTTCATTGTTAAGAATGCGGTGCTCATCTAAAACAATCGCGTTATCTAAACTACCGCCGCGCGCAAGACCAATTTCACGCAAAGCCTCAACTTCGTGCGCGAAACCAAATGTACGCGCTCGGCCGATCTCACTACGGTATGCATGCTCTGCAAAATCGACCACAAAATGCTGGCCCGTTTTATCCACCGCAGGGTGCTTAAAGTCAATCGTGAAATCCAACTTGAATCCGAAAAAAGGATCGAGGCGAGCTAACTTATCCCCATCCCGCACTTCAACAGATTTCTTAATCACCATGAACTGACGGGGCGCATCTTGCTCCGCTATGCCGGCAGACTCCAGCAAAAAAAGAAAGGATGCGGCGCTGCCATCCATGATTGGAATCTCTTCGCAATCCACTTCAATCAATACATTGTCTAACCCTAGTCCAGCACAAGCAGACAGCAAGTGTTCGACTGTAGATACACGCACACCGTCTTTTTGTAAGACCGATGCGAGGCGCGTATCGCCAACCAGCATGGCATCTGCCGCAATTACGACTGGCTCGGGTAAATCAATACGGACAAACTGGATTCCCGAATTCACGGGCGCAGGCTTAATTGACAAGCTTGCTTTACGACCGGAGTGCAAGCCAATGCCAACCGTTTTGATCGGATTGGCAATGGTGCGTTGCTTAAGCATGGTCGCGTTCGTAAATTCGGGGAGATCGATGAAACGAGTGTTGAAATTACAGCTGTTTTAATACCGAGGCAGCATCGCTAACCTCAAACTTACCTGGAGCCTCGAGGGACAGCGACTTCACTACGCCGTTCTCTACCACCATGGCGTAACGCTGGGAACGAATTCCGAGTCCTCGCTTGGTTAAGTCAAATTCCATACCCAATTTGCTGGTGAACTCGGCACTACCGTCACCCAACATACGTACTTTTTTACCGACATTGAGATCACGTCCCCATGCACCCATGACAAATGGATCGTTCACAGAGACACACCAAATTTCGTCAACGCCTTTTGCTTTAATGGCATCAAACTGGGCCACATAACCTGGCACGTGTTGTGCGGAGCAGGTTGGCGTGAAAGCGCCAGGCAAAGCAAAAATTACAATTTTTTTGCCAGCAACTAACTTCTCCACTTCAAACGCATTAGGGCCAATGGCGCAGCCTTCGGTTTCTTCATTCAGAAACTCATACAAGGTGGCGTTCGGTAGTTTTTGTCCAACTGCAATCATAAAATCTCCAATTCAATAGTTATAAATGGGTGAGCCAACGCAAGCGCAGGATTCGTCGTCCGGAGGGGCGCTGCGCTGGCATCTCTCATAACACTATTGTATTGAGCAATTCATCAGTCGGCCTGTTTACGCAGAAAAGCCGGAATTTCATAGAAATCCGCCCCTTTATCGAGCATGGTTTTGGCCTGTGGCGAACTATCTGCACCCAAGCTTGGCGCGCTAGAAGGCTCGGAACGGGACCGAAATACCCGTGGCAAATCATATTGGCTGTAATCGACCCCAGCTGGCTGGGCTGAAGCTGCTCCAAATGCATTGCCACCAGTGGAAGCCATCCCTGCGCCAGAACCTACCGCTGAAATGCTTGAATCCATACCCGCCATGCTCATTGCGGCCGATGGGCTAGATGGAGCGAAACTATTTAAATCAGCCATCGTAGGCATTGCATCGTGCGTACCCGTTGCTTTGCGCCAAATGACTTCGGGCTGGCTTTTTTGCATCGCTTGGGGATGATTTAGGCCTGTAGCCACGACCGTAACGCGCAAGGCATCGCCCAAACTGTCGTCGTATACCGTACCAAAAATAACCGTGGCATCGTCCGCAGCATAGCCACGAATGGCTGCCATGACTTCACGCGTTTCCGATAACTTGAGGGAACGGCTAGCAGTAATGTTGACCAAAACACCACGTGCGCCCGATAAATCAACGCCTTCTAACAAGGGTGATGCGACTGCTGCTTCTGCGGCCAAACGAGCGCGGTCCATTCCAGAAACAGTAGCTGTTCCCATCATGGCTTTGCCCTGCTCACCCATGACTGTCTTCACATCTTCAAAGTCGACGTTAATCAAGCCTTGGACATTGATGATTTCGGCAATGCCAGAAACGGCGTTATGCAAAACATCGTCAGCGCAGGCAAATGCTTTATCAAACTCGGCATCTTCACCCATGACTTCAAACAGCTTCTCATTGAGAACAACGATGAGCGAATCGACATACGCCTCTAATTCATGCGCTCCATCTTCTGCCACTTTTAAGCGCTTAACGCCCTCAAAATCAAATGGCTTACTAATGACACCGACCGTCAAAATTCCCATTTCCTTCGCCACTTGAGCGACGATGGGTGCCGCGCCTGTGCCAGTTCCGCCGCCCATACCGGCGGTAATGAATACCATATGCGCGCCCTGCAATGAATCTGCAATGCGAGCGCGAGCTTCTTGTGCCGATGCTGCGCCAATTTCTGGTTTTGCACCTGCGCCCAAACCGCTTGAGCCTAATTGCAAATTAATCGATGCCGCGGAGCGCTGCAATGCACCCGCATCCGTGTTCATGCAAATAAATTCCACCCCATCGACACCGCGACGAATCATATGCTGGACAGCATTGCCACCAGCGCCGCCGACTCCAACCACTTTAATAATGGTCTTGCCGGCTGTATCTTGATCTAGCATTTCAAATTCCATAAACCCTCCTGAGTTACTTAGTTACATTAACGACGACGAAAAAAACTTAAAAATTACCCGCGAACCATTCCTTCATTCGCGAAAAAACACTTTGAAAAGAGCCGGATTGCGATACGCGGCGACCGCGCATCAGCTGTGCCTGACCTTCCATTAAGAGTCCAATACCTGTTGAAAAGCGTGGGCTGCGCAATACCTCATGAAGATGGCCGCGGTACTCTGGTGTTCCGATCCGCGCAGGCCTCAAAAAGACCTGCTCTGCTAACTCAACCATGCCGGGCATCAAGGAGGTGCCGCCCGTCAGCACAATGCCCGACGAAACCATGCCCTCATAGCCTGAGTCGCGCACAACGCCCAATACCAAGGTAAATAGTTCTTCGACGCGCGGCTCAATCACGGCGGCGAGAGCCTGCTTTGAAATGGGACGTGGCTCACGATCACCTACGCCAGGCACATCAATCATGGCAGCGGAATCAGCCATATCTTGGCGGGCAATTCCATAATGAATTTTGAGGTCTTCTGCTTCCACCGTTGGGGTGCGCAATGCCATCGCAATGTCGTTCGTAATTTGATCGCCGGCAATCGGAATTACCGCGGTATGGCGAATCGATCCCTGACTGTAGATTGCAATGTCCGTTGTGCCGCCACCAATATCGACCAACACCACACCAAGCTCTTTCTCATCATCCGTAAGGACTGCAAGGCTCGATGCGAGGGGTTGCAAAATAAGATCGTTCACTTCTAAACCACAGCGTCGAACACATTTCACAATATTTTGGGCCGCACTCACAGCGCCGGTAACAATATGAACCTTCACTTCCAAACGAAGCCCACTCATACCAATTGGCTCACGTACATCTTCTTGCCCATCGATGATGAATTCCTGAATTAAGATGTGCAGAATTTGCTGGTCCGTTGGAATATTGATGGCCTTTGCTGTCTCCAGTACGCGCTCCACATCAGTAGAGCCAACCTCTTTATCCCGAATGGCAACCATGCCGCTCGAGTTAAAACTAAAAATATGATTCCCTGCAATACCAGTGAACACCTGAACAATGCGACGATCCGCCATGACCTCGGCTTCCTCGAGCGCCTTTTGAATCGATTGCACTGTGGCCTCGATATTGACCACAACACCCTTCTTTAAACCCTTGGACGCAGTTTGGCCAACGCCAACCACATTAAATTGCCCATCCACTTCAAGCTCAGCAACCAAAGCAACTACTTTTGATGTGCCAATATCAAGACCGACCAAAAGGTCTCGGTTATCCTTACTCATCAAATTTCCTCATGATTAAATTCACCGTTGTGCTCCACTTTTTTTTTCATCTAGCTCTGACTTTTTATTCGTCGCACTAGCAAGGTGTACTGCAAATCCATTGCCGTACCGCAAATCAATTGCATCAACACGGCCCGTCAGGCGCTCTTGCGCCTTTGGCCAATATTCAATTAAACGAGCGACACGCTCTTCCGTTAAGGCTTTGCCTTGCGCTTCCTCATCGCGGCCAAATTCCACTCGGATGCCATTGGATAACTTAACGCTCCACGAATACCGATCCGACAAATTAACGCTAACCACTTCAACATTCCATGGCGCAAACCAGCGGCTCGCTTTTTGATAGAGCTGCATGACCTCTTTGCTGGAGTCATTCGGTCCGGATACTTCAATTAAAAGCGACGGATCTTCTACCTGAGAAAGGCTGCCGCTAAACAGTTCACCAAACCCATTCATAAACTTTTGTTCACTACGACTACCCCAAATAGCAAATGGTTTTTGCTCTTCAATGCTAACTGCTAGGCTATTCGGCCATACCCGCCGAACACTCGCATGCCTTACCCACGGCAAATCTTCAAACGCTTCCTTAATATTTTCTAGACGTACTGTAAAAAAGTTCCCCTGGACTTGTTCGAGTACTTGATTTTTTACTTGAGATAAATTGACGTGCTTGACGACCTGCCCTGGTATGGGCTCAACTTGCATTTGGCGTAAGGCAAAAACAGGTCGCTGGCTTAGCCACATTAATCCCGCTATCGTCGCCAGTAGAAAAAAGAGGCGCATTAACCAACGACTCACTTCAGCCATGCGTGCGGGATTGTTCAGCAAGGGCGTGGATATGCCCAAGACCAAACTGAATGAGCGCTTCGCTAAATTACTCATTGTTTTGAATCCATTGTCTGGCTCAGTAGCCACAACACTAAATCGGCATAACTGACACCCGCTGCTTTTGCTGCCATCGGTACCAGGGAGTGTGAAGTCATGCCAGGGGATGTATTCATTTCTAAGAGATAGGGCTTGCCATCGCGGCTATCCAGCATCACATCAGCACGGCCCCAGGTACGGCAACCCAATGCACGGTAAGCAGCAAGCGCCAAGGCTTGCACCTTTTGGTTAACATCCTCATCCAAGCCAGTTGGGCAGCAGTATTGGGTATCGTTTGAGAAATACTTATTGTGGAAGTCGTAATTTGCGTCAGGCGGAACAATCCGAATCACTGGCAGTGCTTCGGCGCTATGTCCCTCGCCCACTACAGGGCAAGTCAGTTCATCGCCAATAATGCAGGTCTCGGCAATCACCTTCGAATCTAAAGAAGCTGCTTTTGCGTAAGCAGCCGGCAATTCTTCTACGGTTTTGACTTTGGTTAAACCTAATGATGAGCCTTCATGGGCTGGCTTGACGATCAAAGGTAAGCCCAAGTGCTTTGCTACTGCAGCCCAATTACTCTCTGGTGTCAGCTCTTCGAAGTCAGGCGTTGATAAACCATTACTGAGCCAGATTTGCTTGGTTGCAATTTTGTCGATGGACAACGCAGAAGCAAGGACCCCACTACCGGTATACGGGATTTCCAATAACTCGAGCAATCCCTGAATCGTGCCATCCTCGCCATAGCGACCATGCAGGGCAATAAAGACCCGATCAAACCCTTCCTTCGAAATCTCAGTAGGGCTGCGCGTACCTGGATCAAAGACATGTGCATCAACCCCGTTTTCCAGCAATGCACTTAAAACACCATTGCCAGACAAGAGGGAAATTTCCCGCTCGCCTGATTTGCCGCCAAGCAATACCCCGACCTTACCCAAGTCACTTGGCTTTAGCTTAGCAAGATCAATCTTGACGCGCTCTCCCCAGGGCATCGTGCGATTAAGCATGTTGCGCTCCCGATAGAATAGCAGGCAAAGTAGATATGGATCCGGCACCCATCGTAATAACTACATCGCCATCACGCAGCATGGTCGTAATCGCTACAGGCATATCCGCTACTTTGGCTACATAACTAGAGTCGGCATTCTTCAGTAGTGCTGACTTGGCCTCAAGGTCATTGCTGCAAGTTGCTTTAAAGAGACTCTCCCCATCAGCACCTTTGATGCGGGGCTCTCCCGCAGGATATACGTCCGTCAAAACCAAGGCATCGAAGCCGCGCAACACATCCACAAAGTCACCAAAACAATCGCGTGTTCGCGTGTAGCGATGGGGCTGAAATGCCAAGACTAATCGGCGACCCGGATAGGCCCCACGTGCTGCCGCCAAGGTGGCTGCCATTTCAACGGGGTGGTGTCCATAATCATCAATCAAGGTGAAGCTTCCACCCTGTGTCAAAGCAATATCACCGTAGCGTTGGAAGCGCCTGCCAACGCCACTAAATTCGGCTAAGGCCTTCACAATGGCTTCATCGCGTATACCCAATTCGGTCGCTATACCAATCGCGGCAAGGGCATTGCGCACGTTGTGCAATCCTGGAAGGTTCAGCTCGATTTGCAAGGGTCCGGGCTTAGCACCATGGCGTCGAATCGTACGGCGCTCCACCGTAAAGCGCATCCGCGTTCCATCCGCCTGAATGTGGTGCGCGCGAATATCGGCATCATCAGCAGTGCCGTATTTCAGAATGGGTTGGGATACAAATGGAATCAGATCCCGCACGTTGGCATCGTCTGCGCACACAATCGCAATGCCATAAAAGGGCATGCGCTGCGTAAATTGCACAAACGCTTGCTTGAGGCGCGCCATATCATGCTGATACGTGTCCATGTGATCAGCATCAATGTTGGTGATGACTTCCATCGCCGGAAATAACTGCAAGAATGAGGCATCCGATTCATCTGCCTCGACCACAATAAAATCGCCCTGCCCCAAGCGTGCATTGGCATTGGCTGAATTGAGTTTTCCGCCAATTACAAAAGTAGGATCAAGACCCCCTTCCGCCAGTACCGAAGCAACCAAACTCGTAGTGGTAGTTTTTCCATGTGTGCCTGCGATGGCAATGCCTTGCTTTAAGCGCATCAGCTCACCCAGCATTACCGCCCGCTGAATAATCGGAATTTTTGCAGCGCGTGCAGCAATCACTTCAGGATTGTTGCCAGCGACTGCTGTTGAAATCACGACAGCCTCAGCAGTGCCAACATGGCTAGCCTTGTGCCCAATCTGAATATCGGCGCCCAGCTCACGTAAGCGTTTCGTTGTCGCGCTTTCGGCTAAATCAGAACCCGAAACTTGGTATCCCAAATTCAGTAGCACTTCGGCAATGCCGCTCATGCCAGCGCCGCCAATACCGACAAAATGAATTTGCTGAACAATATGCTTCATTGCTTTACTCCTGCAGATTCAGCGCAAATGGCTGCCACGCGCTCCGTTGCTTGCATCTTTGCTAGTGCGCGAGCACGCTCTGCCATTGCCATTAGTTCAGGGCGCCGTAAAGTTTGCAACCAAGCAGCCAGTGCGCTTGGATTGAGCTCAGTTTGTGGCCATAACTTAGCCGCATCTGCTGTTGATAAAAATGCTGCGTTCGCAGTTTGGTGATCGTCAATGGCAAATGGAAATGGCACGAAGCAAGCGGCAACACCGCAGGCGGCAACCTCTGAGACGGTCATTGCACCCGAACGGCAGATGACGAGATCAGCTACAGCATATGCCTCCGCCATATCACCAATAAAAGCGCGAACATCCGCAACAACACCACAATCGGCATAGCGTTGCTTGAGTTCAGCGACGTGTTTTTCACCCGCCTGATGCAATACAAGCGGCCTTTCTTCTGCAGGTATTAGCGCTAACGCAGCGGGAATTGTTTCATTGAGAGCGGCGGCACCCAAACTACCGCCGACGACTAACAATGACAGCGGGCCAGTACGCGCGCAGTAACGCTCAGCGGGCGACGCTATTGACTCAAACTCACTGCGAATCGGATTGCCAACCCACTCGCCTTCGGGCAGGGTATTAGGGAATCCCGTCAGGGTTTTAGTCGCAATCTTGGAGAGATAACGATTGGCACTGCCAGCAACTGAGTTTGCCTCATGCAAAACCAGTGGACGCTTCAGTAAGGCGCTCATTAATCCACCCGGAAAGGTGATGTAGCCGCCCATGCCCAGTACCACACTGGGCTTGAGCCTACGAATAATCTGCCAGCTTTGTATACATGCTCTTGCTAAATTAAAGGGCAGCATTAGCTTAGTCAGCAGGCCCTTACCGCGCAGGCCGCCAAAATTAACAGCCTCAAACGGAAACCCGCGACTCGGTACCAAACGGTATTCCATGCCAGTCGCATTACCCAACCAAGAAACCTGCCAGCCTCGCGTTTGCAAAAGCTCGGCAACGGCTAATCCAGGGAAGATATGCCCGCCAGTGCCACCAGCCATGACTAAGATAGAGGGCTTATTCATAACTTCCCTCCTCGCATCAATACACGGTTTTCATAATCAATCTTGAGTAGGACTGCAATCGCAACGGCATTCATCAAAATTCCCGAGCCGCCATAGCTAATTAAGGGCAGTGTTAATCCTTTTGTCGGCAGCAGACCTAAATTCACTGCCATATTGATGAAGGCTTGCCATCCAATCCAGATCCCAATGCCTTTTGCTACCAAGCCGGCAAAACTGCGATCCAATTGCAATGAAGTTCGACCAATCAGAAAAGCGCGGCGCACAATCCAATAGAACAAAAATATAATGACGAGCACTCCAGCAAAACCGAGCTCCTCACCAATCACGGCCAAGATGAAATCGGTATGCGCTTCGGGCAGGTAATGCAATTTTTCGACACTGCCGCCAAGGCCAGTACCAAACCACTCGCCCCGCCCAAAAGCCATGAGCGAATGCGTTAATTGATAGCCTTTATTGGCAGCGTGATCCGCCGCCCAGGGATCTAGGAATGCAAAGATGCGTTCGCGGCGAAATGGCGAGAGCGCAATGATGATGGCGGCGCTCGAAATTCCAGCAACCACTAAGCCACCAAACAATTTCACATTAATTCCGCCTAAGAAAAGAATGCCAAAGGCAATTAAAGCAATCACTACAAAAGCGCCCATATCCGGCTGCCATAGCAGTAATGCGCCAATGATCATGACAGCGACACCCATCGGTACCAAGCCTTTCACAAACGAGTGAAGATACTCTTGGCGCTGAACGGTATAGCTCGCAGCAAAAATGACAACGGCAAACTTCATCAGCTCCGATGGCTGGAAATTCATAAACCCGAAGGAGATCCAGCGGCGCGCTCCGTTAACGCCTTTACCGATCCCAGGGATCAGGACGGCAATTAACAACAGGATCGTTATTCCAAATAGAATCGGCGCAAGCTTATCCCACGCCTTCACGGGTATCCGAAACACACACAAGCCCACTACCGTCGCAATCGTGAGCGAAATCAAGTGCCGTATCAAAAAGTGATTACTACTGTAATTTTTATACTTTGGACCATCGGCCAAGGTAATCGATGCTGAGTACACCATCACCAAGCCAATGAGCGCCAATGAAACAACCGCCCATACCAGCAGCTGGTCATATTCCATCATGCGCGAACGCGTTTGCTCTACCCCTGTAACCGCATCACGTAAGCCAGTTCGAAAGCCAGTGATACCGCCACGGGAATAGTTCCAAAAGCGATTTAGATTCATACGCTTACTCCAGACGAGCAATCGGCTTCAAGGCTGGAGTCGGAAAACTGCATGCCCAGCTCTTCTACCTCAGATACAAAGACAGCGGCACGGTGAACGTAGTCCTTGAACTGATCAAAGCTGGCGCATGCCGGCGAAAGCAGAACCACATCCCCTGAAGCTGCGCGCTCTGAGGCAGTTTTCACAGCGACTGTAATCGTTTCACAGCGCTCTACTGCAACACCGGTTGCTTGCAGCGCATCCTGAATAAGCGGCGCATCTTTACCAATCAATAGAACGCCTTTTGCAAAACGCTGCACTGGATCAAAGAGGGGCGAAAAATCTTGGCCTTTGCCATCGCCGCCCGCAATTAACCAAATCTTTTTCGCGCCAGCCGTATCACCCAGGCCATTTAGAGCTGCAACGGTAGCGCCTACATTGGTTCCTTTGCTGTCATCGACGTACTCCACATCCCGAATGATGGCAACGCTTTGAACGCGATGGGGTTCACCGCGGTACTCGCGCAACCCATGCAGCAATTTGTTGAGCGGCAAGCCGACTGCGCGAGCCAATGCCAAGGCAGCAAGGGCATTGAGGGCATTGTGTTTTCCGCGAATACGTAACGCATCCGCCGGAATTAAACGCTTCAAACGAATCGGTTCGGCTTCTACGGCTGCCACTTTACGTCGCCGCTTCGGCTTTTCTAACTCGGCATCCTCATCCACCTCAGCCCACACCAACCAATCAATTCCGCCGGCCTGAGGATCGCGCTCAATACCAAATGATCCCGGCTCATCCGGCCGATTTGAGCCAAAGTGAATGATCTGCCGATCTTCCAATTGACTGCTCAGCAAACGATTTAATTCAATCTCATCCCGGTTCACAATGCAAATACTGCTAGGTCCAAAAATGGCAGCTTTTGCAGTTGCGTAGGCCTGCATATCCCCATGCCAGTCCAAGTGATCCTGACTTAAATTGAGAACCGTTGCTGCGCTCGGGTTAAGGCTATAGGTAAAGTGCAGTTGAAAGCTCGATAGCTCAAGTACCCACAACTCGGGCAGATCACGTAAACCATCGGCGCTATCCAGACAAGCCATTAACTTATCCAATGCTGCGGGACTAATATTGCCAGCCACTGCCACCGTTTTGCCGGCACGCTCACACAACTGACCAACTAGCGCCGTTGTGGTTGTTTTACCATTGGTACCAGTAATGGCAACGATTTTTGGCGCATAGGTCCAAGCATCGGAATCAGATGACTCAATAATCGATTCCCGTTCCAAGGCCGCAATACCGCGGGCAAAGAACTCGATCTCGCTCCACACCGGAATACCTTTTTCCTGTGCCGCTGCCAAAATTGATTGTGCTGGCTCTGCAATTGGCGATAGTCCCGGCGATATACCAATCACATCAATCTGATCCAAAAAACTGGAGTTCCAACTACCAAAATGCATGTCGGTTAGACCAGCAAACTCCAGTTCGCTTAACTGCGCCTGCTGCTTTTCATTGAGGGCGCTTCGCTCGCGCGTATCAACCAAGCAGGTATGCGCACCATGACGCAAGCACCAATTGGTCATTGCGATTCCAGACTCGCCCAGCCCCAGAATTAAAAAGCGTGTTGGCTCAACTGAGAGGGCCTCCGCTCTACTCAGTTCTGGGCGTACAAAAGGATCTTTTACATTGCGCATCGTCTACTAATTACCGTAATTTCAAGCTTGATAAACCAACCAACACCAACAAAATAGTGATGATCCAAAAACGAACAACGACTTGGGTTTCACGCCAGCCACCCAGTTCAAAATGGTGGTGCAGTGGCGCCATCCGAAAAATACGGCGTCCTTCGCCATAGCGTTTTTTGGTGTACTTAAACCAAATCACCTGCATCATCACGGAAACCGTTTCGGCAACAAAAATGCCGCCCATCACAAACAAAACAATCTCTTGGCGCACAATGACCGCAATGGTTCCAAGGGCGCCGCCTAGGGCTAAAGCGCCAACATCGCCCATGAAGACCTGCGCAGGATGGGTGTTGTACCAAAGGAAGGCAAGGCCCGCTCCACCCATAGCGCCGCAGAAAATCATCAACTCACCTGCGCCAGGAATGAATGGGAATAGTAAATACTTGGCATAAATTGCGTTACCCATTACATAGGCAAACGCGCCCAATGCAGCGCCGACCAAAATCACGGGCATGATGACTAGGCCATCCAGGCCATCCGTTAAATTGACGGCATTACTACTACCCACAATGACCAGGTAACTCAGGATGATGAAACCCATCACCCCAAGTGGATAGCTAACTTCTTTGACAAACGGAAGATAGAGGTTTGATTTGGCTGGCAGGTCCAATGAAAAACCGCTCTGCACCCAATCAATGAACAACTGCAACACCTTTAAGTTGTTGACTTCAGATACAGAAAAAGCCAAGTAAATTGCAGCAAATAATCCAATCACGGTTTGCCAAAAAAACTTTTCGCGCGACGCCATTCCCTTGGGGTCTTTGCGGGCAACTTTACGGTAATCATCGACCCAGCCAATCAAACCAAAACCAAAGGTAACCAGCATCACAATCCAGATGAATCGGTTGGTAAGGTCGGCCCATAAAACGCAGGAGATAAATATGCCAATCAGAATAAGCACGCCGCCCATCGTTGGAGTACCTGATTTGACTAAATGGGTTTGTGGCCCATCGGTCCTTACTGCCTGGCCCATTTTTAACTCAGTCAGTCTCCGAATGACCCAAGGACCCGAAATCAAACCAATCAATAATGCGGTCAATGTCGCCATCACTGCGCGGAAGGTAATGTAATTAAATACCCGGAAAAAACTGTAATCGTCTTGCAACCACTGCGCCAAGATTAAGAGCATGCTTTAACCTCCGCCAGCGTATCTTTTAACGCCGCTACTACTCGCTCCATGCGCATAAAACGGGATCCTTTTACTAGTACTGCATAGGGCTGAGATACTGAGGCGCCTTCAGAAAATAAGTCAGCAACACGCGCTACGCATGCATTTAATGCGTCGATGGTTTCAAAATGGATCGCTGCATTACTACTTCCGATGCGGCCATTAAATTCATTAAAGCCCCGTACTGAAGCCTGCGTTTGTTCTCCCAGCGCCCATAAGCGCACAATGCCGCGCTCTGCTGCATATGCGCCCACCTCGTAATGAAACTCAGGCCCCTTTGATCCCACTTCACCCATGTCGCCCAGGACCAAACAGGTCCTTTGGCTAGCCTGACTGAGGGCATCAATTGCAGCGCGCACTGAGTCGGGATTGGCGTTATAGCTGTCATCAATCAACAGGCAAGCACCCAATTGGTTTGCCATCATTCGGCCGCTGACCGCCTGAAATGATTCCAACCCAAGACGAATAGCCTCTAGATCTACCTTTGCAGCTAAGGCTACAGCTGTAGCAGCAAGGGCGTTGCGAAGATTATGTTCACCAAGTACGGAAAGCTTTACTTGAATAAGACCTACATTTGTTTTTATTTCAAGCGTACCGTCCATCAGGAGAGTGCCGCTAACTGCTGCAGGGCCATTGAGCGCAAAGTCAATCGAGCGACGCCCGCTAGCTTTTTTGCGCCACTCGGCACTAAACGCAGTGTCTGCTGGAAAAACTGCAACGCCATCTACTGGCAATGCTGTGATTGCATCCGCATGTTCGTGTGCAACTGCATCCACGGTCTCCATGAATTCTTGGTGTTCACGCTGGGCATTATTGATGAGTGCAATCGTTGGCTTGGCAATCTTGGTAAGGTACGCTGTCTCGCCAGGATGATTCATTCCGAGCTCAATCACGGCCAATCGATGGTACTCACGCAAACGCAATACCGTTAGCGGTAGCCCAATATCATTATTCAAATTACCAGGCGTAACCAAGGTTGCTTCTTTGCCTACTGCCGCACTAAAGATCGCTGCGATCATCTCTTTCACGGTAGTCTTACCATTACTACCCGTTACCACGACCAGCGGCAATGTAAATTGCTGCCGCCACGCTGCAGCAAAATCACCTAAACCCATTCGGGTGTCGGCAACGCATACTGCGGGAAGTTGATTTGGGCATGCCTTCTCATCTTCAATCAGTGCGGCGCTTGCTCCGGCGGCACTAACTTCGCCTAAGAAATGATGTGCATCAAAACGCTCACCCTTGAGCGCAATAAAGAGCGACCCACTCTCAATGGCTCTGCTATCCGTAGAAATGGAATCAATTGGATGACTTTGTGCTGCCACCTCAGAGATATTGATCAATTTACTGGATGGCAAAAATGCATGGATTTGGCCTAGGGTAGTCATCGCCATTAAACGGAGCCCCCACTAGCCAATAAAACATGTTCTTGATCTGAAAAATCGACTTTTCTGCCATTAATCTCTTGGCTTGTTTCGTGGCCTTTGCCTGCAATCAATACAACATCATTAGCCTGTGCATGCCGAACCCCGCTAAGAATTGCTGCAGCCCGATCTAGAATGACTTCGACCGATTTGCCATTGCTCATTCCAGCTCGAATATCTGCGCTAATTTTTTCTGGATTCTCGGAGCGTGGGTTATCGCTGGTCAAAATAGTGTGGTCAGCCAACTCCGCAGCAATACGGCCCATGAGCGGTCGCTTACTAGCATCACGATCACCACCGCAACCAAAAATACACCCCAACTTTCCTGCCCGCTGAGTAGCGATGGGACGCAGTGTACTCAATACCTTTTCTAACGCATCTGGGGTATGGGCATAGTCAACAATAACCAATGGACCCGTGCTACGCGAATTGCCAAGCACCATCTCCATTCTTCCGCTAACGGGTTTTAAGTGTGCAATGCGCTTTCCTGCCTCAAGCACATCCATGCCACCAGCCAATAGGCAAGCCCAGACCGCAAGGCAATTGCTCAGATTAAAGTCGCCCACAACCGGAACACTGACCTCCGTCCTGCCGGAGTCTTGCCATTCAAATACACCCTGATAGCCATACTCTTTAAACTGCATGCCGCCGGAAAAAATAGCATGCAGTCGCTTGCCAAACTTTTCAAAACCGGCAAAGGCTTTATGGTCGACTGCATAGCCCCAAACCTGAACGCCTGTCTTTGCCAGTAACTGCATGGCTAATTCACGACCCAATGGATCTTCCAAGTTAATGACCGCATTCTGTAAACCGGGGAACTGGAACAAACGAAACTTCACTGCTGCATATTCCGCCATACTGCCGTGGTAATCCAAATGATCTTGACTCAAGTTAGAAAACACAGCGGTGGTGAATTGGACGCCATTAACGCGACCCTGTTCTAGGGCGTGTGAAGAGACCTCCATTGCAATGTGCTTTGCATTGGAATCCAAAAGTACTTTGAGTTCGGTTTGTAAGCGCGCAGCATTTGGTGTGGTGTAGCTCGTTACCTCCAAGTGCCCTGGAAAGCCAATGCCTAATGTGCCCATTACAGCTGCCCGCGACTTAGGGCGATCTAAGGCTTGAGAAAGCCATTGAGTGATACTCGTCTTCCCATTGGTTCCAGTTACGCCAAACACCGTCATTTGAGTGCTCGGCTTGCCATACCATTCGGAACAAATTGGTCCGGCATGGGCTGATAAGTTTTCCAGTGCAACACAGCGTGGATCGCTCAAGGCTGGAATTTCTTCTAAATCCCTTGGGTCATAAATAACAGCGCTGACCCCAGCATCTAAAGCGGCTGTAATGTAGGGACGG
This sequence comes from Polynucleobacter difficilis, assembly GCF_003065365.1. NCBI lineage: Bacteria > Pseudomonadati > Pseudomonadota > Betaproteobacteria > Burkholderiales > Burkholderiaceae > Polynucleobacter > Polynucleobacter difficilis. Next base: position 147,387 of record NZ_CP023276.1, on the reverse strand, counting down.
CTATCCTGTATGGCAGTACCATGCCCCACTCGGTACGCCATGAAAACATCGCCTGTCTTGATTTGCCGTGTATCACTAACGATGCGTGCAGCCGGCAAAGCCAATCGCCGCAGGTGATCAATGGCTTGTTCTGGCTTTATCAAGGTAACCATCATTGCGTTAACACGACTCGTTGAATGGGCGCTGTCTGCCCTGGCTTAATCGCGTCATCCCGCTGCACCATATTTTTTACTGCGCTATCCGGCGCTACATTCATTGCGCGAAGCGTTTCAGAAACGATGGTTGAAAAAATAGGCGCCGCAACTTGGCCACCATAGTAGCCATTTGCAGTCGGCTCATCGACCATTACCGCCACCACAATGCGCGGGGCACTCATCGGTGCAATCCCTGTGAAATAAGCTAAATACTTATTGCTTGCATACCCTTTTCCAGCAACCTTATGGGCCGTACCTGTTTTTCCGCCAACACGATAACCTTCAGCATGGGCTTTGAGCGCAGTACCTCCAGGCTCGGTTACCGATTCCAACATGCTGCGCATTTCGATTGCCGTTTTTGCTGAGATAACCCGTGTACCCGGTTTGTAATCAGGACTGTGTTCGATCGTGACTGGAACCAACTCACCATCGCGAGCGAAGATGGTGTACGCCCGAGCCATCTGAAAAAGGGATGTTGAGATACCGTAGCCAAAGGCTATGCGCGCTTGATCGGTTGGCATCCATTTTTGATGGGGATGCACTCGGCCTGCAACGGCACCCGGAAATCCAACCTTAGGCGTCTGACCAAATCCAACCGCAGTAAATAAGTCCCACATTTCGCTCGCCGGCATATTCATTGCCAACTTAGAGGTGCCAATATTGCTTGATTTTTGAATCACCTCTGCCACCGTCAATGATGGATAAGGGTGTGTATCGGTAATTGGTTTTGGTCCAACCAAATACTTCGCACCGATCGCCATTACCGTATTGGGGTTCACTTGCCCTTTTTCCATTGCCAGTGCAACGGTAAATGGCTTAATGGTTGAGCCCGGCTCAAACGTATCGGTCATCACACGATTACGCAACTGTTCGCCACTTAATATCTTGCGATCGTTTGGGTTATAACTTGGCCAATTAGCGAGCGCTAAGATTTCACCCGTCTGCACATTAATGACAACTGCTCCGGCCGCTTTAGCGCGATGCTTTTCAACTGCGTCTTTTAATGCGTTGTAAGCAATGTACTGAATCTTGCTGTCAACCGAGAGTTTCAAATCCTTACCGTTTTGCGGTAACTGCAAAACACCCATATCTTCGACGATGCGCCCGAGGCGATCAACCACGACACGGCGCTTACCGGTACTCGCAGCCAAATCGTTTTCGCGCGATAACTCCATTCCCTCTTGTCCGCGGTCTTCTACATTGGTGAAGCCAACAACGTGGGCCATCGCTTCGCCTTCGGGATAAAAGCGACGAAACTCATTGTTGAGTCCAATGCCTGGAATTTCTAACTTGCGGATTTGCTGAGCTACTACAGGATCCACCTGCCGCTTTAAGAAAACTTGGTTACGCTCATCTTTTAATTTTTTTCTTACATCGGCTTCGCGCATCTGCAGTAGATTGGCGAGCTGTTTGATTTTTTCATCCGATAAATCTTTGGGAATCGTATCGTTATAGGCAATTACCGCCTTTGCCTCAAGGCTAGTTGCAATGACCTGACCGTTGCGATCTAGTATTTTTCCACGTCTAGCAGACATCTCCAGCTCACGCTGGGTTCCCTTGACTGCCTTGGCTTCATAAAAGGCGTTGCCAGGTCCCTGAATCCAAAGTGCGCGCAGTACCAGTGCAGCAAATGCAATAAACAACATAAATAGCATTAAGCGCGACCGCCACATGGGCAGACGCAACACTAAATTAGGCGTGGTTGAGAATCCGACTCGCTTCACCGCTCTTCTCGCAAATAAATGGTTCGATTGGGTGAAATAGGACTCATATTGAGTTGATTGCGTGCTGCATCGCGAATCCGCGCCGATTTCGATAAATTCCGTTGCTCGTACTCAAGGCGCAGCCACTCTTGATTGAGTTTGCGCTCTTCTATTTGCGCGCGCTCAATTGCAGTTACCAACTTACGACCACGCTGCTGCGCCGATACGAGCGAGAGCGCGCAGATTAAAAGCAAGGCCAGTAAAGTTAAGGTAGCACGATTCATTGGCTCACCTGTTTTCGGTATATAAGACCTGCTTCAAGGCTACGTTTTTGCGCTACACGCATGACTGCAGAGCGTGCGCGTGGGTTATCACTTATCTCAGTACTGCTTGGCTTGACTCTAGAGATGAGCTCCAATTCACCCTGCGGTAAATCTTTTGCGCGAATGGGCAAACCGCGCGGCACCTCGACTGCTGAATGCGTTTGCATAAACTGCTTGACGATGCGGTCTTCTAAGGAGTGAAAGCTGATGACAACTAAACGTCCACCTGGCTTGAGTAAATCCAAGGCTGCTTGAAGTCCACTGGCCAAATCATCCAACTCTTTATTGATGAAGATGCGCAGCGCTTGAAATGTCCGCGTTGCTGGATCTTGTCCTGGCTCGCGTTTTTTAACAACGCCGGCAACAAGGTTAGCCAACTCCATGGTGCTTGCTAAGGGCTGATTTAATTCACGGCGCGCAAAGATCGCTTTCGCAATCGGCAAGGCAAAGCGTTCTTCCCCATAGGTTTTAATCACGCGCGCAATGTCTTCGACGCTTGCTTGATTTAGCCACTGCGCTGCAGTCAATCCGGTCGTGGTATTCATGCGCATATCAAGCGGTCCATCGCGACGAAATGAAAACCCTCGCTCGGCCTCGTCGACCTGTGGCGAACTGATACCTAAATCGAGTAACACTCCCGCTACTGATGCGGGCTCGGCATGCTGCGCCATACTGGCGAAGCTGCTGTGCACAATCTGAAAACGTGAGTCCGTTATTTTTTTTGCCTCTGCAATCGCTTGCAGATCCTTGTCGAATGCAATCAACTGCGCATCGAATCGCATCGCCTCTAAGAGTGCTCGCGTATGACCACCGCGCCCGAAAGTGCCGTCGATCACAATTGATTTCTCGGACGATTCTGCTTGCAATAAAGGGCTTTCCAATAGTGCAGTTACCGCCTCGGCCAGTAAGACTGGGCGATGAGTCTGATTCATGCGGCCCTGTCATTAATAAGTAAATTGTTTGAGGGCGTCCGGCACACCTTGCATCATTGCGGCCTGCTCTTTTGTTGCGTACGTTGCTGCATCCCATAACTCAAGATGACTACCCATGCCAAGCAGAATGACTTCACGCTGAATACCTGCAGCAGATCGCAGTTCGGGGCTGACTAAAATTCGGCCCGCACTATCCAGATCGAGTTCGGTTGCATTACCGAGAAAAATTCGACGCCACCAATGCGCATCCATTGGTAATTGCGCTACACGCGCTCGAAATGCTTCCCACTCAGGGCGTGGAAAAAGCATCAAACAGCCATCGGGGTGTTTTGTAAGCGTCACTCTTCCCTCACCTTGCACGAGCAAGGCGTCACGATGCTTTGCCGGCACAGACATGCGGCCTTTTGCATCTAAATTGAGAGATGACGCACCCTGAAACACCATTTACCCCACTTTTTCACACTTCTTCCCACTTTAGAGGAAGGGATTCAGAGGGTCAAGTCTTTTAATGGTTTTTTTTGGATTTTCTCTAGTGTTTACAGTCACTTAGCGATGACTATTGAGAAAGGTATTTTAAAAATAGTCACCCGAAACAAGGGCTTGGAAAATATACTTAAGAAGGTATCTTAGATATATACCTTAATTATCTAAATTAATACTGTTTATATATACAGTATTAATAGACTTTGGGTAAATAATGCCCTCTTTTTTTATTCGGTTTTGCTCCGCAATCCGATTCACACCTTGTAGGCTGCTGTAGTCATGACTTTGGAAACAGCCTCCATGGCATTTTTGATGGGCTGTGGCAAAGGCTGGCCGCCCGCATCCCATGCTGATTGGCCGTGATTGATTTCATCGCGACGCATCTGATCGACGATGGCACGTGAGCGCGCATCTGCCAGTGGCAAGGTTTCAAGGTGGCTATTAAGGTGCTTTTCAACCTGCTTTTCGGTTTCCGCGACGAAGCCCAGACTCCATCGATCGCCCGCTAAGCCAGCTAATAGGCCGATGCCAAAGGACCCAGCATACCAAATCGGATTTAAATAACTGGTGTGCGAACCAAGCTCAGACAGGCGCTCTTCACACCACGCCATGTGGTCCATTTCCTCTTGCGCCGCAACGTCCAGCATGGCTCGCGTTTCCGGGCTGCGTGCAAGTATTTTTTGCGATTGGTATAAGGCTTGGGCGCACACTTCGCCCACATGATTAACCCGCATGAGCCCGGCTGCATGGGCTCGCTCGGCAGAATCAAGGGTGGCTGTATTTTCTGCTGTCGGCATTGCACGACGGGCCTGAGCGCCGCCAGCAAGGGATCGCAAAGCGACATCAAACTCGGTAATGAATCGGTCCAGCAATGACATGGGCATAGCTAAAACTATACCGTTACTTCCGCCTTCATGTGTTGCTTTGTCTTGAGGCCGAGCTCGGCCAGCAGTGCGCGATCCTCTTCTGCCTCTGGGTTACCGGTTGTCAGCAATTGATCGCCGTAAAAAATCGAATTGGCACCCGCCTGAAAGCACATCGCTTGGACGGCTCGGCCTAGCTCTTGTCTGCCGGCCGATAAACGCACACGGGCTTTGGGCATGGTGATCCGTGCAACGGCAATGGTTCGCACAAACTCCAAGGGGTCCATCGGTGGCTGATCCGCCAGTGGCGTTCCTGCCACTGGAACCAAATGATTAATTGGCACAGACTCGGGATACGGACTCAAATTAGCCAGGCGCGCAATGAAGGCAGAGCGCTGCTCGCGCGACTCGCCCATGCCCACAATACCGCCACAGCAGACCGACATACCAGCGGCGCGGACATGCGAGATCGTATCTAGGCGATCCTGATAATCACGGGTCTTAATTACTGAGCGGTAGAAATCCTCGCTGGTATCGAGATTGTGGTTATAAAAATCCAATCCCGCACCCTGCAGCGCCTTGGCCTGCTCTGGCTCGAGCATACCCAGTGTGGCGCAGGTTTCAAGACCCAGGGCTTTGACCCCCCGAATCATGGCGGACACTTTTTCAATATCACGGTCTTTGGGTTCACGCCAGGCTGCGCCCATACAGAATCGATTGGAGCCGGCTGCTTTCGCTGCTTTCGCTGCCTCTAGCACTTCCTCTAAATCCATCAGTTTGTTGGCTTTAACATCCGTGTTGTACCGCGCTGCCTGGGGGCAATAGCCACAATCTTCCGGACAGCCGCCGGTCTTAATGGATAACAAGGTGGCCAATTCCACATCACCCTCTGGGAAATAAGCCCGGTGCACTTCTTGGGCACGAAAAAGCAAGTCATTAAAAGGCAAGGCAAACAAGGCTTCGACCGCCGCTACCGTCCAGTCACCCTGAGAAACACTTGCTTTGGCGGCCGATGCCGACATTGCTTGAATCAGGGGTTTTTCGAGGACTTGGCTTTGGGACATAAGGAAATTCCAAAAAAGGAGGCAATAAGCCATAAACATAACAGATGAATCCACTTCAAGCCGAAAACTAATGGTCAAATATCACTCATGACGACATCGGTAAGCCAGCCCAAATCAACTGACGAGTGGATTTTGCGCAGTCTTGCGTCGGTATGGCACCCCTGCACACAAATGAAGCACCATGAGCAGATGCCCCTGGTGACGATTGCGCGAGGGAAAGGTGCTTGGTTGTATGACGATCAAGATAAACCCATTCTGGACTGCATCAGCTCTTGGTGGACCAATTTATTTGGGCATTCCAACCTGTTTATTAATCAACGCATTCAGGCTCAACTCGAAAAAATAGAGCACGTGATGCTGGCGGGTTTTACACACCAACCGGTCATTGAGCTCTCGGAACGCCTCTCCGCTTTAACGCAGCATCGCTTAGGCCATGCTTTTTACGCATCGGACGGCGCCTCTGCCGTTGAGATTGCTTTAAAGATGAGTCATCACTATTGGCAACTTGCCGGCAAGCCTGAGAAATCCCGCTTCGTCTGTTTGCAAAACAGTTACCATGGCGAAACCCTAGGCGCTTTGGCAGTAACCGATGTGCCGCTGTTTCGCACTGCGTACGGATCACTACTTTCAGATGTGTTCACAGTGATGTCGCCGGACAGTCGCCAAGCGCAGGATGGGGAATCAGAAGCCGAAGTTGCGCTGCGCGCCGCGCATGAATTAGAAAAGCTTTTGCAACGCGAACACCATCATATTGCCGCCCTCATATTAGAGCCACTGGTGCAATGTGCTGGGCAAATGGCGATGCACCCCCCAATCTATCTTCAGCGTGCCCGTGCACTGTGTGACCAGTATGGCGTTCACCTCATCGCCGATGAAATTGCCGTGGGGTGCGGCAGAACGGGCAAGTTCTTTGCCTGTGAGCATGCAGGCATTTGGCCTGACTTCATCACCCTCTCCAAAGGAATTAGTGGCGGCTATTTACCGCTATCACTATGCCTAACAACTGACGCCATTTATCAGGCCTTCTATTCGGATGACACGGCCCGCGGATTTTTGCATTCCCACTCTTACACTGGCAATCCCTTAGCCTGCGCTGCTGCGCTGGCCTGCCTTGATCTGTTTGCATCAGAAAACGTTTTGGAGTGCAATCTACAACGCGCGCACGATCTAGCATCTGCATTTACTTGGACAAAGTCAGATAAGCGCATTAAATACCTCAGGCAACAAGGCATGATCTTGGCTTTTGATGTTGTCCCTGATGCATTGAATAAGCCCGGCACCTTTGCCCGCGAAATATTTACACGTGGCATCGAGGAAGGAATTTTAGTAAGGCCCATTGGCTCTACTGTCTACGTCATGCCGCCCTACATACTCAGCGCCGATGAAACCATGGAAATGGGTCAGCGCATTCAGCAGGTGGTGGAAGACGTTCTGCACGCACAAAAACCATGAAGTCCAGGACAACTCCGTTCACTGCCCTTGCGCTTGCGCAGCAACAGCTAGATACCCTGGATGCCTCTCTGTTGCGACGTCGCCTCAAGCAAACGCAAAGTCCCTGCGATGTCGAAGTCAATGTGGCGGGTCGCCAACTGAAGGCATTTTGCAGTAACGATTACCTGGGTTTTGCCAATCACCCGCGGCTTATCGCAGCGATGGCTGAAGGCGCAGCGCAATATGGTGTTGGTAGCGGCGCCTCTCACCTTATTAGCGGCCATAGCATGGCACATGACTTACTTGAAACTGAATTAGCCCGTACCCAAACGGAGCATATCCACGATGCGCGCGCGCTCTTCTTTTGCACGGGCTATCTTGCCAATATCACCGCGATTACTGCGCTAGCAGGATTGTGTTTACAAGCAGCAAAACAGAATGCTGGCATTAGCATCTATTCCGCCAAGTTAAATCACGCATCCCTGATCGATGGCGTCAAACTGGCAGCGGCACAGACAAAAGCAAGCGTTCATTTATTCGATCACACGAAGCTAGCTGATTTAAATGAAATGCTGCAAGCGGATGCATCGGCGCATAAATTGATTGTGACGGATGGCGTCTTTAGTATGGATGGCGACTTGGCTCCGGTTGCCGATTTGCTATCGATTGCAGAAGCCCATGACGCCCTACTAATTGTCGATGACGCACACGGCTTTGGTGTACTCGGAAAATACGGTCACGGTATTTTGGAGCACTGCCAAATTCAATCGGATCGCATTGTTTACATCGGCACCCTGGGTAAAGCCGCTGGGGTCAGTGGTGCCTTTGTCTGTGCACATAAAACATTGATGGAGTGCCTGATTCAAAAAGGGCGGCCGTATATTTACAGCACCGCCACTCCTCCTGCCATTGCGCATACGGTGCTGGCGAGCTTGCATCTGATTGAAGGCGAGGAAGGCCAAGCGCGACGGGCTCACTTAAATCAACTGATTGCCATTTGGCATCACGAATTACAACTTCAGCATTGGCAAATCAGTTCGTCGATGACGCCGATTCAGCCGCTGGTATTGGGTAGTAATGCGGCGGCACTATCAGCATCAAAACAATTAGACGAGGCAGGTTACTGGATTCCGGCGATACGTCCACCGACCGTTCCAGAAGGCAGTGCGCGCCTGCGGATTACGTTCTCCGCCAATCACAGCACCCAGGCAGTGCGCGAACTCATTGCAGCGTTACAAAAAATAGAAGCCCTCGTTTACACCTCCAGCGGAATGAAAGCAGTATGAGTCAATTGCGTAATCGTGGATTTTTTATTACTGGCACCAATACTGAAGTCGGCAAGACGCTGATTGCTTCTGCGCTGATTCTCAAAATCAAAGCGCTTGCACCCAATCAAACAGTCATGGGCTTTAAGCCGGTCGTTGCCGGAACAAGCCAGTCTCCTGCAGGCCTAACGGTGAACGAAGATCTCGAATCACTCAAGCTGGCATCCGGCTACCCAGGGAATGCGAGAGATCTATGCCCTTATGTGTTACCAACCCCGGCTGCACCCCACCTAGTAGCGAAATCGATGGGCGTCACGCTCGAGCTATCTGCCATGCTGTCTGCCTATCAAGCAATCAGTACAAAGGCCGACTGGACTGTAGTCGAAGGTGCGGGCGGTTTTTTAGTACCCATCAATGAAGAGCAGGATTTAGGGGATTTGGCCGAGGCTCTGCAAATGCCGGTCATCCTGGTAGTTGGGCTGCGCCTGGGCTGCATTAATCATGCGCTCTTAACCGTTGCAGCGATTGCTAAGCGCGGTCTTACGCTTGCCGGATGGGTAGCTAATACGCTTGATGCGGACATGCCCTACTTGCACGAGAATATCGACACACTGCGGGCACGCATTGCGGCGCCGCTCTTGGGTATCGTGAATGCACTACCGGCGGAGTGTCAGCATCAAACGAATCAAGCCTATCCACTAGCGGCAATGCAGTTTGCAGCCGATGCGCTTGACTCAGACCGCGTTGCGCGCTTGATCACGTAGCACGCGACGCAGTATCTTGCCGACGTTGTTTTTAGGCAGGCTCTCCGTAAACTCGATTGCACTCGGGCGCTTGTAGGGGCTGAGCTGCTCTACGCATACCGCCATAATCCGCTCCGCAGTCAAATCAGGGTCATCTGACACAACAAACAGCTTCACTAACTCACCCGATGCGGACTCGATACCGACGACAGCACATTCCAATACGCCAGGTATGGATGCAACAACATCCTCTACTTCGTTTGGATACACCTTAAATCCAGCAACCGTAATCATGTCTTTTTTGCGATCAACGATGCGGAAAAAACCGCTCGAGTCCATCTCGCCAATGTCGCCCGTCTTAAAGAATCCATCTGCTGTAATGGCATTGGCGGTTTCTTCCGCTTGATTCCAATACCCTTGCATCACTTGCGGACCTCGAATGTAAATCTCGCCCACCTCTCCTACTGGCAACGGCATTCCTGATTCATCTCGAATCGACAACTCCGTATCAGGGAGTGGATAGCCAATGCCGCCAGTAAATGATTCGATCAAAGGGGTATTGCAACAGGCCACGGGGGCAGTCTCCGAGAGGCCATAGCCCTCGGCAATCGCAACACCGGTGAGCGCTTTCCAGCGGTCTGCTACGGATTTTTGTACCGCCATGCCACCGCCAATTGTCAAGACCCATTGCGAGAAATCCAACCTAGCAAAGTCGGCATTATTTAGCAGGGCTTGAAACAAGGTATTAACGCCGGGGAAAAAATTGATCTCTGGAAATGCTTTCAAGATTCCGACTAAATTGGGAACATCACGGGCATTGGGGACCAAAATAATTTTCGCGCCCAAACGCATACCCAAAAGACCGCATCCCGTAAATGCGAAGATGTGATACAGCGGTAGTGCACATAAAAAATTCCACTGCCGAATGGGCTTGACCTTCTCAATTGGCCTTAGCCAGGTTTCCACTTGCAATAAATTGGCGAGTAGATTACGGTGCGTCAAAATGGCGCCCTTACTCACACCCGTAGTGCCGCCGGTGTATTGCAATAAGGCAATCGAATCCCCACTCAGGTGCGGCTTTTGATACTTCGCCCGCTTACCCAAATCCAGCGTTGGCTTGAGTTGCAAGCAATTGAGGTTTGCTGGCAAGCTATAAGGTTCTACCTTGCGCTTAAATGTACGAATAAAACGATCCAACCAAGGACCACGCCAGCCCAAAAACTCACCAATACTACTGACAAACGCGTACTTGATTGGCAGCCCTGGATTGATGTGGAGGGCTTGCTCTAAGGTGTTGCCAAAATGCTCTAAAAACACAATCGCCTCAGCTCCGCTATCGCGCAACTGAAACTCCAATTCATGCGCGGTGTACTGTGGATTGATGCTCACCACCACATACCCCGCCCGCATAATTCCGTATAAAGCAACGGGGTATTGCGGCAAGTTGGGCAACATAATCGCTACGCGCGCACCCTTGCTTAATCCGATGCCTTGCAAGTAGCTGGCAAATTGCGCAGATGCTGCATCGAGCTCGCTATAGGTAAGGCCCTTACCCATGCACCAAAATGCCGTCCGGTCTGCATAGGCGCTAAACGCCTCCTCCAGCACTTCCACCACCGAATGATGTGCGCTGTAATCCAATTGTGCAGGCACGCTAGCGGGGTATTGCGCAAGCCAAGGAAGGGATGGGGCAGTGTTTGACATAGGATCCAGAATGTTGTTTCCGTACTGTAGCAATATTCGTATTTTTTAGGATTTATACCGTATTGCATTGCAATATGCAGGTGATTTCCCTTTCAGATAAGATCCTTCTATGCGATTACTTCCTGAAATCGTCGATTCAGCGGCAAGCATACAAGCCATTCGACGTGACATCCACGCCCACCCCGAGTTGCGCTTTGAGGAAATCCGTACGGCTGAACTGGTAGCGGAAGCGCTCACCAACTGGGGCATTCCAATAGTGCGCGGCCTAGGCAAGACTGGGGTGGTCGGCCGCATTGATGGTGACGCGGGCCCAGGAAAAATGATTGGTTTGCGCGCCGATATGGACGCCCTGCCGCTGCAAGAAAAAAATGCGTTTGCGCATGCATCGCAACATGCCGGGAAAATGCATGCCTGCGGTCACGATGGGCACACCGCTATCTTGCTCGGCGCTGCACACTACTTTTCAACCCACCGCAACTTTGCTGGCTCGATCATCTTTATCTTCCAGCCGGCAGAAGAAGGGGGCGGCGGCGCTCGCGAAATGATTAAAGATGGTTTGTTTAAGCAATTTCCTTGCGATGCTGTTTTCGGCTTACACAATTGGCCCGGTTTAGCGGAAGGTCACTTTGGTGTTACTCCGGGGCCGATGATGGCATCGAGCAATGAGTTCACGATCACCATTCGCGGCAAAGGCGGTCATGCCGCCTTACCCCACAACAGCGCCGATCCCGTTCTTGCTGGAGCACACGTGGTCACGGCACTGCAAAGCATCATTACCCGCAATAAGCGTCCGGTTGATGCCGCCGTTCTATCGGTTACGCAGTTTCATGCGGGCGAGACCAGCAATGTAATTCCCGATAGCGCCATGATTGGGGGCACGGTTCGCACCTTCACACACGAGGTGCTCGACCTGATTGAGCAGCGCTTAAATGAAGTTGCCCAGCATGTTGCAAAAGGTTTTGATTGCCAAGCCGATGTTGTCTTCACGCGCAATTACCCACCTACGATTAACCACGAGCAAGAAACGCAATTTGCCATCGGCGTCATGCAGGATCTCGTGGGCAAAGACAACGTCAATGTCCGCATTGATCCCACTATGGGTGCAGAAGACTTTGCCTTTATGTTGCAAGAAAAACCCGGATGCTATGTATTTTTGGGCAATGGCGATGGCGATCACCGCAGTACCGGTCATGGCATGGGGCCGTGCCACCTGCACAATCCCTCGTACGACTTTAATGACGCGCTGATCCCGGTCGGCGTGAATTACTGGGTCGCATTAGCGCAAAAATTCCTGGACAAGCCCTAAGCCGCCAGGCAATTCAATTACGAATTTTTAAATTGTGGTGGGCGCTTCTCAATGAATGCGGCCATGCCTTCTTTTTGATCGTCTGTTCCAAAACAGCTGTGAAAGAGACGGCGCTCAAAGCGAATGCCTTCCGACAAAGGCATCTCATACGCTGCGTTGATGCTCTCTTTCACCATCATGGTGGTGAGTAGCGGCATGTCGGCAATGGTCTTTGCAATCGCAACCACTTGAGTGAGTAACTCTGCGGCGGGGAAAATGCGGCTCACTAAACCCGCGCGCTCGGCCTCTTGCGCATCCATCATGCGCCCAGTAAGGCATAGATCCATTGCTTTGGATTTAGAGACTGCTCTCGGTAAGCGCTGCGTACCGCCTGCGCCCGGCAAGATGCCTAATTTCACTTCGGGCTGACCAAACTTGGCACTATCACCAGCAATGATCATGTCGCACATCATGGCAAGCTCACAACCTCCGCCAAGCGCATAGCCATTGACCGCTGCAATCACTGGCTTACGAATTTTCCGAATGGTCTCCCAATTGCGGGTAATGAAGTCCTGTCGATACACTTCATGAAATCCATACTCAGCCATCTTCGCAATGTCTGCTCCAGCAGCGAAGGCTTTCTCGCTCCCCGTAATAATGATGCAGCCAATCTGGTCGTCCGCATCAAATGCCAAAAGGGCCGCACCCAACTCATCCATCAGAGCATCGTTTAAGGCATTAAGGACTTGTGGGCGATTTAACGTAACCGTTGCTACTTTGCCATCGACGGCGGTGAGTATGGTGTCGTAATGCATTTTTTCCTTTAAGCGCTTGCGATTTTGCACGCATCATTGCGCGCATTTACTTCGGTAATAGTAACCACATCTGCCCGTCTTGCTTCATCCTACCAGCAAGCTCTCCAGCGGCATCACCCGTACCCCAATAGTAATCGGCACGAACGCCGCCCACAATAGCCGTCCCCGTATCTTGTGCCATCACTAAGCGGCGTAAGGATTGCTTACTTAAGGGCCGTGTGGTTGCAATGAAAACAGGTGCTCCGAGCGGCATTGCTTTGAGATCAACGGCAATACTGCGCTCTGCCGTTAATGGCACACCTAGAGCGCCGATTGGGCCTAAATCGGGGCTGACATTGCTCGGCAACTCCTTAAAGAATACAAACCGTGGATTGGCATTGAGCATCTCTTCCACGCGGCGGGGATTGCGTTTTGCCCAGCTCTGAATGCCCTGCATCGTCGCTTGGCTGCGGGTGATCTCGCCTTTATTCAAAAGCCATTGCGCAAAGGATTTGAATGGTTGCTCATTGGTACCAGCAAAGCCAAAACGCAAAACCGTACCGTCATCCAATTGAATTTTGCCCGAGCCCTGAATTTGCATGAAGGCTGCAGCAACCGGGTCTTCGACCCACACCAGCTCTGAGCCCCGCAATACATTGGATTCCATTAACTCGGCGCGACTGGGTCCCGGATTGGGTTTGTTGCGCTTCCATGCTGCGGGGTAACCATACAGGGGCACCGTGTATCGCGACGTGCGTACGCGCGAGCCATTCATGATCGGCTCGTAATAGCCTGTCACTAGGCCCGTTTCACTACTAGTGGAATTGCTACGAATGGAGTATGCCTGAAACGCATCTTCGAAATAGCGTCGCACTGCCTGTGGATTTGAACCAGAAACAGTTTTGGCGCGATCGCAAACACCGCTCCAGGAGCGCGTGCTATTGCGCTTCACCATGGCTTTGCAACTCTCAAGCCATGCAGACCAAGCCGCGCTCAAATCATCTTCTTGCCAGCCGGGTATTTGCTGCCATGCGACCGGACTAAAGCTGGCGATCGAGCTAGTAAAGCTGGCTGCAGGAGCACTGCTTTCAATCGATGGTGTGCGTTGTCCTGGGGCTCGTGTAGGTGGACTAGCGCACCCCGCCAGCAAAACCAGCACCAGAGCACACATCGCGATAAGATTAGACCGTTGCAGCGGTGGCTGTTTATTGCTTTTACAAAAAGGGTGCAAATTCATCATCATGATTGCCAATTTACTCGATCAATACCCCATGCTGCTGTTTGTACTCGAGGGACTGCTTGCCTTATGCCTGCTTTTATTTATTGTTTTTTGGACTAGCAAGGGCAGAAAAGAGGACTAAGCCCCCAACACCCTTAATGCAGGGTGCGCGGCATCACCAGGGCAAATTCAGCGATCGGCGCCTGAAAAAAGTGGGCATCCTCGGTAACACAGAAGTATTCCCCGCGCATGGTTCCAGCCGGCGTGGGCAAAGTGGCCCAACTGGTGTATTCAAACTGCTCGCCTGTGCGCAATAGGGGCTGCTGCCCCACAATCCCTAAACCACGAACCTCCTGCACGGCATTGTCTCCATCCGTGATGTGCCAGTGGCGTGCAATGAGCTGCACCGGAGTAGTGCCGATATTACGAATCGTGACCGTGTAGGCAAAGGCAAATTGCCGGTTATCGGGGTCAGACTGCTCTGGCAAGTACTGGGTGCGTACGGAAATACGGATTTCGTGGGAATTCATGGAGGCATTCTGCTTCATCCTGAGGGCAACTGCAAGCTAGAATCTAGGTATGGACCGTCAAAAACCCTTTTCTTTCAAGCCAATATGAGCCAAAAGCCAGAACTAGGTCAATCGAAGCAATACCTTATTGCCCCCTCCATTCTGTCGGCTGACTTTGCTCGCCTCGGCGAAGAGGTCACTGGCGTTTTGTCCGCCGGGGCAGACTGGGTGCACTTTGATGTGATGGACAACCATTACGTTCCCAATCTAACCATTGGGCCTTTGGTTTGCGAAGCCATTCGCTCCTATGCCGTGAAAGATGGCAAACCAGCCATGATTGATGTCCATTTAATGGTGGAGCCCGTTGACCGCATCATTCCAGACTTCGCCAAGGCGGGAGCCAATTTAATTAGCTTTCATCCGGAAGCGAGTAGCCACGTACACCGCAGCCTGAATTTGATTCGCGACCATGGCTGCTACGCTGGCCTCGTGTTTAATCCGGCTACGCCACTGGATCACCTTGATCACACCTTAGACTTAATTGATTTGGTTTTGCTAATGTCGGTAAATCCGGGTTTTGGTGGGCAATCCTTTATTCCGAGCACGCTAGAGAAAATTGCGACGCTACGTGCGCGCCTCGATCGCCATGAGCGGGAGACTGGCAAACACATTCGCCTCGAAGTCGATGGTGGCATTAAGGTCGACAATATCGCGGCGATTGCCAAGGCGGGTGCCGATACTTTTGTTGCGGGATCGGCTATTTTTGGTAAACCAAATTATGCGGATGTCATTGCGGCCATGCGAACGGAAGTGAGCAAAGCCTAATGCAACGCGCTGAATTTGATGCCCTAGCCGCTCAGGGTTTTAATCGCATCCCCCTTGTACAAGAAACCTTAGCCGATTTAGAAACGCCGCTATCTCTGTACCTCAAGCTCACGAGTACCAGCGGTCAAAAAAATACCTATTTACTAGAGTCCGTTGTTGGGGGTGAGCGCTTTGGGCGTTTTTCGTTTATTGGTCTCCCAGCAAAAACCATTCTTCGCTCGGTTGGTACGCCGCTCGCACCCGTCACCGAAGTCGTTACCGATGACGCAGTTGTTGAAACCAATCGCGACAATCCATTGGATTTTGTCGATGCGTACTTTAAGCGCTTTAAGGTAGCTGTTCCTCCTGGCCTCCCGCGCTTCTGCGGCGGCCTCGCCGGCTACTTTGGTTATGACACGGTACGCTACATCGAATCCCGTCTTGCGCAACATACCTTGCCCGACGAATTGCATGTACCCGATATTCAATTGATGCTCACCGAAGAGCTCGCAGTGATTGATAACGTCGCGGGCCGTATTTATTTAATCGTCTATGCGGATCCCAACATCAAAAACGATTTTGAGCGGGCGCAGGCCAGATTAGATGAACTGCGTCAGTGCATTGGTCGATCGATCACCATGCCAGCAACACCACCAAGCACCAAAACCGAGTTGATTCGCCGATTTGATGCGGCTGATTTTGAAGCTGCCGTTCGCCGCACCAAAGACTACATCCTGGCAGGCGACTGCATGCAAGTGGTCATTGGTCAGCGCATTAGTAAGCCATTTACTGAATCGCCATTGGCACTCTACCGCGCACTGCGCTCATTGAACCCTTCACCCTATATGTATTTCTATGATTTCGGTGACTTGCAGGTGGTCGGCTCATCGCCCGAGATCTTGGTACGCCAAGAGCTGCGTGAATCACAAAAGATCGTCACCATTCGTCCCTTGGCTGGAACCCGTCCGCGCGGCGCTACCCCCGAAGAGGATGCGCGCTTAGCTACCGAACTACTCGCCGATCCAAAAGAAATTGCCGAGCACGTGATGTTGATTGACTTGGCGCGCAACGATGTGGGTCGCATTGCTAAGACCGGCACGGTGAAGGTCACGGACTCGATGGTGATTGAAAAATACTCCCACGTACAACACATCGTCAGCTCGGTCGAGGGCGAGTTACTCGATAACATGAGTAATATGAATGTGCTCCGAGCTACTTTTCCAGCAGGTACTTTATCGGGCGCTCCTAAAATACGCGCCATGGAAATCATCGATGAAATGGAAATTACCAAGCGCGGCATCTACGGTGGAGCAGCCGGTTACCTGTCTTTTTCTGGCGACATGGATGTGGCCATTGTGATTCGTACCGGTGTCATTCGCGATGGCATGCTGCACTCGCAGGCGGGTGCCGGGGTTGTGGCTGACTCTGACCCAGCTGCTGAGTGGCGTGAAACCGAAGCCAAGGCGCGTGCGGTTCTGATGGCCGCTGATTTAGTACAAGGAGGTCTTGATGCTCCTCATGATTGATAACTACGATTCGTTTACCTATAACTTGGTGCAGTATTTTGCAGAACTGGGTGAAGATGTTCGCGTGTATCGCAATGATGAAATTACCCTTGAACAGATTGAGGCACTCAAACCGGATCGCATCTGTATTTCACCAGGGCCTTGCAGTCCAAGCGAGGCCGGCATTTCAGTGGATGTGATTAAGCACTTTGCTGGCAAGGTGCCTATTTTGGGAGTCTGCCTTGGCCACCAGGCGATTGGCGAAGCCTTCGGGGGCGACATCATTCGCGCGCAGAAGGTCATGCATGGCAAAACCGATGCGATTACGCATACCGGTGCTGGTGTATTTGAAAAGCTCCCAAGCCCATTTACGGTCACGCGCTATCACTCGCTCGCGATTGATCGCAAGACCATTCCAGCGTGCTTAGAGATTACAGCGCAATCTGCCGATGGCGAGATCATGGGCGTTCGGCACCGTGAGTTACCGATCGAGGGCGTCCAGTTCCATCCCGAGTCGATTTTGTCGGAGCAAGGCCACGCCCTACTCAAGAACTTCCTGCACTTAAAGGCCCATTAATCCATGGCGATCTCACCATCCGAAGCCCTGCAATGCTGTATTGACGGTCGTGAACTGAGTCATGATGATATGACCGCGATGATGCGCCACATCATGAGCGGTGATATTCCGCCCACCCTGGTCGCCGCTTTTTTAGTCGCGCTGCGAACCAAAAAAGAAACCGTGGGTGAAATTGCTGCTGCAGCGCAAGTCATGCGTGAGTTTGCTACTCCGGTTCAAGTCAGCGACACACGCCATTTAGTCGATGTGGTTGGCACCGGCGGTGATGGTGCGCACACCTTCAATATTTCAACCGCAGCGATGTTTGTGGCAGCTGCTGCCGGCGCCAAGATTGCCAAGCATGGTAATCGCAGCGTGAGCAGCAAGTCCGGCAGCGCCGATGTTTTAGAGTCCTTGGGCGTCAATCTCAACGTCAGTCCAGAGCGTGTTGCAGAAAGTATTTCAACGCTGGGCGTAGGCTTCATGTTTGCCCCCAACCACCACCCTGCAATGAAGAACGTGGTTCCGATTCGCAGAGAGCTCGGGGTTCGCACCATTTTTAATATTTTGGGGCCGCTCACCAATCCAGCCAATGCCAAACACATTTTGATGGGTGTGTTTAATGCGGAGTTGGTCGGCATTCAGGCGCGCGTATTGCAATCCCTTGGTATGACCCATGCCATGGTCGTGTTTGGCCGCGATGGCCTTGATGAAATCTCCCTCGAGGGCCCTACGCTCATCGGCGAACTCAAAAATGGCCTTGTCAGTGAATATGAGATCCATCCCCGTGATTTTGGTTTAAGCACCGCTCCCACTAGCGGCTTTCAGGTAGCCAATGCCGACGAGTCCAAGCAGATTGTGCTGCGCGTTCTCAGCGGCGAGGCAGGTCCTGCCAGCGATATTGTTTGCCTTAATGCCGGTGCCACGCTCTATGTTGCTGATCTCGTGCCGGACATTGCCGCCGGAATTGCTATGGCTAAAGCGGCGATTGCAAGTGGCGCTGCTCGCAGTACCTTGGATCAGTTCATAGCAACAACGCAGGTTCAATCATGAGTGATATCTTAGATCGCATTATTGCGACTAAGCGCGTTGAAGTCGCGCACGGCCTGAACACCATGCCAATGAACGCATTACGTGATCAAGTCGAAGCGCAGCGTCAAGACCCTCTTTTTAAACCGCGTGGGTTTGTAGCCGCGATTGAGCGTAAGATCGCGAGCGGTAATCCAGGCATCATCGCTGAAATTAAAAAAGCCAGTCCGAGCAAGGGCATCTTGCGTGCGGACTTTGAGCCTGCATCGATTGCAAAAAACTATGAGCAGCACGGTGCAGCTTGCCTCTCTGTATTAACAGATGTCGAGTACTTTCAGGGCTCCAGTGACTATTTAAAAGCAGCACGCGCAGCTTGTACCCTTCCGGTGCTACGCAAAGATTTTATGATCGACCCCTACCAGGTGCTTGAGGCGCGCGCGATGGGTGCAGACGCAATTCTGCTGATTGCAGCGGCTCTTGATTTAGATCACATGCGTGAGCTTGAGCAATACGCACATGATCTGGGCATGGATGTCTTGGTTGAAGTACACAATGCAGAAGAGCTTACGGCTGCGCTGCAGCTTAAAACTCCCTTACTCGGCATCAATAACCGTAACCTCAAGACCTTTGAGGTTACCTTAGACACCACTATTGACCTACTCAGCAGCATTGGCGGCGACAAGATTATCGTGACTGAGTCCGGAATTCTGGAGAGAGCGGATGTTCTGCGTATGCGAGAGCATCACGTCAATGCATTTTTAGTAGGCGAAGTATTTATGCGAGCGCCCGACCCTGGCGCCGCGCTTGCTGCACTTTTTGCCTAACTCCTTCTAGGTACGCCACGCCGCATTAAATCAATGCCGTATTTGATGAGAGCAGTTAACAAAATAGATCCTGCGACATCGCCAGCAAACATCACCAGAAAATGATTGAGGCTGCCTGACTCTAAGTCGCGCAACACAAACCAATACTGATGGAATGCCGAACTCATTAATGCGTAGACCACAATGCAAAGAAGAATTTTTTGCATACTTAAATTACTGAGGTCATTACTAATGTACGTGTTCGAGACAACAACCCACTTCGCGAATAAAGGTGCAAATCCGGATATCAAGCCAATGCCAATGCAGGTGAATAAATCGGGTGGGAAAACCCCAAAATACGAAATAGCGAAGGAAGCCGCTGCAATACCGATGGCACCAGCCAAACCAAATATCAAAATGAGAAATAAGCGCAAGCCTGCTGGCAAGTAAATCCAGCTCACACCGAGATCGTATTTCAGCATCTCAGTGATCCAGTCATTGAAAAAAAATAAAGCACTGTACAGTAGCGCACTAATCAGTGCGCCCAGCAGAAAAAGCCGCGGGCGTTCAGAGGAAATGCTGATGTGTTCCATGCTTTAATTCTATGCAATTATTTGCTCAGCATATGTATAGAGGGTTTATACTTAGCTTTATGGTGTACACCGCGCATAATGTATTGACTACTAAAACGTAATCCACATCGAAAAAACTGAATAATGCCAGGCCCATCCAGCTCCAAGAATTCTGCCTATATTCGCTTCCTCAATTTAATTGATGTGTTGGATCGCATTAATCCGGGCAAGAAATTAGATGCCACCGAGGAAAGTTTACTCAATAAGATTGTTTTAAGCGCGCACCAAGGTCAGGTTATGTTGGTGGGAGATTTGATTTCGCTCGCTGAATTCGGTTCGCAAGCGACCTTACATGGCCGACTGAAAAACTTACGCGCGATGGGCTTAATCGAGATGAACGCCGATGAGGATGGCCGTAAAAAACACGTTGTCCCAACTAAGCTTGCCATCAAGCGCTACGAAGAATTATCCAAATGCCTCGAAAAAGCAGTTCGCGCAGGCTAAATAAACTTAGACGTTAAACAAGAAATTCAGCACGTCGCCATCTTTGACGATGTACTCTTTTCCTTCGGCGCGCATTTTGCCTGCCTCTTTCGCGCCCGATTCGCCCTTGTATTGAATAAAGTCATCAAATGCAATGGTTTGGGCTCGAATAAAGCCGCGCTCAAAATCCGTATGGATCACGCCCGCTGCATTAGGTGCAGTGTCCCCAATGCGAATCGTCCAGGCACGCACCTCTTTTACGCCTGCCGTGAAATAGGTCTGCAAACCCAGCAAAGCATAGCCCGCACGAATCACCCGATCTAGGCCGGGCTCTTGCATGCCCATATCAGCCAAGAATTCCGTCTTATCGGCATCCTCTAGATCGGCAATCTCAGCCTCAATGGCAGCGCAAACCGCCACAACTGGGGCGCCCTCTTTCGCTGCGTGTGCAATCACCGCATCCAAATGCGGGTTATTTTCAAAGCCATCGTCTTTCACATTAGCCACATACATGGCAGGCTTAGCAGTAATCAAGCAAAGGGGCTTGAGAAGCAACTTCTCATCATCACTCAGGCTCATGCTTCGCACTGGCTGCGCCTCATTCAAATGGGTCTGGACCTTGCTCAGAACAGCTACCAAGGCAGCCGCTTCTTTATCGTTGCCTGACTTGGCTGCTTTACTCGAGCGATTCAGGGTTTTTTCAACCGTGGCTAAATCAGATAGCGCCAATTCCGTATCAATCACCCCAATGTCTGAAATGGGATCGATCTTACCGGCAACGTGAATCACATTCGGGTCATCAAAGCAGCGCACCACATGGGTAATTGCATCGGTTTCCCGAATATTTGCCAAAAATTGATTACCAAGGCCTTCGCCCTTGGATGCACCAGCAACCAAGCCCGCAATATCAACGAACTCGACGGCCGCCGGCACAATGCGTTCTGGAGTCACGATAGCAGCCAAGGCAGCTAAACGGGGGTCAGGAACCTCGACTACGCCTACATTGGGCTCAATCGTGCAGAACGGATAGTTTTCTGCCGCGATTCCAGCTTTGGTAAGCGCATTAAAGAGGGTAGATTTGCCGACGTTAGGCAGGCCGACGATGCCGCATTTTAAAGACATGCCTCCATTGTAATTCGGCTTGTTTCGATATCATCGGGTTATGGCATTCCATTCATCCAAATCCGCTTCTTCAGCCAAGGCGCCCGCACCGGTCTCTGGCAAAACACGTCAGTGCGATATTGCCATCATTGGAGGGGGTATTGTCGGTAAGGCCTGCGCCCTAGGCCTGGCGCAACAGGGTTTTGATGTAGTCCAAATTGCACCAGATTTAGACCAGCAAACCGCCAAACCCAGCGGGGATCGCTGGACTGAACGCATTTACGCTATTTCTCCTGGAACTCGCTCCCTACTGCAATCCCTACAAGTGTGGGATGCGATTGATCATGCCCGCCTCCAAGTGGTCCGCGATATGCGCATCTATGGCGACCGCGGTGAACCCAGCGATGGATTGCATCTTTCCGCATTTGAAGCGGGCGTTCCCCAGCTTGCCTGGATTGGAGAGTCCGATTTACTGGAGCATACCCTCGAGCAAGCCTGCCGCTTTCAGTCCAAATTGGAGTGTGTTGTTGGATCGCTCGAGAATGTGTTTATTGAGCCCGATGGCGCTTTACTCCGAGTCGATGGCGCGCAATCACCGATCGAGATTAAAGCCAGTTTGGTCATTGCAGCCGATGGCGCGAATTCATCCCTGCGTTCCATGCTCGAAATCCAAACCGATGAAAAGTCGTATGAGCAACGCGCGGTGGTCGCCAATTTTGTATGTACGAACGCCCATTTAGAAACCGCATATCAGTGGTTTTTACCAGGCGGCGACATTCTGGCGATGCTACCTCTACCGGGCAAGCAGGTGTCGATGGTGTGGTCAACCTCCCCTGAAAATGCCACCCGACTCCTTACGCTCGATACCAACCAATGGCAGTCAGAGTTTGCAATGCTGCAGGATGGTGCGATTGTGCATGCCCTCGGAACACTCACCCCACACTCGAGGCCAGGCTCATTTCCCTTACGCAAAATCCGCGCGCAGCGCGTGATTGGGCCGGAGCTCATGCCCAAGGTGATTTTGATTGGGGATGCTGCGCACGTCATTCACCCCTTAGCTGGGCAAGGATTAAATTTGGGCTTACGTGATGTGGCCGCTTTGCTGCGCATCCTGCGCGAACGTGAATCATTTCGAGCAATTACCGATCCGGTCTTGCTACGCCGCTATGAACGCGAACGCCATGGCGATACCAGTGCCATACTGTGGGTAACTGATCGACTCAAGCAACTGTTTACGAGCGCGAGCCCTCTCCAGAAACACATTCGCAATTGGGGCATGGGCCTAGTCAACCGCAGTCATCTGATTAAACGGTATTTAATTAAAGAAGCCTTAGGAGAAGTGCAATGAAAAACAATCTGCGAAATACCGCTTCCGCCTTAGCATTCTGCGCTAGCGTCATTGGCTTATTGGCTAGCGCTCCTCTTGCACAGGCCCAAAATACCCAACAGATTAAGGCGGAGTTGCAAAAGCGACTGGGCAGCACCGCCAACATCAAAGGGGTGTCAGCCTCACCGGTGCCCGGCTTATTTGAAGTACAACTCAATGGTGAAATCTTTTATACCGATGCCAATGCAAAATACCTGATTCAGGGTGAAGTCATTGAATTAGCTTCCGGTCAAAATCTTACTGAAAAGCGTCAGGCTGATCTCAATCGGATTCGCTGGTCTGATTTGCCCCTAAGCAATGCAGTCAAAATGGTGCGCGGCAATGGCAGTCGTCAACTCGCTGTTTTTGCTGACCCCAATTGCGGTTACTGCAAGCGCCTGGAAAAAACGTTTCAGCAGTTAGATAACGTAACGGTATACACCTTTTTATTGCCGATTCTGTCTGCAGACTCGGTGCAAAAGTCCAAGCAAATTTGGTGCTCTGCGGATGCCACAAAAGCATGGGCCGACTGGACCATCAATAACACCACACCCAGCGGCAAAGGCGAGTGCACTACGCCGATTGATAAGAACCTAGCCTTGGCTAAGTCCTATGGCATCACCGGCACACCCACCATCTTCTTTACCGATGGCTCACGCTTTCCGGGCGCAGTGCAGTTAAGCGACATTGAAAAGAAATTTGCTTCGCTGAAATAAACCAACTCAACTGACTTTTTCTATGGCCATTCCAGCAATTCAATATACCGTCCATGCCGCTGACTTAGATGGCCATCGCTATGAGGTTACCCTGCGCATCGCCAATCCTAATCCTGCGGGACAAGTGCTACGGATGCCAGCTTGGATTCCGGGCAGTTATTTAATTCGGGACTTTAGTAAGCACATTGAAAGCATTGCTGCTTTTTCCATTACGGATACAACAGAGACCGAGCTACAGCTCGAGCGCATCGACAACGATAGCTGGAAGTTGCCTCAAGTCGATTTAGGTTCTGTAGTTGAAGTTCGTACTACGGTGTATGCCTTTGATACTTCAGTTCGCACGGCATATCTGGATTCGGAGCGCGGCTTTTTTAACCCCAGCAGCCTATGCTTGGCCGTGGAAGGTCAGACACACTTACCTACTGCGCTCGCAATTGCGCCCATCGGTACGTGGTCGGTACAAACCACCTTAAGTCGCGTAAAGACAGATTCTGCCGGTTTTGGTTTTTACCTCGCACCCAACTATGACGCCCTACTCGATCATCCGGTGGCGCTGGGACATTTTCAGACGATTGATTGGAAATCCCGCGGCACCGCTCACAGCATGGTGATTCAGGGCTGCCTACAGGAAGTCGATCGCCAGCGTTTAGCTACTGACTTGTTTGCTATTTGTGAATCCATCATTGATTTATTTGAACCGAAGACAAAGCAAGCGCCATTTCAGTGGTATTTATTTTTAGTCAATGCGGTTTTATCCGGCTACGGCGGTTTAGAGCACGCCGACAGCACGGCATTGCTGTGCAATCGCGATCACTTGCCGCAACAAGGCTCCCCTCTGAATGAAGATGGCTATCGCGAATTTTTAGGTCTATGTAGCCACGAATACATTCATGCTTGGTTAGTGAAGCGCATTCAGCCCAAGGCATTCCAGCCCTACGATTTGCAAGTCCGCAATCACACACGCCTGCTTTGGCTTTTTGAGGGCTTCACCAGCTACTACGATGACTTGCAATTGCTGCGCAGTAAGCGCATTGCCTTGCAGCCCTACCTCGATTTAGTCGCCAAGAATTGGAATATGGTTTTGCGTGGTCCTGGTCGTCATAAGCAAAGCGTCGCGGATAGCTCCTTTGATGCCTGGACCAAGTATTACCAGGCCGATGAACACACCCCCAATGCCGTAGTGAGCTATTACGCCAAAGGCGCTTTAATTGCGCTTGGGTTGGATCTACTCATTCGGGCACAAACGCGCCAACGCAAATCCCTAGATAACGTCATGCAATTGCTTTGGGCTGCGCATGGCAAAACACAAGAGGGCCTTCTAGAGGATGGTTTTGATCGGATTGTACTGGCTGCGATTGGGCCTGACTTTAAAAAGCCCTGGCTGCAATTTAAGGCGCGATTCATCGAGGGTACGCATGACCTACCGCTGGCTCAGTGGCTTACAGCCCAGGGTATTGCGGTTAGTGATAAAAAAATGAGTCTGCTCGAGCAGATGAAATTGCAATGGGCGATGCGCTACAGCGATCAGAATGGCTGGGTCAAGGTAACGAATGTGCTGGATGGCGGAATCGCTCAGCGTGCTGGTTTGGCTCCTGGTGATTTGATCTCTAGCATCAACGGTCAACGTCTTACTCCCATTCGACTGGATGCGGTGTTTGCGCAATTACAAATGGGAACAAATGCACGCTTGCGTTTTTATCGTCAAGACTGCGAGCATGAAAGCCAATTTGTATTGGAACCCTCCAGCCCCGTTATGCAGTACCAATTGTCCGCAAAGTAAATCAACTCTTACGAACACGGCGTGGCAATGCTCAATGTAGAAGCGCTAATACCAGACGACTGGAAATTACTGCTTGGGGATTACCTCGCCTCACCGGATTGGCAGCAGCTACAAGCTAATGTGCATAAGGCAATTGAGGAAGATGGGAATGCCATTTGCCCACCACCCCCGCTGTTCTTTCGGGCTTTAGCGCTGACTCCAGTAGATGCCGTATCAGTGGTGATTCTTGGGCAAGACCCTTACCACTCGCCAGGCTTAGCTCAAGGCTTGGCATTTTCAATACCCGCTTCCGTTGTTCCCGGCTCACGCAGCTTTCCAAGTTCGCTGCGCAACATCAGCAAAGCGTTAGAGCTCGAAGGTTTTGGTTACTTGGCGCACGGCGACTTAGGCGATTGGGCCAAACAGGGCGCCTTACTTTTGAATACAGCGCTTAGCGTCAAACAAGGGGAGGCTGGCAGCCACTTTCATCTGGGTTGGCAGCACTGCATCAATGCGCTGATCCGTCAGTTGTCGATCGAAAAACCCAATTTAGTCTGGCTGCTGTGGGGAGCGCATGCCCAATCCAAAATACCCTTGATTGAGCATGGAATACTTAATTCAGAGGAACCAAGCCATCTGATATTGCAAGCCTCACACCCCTCGGGCTTGGGAGTTTATAAAACAGCGCAGCCTTTTTTAATTCAGCAGCGCACGGGTGAGCAGCCCAATGCAAGCTGCGGCCATTTCACTAAAACCAATGATTGGTTGATTGCCCACGGCAAGAGGCCCATTCGCTGGATTGATCCCCAGCAGCAACTGAGGCAAAGCGGCTTATTTGCGGATAAGCGTTAATAGCAAGCCGGCGAGCCAGGCTGACCCGATGGCAGTTAGCCACTCCGCAATCTGACCCGATTGAAATAGCCCTAAGGCCTGCCCCCCATACGATCCGGCAGCAGCGCCCAGAAAGCCCGCCAAGAAAAGGCCGCAGATCCCCAATAGTCCTGTTTTTTGGCGTGAGCGGCCAGGGTAAAAGTAATACGCCGACCACCCAACAGCCGACCCAATCAGTAGAAAAGCCAAAAACCCCATGCGCATCCCCATTAAAACGCCATCAAACCTATAATTAGGGCCTATGAAGCTGTTGACCCTCGGCATCAATCATCACACAGCGCCAGTGGACGTTCGGGAAAAAGTCGCCTTTGACCCTGAATACCTGCAAGAAGCGTTGCATGACTTGCGCCAGCACCTCAGCGGCGTCAGTCAGTCGGGCCTGCCTGAAGCAACCATTTTGTCGACGTGTAATCGAACTGAACTGTATTGCGCAGCGAACGATGCCGACTCCGCCACCCTCTTGCACAGCGCTACCTTTGATTGGCTAGCCAAAAGCCAGCAACTGGCTCCCAGTAGTTTAGAGCCCCACATTTATTCCCTGCCCCAGTCCGATGCCGTGCGCCATGCATTTCGAGTCGCTTGCGGCCTGGATTCCATGGTCCTTGGTGAAACCCAAATCCTCGGGCAAATGAAAGATGCGGTTCGTACCGCCAATCAAGCAGGGGCACTCGGTACGTATTTAAACCAGCTCTTCCAGAAAACCTTTGCGGTTGCCAAAGAGGTGCGGGGCTCAACCGAGATTGGTGCGCACTCGATTTCCATGGCGGCTGCGGCAGTAAGGCTCTCTGAGCGCATCTTTGAAAAAATTGCCGAGCAGCGCGTTCTCTTTATTGGCGCGGGCGACATGATCTCGCTGTGCGCCACTCACTTTGTGGCGCGCCGGCCTAAGCAAGTCGCAATTGCCAATCGCACAATTGAGCGCGGCCAAGAATTAGCCGATGCGATTGCATCGCAAAATGTGGAAGCAGAATCATTCAAGCTATCGGACTTGCCAAGCCGCTTACATGAGTTCGACATCATTGTGTCGTGTACCGCAAGCTCCTTGCCGATCATTGGTCTTGGCATGGTCGAGAGCGCTCTCAAGCAACGGCGGCGCAAGCCCATGGTCATGATTGACCTGGCCGTGCCACGCGACTGCGAACCCGAAATCGCTCGCTTAAATGACATTTACCTCTACACCGTTGATGACTTGGGCGTCATGATCCAAACCGGCACATCAATGCGGCATGCGGCGGTGAGCCAAGCAGAAGCCATTATTGAAGACCGCGTTGGCAACTTTATGCATTGGCTCAATGGCCGCAATACTGTGCCATTGATTCAGGACCTTCAGCAACATGGGGAACGCCTGCGACAAATTGAACTCGAGCGCGCCATGAAACGCCTGATGCGCGGCGATGATCCTCAAGACGTTCTCAACGCTATGGCACAAGGCTTAACCAATAAGTTCTTGCATGGCTCGCTCCACACCCTGCAGCACTCCAATGGCGCTGAACGGGATTCCTTGATTAAACTATTACCTAAATTATTTTCCACCCACTCGAGCGCCTACTCGCACACCTATCATCATGCCGAGCAAGACTCTAGTAAACACACCAACGACACATCCGACAAGAACGATCTTTAGATGAAACCCAGCATGCGCGCCAAGCTGGAGCATCTTGATACTCGCTTGGCTGAATTAAATTCCCTGTTAACGCTTGAAGAGTCCACCAAGGATATGGACGTCTATCGCAAATTAACGCGCGAGCATTCGGACATTGCGACGGTTGTTGAGCAGTTTGGTTTATATCGCCAAGCAGAAGCAGATTTGGCGGCGGCCGAAGGTATGCGCGCAGATCCGGAGATGAAGGCGTTTGCGGATGAGGAGCAAAAGGCGGCTGCGGCGAAGATGGTTGAGCTCGAGGCCAGCCTACAAAAGGCCTTGCTGCCCAAAGATGAAAACGATGATCGCAACGTCTTCTTGGAAATTCGGGCGGGTACGGGCGGCGATGAGAGCGCCTTATTTGCGGCTGATTTATTGCGCATGTATACCCGCTTTGCGGAACGCCAAGGCTGGAAAATCGAGGTGGTGAATTCCGCCGAGTCGGATCTCGGTGGTTACAAGGAAGTGGTGCTCCGCCTCGTTGGCCCATCGGTATATTCCCGTCTAAAGTTTGAATCTGGGGGGCATCGGGTGCAGCGCGTTCCTCAAACTGAAACCCAGGGGCGCATTCATACGTCGGCATGTACGGTGGCAGTGATGCCAGAGGCAGATGAAATCGAGGCCGTCAAAATCAATCCCGCTGAGTTGCGGATTGATACCTTTAGGGCCTCGGGCGCCGGCGGTCAGCACATCAATAAAACTGATTCGGCGGTGCGCATAACGCATCTGCCTACCGGAATCGTGGTGGAGTGCCAAGACGACCGCAGCCAACACCGCAATAAAGAACAAGCCATGAAAGTCCTGGTCTCCCGCATCATGGATGGCCGTCAACGCGAACAGCATCAGCAGGAAGCGCAAACCCGCAAATCCCTGATCGGCTCAGGTGATCGTAGTGACCGCATCCGGACCTACAACTTCCCGCAGGGCCGAATTACCGATCACCGCATTAATCTCACGCTCTACAAGATTGATGCCATGATGGATGGCGATATTGATGATTTATGCAATGCCCTGGCCAGCGAGCATCAAGCTGAGTTACTCGCCGCCCTTGGTGATAGCTAAGCCCCCCTAGTAATTTTTGGCATTCATCTGAACCGATGGCGACCCTGCGTTCCCTGCTGAACGAAACCCGACTTCCCAAAAATGAAGCGCGCATGGTCTTGGCCCATTTGCTTGAAATCCACCTGCAATTACCCAAGTCGGCTTTACTGACGCACGATGAAACCGAACTCAGCGATGCCTTTGTAAAGGAGTGGGTTTTGCTAGAGCAACGCCGTCTGGATGGCGAGCCGATTGCCTACCTGATTGGCAAACGTGGGTTTCATGTGATCGAGTTAATGGTAGGGCCAGGGGTACTTATCCCCCGCCCAGAAACCGAGCTCTTGGTCGATCTAGGTCTTGACCAACTACAGCGCCTAATCAACAATAATAATACTTTAAATGAGAGTGAGTGTTCGCTTAATATGCTTGATTTGGGTACGGGCTCCGGTGCAATTGCCCTGGCGATTGCGGCTAGCCAGCCCAATGTAACCGTAGTAGCGACCGATGCGTCGCAGGCTGCACTGGACATTGCTCAGCAGAATGCAGCACGCCTCAAGCTGGGCAATCGCGTGTCGTTTTGCCTTGGTCATTGGTACGGGGCACTGCAGACCCTTGGCAATACTCACCATCGTTTTGATCTGATTCTGAGTAACCCGCCCTACATTCAGGCGGATGATCCGCACCTCAGCAAAGGCGATCTGCGTTTTGAGCCGCCAAGTGCCTTAACCGATTTTGGCTCGGGACTGACCTGCCTCTCAACCATCATCGATGGCGCCATAGCCCATTTGAAACCGGGCGGTCTCTTGGCCGTAGAGCATGGTTTTGATCAATCCCCTGCCGTTCTAGAGCGACTGGCTCTGGCTGGCTTTGAGGACATTAAGCCTCATCGGGATTTGGCGGGCCATTGGCGGGTCGCTTCTGGCCGTAAAGCCATCTAAGGTCAAATCGATAACCTTATTTTTGATTCGGTCTTAAAATTGACATATCAATTTTGTACATATGGAGTAACGCAATGGATACCCAAGCTCAAATCAAAGAAATCGTCACCAGCCACCCCGTCGTGCTGTTTATGAAAGGCACCCCCCAGTTTCCACAGTGTGGCTTTTCAGGCAATGCGATTAACATCTTGCGGGCTTGCGGCGCTGAAAACCTGCATACCGTCAACGTTTTTGATGATGAGGGTATTCGTCAAGGTATCAAGCAATATGCTAACTGGCCAACCATCCCCCAGCTCTACATCAACGGTGAGTTTATTGGCGGCTCGGACATCATGACCGAGATGTTTCAAAGCGGTGAACTCAAGCAGTTGATTCAGGGTTAATGCGTTTAGCGGCTTGCCTTCATTGGCGAGCCAGCTGAGTCTTTTTCGCCATAGCCTTTCGCATCGCCGCGCATTTTCAATGAAAGTCCAATGACGATGTCGTTTGATACCAGCCCCCTTCTGTTTTTTGGTTTACTCATTGCAGCCTGTGCAGGGCTGCTGATCTATGTGCTGACTTTGCGCAGTCGCTTTAGCAGTACGGAGCAGGCCCTTGCCGAACAAACTACTTTAGTTGCGAGCCTGCGTGCGGAGCGCGATACGGCTTTGCAAAATGCCATTCGCCTCGAGGCAGCGCTGGATTCGGAGCGCAAGCAAGGCCTCGGTCGCATTGAGTCACTCAATGAAGCAAAAGAAGCGCTGACCATTCAGTTTAAGAATCTTGCTAACGATATCTTGGACGATAAAACACGGCGCTTTACTGAGCAAAATGCCTTGAGCCTGGATGCCCTGCTCAAGCCCTTACAAACCAAGCTGACGGAATTTAAAGAACAGGTTTCAACGTCCTACGCCAACGAATCCCGCGAACGCTTTGCCCTCAAAAGCGAGATCGAGCGTCTATCAGCTTTAAACGTCAAGATGTCGGATGAAACCCGCTCGCTTACTCAAGCATTAAAGGGCGACTCTAAAGTTCAGGGCAATTGGGGCGAACTCGTTCTGGAGTCCATTCTTGAATCGTCGGGCCTTCGCAAAGGCGAAGAGTACCTGGTGCAAGATAGCCATACGCAAGTGGATGGCTCACGCTTGCAGCCCGACATTGTGGTGCGCCTACCTGAAGGACGCCATCTGGTAGTTGACAGTAAGGTATCGATTACTGCTTATGCACGCCATGCTGAATCAATTGATGCGGATACAGCACAGATCGAACTCCATGCCCACATACAGTCGCTACGCCAACATATTCAGGGGCTCTCCAGCAAAAACTACAGCTCGCTCTACGGCGTCGGCTCGGTTGATTTTGTATTGATGTTTATTCCGATTGAACCTGCATTCCTATTAGCACTTAAATCAGCGCCTAATCTCTATCAAGAAGCTCTGGCCAAGAATATTGTTTTGGTTTGCCCAAGCACTCTAATGGCGACACTCCGTACCGTTGCCCATTTATGGAGGCAAGACCACCAGAATAAAAATGCCTTGGAAATTGCTCGCCAATGCGGCGCACTCTACGACAAGTTTGTTGGCTTTATTGATGACATGGAGAAACTTGGTCAACGGATTGATCA
Source organism: Polynucleobacter difficilis (assembly GCF_003065365.1). Taxonomy (NCBI): domain Bacteria; kingdom Pseudomonadati; phylum Pseudomonadota; class Betaproteobacteria; order Burkholderiales; family Burkholderiaceae; genus Polynucleobacter; species Polynucleobacter difficilis. The sequence continues at coordinate 116,066 of NZ_CP023276.1, read as the reverse complement.
AGCTCAAACCAGTTACCACGATGCTTTTAGCAAACTCAAAACGGGTAAAGGCAATTTAATACGTACGGCAGAGAAGGTTCGTGAGCTGGGTGTGAAGCCCAGTAAAACACTGCCGTCGGGCTTATTGGATTCAACAGCAGAGACAGACGATTAAACGCTCCGCCTTTCTTAATGCATAAAAAAAAATCCCACTGCATCACTGCAGTGGGATTTTTACTTACTGAAGTACCAACGAAGGTACTAAAGTGGCTGCACTAAATTAAGCAGCTTTGCGGCTACGTGTTGCTGGTGTAGCTGCTTTTTTCACTTGAGCTACTTGACCCTGAAACGCCTCAAATGCTTGCTCAGCATTTTTCTCAGCAGTTGCCATTGCATCTTTGCTTACTGCGCGGAATTGCTCAAAGCCCTGCAAGGCGCTGCCGTAACCGGTTTTCATTGCGGATACAAATGCATCTGAACCAGCTGGTGCGTTAGCAGAGATGGTGTTGATCCACTCTTGCATGCCCTTTTGGAACTGGTCAATGCTGGACTCAACTACGTTGTTCAATTCTTTATTGCTGTCACGCAATACTTTAGTTACTTTCTTTTGGTATGCAGCAGCTTGTGTACCAGCATCTTGCAACAGATCAGCAGTGATCAGATCGGTCACTTGCTTTGTATCTTTAGCGCTCAGAACTTGAGTAATGCTATCTTGTACATTCACTAATGCATCTTTGGATGCAGCGTAGTTTAGTTCTGCTAATTTCTGTGCATTCTCTAAAGCGGCTTCGCTGAGTGCGAATGAGCTTTCTAAGCCCTTGCTGCTGATTTGCGACAATTTAGCGTTGATTTGGTCTTGATTCATGTGATGCTCCGTTTCAATAAGTAAGATTGCAAAATAGGATGTAAGGTGAAGCCTAATTTTGAGGGGCATTATCTGTTTGATATTGCACCGCACCATGTAAATGTAACTGATGCAGTGCAACAAATCAAGTGTTTTTGTTGCAAAGCAACAAAATAATAGAAAATGAGTCTAAATTGAATGAAATCAGTGCATTAGATCGTAAAAAAGAGGCTGAATCCTACCGAAAAGTGGCTTCTGCAGCTTGCTTTGGCACTTTTTTAGAGTGGTATGACTTTCTGACCTTTGCTACGTTGGCGGTTACCTTTGGCCCTCTCTTCTTCCCCAGCAGCGATCCAGCGGCCAGTCTCTTGTTCAGCTTAGCTACCTTTGGCGTTGGCATGGTGGTGCGGCCTCTTGGGGCAGCCTACTTCGGGTCTCTGGGAGATCGGATTGGGCGCAGGCCCGTCTTCATGATCACGATTACGCTGATGGGCTTTGCTACCCTGGCCGTGGGTTTTTTACCGACCTATGCGCAAATTGGAATTGCAGCCCCGATCATGCTGGTGATTCTGCGCTTAATACAGGGTCTATCTGCTGGCGGAGAAATTGGTGGCAGCGCGGTCTTTTTAACTGAGCATGCCGGGGAGTCCAATCGGGGATTTAAAACCAGCTTTCTGTCTACCATGGGGCCGCTCGGCATCTTAGCGTCCACTTTGCAAATTGCCTTATTGCAATTCTTCTTAACGCCGGAACAATTTCAGGAATGGGGCTGGCGCGTGCCGTTTTGGGTTTCCCTTGTGCTGTTCGTAATTGCTTTCAAAGTGCGTATGGCCTTAGAAGAAACGCCGATCTTTACGGAGATGCGCAAAGAGAATAAGCGATCTTCTTCACCCCTGATGGATAACTTTCGGGATCAGGAGACGCGTAAGCGCATGTTCTTATTGTTCTTCTGCATCTCAGCAGGCGGCGCAGTCTTGTTCTTTTGTATGCAGGTCTACACTGCGATCTTTCTGAAAACCGCACTGGGTATTGCGCCCAAGACAGTCGATGCCTTAAGCATCACCGCCACACTCGCGCTACTGCCGCTCACCATACTGGCTGGGGCGATTTCCGATCGCATCGGCAGAAGGCCGGTTGTGATTAGCGGTTTAATCATTGGCGCGCTCGCGATATTGCCGGCCTTTCAATTTCTGCAATACCTGGCATCGGCAGCGCAATTAAATCTCCTGCTCGCCGGCTTCACTCTCATTTGCCTCTCGATTCCATTAGCCCTAGTGGTGGGCCCTCAAATCGCCTTACTGGCTGAACTCTTCCCTGCGCGTACTCGAAACAGCGCAGCCACCCTACCGCACAATTTAGCTGCAGGATGGATCGGGGGGATGCTGCCGTTCATCGTGACTTGGCTGAATAAAACAATGGGAAATAACCTAGCGGGGCTTTGGTATCCGACGCTCTTCTTAGCGACGGCTGCGATCGTGGCGGTGTTTTATTTACCAGAGACGCGGGATGTCAATTTACGGAAATAGTAAATCGATGGTGCCCCATGTCCGACTCGAACAGACCACCTACTGATTACAAATCAGTTGCTCTACCAGATGAGCTAATGGGGCAATTTTTTACAACGCTTGAATTTTATCCTACTTCACAATCGTCAAGCTGGGTCTTGGCTTTTTGGGCGCATCGCTAGCACCCTCGCTGGCATTGCTTGGATATGGGTTTTTAGCGCCATCAAAGGGGAATGACATGCCTTGGCCATTTTCCCTGGCATAAATAGCCAGAACGTGGGTCACTGGCACCATTACGCGCTTGGGTACACCGCCAAAGCGGGCCTGAAAACTGACCCATTCATTGCCCAGATCGAGTTGATGGCACGCCTCGGATGAGAGGTTGAGCACAATCTCGTCGTTCTTTACAAACTCCATGGGGACTTCAACTCTACCGTCGACAAACACCGCAATAAAGGGCGTAAAGCCGTTATCCGAGCACCAATCATGCAGTGCGCGGATTAAATACGGCTTGGTACTCGGAATTGAAACGCCGTCGGCAGCCATGGTAATGATTGCAGACCCTTAACGCCCCGCAATTAGCGGCGCATCACCTTCTCAGAAGGGGTGAGCGCTTCAATGTATGCAGGCCGACTAAAGATGCGCTCGGCATACTTCAGTAGTGGCGCTGCGTTGCGTGATAGGTCAATGCCGTAATGCTCAAGGCGCCACAAGAGTGGTGCAATCGCAACGTCCAACATTGAGAACTCATCGCCGAGCATGTATTTGTTTTTAACAAAGATTGGGGCAAGCTGCGTTAAACGATCCCGAATCGCCAAACGGGCTTTTTCATGGGTCTTTTCTGCGGCCTTGCCTTTTTCATTCTCAAGTGCAGCCACGTGCACAAATAACTCTTTCTCAAAATTAAAGAGGAAAAGGCGTGCCCGTGCGCGCGCAACTGGATCGGGCGGCATTAATTGTGGATGCGGAAAACGCTCATCAATGTATTCATTAATGATGTTGGATTCGTACAGAATCAGATCTCGCTCAACGAGGATGGGAACCTGGCCGTAGGGGTTCATCACGGAGATGTCTTCCGGTTTGTTGAACAAGTCAACATCGCGGATTTCAAAATCCATGCCCTTTTCAAAAAGCACCAGGCGGCAGCGTTGCGAGAATGGGCAGTTTGTGCCCGAGTACAACACCATCATATGCAAAGATCCTTAAAAATGTACTTCATTCATGCCACAGCAAAACGCTTACTTCACATCTTTCCAATAGGCTTTGTTTAAGCGCCATGCAACGAATGTAAAGATCGCTAAAAACAAGAGCACAACCACGCCGATGCGCTTACGCTGCAACTGCATTGGCTCAGCCATCCACGACATAAAGGACACTAAGTCAGCGATGTTGTCATCGTATTCTTGTGGCTTCATGGTTCCTGGAGTGACTTGCTCGTAACCTACAAATACTTTTTCCATGCGGCTTGGATCCTTTGGATCCTTACGCTCCTCAAAGGTCGCCGTACGAATGCCTTGCAACTGCCAAAGGGCATGGGGCATACCGACATTGGGGTATACCAAGTTATTCCAACCGGTTGGCGTGGAGTCATCCTGATAGTAGGTACGCAGATAGGTGTAAATCCAATCGGTACCGCGAGCACGTGCCTCAACCGATAAATCGGGTGGCACTTTACCAAACCAGGCCTTAGCATCTTTCGGCGTCATCGATACCGTCATGACATCGCCTACCTTGGCGCCATTCAAAATCAAATTATCTTTGATCTGCTGATCGGTCAGTCCAATATCGCGCAGAGAAGAATAACGCACACTGACAGCAGAATGGCAGGCTGCGCAGTAATTAACGTAAAGCTTAGCGCCGTTTTGCAAAGCGGCATTGCTACTAACGCGATCCGGCGCCTTATCGAGGGGATAGTCACCACCGCCGGCATATGCGGCGGTTGCCGCGAGACCCAATGTTGCTGTGACAGCAATCGCACGAAGGCTCGCTTTTACAGTGTGCAGAATATATTTCATACTGATTCCTAATTGTTCTTTCGTTCTATCTGCCATCATGATTAATGCGCATGGTAGACAACGCGGTCTGGCACCGGCTTAAACGTACCCATCTTGCTCCAATACGGCATCAAGAAGAAGAACGCCAAGTAGTAAATGGTGCAAATCTGCGACATCTTATCGAACAGCGGTGAAGGCGGCTTAATGCCCAAGTAACCTAAGATAATGAAGCTCACCACAAAGCTGCCGTAGATGTAAAGATGGAACTTGGGACGATAGCGGATCGAGCGCACGGGTGACTTATCAAGCCATGGCAAGAAGAACAAAATCACTACAGTGCCGCCCATAATGACCACACCCCAGAACTTCGCATCGAAGAAATAAAAGCCTGCAGCCAAGCCGAGCAAAATTGCGGCGTAGCCGCCCTTGAGGCGAACGTCTTTGGCATTCTTAATCGCAAGACCAAGAACAACTGCAAAGAAGATCCATAAAGGAATCAAAAACTCCGTTGTGGTTGCACGCAACATCGAATAGAAGGGCGTGAAATACCAAACGGGCGCAATGTGCAATGGAGTCTGTAATGGATCAGCCGGAATGAAGTTATTGGCTTCCAAGAAGTAGCCGCCCATCTCCGGCGCAAAAAATACGATCGCAGCGAAGATAAACAAGAAGACACCCAAGCCCATGACATCGTGTACGGAGTAGTAGGGATGGAATGGCACGCCATCGACTGGCACACCTTTGCTATCCAAGTTGGATTTAATGTCAACGCCGTCTGGGTTGTTTGAACCCACTTCATGCAAGGCAATGATGTGAGCAGCAACCAAACCAACCAAGACCAATGGCAATGCAATCACGTGGAATGCAAAGAAACGGTTCAAGGTAGCATCGCCGACAACGTAGTCGCCGCGCAGCCACAAGGACAGGTCAGGACCGATCAGCGGAATAGCCGAGAACAAGTTCACGATTACCTGCGCGCCCCAATAGGACATTTGGCCCCATGGCAGGAGGTAGCCGAAGAAGGCCTCGCCCATCAAGCACAAGAAAATCGCACAACCAAAAATCCAAACGAGCTCGCGTGGCTTTTGATACGAACCGTAGATCAAGCCGCGGAACATGTGCAGGTAGACCACGGCGAAGAACATCGATGCTCCGGTGGAGTGCAAGTAACGAATCAACCAACCAAAGGGCACTTCGCGCATGATGTACTCAACCGACTCAAACGCTTTTGCTGCGTCGGGCTTGTAGTTCATCGTCAGGAAAATACCAGTGATGATCTGCAAGGCCAAAACAAAAATAGCGAAGGAACCGAAGAAGTACCAAAAGTTAAAGTTCTTTGGTGCGTAATACTCGGTTAAGTGCGCCTTGATGGTAGCGGTTAACGGAAAACGCGAATCGACCCAAGCTAATACTTTCTCTTGGACGGGCGCATTTTCAGCGGTTTTAATTTCATGAAACGCCATCGTATTTCTCCTTAGGCCTTCTTATCGTCGCCAATCAGAATCTTGGTATCGCTCAAATACATGTGTGGCGGTACTTCCAAGTTATCTGGTGCGGGTTTGTTTTTGTAGACGCGACCAGCTAAGTCAAAAGTCGAGCCATGGCATGGGCAGAAGAAACCGCCTGGCCAATCATTGGGTAAAGAAGGCTGTGGGCCTGCCTGAATTTTTGGTGATGGGGAGCAACCAAGGTGGGTGCAAATACCAACGACCACTAAATATTCTGGCTTGATGGAGCGATAGCCATTTTGCGCATACTTTGGCGTATACACAGCAGGATCACGTAAGGAGTTTGGATCAGCCAACTCGCCATCGAGCTTAGCCAATTCAGACACTTGCTCAGGTGTGCGACGAATCACCCACACTGGCTTACCGCGCCACTCAACGGTTCTCATTTCATCGGGCTTCATGCCAGAGATATCCACTTCCACCGCTGCGCCTGCTGCTTTCGCGCGCGCCGATGGCTCAAAACTATTTACAAATGGATAAAGGGCTGCTGCGCCGCCAACACCGCCTACCGCGGTAGTGGCGATCAGCCATTTGCGGCGATCCGGATCCATGCTGGGCTTATCACTCATTTACAGAACATCCTCTAAAGAAACAAGATAGGTGGAAATTGCTTAAAGCATCGATTTTAATGTAAAAAGTGGTTTAGCATCGGAGTTGCGTGCTCAATAGAGCAGCGCTCACCAAGGACTCATCTCAAAGGATCGGATTTATGGCGGTTTTGAAGGAATTTCGGGAATTTGCCGTAAAAGGCAATGTAATGGACCTGGCCGTTGGCGTCATTATTGGCGGGGCTTTTGGCAAGATTGTCGACTCCCTGGTGAATGACATCGTGATGCCGGTCATTTCCTCCCTGCTGGGCGGAAAAATCGACTTCACCAACCTTTTTATTGTGCTGGGTAACGTACCGGATGGCGTTCCCCGCACCTTTGATGCTCTCAAAAAAGCCGGTATCCCGATTTTTGCCTACGGCAACTTCATCACGATCTCGATTAACTTTATTTTGCTGGCCTTTGTGATCTTCCAAATGGTCAAAGTGGTCAATCGCATCCGTGCTACTGAGGCTCCTCCTCCGCCAGTAACCCCAGAAGACATCATTCTCTTGCGTGAAATCCGTGACAGCCTGCAGAATAAAAAAGGTAGCTGATTTTAGGACACTTATCTAAATTAATCATATAAATCAATTACTTATATAAAATAATGAACCGCCTTTGGCTCCTCTTTTGCCAAGCCATCACCATCCTGCTGGCTGCGTGGTTCGTGGTAACCACCCTCCAGCCGGGGTGGATTTCCAGCCCCCAGGTGAACTCCTTAGTGGGTCAAGTGACCCTGCGCGAAGCCCCCGAAAGCATCATCCAGAATCCAGGCTCCTTGGCCGAGGCAGCGAAGGTATCGAGTCCAGCCGTGGTCAATATCTTTACCAGCAAGATCAATAAGAAAAAGCCAAGCAAAAAAGGGGCTCCCCATCAGAATGAGCCGTGGTTTCAGTTCTTTTTTGGTGACCAAGCCCCCAGTGACGAGCCGAGTTCCAGCCTTGGGTCTGGGGTCATCGTTAGCCCCCAGGGCATTATTTTGACTAATCACCACGTGATTGAAGGGGCGGATGAGATTGAAGTGGCCTTTGCCGATGGCCGTAAGCGCAACGCCAAGCTGATCGGCAGTGACCCTGAAACCGACATTGCCGTCCTCAAGATCGATGAGACTGACCTGCCCAGCCCCATTACATTAGGAAAAATGGAATCGGTGCAAGTGGGCGATGTGGTCCTCGCCATTGGCAACCCCTTTGGCGTTGGGCAAACCGTCACCTCCGGCATTGTTTCAGCGCTGGGCCGCAGTCAACTCGGCATCAATACCTTTGAGAATTTCATTCAGACCGATGCGGCGATTAATCCGGGTAACTCTGGAGGCGCCTTGGTCGACACCAAGGGCAACCTCATTGGAATCAATACCGCCATCTACTCCCGCAGCGGCGGCAATATGGGCATTGGCTTTGCTATCCCCATTAATACAGCCAAACTGGTGATGGAATCGATTCTGACCAATGGCTCCGTCACCAGAGGGTGGATTGGCGTTGAGCCCCAGAATCTCAGCAAAGAACTGGCTGAGTCACTGAATCTCCCCAAAGATACTGCTGGCGTCCTCATCTCGGGCGTACTCGAGGGTGGACCTGCTGATAGAGCGGGCATGAAGCCCGGTGATGTGCTCACCCAAGTGAATGACCAGAAAGTAGGCGATGTCGTTGCCTTACTTAATCGCATTGCACAAACCAACCCTGGTGATGAAGCCAAGGTCGCTTTACTGCGTAAAGGCAAGCCAATGACGCTGAAGGTGCAAGTGGGAAAACGGCCTAAGTCTAAGACCAAAAACTAGGTTCCAAATAAATTAAAGTAAATACGATTAAGTTTTGTATTGGTCTCTTAGTCGCACTGATGCAGAATGCAATATAGCGCTTATAAAGACTAAGCTGCCTATCATTCGAATTTAGCTTCGCCTCATTCAGCAATATAAATATTTCCCTCTGGCAAACTAGACTCATAGTTCGTAAGAATTTGCCGATATGCGCTCTCAAGATTTTTTGTATATCTAGCGGTATCAAAAAGTGGGCCAATTAAAGAGTTTTTCGCTAACTTCATCTTTATTTTCTGCCGCACAACACCATCATTTGCAAGCTTTATTGCTTGATTTTCAAACTCCATCCTAGAATGTGTAATCAACTCTGGCAAATCAAGTGTATTTAATAAACTCGCAGCCACACGGGAAGGAAAAGATTCACCAATCATTGTAAGCACGGGTAATCCTACTTTTAAAGCGTCCAATGCTGTGGTGTGAGCATTGTATGGATTTGTATCTAAAAAAAGATCTGCCAGTGCTAACCTTGATAGATGCTCTCCCATTGAGTCTATTCTTTTAGCAAAAAAGATTCTATCTGCATGGATACCCTGCTTTTGTAATTCATCCAAAAAATTGACTCTAAATAGCTCATTGTTCTCAGAAACCCAAAAAATACTTTCATCAACCTCTTTCATTATTCTCGACAAACTCGTAACAAATTCTCGATTAAATTTATAGCTATTATTAAAACAACAAAAGATAAATTTTTCTTCTGGCAAGCCAAATTCACCTCTCTTTAATACTATTTCACTCGGAACTCTTTTGGAATCGTCCACCAAGAATGAGTTTGGTAGATAGATTATCTTTTCATTAAAGTATTGCTGATTAATTTGAGGAATTACTACTCTATCTGCGATGATGTATTCATAATGATCTGACCCCATAGTGCCTGGATAGCCTAAGAAATTTACCTGTATTGGAGCCGCACGAAATGTAGCAAAGATCTCAGTATTGTCGTTCATGGTATGCCCTCCCAGATCTACAGCAATATCAATCTTCAACTCTCTACTTAATAGCGCAATTTCCTTACTAGTTTTATTTTCAATTTCTAGGAAATAATCAACTCCAGATTTGATTCTCTTACGAATAGGATCCAGGCTTAAAGGACCAATGGCAAAGGCATATATTTCGAACTCTTCCCTATTATGTAGCTCCAACACTTCTGCCAATAAGTACGCGACAGGATGATTGCGAAAATCGGCTGAAAAATATCCAATTTTTATTTTATCTTTTTGAGATTTTCTAGAAAATTGTTCTTGAACGCACTCATTTTGACTGGGGTGATTAATATAACTCCGAGCATATATTTGATGCAGCTCGGGCGAGTCAAGCAGCGACAAAATTCGAAATGGGTCTGATGCTTGAGTGTCGGCATTATGCTTGTCACCTAGCCAAGCAACAATTCTTTCTAGTCCATTCCAATCTGCAATGATCATCTTTGCATGAGCCAATCGACCTAAAGCCCATCGATTATGTGGATTTAAGTTAATCGCTTGTTCATAATGCATTATTGCATCTTCGTAAAGTCTCAACTCTAGCAAAACATTTCCCTTGTTCCACCAAGCCTGCGCGTAATTCGGATTAAGGCTAATTGATTTGTTATGGTGAGCTATTGCATCCTCATACTGCTTTAATGCAAACAGGGCATTCCCTTTGTTCGACCAAGCCTGCGCGTAATTCGGATTGAGGCTAATTGATTTGTTATGGTGAGCTATTGCATCCTCATACTGCTTTAATGCAAACAGGGCATTCCCTTTGTTCGACCAAACTTCATAATCATCAGGAATTAACCTAATTGCTAAATCGTACGATTTAATTGATTCTTCATTTTGGTTTAGCTTTTGCAGAACGTTGCCTAAATTACTATGTGCAAGCCCATTTTTTGGAAGTCTTTTAATAGATAGAATGAAATATTTCTTGGCCTCTAAATAATTCTCCCTTTGCGCCAATAGAACGCCAAATAGCCGAAGTGTATGCGGATTGTTTGGCTGTATTTTTAAGGCTTGCTTTACAAATAACTCTGCGGAATCTAAATTTGCAACCCTTATGGCTTCGAGCGCTTTATTTAGGAGAAAGCCAATCTGAGGATTCATTTTCTAATTGTATTTCATCTGACTATATCGAAAATCTGACTCCCCATAACTAGCAACTAATAATTAGGGCCACTCTTAGGCCTAGTATTTTCTTGGCACTAAGAAATTGTTCACTCTGCCAAATTTTGTAGATTGATGCGTGGCTTTTAAACTTTAATGCCCTCCCTGGCAAACTAGGGGCAACTCCCAAAGGGGCTTTCCTTGACTGTAATCGCACTTAACTCCAACTTGCGTTTCTGTGCTGGCAAGGCAGCCAGCTAAAACCTGAACAAATAAAATCGTGGCCATAATTTTTGTAAAGGAGTTCATTATTTTTTGATTATCTTAAGTAGTTTGTATATAAAAAGTTAAAAACCCACTGTGTTACCACAGTGGGTTGATTTAATACTTAACTAATCATCAACTAGCTTGCGCTAGCATTAAATTAGAAAGTGTGACGTACACCCAACGCAAATTGGCTGCCAGCCGCACCTTGAACTTGAGCTGATGTGCTCGATGTCAAAGATTGACCATAAATTGCGTACAAGTTAGAGCGCTTGCTTAACCAGTAGTTTGAGCCCAACTGCCAAGAATTGAAGTTGGCTGTTGGTGAAGTGCTGCCAAATGAACGATATTTACCGTTACCAATAGAAGCCCAACCCTCGACTTTAGGAGTAGCAAAGCCACGAACACCAATTTGTTGGCCAGAGCGCTTCAGATACTCGTTTGAATTCAAGCCGCCAGTAACTTTACGGTTTGTATATGCAGCAAAAGCCTTCAAAACACCAAAATCATAAGTTGCTGCAGCATAGACATCATTAAGCTTTACGTTTGTTTGTGTACCTAATGATTCTGTGCCTGGCAATGCTGCTGTTGTACCTGACTGACCAATAAATGTTTGCTCTTGGCTGAACTGGTTCATGGCAGCTGTTGCATACAACTTCTTCCATGTGTAGTCTAGAGAAACACCATAACCAGAGTAATTATCATTACCAAAAGTGGTTGTAGCGGTTGCAGTTGTAGCAGCAGGAGCAGTAGTTACTTGCGCTCCAGTTTGGGTTTTGTTAATTGCGTTCAATGCATACATTGCATTCAGACTAAAGCCGGCGACTTTATCTGAATTAAATTTAATTGCATTTGTAGTGCGAACAAGGTGGTTGCCTGATGCACCTGTTGCGGCGGCGTTAGCAGCGCCTGCGCCAATTGGGCGAATGATGCTACCAATTACGTTGTTTGAGCCACCTGGATCTGTTGCTGCAACAGCATCGTGCATTGGAGTGTACTGAGTACCGATTGCTCCACGTCCAATTCCTTTTTGTGCCAAACCTACGAATGTTTGACGATTTCCGCCAATTACGTTTGCTTGATTTGCAATCGTTTGTGTTACGCCAGCGTATTGTGCTGCGCCGCCATTATTTCCAGAAATCTGGGCTTCAATGGTGAAAAATGCAGATGTACCACCGCCTAGATCTTCTGTGCCGCGAAAGCCTAAACGGCTATCAGTTTCAGCATTGGTTGTAAATCCGGAGCTTTGAACTTTCGATGCACCAGCACGTGTTGAAGCATTCGAATAACCCATATCGATAATACCGTACACAGTCACCGAGGACTGAGCTTGAGCTGCACCAGCAAATGCTGTTACCGCTGCGATTGCAAATAGCGATTTTTTCATTCTTTAAATCTCCATAAATTAAAAGTAATGCCCAAATAATTTGGGACCTAAGAATTTTGCCTCTTTTCACCCTCTAGACCAGGTGCAGAGGCATATGTAGGTACTTTTGCTTGTGAAAAGAATGTTTTTTGGCTTTCTTTGTTGTATCACGGCAACAAGGACTTGGTTTTTTGCTCTTTTTGGCCTGTTAATGCCAAAATTGTCAGATGGCAAGCCGTCAATTCCTAAAAATTCTCCAGTCGGCCCGATTTGGTGATGTTTCTGCGCAACATAGTTTAGCCTCCGCATATTTGACTGGGGCCTTCAATACCCCGATTCAGCCAGCTAACTCCTTGGTTTGGCTAGAAAAATCCTATTTATCCATTAAAAATCAAGTGGTTGCAGATATAAGCTCGGGCGATACCCCTGATGTTTTTTTTAGTGAGTCCTTGGCCCCTATTTTTAGTCTGCTGAGCACTATTCCCCTTGCCAACACAGTAGGCTCCCCCGCTTTTCCATTTGGCTGGACGCTTTTTTGGAAGCTAGCCGATGCCTCACCCTCTTCCGATGCTACATCGTCACCCCTTTCTCAATCTGCGCTCAATGCCCGGTGGCAGCTCATACAGTGTCTATTGTCGCCAGAGTATGCAGATGAACAAACTCGCTTGCGTGATTGGCTTGCCTCTAACGATGCTGGAGAAATAGATTTACTCCCCGCAGCTGATTTTGCCTCTTTGCAGTTGGTATGCAAATCCTACTTGCAGTCACTTGCTGAAACTGAAAACAGTTTTACCCAAGCTGCTAAAGAATTATTGCTGCGTCTGCAGCCGAAAGACGAAACCCTCTCTGGACTTTGGTCGCAGTGGTTAGCTAGTGGCAAACAAGAGCATTTGCTCGAAGCCGCAGAAATGGGCTTAACGATTGCACGTCTAACGCTTGGATTGCAGTTGGCGCAATTAGATGGTGTCTCTGATTGTGATCCTGTTTCGAACTCTAACAGCAGGGAAGTCGATAGGGGGCGCTCAAATGCCTCACTCAAGAAAGCCGTCTATTGGCTCGAGTTAGCAGCCAAGGATGGTGATCGAAATGCCTGGTTTGCGCTCGGTGAAATTTATCGCCGTCCGCAGTTCTCGGGATACAGCGCAAGCGAGAGTGATCGCTGCTTTGATCGCGCTGCGGACCTTGGCCATGCACAGGCGCAGTTTCGGAAAGGGGCCAATCTATGGCGCAAGCGTGAGAAGTTAGACGAAAAAGTAAAAGGGCTGCAAGCGTCTTATTGGGTATGGCAATCGCAACAACAAGGTGTTCATGAGGCAAAGGATTTGCTGACGAAGATTCTGGAAAGCTGCCCTAAGCCTGCATTGAACGATTGGCATGATTTAGCCTTACTGGCGGAGCAGGCCATTAATCGGCATGCCGAATACAAAATCGAATACGAGTGGCTCTTGCTTTGCCATCGCCTCATCATTGCCAATCAATTTCAATTTAGTAAGGCGGAATTATTATTGGCCGAGATTGCCCAGCTGCAGCATGAGCACTGCGTGGTGGTGGATATTCGCTGGGAACTACCGAAGATTTTGCCCAGGTTAATTCAGATTGAAACCATTGGGCAGCGCCGCGCCCTTCTTGCTGCTGGAAAAGTATTCGCCGGAAACAATGGCAGCGAGCTTGGCGCAGTGCCCAAGTCACGCGATCCAATCGCCCGCAATACCGATGAGTATGAAGATGATTTATTCAATAGTAGGGAGCGAGAGGGTAACTTGCGGCAACGGCGTTACCGCTTTGATAAAGTCAGCCAGTGGTTGCTTGACACGTTTGCTAAAGAAGCTGCTACGACTTCCTCAAAAAAGAAGTGATGCGGTTTTACTGAGCCTAGGGCTGCTGCTCTGCCTCGGCCCTTGCCTTATCGAGCTCTGCATCCTTTAAATCATCCGCAATGTCTTCGGCTGATTTTTTAGGTTCGTAGAAGCGCGCAATCAGTAAACCGAGCTCATAGAGCAAAGTCATCGGGATCGCTAACAGTAATTGCGAGAGCACATCGGGCGGAGTCACAATCGCTGCGATGACAAAGGCACCCACAATCACGTAGGGTCTGCTTTCTCTCAGCTTGGCTAGGGTCACAATACCCATGCGCACCAAGACTACGACTACAACCGGTACTTCAAAGGTAATACCAAATGCCAGGAAGGTGGTCATGGCAAAGCTCAGGTACTTATCGATGTCCGTGCTCATCTCCGCACCCAAGGGAGCGTTGTACTGCGCCATGAAATTAAATACCGTTGGAAAAACTAAGAAGTAAGCAAAGGCCATACCGAATATGAAGAGGCTATAACTGCTCACCACCAGTGGAATAACTAATTTACGTTCGTGCTGATAGAGGCCCGGAGCAATAAAGGCCCACAGTTGATAGAGCACCCATGGCAAGGCAATTAAGAATGCCACTAGCATGGTGACCTTCATCGGCACAAAAAAGGAGCCCGTAATATCGGTCACGATCATTTTGCCGCCTGCAGGCAAAGAGCTTAAGAGGGGCTGCGCAAAGATATGAAAAATATCAGGCGCCCAATAGGCCAAGCTGGCAAACACAATAATGACGGCAAGGCCCGCTTTGATGACGCGATCGCGCAACTCAAATAAGTGCGATAAAAAACTCTCTTGCAAGCCCTCGCCTACGGTTGCATCGGCCTTGGCATCGTGATCGGCTGCATCGTTATTGAGTTTGTTGCTATCGTTTGGCTGCGTCATACATTACTTCACAGAAGAGGTGTGGCGATAGCGCTTCATGCGCGCTGCGCCTGACTGTACCCTGGTACGCGTACCCGACGAATGCTTAAACCACGTTGGGCGATTGCCGCGTTTGACGCGCCAACTGTCACGGCCTTGGCGCAAACTCTCGCGATAGACAGTGGCCTCATCGAGGCTCATATTGCTACCAAAGTTCGAGACAAAAGTACTGGAGTCGGCTTGATCACTTAAGTTGAGCTGAGCCTCTTGCACTGTTGAATTAATACTGCTTTCAACATCTTTGAACATCGAGGTGCTTTCTTCGCGGAGCTTCTTGAATTCATCGAGCTCCATTTGGCGATTCACCTCGCTACGCACTTCCGACATATAGCGCTGCGCACGGCTAAATAAATTACCGGCCATGCGGGCGATCTTAGGCAAACGCTCTGGCCCAACTACTACCAATGCGACGACTGCAATCAATGCGAGTTTTGAAACTCCAAGATCAATCATGTAACTGCACTGCGGGGATTGCAATCATGTCTAGATTACTTATTGAGGTCTTTAGCCTGAACATCCACGGTTTTGTCAGCGGAGGCTGTTTGCTGGGCTGCTGCTTGTTGTGGAATTTGCTCTGCTTTGTCTTCGCCGGTTTTCATGCCATCTTTGAAGCCTTTAACAGCACCGCCCAAATCACTACCCATATTGCGCAGCTTTTTGGTGCCAAATACCAGCATCACGATTACCAGAACAACCAGCCAATGCCAAATACTGAATGAACCCATTTTCTGCTCTCCTTGTCTTATTTGTTCCAGGGGCGCGGCCCGCCCATCACATGCAAATGCGTGTGATAAACCTCTTGACCCCCATCTGCGCCATTGTTCAGCGATAAACGAAAGCCGCCTTCCCGTCCGGGACGGCAACCCTGCTCAACTGCCAAGCGTGGTGCTAATGCCATCATTCTACCCAGCAATTGGGCGTCCAGGGGCGCATCTGCCTCTAGGGTGGTGATGTGCCGCTTCGGGATTAACAAAAAATGGATGGGGGCAGCCGGGTTAATGTCCTTAAAGCCAAAGACCTCATCATCTTCATAGACTTTTTGGCATGGGATGATTCCAGCAACAATTTTGCAAAAAATGCAGTTTTCGTGATTTTCCATGGTGCGCTCAATCAAAATAGTGCTCTCGTACTACAAAAGCGATGGGTTAGGGTGCTCTGGCGGCTTTCTCAGCAATGCCAGAAACCCCTTCACGGCGGGTGAGTTCTGCCAAGACATCCTCGGGGCGAAGGCCAAACTGGGACAAAGCCACCAGGCAATGAAACCACAGATCGGCCATTTCACCGACGAGGAGAGCCTGCTGCTCTGAGGCTAAATGGCTGTTGCGACTGTCTTTTGCGGCCATTACGGCTTCGGTAGCCTCTTCGCCAATCTTTTTGAGGATGGCGTCATCGCCCTTTGAAAAAAGCTGGGCAATATAAGAGGATTTGGGATCAACCTTGCCCGCAGCCAGATCGGCACGGCGACCATCCACCACATCCGCTAAGTGGGCTAGTACCGCATCTAAGTTAGGGGAATTGTTGTCCTTGCTCATAGGTGCATTCTATTCCACCGGCTTTTTCCAGGCACTCACATTGGCATCCCAGTCTAAGAAAAAGCAGCTGTGCTCACCAGTATGGCAAGCAATGCCGTCTTTTTGATCCACAACCAACAAGATCGTATCGCCGTCGCAATCCAAACGAATATCTTTTACTGTTTGGGTATGGCCAGACTCTTCACCCTTGTGCCACAACTTTTGACGTGAGCGTGACCAATACACTGCCTCACCAATCTGCATGGTTTTAAGTAAGGCATCACGGTTCATCCACGCCATCATCAGCACATCGCCAGAACCAAACTCTTGGGCAATCACAGGCACCAAGCCTTGCTCATTCCAGCTGACTGCATCGAGCCATGCACCTGGAGCGAGATTGGGACTAGGCTTAAATAATCGGGCGGGGGTATTCATAGGGTTTTATTCTGACAGAAGCACAAGGCAGCCGCCAATTTAAATGGGTTACAAGCGAACCGCTATTCCCTGGGCCGCCATAAATTCCTTGGCCTGCCTGACTGTGTAGGTACCGTAATGAAAGATGCTGGCTGCTAGCACGGCATCCGCACGGCCTTTGGTAATGCCATCGACCAAGTGTTGAAGATTGCCTACGCCGCCGCTGGCAATCACGGGAACTGGAACCGCTTTACTGACGGCCGCGGTTAGCGCAAGATCAAAACCGTCTTGGGTACCATCTTGGTTCATACTGGTGAGCAAAATTTCTCCGGCGCCGCGGCGGCTGACTTCACTGGCCCACTCCACCACATCCAGCCCGGTTCCGGTTCTACCGCCGTGGGTAAAAACTTCCCAGCGATTATCGGCAACCCGCTTGGCATCAATCGCCACCACAATGCACTGCGAGCCGTAGTGCGCAGCAGCGTCCGACACTAAATCAGGATTGGCTACCGCAGAAGAATTCATACTCACTTTGTCGGCGCCCGCATTGAGTAAACGGCGGACATCTCCAACAGCGCGCACTCCACCACCAACCGTCAGCGGAATAAATACTTGCGCGGCAACGGCCTCAATGATGGGGAGTAATAAATCACGGCCATCCGACGTTGCAGTAATGTCTAAAAAAGTTAACTCGTCGGCGCCCTGCTCATCGTAGCGGCGGGCAATTTCAACAGGATCACCAGCATCACGCAATCCTACAAAATTGATGCCCTTCACTACGCGCCCTGCAGTCACATCCAGGCAAGGAATAATTCGTTTCGTTAGCACTGTTTAGCTACTGAGCTTTTTTGCAATGAGTGCGGCGTACTTGGCCGTCTGCTCATCGGCATACTTCTGCGCTGTGGTCAGATCCAAATCGCCTGAGTAAATCGAGCGACCGGCAATCACGCCCATCACGCCCTCTTCTTCGGCTGCGCATAAAGCTTCAATGTCTTTGTTATTGGATAGGCCGCCACTGGCAATAATCGGAATGCGTACGGCTTGTGCCAGTTTGATCGTCGCATCCATATTCACGCCCTTGAGCATGCCATCGCGGCCAATGTCGGTATAAACGATTGCTTCGACGCCATAGTCCTCAAACTTCTTTGCAAGATCAATCACTTCATGGCCGGTGAGCTTGCTCCAACCGTCGGTAGCCACCTTGCCATCACGGGCATCAATACCCACCATGATGTGGCCGCTAAATGCAGTGCAGGCGTCTTGTACAAAGCCAGGACTCTTCACTGCCGCAGTGCCAATGATGATGGTGCTAATGCCGTCGTCGAGCAAACGCTCAATCGTTTCCAGATCCCGAATGCCGCCACCGAGTTGTACTGGGATGTCATCGCCTACTGCTTTGAGAATAGCTTTGATGGCAGACTCATTTTTGGGCTTACCGGCAAAGGCGCCATTGAGGTCAACTAAATGCAAACGGCGCGCACCTTTGCTAACCCAATGTTTTGCCATCGCAGCAGGGTCTTCTGAAAAAACCGTAGCGCGATCCATATCGCCTTGCTCTAAGCGAACGCAGTGGCCGTCTTTAATGTCAATTGCAGGAATCAGCAGCATGATGAATAGAAAAAAATTAAGGTTGCCAGGTAGTAAAGTTTTGATAAAGCCGTAATCCGTATTCTGCACTCTTTTCCGGATGAAACTGCGTAGCAAAAATAGTATCGCGTGCGATCGCAGATGTAAACCATACGCCGTACTCGGTACTACCTATGGTGTGATTTTCATCTACAGGTACTGCATAAAAGCTATGCACAAAATAAAAGGGGGTGAGATCGGGAATGCCGGCCCATAGGGGATGTTCTTTGTCTTGCCGAACCTGATTCCAGCCCATGTGCGGTACTTTGTATTCGGATCCGTCGGCCTGCAATTGGCCGGCGAGTTCAAAACGCTGTACCTCGCCCGGAATCAGCCCTAAGCACGGCGTAAACGCATCGCTACTGCCCTGTTGCTCTGCCCGCACCTCGTAACTGCGATCGAGTAGCATTTGCTCCCCCACGCAGACACCGAGCATGGGCTTATTTTTTGCAGCGTGCAGTAGGGCCTCTAATAAGCCGGACTCACCCAACTGCTTCATACAATCGGGCATCGCCCCTTGACCAGGCAAGACCACACGGTCGGCTTGTTGAATCTGTTCTGGCTTAGTCGCAATCAGAACATTGGCATCAGGAGCAACGCGATGGAAGGCCTGGTAAACAGAACGTAAATTACCCATTCCGTAATCAACGATGGCGATGGTTTGGGTCAACGGGAGACCTGTGGCTTAGCGACTAATGTAAGGACTGAGGTGCATGCAATGCAGAGCAACCCATGCACTTCTAACAATAATTAGAGGCTACCTTTCGTGGAAGGAACCTGACCAGCTGCGCGCAGGTCTGGGGTCAGCGCCATGCGCAAGGCACGGCCGAAGGCCTTGAATACCGTCTCGATTTGGTGGTGCGCATTGACCCCCCGCAAATTATCGATATGCAGGGTCACACCAGCGTGGTTTACAAAACCACGGAAGAACTCAATGCTTAAGTCCACGTCAAAATCACCTACCCGTGCTCGGGTAAAGGGCACATGGAACTCCAAACCAGGGCGGCCGGAAAAATCAATCACGACCCGAGAGAGAGTTTCATCCAGGGGAACGTACGAATGGCCATAGCGCGTAATGCCGGCTTTATCGCCCACTGCTTTGGCAATGGCCTGTCCCAAGGTGATTCCAACGTCCTCTACGGTGTGGTGGTCATCAATGTGGGTATCGCCTTTGGCGACGACCTTGAGGTCAATCATGCCGTGACGGGCAATCTGATCGAGCATATGGTCTAAGAACGGCACGCCAGAGGCGAGCTCGGCCTTGCCCGTGCCATCCAGATTGAGGGCTATTTGAATTTGGGTTTCCGAAGTGTTTCGGGTAACGTCAGCTTGCCGCATACATCAAAGCGCCTGTAGGCGAAGTGTTGAGTGAAGCCTCATAATATCATTGCCGTTGGATTTGTTGTATTTAAATCATTCACTTAGCCTTTGGTTTATTGCCCTGCGGCATTGTTTAACATTACCGAGAAGAATTTCGATGAGTCGCTTTTGGAGCCCCGTTGTACAAACATTGACCCCCTATGTTCCCGGGGAGCAGCCGCAGGTGGAGCGGCTCGTTAAGCTCAATACCAACGAAAGCCCTTACGGCCCATCGCCTAAAGCGCTTGCAGCAATTGCCGCCGAAAATACCAGCGACTTACGCCTGTATCCAGATCCTGAGGGTGCGCGCCTAAAACAAGCGATTGCCACACTACACGGCCTTGACCCCAAACAGGTTTTTTTGGGCAACGGCTCGGATGAAGTCTTAGCGCATGTTTTCCAGGGTCTACTCAAGCAAAAATCGCCGATTTTGTTTCCAGACATCACCTATAGCTTTTATCCGGTCTACTGCAAACTGTTTGGCATTGAGTATGAAACCGTCCCCCTGAGCGCTGATTTTGCAATCAATCTAGACGATTACGCCAAACTCAATGGCGGCATTATTTTTCCTAATCCCAATGCGCCCACCGGCAGATCCATCCCCCGCTCCGAGATTGAGCGACTGCTCAAGAAAAACTCCGGCTCCGTCATCGTGGTAGATGAAGCCTACGTCGACTACGGCACTGAGTCCTGCATACCGCTCCTGCGTGGCCCAAACTGCCCTGAGAATTTATTAGTCAGCCACACCCTGTCCAAGTCACGTGCCTTAGCTGGGCTGCGGGTTGGTTTTGCTGTGGGTCACCCCGCGTTGATTGAGGGCCTCGAGCGAGTCAAAAACAGTTTTAACTCCTACCCCTTGGGTCGCCTTGCACAGGTAGGCGCCATTGCTGCGATTGAAGACCAAGCGCACCTGGAGGCAATGTCGGCCAAGGTAGTTAAAACCAGAGAGGCTCTAGTCAACGCACTAGACCGACTCGGCTTTGAAACCCTTCCGTCCACTGCCAATTTTGTATTTACACGTCACTCCAAGCATGCAGGCGCTACGCTTTATCAGCAGCTGCGTGAACGCGGCATCATCGTGCGCCACTTTAAGTCGCCTCGCATTGATGCCTTCTTGCGCATCACGATTGGTACGGATGAGCAGAATCAGGAATTGATTGGGGCTTTAGAGGAGTTGGTTAAATAAAGCACATTGTATTACCCAGCTTATCCTCGCCTATAGAAAAGCCTAAAGCTTTTTTCAGCTTTGATAACGATTTTGGTGATGGACCGCTTTTGATTTAATCGGTTTTTGCTCTAGGCTTTTTAATGCCTCAAATTCAGCTATTTGCTTTTTGCTGACTACTCCTGCTTTTTTAAGCTCAGCAAAAGTTTCTAACATTTCATCAATAATGCGGCT
Organism: Polynucleobacter difficilis; assembly: GCF_003065365.1. Classification (NCBI taxonomy): domain Bacteria; kingdom Pseudomonadati; phylum Pseudomonadota; class Betaproteobacteria; order Burkholderiales; family Burkholderiaceae; genus Polynucleobacter; species Polynucleobacter difficilis. The sequence goes on along the minus strand of NZ_CP023276.1, from coordinate 95,032 downwards.
TTTTGTCGTAGTGACCATACTGCTTTACCTCTATTAAATTTTGTCGCTTATTTCTTCAAACGCATCTCAGCAGCCCGAGCATGGGCTTGCAAGCCCTCACCGTGGGCTAGTGTGCTGGCAACTTTACCTAAGGCTTGTGCGCCAGCTTCGCTGACTTCAATCATGCTGGAGCGTTTAATAAAGTCATAGACACCCAGTGGCGATGAGAAACGCGCTGTGCGCGCTGTCGGTAAAACGTGATTGGGTCCTGCGCAATAATCACCGAGTGATTCACTGGTGTAGTTACCCATAAAGATTGCGCCTGCATGGCGAATCAGCTCAGCCCACTTTCTGGGTTCCTGTGCGCAAATCTCTAAATGTTCTGCGGCAATTGCATTGGCGATCGCACACGACTCCGCCATGTCTTTCACCTGAATCAATAATGCGCGATTCGTTAGTGATGTGCGGATCACATCCTTACGTGGCATCTCGGGTAAGAGGCGATCGATGCTACTTTGGACTGCTTCAATAAATTGTGCATCGGGCGTGAGCAAAATCGACTGCGCTAATTCATCGTGCTCGGCCTGCGAGAACAAATCCATAGCAACCCAATCGGGATTGGTAGTGCCATCGCACAGCACCAGTATTTCTGAGGGGCCGGCAATCATGTCGATACCAACCGTACCAAACACGCGGCGCTTTGCGGCAGCAACATAGGCATTGCCTGGACCGACAATCTTATCCACCGCAGGTACGGTATCTGTGCCGTAAGCCAAGGCAGCAACGGCTTGTGCGCCGCCAATCGTAAAGACCCGATCAACCCCAGCCAACCAGGCAGCAGCCAGCACCAAGGGATTGCGCGCGCCGTCTGGCGTTGGCACCACCATAATGACTTCTTGCACGCCAGCGACCTTCGCTGGAATGGCATTCATTAACACCGATGAAGGGTAAGCCGCTTTACCTCCAGGCACATAAATACCGACACGATCAAGCGGTGTGACCTTTTGGCCTAAGCGCGTTCCATCGGCTTCGGTGTATTCCCAAGAATGGCAACCCGCTTCGATACGCTGTTGTTCGTGATACGCCCGTACCCGGCTTGCGGCAATATCCAATGCATTTTTTTGCTCAGGCGGTAACTGCAGATAGGCCTGCTCGAGATCACCGCGCGCGATTTCTAAATCTGCAACGCTCTTAGCTGTGTTAGCACTGCTCAATCGATCAAAGCGCTTGGTGTAGTCCAGCACCGCTGCATCGCCGCGCGCTTTGACATCGGCCAAAATGCCCATCACTGCAGCATCAATGGCATTGTCATCTGCGCTGGGCAGAGACAAACTGGCCATCAGTGTCGCTTTGAAGTTCGCATCGCCGCTATTAAGGCGCTTAATCTGAATTGAAGCTGACATGGTTATTACTTCAGCTGATCAAAAAAGGGTTGTAGCTGCGCACGCTTGCGCTTGTACGATGCCTGGTTCACCACCAGACGCGCACTGATATCAGCAATCGCCTCCACCTCAACCAAGCCATTGGCTTTTAAGGTGTTACCCGTCGACACTAAATCAACAATCGCATCTGCTAAACCGACCAAGGGAGCAAGCTCCATCGAACCATAGAGCTGAATCGTATCGATGTGCACCCCTTTATTGGCAAAGTGCTCACGCGCGCAGTTCACATACTTAGTGGCTACCTTCAGGCGCGATCCTTGACGAACGGCTTCAGCGTAATCAAAACCGGCGCGCACGGCCACCGACATACGGCATTTGGCAATACCCAGATCAAATGGTACGTAAAGACCATCCGTGCCCTTTTCCATTAAGACATCCAAGCCAGCTACCCCAAAATCAGCGCCGCCAAACTGCACATACGTTGGTACATCCGAGGCGCGCACAATGATTAGGCGCACATCGGGATTCGAGGTCTCAATAATGAGCTTGCGTGACTTTTCAGGATCCTCCAGCGGCCGAATGCCGATCTTGGACAGAATCGCTGTTGTCTCTTCGAAGATGCGGCCCTTGGAGAGGGCGAGGGTTAATTTCATGGAACTATTATTTCACGCGCTCGATGTTTGCGCCCAATTGGGTTAATTTTTGCTCCATCCGGTCATAACCACGGTCTAAGTGGTAAATCCGGTCAACGATCGTCTCCCCTTGCGCCGCCAGTCCAGCAATCACGAGACTGGCAGATGCCCGAAGGTCCGTTGCCATGACCGTCGCGCCTGACAAAGCCTCAACGCCCTGGGCGATGGCGGTATTGCCCTCAATCGCAATATCCGCGCCCAGGCGGTTGAGCTCTTGCACGTGCATAAAGCGGTTCTCAAAGATCGTTTCAGTAATGGTCGAACTGCCCTGTGCAATGGCATTCACGCTCATCAGCTGTGCCTGCATATCGGTTGGGAATGCCGGATACTCCGAGGTACGAAAGTTCACCGCCTTTGGGCGCCCCTGCATCTTGGCCCGAATCCAATCGGGTCCGGTTTCTACATCTAATCCCACTTCACGCAATTTGACCAAGACCGCATCCAAGGTATCGGGGCGGCAGTGCTTTACCAGCACATCGCCGCCGGCTGCAGCAACGGCGCACAAGAAGGTGCCGGCCTCAATTCGGTCTGGGATGACGCTATGCTCAGCGCCGTGCAAGGCATCTACGCCTTCGATAACAAGCTTATCGCTGCCAATGCCAGTAATCTTGGCGCCCATTTTGACCAGCAACTCCGCTAAATCGCTCACCTCGGGTTCGCGCGCGGCATTCTCTAAGGTGGTTGTTCCTTTAGCTAATGTTGCTGCCATTAAGAGGTTTTCAGTACCAGTAACAGTAATCATGTCCGTCAGAATCGATGCGCCCTGTAAGCGCTCTGCTTTAGCTTCAATATTGCCGCCCTTGATTTTCATGGCAGCGCCCATCGCCTTTAAACCTTTAATGTGCTGATCAACTGGCCTAGCACCAATCGCACAACCTCCAGGCAAAGAAACCGTTGCCTTACCGAGGCGCGCTAACAAGGGGCCCAAAACCAAGATCGAGGCGCGCATGGTCTTGACGATGTCGTACGTCGCCTCAAAGCTGGTGATGCTGGCTGCACTTAAGATCAAGTGGGTACGATTTTCAGGGTCGGGGAAGCTCACCTGTACACCCATGTTTTTAAGCAACTTAAGCATGGTGCGCACATCCTGCAGATCAGGCACATTGCGCAGTTCGATCGGATCCTTACTTAAAAGGCATGCGCACAGAATCGGTAGGGCTGCATTTTTTGCACCCGCGATGAGTACCTCGCCTTGCAGCGGCTTTCCGCCAATCATTTTTAACTTATCCATTGCGCTTTATTTTCTTTATATTGCTGCGTGCTTCATGCATATTGCTACTGAATTATTGACCTGCTTTTTCTGCAAACTCAGCTGGTGTCAATGCTTTAATCGATAAGGCATGCACCTCAGCCTTCATGCGATCACCCAAAGCGGCATACACCAATTGATGGCGCTGAATCAGGCGCTTGCCTTCAAACTCGGCACTCACCACCGTTGCATAAAAATGCTGGCCATCGCCCTCCACCGTAAGATGGCTACAAGCAATACCTTGCTGAATATAGGACTGTATTTGTTCTGGGGTTGGGAACATCGGTTACTCCATAAAGTACAGCAATTGAATTCAGGTGCGGCTTAATGCCGTAATTTATACCCGGTTTTAAGCATGCGCAAGGCAGCAAGCGACACCGCCACAAAAAATCCACCGACGATGGCAAAGCTCATCCACGGAGAAACATCCGATACGCCAAAAAAGCCATAGCGAAATCCATCAATCATATAAAAGAAGGGATTGAAATGGGATATGGTTTGCCACACCGGCGGCAAGGTATGAATGGAATAGAAAACGCCTGACAACATCGTCGCAGGCATGATCAAGAAATTCTGAAAGGCAGCCAGTTGATCAAACTTATCAGCCCAGATGCCAGCAACTAAGCCCATGCTACCTAAAATTGCCGCGCCCAGAAAAGCAAAAACGATAATCCAAATTGGGTATGCAAAGCTGGGCTCTACAAACCAAGCCGTAATTAAGAAAACGCCCAGGCCAACCACCACGCCGCGCACTACTGCAGCCAGCACATAGGCGGCATAAAACTCTAGATTACTTAAGGGCGCCAATAGAACAAAAACCAAATTGCCGGTGATCTTGGATTGAATTAAAGAGGATGAGGTATTCGCAAATGCATTTTGCAACAGACTCATCATCACGAGGCCCGGAATCAAAAAGGCGGTATAGCTCAGGTGACCATACATCTCCACCTTGCCTTCCAGTACGTGGCCAAAAATCAAAAGGTAGAGTACTGCGGTCAGTACCGGCGCTGCCACCGTCTGAAACGCCACCTTATAAAAGCGTTTTACTTCTTTGCGAAGCAGCGTCGGAAAGCCGCTGCCATAGTCAAATGGAGCATGCTTCATGCTGCGTTTCCAGACATGATGTGAACAAAGACATCCTCTAAATCCGCTGCCTCGCCATTTTCTTTTTTTGCACCGCCAAACCGAGACAGTAAATTAGCTGTGGTATCTAATGCCACTACCTTCCCTTGCTTTAGCATCGCAATGCGCTGACACAAGGCCTCAGCCTCTTCTAAATAATGGGTGGTCAATACGATGGTGTGCCCATCCTGATTGAGTCTGCTAATAAATTGCCACAGGGATTGGCGTAACTCCACATCCACTCCGGCCGTTGGCTCATCCAGAACGATCACCGGCGGGCGGTGCACTAGCGCTTGCGCGACCAAGACACGGCGTTTCATGCCGCCCGAGAGGGAGCGCATATTGCTATCGGCTTTACCAGTCAAGTCTAAGTTGGCCATGATCTCATCGATCCACGCATCGTTATTGCGAATACCAAAGTAGCCCGACTGAAAGCGTAAGGTTTCGCGTACCGTAAAGAAGGGATCAAAAACCAATTCTTGTGGCACCACACCCAGCATGCGGCGCGCTTCGCGGTGGGTCGACTGCACATCAACGCCCATGATTGAAGCGCTGCCATGATCCGGCTTACACAGCCCAGCCAAAATGGAGATGAGGGTTGTTTTGCCAGCACCGTTAGGACCAAGAAGACCAAAGAACTCACCTTCATGGATTTGAAGGGAAACGTCGTCTAAGGCTTGCAAGACGCCGTACTGCTTTGATATGCCTTTAATCGATATTGCCGAAGTCATGCTACTGGCGTGCCCAACAACTCAGCAACGCCGTAAACCTGGGCTAAGACACACAATTTTAGTGGTGAACTTACCAAGGTTAGCTCGCGCTGAGCCTGCCGTAATTTTTTTTGCCATGCAATCAAGACAGCCAACGCACTGGAATCAAAATCGCTCAGCGCAGCACAATCGACCGTTTCTAATAGCGCCAGATCGCGTAGTCCATCAGCCTCGACTGCTAAAGCATTTTGCTGGGTTAAGGTAGATGGCAGGGTATACGGCATAGCTTGTTCGTTAATTACTAGGACGAGCAGAGGCCAGCATCTTATTACGCTCTTTTAAAAACGCGATCAGGCCATCAATACCATTTTGATTAATTTGATTTGTAAATTGGTTACGGTAGTTTTCTACCAGCCACACCCCTAAAACGTTGATGTCATATACCTTCCAGCCAGCAGGTGTTTTCTCCAAACGGTAATCCAGCGGAATCGGGTCGCCGCGGCCAAGCACCACCGTACGCACAATTACTTCGGTATCCGTGGGCGCTGCACGCAAGGCTTTGTATTGAACGGTTTGATCGCGCACCTGGCTTAATGCGCCCGAGTACGTGCGGATCAATAGGGTTTTAAATTCAGCGATGAGTTGCGTTTGTTGCTCTGGTGTTGCCTTTCGCCAATTGGGGCCCATCGACATCTCGGTGGTACGCCGCATATCGGTATAGGGAACAATTTTCTTCTCTACCAGATCAACTACACGCGCAATATTGCCCTTCTGAATTTCTGGATCCGCTTTAATCGAGGCCATGACATCGCTCACAATGCTGCGAATTAATCCATTTGGACTGGATTCGTCGATGGGGGCATTTTGGGCGCTAACCGGGTTAACAAACCAGATTGCGGCCAGTGCAGTGCAGATGGAAAAAATGTTGCGGATATTGATATTCAATTGGGCTTCTCTTTAGTGTTACAGCTCGATTTGAGTAGGTAGCGTAATTTTAGCTCGCCCTAGCAAACTCAGCAAAAGCGCTGCCATTCACTATCTTGGAATCTATTCGTAGGGATTTTGAAATGGCGGCAGTGGTTCTTCATCGTCATAACCCGCCTTACTTTCATCAATTTGGTACTGTCGACGCTGAATGTACCCATCCCGCACAAAAGAGTACTTATCAATTGCCGCGCCTTCCAAAAGATCGCCAGCCTGATAGTAGTTATTTCGAGCATTCACGATACGTAAGCCAGTCAGGCTATTTCGCAAGGCAACGTCAGGCAATAAGCGCAATAAATAATCGGACTCTATGTCAGCGGCCGTTCCAAAGGTATCGCGCACCGAGCTAGGGCCAAAAAACGGCAAGACAACATAGGGGCCCGATGGAATACCCCACACGCCGAAGGTTTGCCCAAAGTCGGCTTTGTTTTTTGGTAGGCCCCCAGGCGTGGCCATATCAATGAAGCCGCCCAATCCAAAAAGGGTGTTAACGACCACACGCATCAAGCCTTTGGCTGCTACGCCGGGATTGCCTTGCAATAACTGGTTCAGTGCAGAATAAATATCGTTGTAGTTACCAAAAAAATTATTGATGCCATCGCGCGCCACGGAAGGCACCACATAGCGATAACCGGTAGTTACCGGCTTGAGAACGTATGTGTCTAAGCCTTCATTGAAACTGAAAATAGAGCGGTTAAATGACTCCCATGGGTCTTGCGCCGAAGGCTGGACACCCGCCGGAATAGTGGCGCATCCAATCATGCTTACGGACAGTACAGCAATAAAAACACGTCTGATGGCGTGCTTCATGGCGCTGTGGGGCCAAAAAATCACTTTTTAGTGCCTTCATCTTTACCGCCATCAGCCGCCTTGTTGTACAAAAATTGGCTGATGAGGTTTTCGAGCACAACAGCCGATTGGGTTTGCGTAATCATATTGCCCTGTGCCAACATTTGATCTGAGCCGCCGGCCTCGAGCCCAACGTATTGCTCACCTAATAAGCCCGAAGTCAAAATCTTCGCGGCCGAGTCTTTTGGAAACTGGTAGCTACGCTCCAGCGTCATCGTGACGGTTGCTTGGTATGTCGTGTCATCAAAGCGAATGTCCGCAATACGGCCAACAACTACGCCAGCGCTTTTGACTGGTGCACGTGGCTTTAGGCCGCCGATGTTGTCAAAGCGAGCGGTAATGGTGTAGGTGGGCTGAAACGATACGGCATTCATATTGCCGACCTTGAGGGCCAAAAAGAGGGCGGCCAATAAGCCAATGGCAACGAATATTCCAACCCAGACATCAATCGCACTTTTTCTCATATGGACCTCAGTTTAATCCTTCTGTATTTGATCGCTAGTTAGAGAACATCAAGGCAGTCAGCAAGAAATCCAATGCCAATACTGCCAAGGATGAAATCACAACCGTCCGGGTAGTTGCCTGGGACACCCCTTCTGGCGTTGGTTTGGCTTCAAAGCCTTGATAGAGGGCGATAAAGGTCACCACAATACCAAATACAACGCTCTTAATTAAACCGTTGCCAATATCGGAGAAGAGATCAACGCCACCTTGCATTTGTGACCAAAACGCACCCGAGTCAACACCAATTAATGGCACGCCTACAAAGTAACCGCCAACCACACCAACCGCAGTAAAGATGGTTGCCAAAATCGGCATGGAAATAATGCCAGCCCACAGGCGCGGCGCTACTACTCGGCTCAAAGGATCGACGGCCATCATCTCCATTGCACTCAATTGTTCGCCTGCCTTCATTAGGCCAATTTCTGCGGTCAACGAAGTGCCTGCCCTGCCCGCAAAAAGGAGGGCAGTAATTACGGGGCCCAGTTCACGCGTGAGCGATAAGGCAACCAACAGGCCCAACGCTTGTTCCGAGCCATAGCGATTCAAGGTGTAGTAGCCCTGCAGTCCCAATACAAAGCCAACAAATAAACCCGAGACCGCAATAATCACAAAGGAGTGATTACCGATAAAGAGGATTTGATCCGAAACCAGGCGTGGGCGCTTTAGTAGCGGAGCCGAGCGCGCCATCACTGCAATGAACATGCGCGTTGCATGGCCGAGACTAACAATATTGCTGCGGATAAAGAATCCGAGATCGCCAAGCAAATCGATGGTTTTACGTACGATCATCGCGCGTCTACCTGGGCAGCAAAATCATCCAAGAGGTCTGCGCCCGGATAATGAAATGGCACCGGTCCATCGGGAGAAGCATCCAAGAACTGGCGCACAAATGGATCGCTTGAACGATTGAGTTCGTCGGGCGTGCCTTGGGCGCCAATGCGGCCATTGGCAATGAAGTACACGTAATCTGCAATCGCAAACGTTTCTTCCACATCATGGGTGACCAAAATACTAGTGGCGCCGAGTGCGGTATTCAGATCACGAATCAAACGCGCTGTAATGCCCAGTGCAATCGGGTCTAAGCCAGCAAACGGCTCGTCATACATGATGAGTGGCGGATCAAGTGCAATCGCGCGCGCGAGTGCCACACGCCTTGCCATGCCGCCCGAGATTTGCCCGGGCATCAAATCACGTGCGCCGCGCAAACCCACTGCATTGAGTTTCATGAGTACAAGGCTACGTAACAAATCCTCGCTGAGGTTGGTATGCTCGCGCAGCGGAAAAGCGACGTTTTCAAAAACACTGAGGTCTGTAAACAGAGCGCCAAACTGAAACAGCATGCCCATACGCCGGCGCGCCTGCATCAACTCCGCACTGCTCATTTGACCAACGTTACTGCTCTCGAATAAGACCTTACCTTCCGTTGTGGTAACTTGGCCACCAATCAAACGCAGCACGGTTGTTTTGCCACAACCCGAGCCACCCATCACAGCAACTACCTTGCCGCGGCGAAACTCCATATTGAGGCCAGACAAAATCTGACGCTCACCCGGCGCATAGGAAAAGTTAACGTCCTGAATCGAGACAACAACATCATCTTTGCTGGTGTGACTTTGCGGAGATTCAGAATGATTCAATGCGTGTCTTTTAATGAGTAGTCAATGATTCGATTTTAGAGCGGCAATACCGATGAGCCCATTAAATACGAATCCACTGCATGCGCACACTGACGGCCTTCCCGAATCGCCCAAACCACCAAAGACTGGCCACGACGCATATCGCCGGCAGCAAATACCTTTGCTACATTGGTTTGGTAGGCTTTTTGACCTTCAACGTGGGCCTTCGCATTGCCGCGCGCATCTTTATCGACGCCAAATGCATTCAGTACTTGCTGAGCAGGAGATACAAAGCCCATGGCCAACAAAACGAGGTCGGCCTTGATCTCAAACTCCGAGTTTGGCACTTCTGTCATCTTGCCGCCTTGCCACTCCAAACGGACGCCAATGAGTTTTTCAACCTTGCCGTTTTTACCCTCAAAGCGTTTTGTACCTACCGACCAATCGCGCTCACAACCCTCTTCATGCGATGAGGAGGTGCGCAACTTGGTTGGCCAATACGGCCAAACTAAGGGCTTGTTCTCTTCCTCGGGAGGCTGAGGCAACAATTCAAATTGGGTCACATGATTTGCACCGTGGCGATTCGACGTACCAACGCAATCCGAACCGGTATCGCCGCCGCCAATCACCACAACGTGCTTGCCTGTTGCACGAATGCCATTTTGCAAATCGCCAGCGACTTCTTTATTTTGCGGAATTAAGAATTCCAGAGCGTAATGGATACCCTCGAGTTCGCGCCCAGGAACTGGTAAATCACGGGGCTGCTCTGCGCCGCCGCTAATAATGACGGCATCAAATTCCTTCATCAACTGCTCTGGTGTGACTGTCTTGCTGGAATAGTTTTTGACTTCCGCGCCCATTACCTCTTTGCCAACATAAACGCCGGTAGCGAAGACAACGCCTTCAGCTTGCATTTGCTCAACGCGGCGATCAATCAGCCACTTTTCCATCTTGAAGTCAGGAATGCCATAGCGCAGTAAGCCACCAACCCGATCATTCTTTTCATATACGGTGACATCGTGGCCAACGCGCGCCAATTGCTGTGCCGCTGCCATACCGGCAGGGCCTGATCCGACAATCGCTACTTTTTTGCCCGTTTTCGTTTTGGACGGCATGGGCTTAACCCAACCATTTTCCCAAGCCTTGTCAATGATGGCATGCTCAATTGATTTGATGCCAACGGCATCCCGATTGATGCCTAATGTACAGGCAGACTCACATGGAGCAGGACAAATACGGCCAGTAAATTCAGGGAAATTGTTAGTGGAGTGCAGTACTTCAATGGCATTTTTCCAATCTCCCTGAAATACCAGTTCATTAAAGTCCGGAATGATGTTGTTGACTGGGCAGCCGTTATTGCAAAACGGAATGCCGCAATCCATACAGCGTGCGCTCTGCACTTTAGCTTCATCATCGCTGAGTGCTGCAACAAACTCTTTGTAGTGGTGTAAGCGCGTTACGGGAGCCTCGTAGGTTTCCTTAACACGCTCAAACTCCATAAATCCAGTGACCTTACCCATCTCAACTACTCCTTCAATATCGTGTTGTTACTTAAGCAATCGCTTTTGCATTTTTTTGCGCTTTTTCCCAAAGCTCACCCAAGGCACGTTTGTATTCAGTGGGGTGTACTTTGATAAAGCGAGTACGCGCCTGATCCCAATCAGCGAGCAAGGCCTTCGCACGCTCAGAACCGGTGTGCCGGAAATGACGCTCAATTAAGGCCTTTAAAATATGCTCATCGCTAAGACGCTGACCGCCATCCTTCACATCGATTGGTGCATGCCACTGGGCTTCAGGAATGCTCGCGACCTGCTCTGCATGGGGTAGTACTTTTTCTAAAGTAGCCATACTGGTATTGCAACGCTTTGCAAACAAACCATCTTCGTCGTAGACATAAGCGATACCACCGCTCATGCCGGCTGCAAAGTTGCGTCCGGTTTCACCCAGAACGACAACCGTACCACCCGTCATGTATTCACAACCGTGATCACCGGTACCTTCAACTACAGCCGTAGCACCCGAGTTACGAACTGCAAATCGCTCGCCAGCTACGCCATTAAAGAAGGCTTCGCCACCAATCGCGCCATACAAGACGGTATTGCCGACAATGATGTTCTTGGCTGTATCGCCACGGAACTCATGCGGTGCGCGCACGATGACACGGCCACCCGACAATCCTTTACCAACATAATCATTGGCATCGCCAACCAGATCCAAGGTAACGCCGTGCGCCAAGAATGCGGCAAAACTTTGACCGGCTGTGCCGTTTAACTGGATGTGAATGGTGTCGTCTGGCAAGCCAGCATGGCCATAGCGCTGAGCGATTTCACCGGATAGCATTGCGCCTACGGTACGATTCACGTTCTTCACAGGAACAATGAAGGACACTTTCTCGCCGCGCTCTAATGCAGGCTCGCTCTTTTCAATCAAAATATGGTCTAAGGCAGTGCCGAGTCCATGGTCCTGCGTGAGCACTTGATAGCGCGGCACATCGGCTGGTACAGCCGGGGCTGCAAAAATCTTACTGAAGTCCAGTCCGTGGGTTTTCCAGTTATCGATGCCCTTGCGGGTATCGAGTAAATCAACTCGGCCAATCAGATCATCAAACTTGCGTATGCCTAACTGAGCCATGATTTCGCGTGCTTCTTCTGCAACAAAGAAGAAGAAATTAACCACGTGCTCTGGCTTACCCGCGAACTTTTTACGCAGCTCTGGATCTTGCGTAGCAACACCAACTGGGCAGGTATTCAAATGGCACTTGCGCATCATGATGCAACCTTCTACTACCAGTGGTGCAGTGGCGAAACCAAATTCATCCGCACCAAGTAAGGCGCCAATCACCACGTCACGACCGGTTTTCATTTGACCATCGGCCTGCACCCGAATACGGCTACGCAAACGATTGAGTACCAAGGTTTGCTGGGTTTCAGCAAGACCAAGCTCCCATGGGGAACCCGCATGCTTAATCGATGAAAGTGGCGAGGCGCCGGTACCGCCATCATGGCCCGCAATCACCACGTGATCGGCTTTCGCTTTAGCAACACCCGCAGCAACCGTACCCACTCCCACTTCAGCAACAAGCTTGACTGACACATCTGCCTTCGGATTGACGTTCTTAAGGTCATGAATCAGCTGCGCAATGTCTTCAATCGAATAAATATCATGGTGTGGAGGCGGAGAAATCAAACCAACGCCCGGTACCGAATAACGCAACTTACCAATGTAATCGGATACTTTGCTACCAGGCAACTGACCGCCCTCGCCTGGCTTTGCGCCTTGCGCCATTTTGATTTGCAACTGATCGGCTGAGCGTAAATATTCGGCGGTGACGCCAAAGCGGCCGGACGCTACTTGCTTGATTTTTGAGCGCAAGGAATCGCCATCTTCCAATGGAATATTGGCTTCGACCACATCGCTACCCAGAATGCTTGCAAGACTTTCGCCCTTACGAATCGGAATGCCTTTGAGTTCGTTCTTGTAGCGATTCGGATCTTCGCCGCCCTCGCCTGTATTGGACTTACCTCCAATACGGTTCATTGCAATTGCTAAGGTTGCATGGGCCTCGGTTGAGATGGAGCCCAAGGACATCGCGCCCGTGGCAAAGCGTTTGACGATCTCTTTAGCAGACTCCACCTCATCGAGCGGAATCGCTTTAGCAGGATCCACCTTAAATTCAAATAAGCCGCGCAAGGTCATCTGACGCTTGCTCTGGTCATTGATGATGTTGGCGTACTCTTTATATGTCTGGTAGCCCTTGTCAGAACCCGTACGCGCTGCATGCTGTAGCTTTGCAATGGTATCGGGTGTCCACATGTGATTTTCACCGCGAACACGATAGGCATATTCGCCGCCCGCTTCGAGCATATTGCTGAGCACAGGATCGTTTCCAAACGCCTGCTGATGCATATGCAGGGCCTCTTCGGCAATTTCAAACACACCAATACCGCCCACATTCGATGGCGTATTTTTGAAATACTGTTGAATCACTTCCTGATTGAGTCCAATGGCCTCAAAAATTTGTGATCCGGTATAGGACATATAGGTTGAGATACCCATTTTTGACATGACTTTTTGCAAGCCTTTGCCTACCGCTTTTACGTAATTCTTGATGGCTTTTTCGGGTGATAGATCACCGGGCAAACCTTTTGCCATTTCCGCCAAAGTCTCCATTGCCAAGAAGGGGTGAATGGCTTCTGCACCATAGCCCGCGAGCAATGCAAAGTGATGGGTCTCGCGCGCGCTACCGGTCTCTACAACTAGACCAACGCTAGTACGCAATCCCTTAGCAACCAAATGCTGGTGAATGGCAGACGTTGCCAATAGCGCTGGAATAGCAACGTGCTTCTCATCCACTTGGCGATCACTGATCAGCACAATGTTGAAGCCGAGGCTAACTGCATCGGCAGCCTCTGCGCACAAGGATGCTAGGCGCGCCTCAATACCTTCTTTGCCCCAAGCGACTGGATAGCAGATATCCAATTCGTAAGTGCGGAACTTGCCATTGGTGTAGTGCTCAATGTGGCGAATCTTCGCCATCTCTTCAAAATCTAAAATGGGCTGACTCACTTCTAGCCGCATTGGGGGATTGATGTTGTTGGTGTCGAGCAAATTGGGTTTTGGTCCCACAAACGAAACTAAGGACATCACCATATTTTCCCGAATCGAATCGATTGGAGGGTTGGTAACCTGAGCAAAGAGTTGCTTAAAGTAGTTGTAAAGGGATTTGTCTTTATTCGACAAAACAGCCAGTGGGCTGTCGTTACCCATCGAACCAATTGCTTCTTCACCTGATAAGGCCATTGGCGCCATTAAATACTTAAGGTCTTCTTGGCTATAACCAAATGCCTGCTGGCGATCCAATAGTTTTGCAGCTGGCCGTATATGAACCTGTTCATCCACACTATCTTTTTTGGATAAATCGACTTCATCCAACTTAACGCGTACGGCATCAATCCAGCTCTTGTATGGCTTGGCTTTCGATACCGCATCTTTGAGTTCAAGGTCATCAATGATGCGGCCTTGCTCCATGTCAATCATGAACATCTTGCCGGGTTGCAGGCGCCACTTTTGCACAATCTTGTTCTCAGGTACCGGCAATACACCTGCCTCGGAACCCATGATCACGAGATCGTCATCGGTGACGTAATAGCGTGCTGGACGTAATCCATTGCGATCGAGCGTTGCCCCAATCTGACGGCCGTCGGTAAAGGCCATGGCGGCAGGACCATCCCATGGCTCCATCATCGCTGCATGGTATTCATAAAACGCGCGGCGGTTCTCATCCATCAAGGTGTGCTGTTCCCATGCCTCAGGAATCATCATCATCATGGCTTGTGCCAAGGGGTAGCCCGCCATAACCAATAACTCTAAGCAGTTATCGAAGCAAGCCGTATCAGACTGACCTGGATAAATTAATGGCCACAATTTTTGTAGATCATCACCCAATACTGGGGAGCTAATTGCGCCGGTGCGTGCATTAACCCAATTTACGTTTCCTTTAACGGTATTGATTTCACCGTTGTGCGCAATCATGCGATAAGGGTGGGCCAACTCCCACGCCGGGAAAGTGTTGGTTGAAAAACGCTGATGCACCAAGGCTAACGCCGACACGCAGCGTTGATCTTGTAAGTCTAAGTAATACGCACCTACTTGATTTGCAAGCAGGAGTCCCTTGTAAACAATGGTGCGTGCTGACATCGATGCAACGAAATATTCTTTGCCGTGCTTTAAGTGCAAATCTTGAATGGCGTGACTCGCTGTTTTGCGGATGACATATAACTTTCGCTCTAAGGCATCGGTTGTCATGATGTCGCGACCGCGCCCAATGAAAATTTGGCGAATGAACGGCTCTGTCTTTTGTACCGTTGGTGACATCGGCAATTTGACATCAATTGGTACATCACGCCATCCAAGCACTACTTGACCTTCTAAGCGAACTGTTCTTTCGAGCTCTTGTTCACAGGCCAAACGTGATGCGCTTTCTTTTGGCAAAAAGATCATACCCACACCGTATTCACCAAACGGAGGTAATGTGACTCCTTGCTTGGCCATTTCCTCGCGATACAAGAGATCGGGAACTTGGATCAAAATACCGGCACCATCACCCATCAGTGGATCAGCACCAACAGCGCCGCGGTGATCCAAGTTTTCTAATATTTGCAAACCCTGCGCCACAATCGCGTGGGATTTTTTACCTTTGATGTGCGCAACAAAACCGACGCCACATGCATCATGTTCATTTGCCGGATCGTACAAACCCTGTGCGATTGGCCGAATTGTTTCAGCCGCTACTTTTGAAGTATCTGAAGTATTTTTGGTAATTTTGCTATTCATAGTGTGTCTCGATAACGGCGCATAATGGCGCGAAAGCGCGTGGGAGATCAAATATAGGGGAATACCCCCTTAAGTGCAATCTTTTTAATTGACTCTGTCCCATTTAAATAGGGAGATCAACGAGGATGATTATTTTAATAGGGACAGAGTGACTATTTATTCACTTATTCACTCCACACCAACCTTAGTGCCCGTTAATTAAGTTGGCCTTACTTCGGGAGGGTCTTTTTTAATCGGGCGCCCACGTGGGCGAATCTGCATAAAGTCTAGATTGCCCTTAAAGAGGGTTTTTGCATACTCTGGGCCTACCCATGGCTTTGACCGTAGAACGGCTTCTGTAATTGCGCGGTCCTCCGAGTGGGGGGCACCTTCTTTGACCCAGTTTGCCCAAGCCATTTGACGCTCAAACGGGGTATTTCCGAGGCCCCAAAACCGCGGGTGGTCTTGTAACCATACTTCCGCTTTTCCGCCGATGTGACTGGCATAACTCGTCCAAGGATGGTCAGTAGGCCGGGATTCCAGGCCGCTACGGACAGGATTTAGCTCAATGTAACGCTGACAACGTAGAACGTAATCGGGATCAATTAAGGATGAGCGATAACGGCCCTCCCAAACTGTTCCGGTACGTCCGTGCTTTTGATTAAAGAATTGCGCATAGCGCCGCCCTAAGGATTGCATTAATTTCGCTAGCGACTGCGACTCTTTGGGACTGAGGAGCAAATGCACATGATTGGGCATTAGCGCATAAGCATGAACCGCTACTGAAAATTGAGCGGCTGCAGTGCGCAGCCAATCGAGGTAAGTGGTGTAGTCTGCCGGCGCATGAAACAAGGTCTCACGATTATTTCCATGCACCAGCACATGCATTGCCTGACCCGAAATAACAATGCGCGCCTGGCGTGCCATTATGCTGGCCTCCTAGTTAACCGTACCTAAACCACCCGCCGGAGCAAAGTCGGGAATAAACCAATCTCCACCGGACTGCACTACCCCCTCAGGAACCAATCGAGATTGTTCAGGCCTCCCTTTTAGAGCAGTTGCCATAAATGAGGTCCATACCGGCAGCGCTAATCCACCACCTGTTTCGCGATCGCCAAGACTGCGCGGCCGATCAAACCCAATCCACGCCACTGCAACAACATCTGGGTTGTAGCCGGCAAACCAAGCGTCATGGGAGTCATTTGTTGTTCCGGTCTTGCCAGCCAAATCAGTACGGCCTAATTTGCCTCTCGTGCTGGCCGCCGTGCCCGACTTCGTAACTTCTTGCAGCATGCTATCCATGACAAAGGTCGTGCGCGCATCGAGCACTCGGGTGGCATCGACACTTGCGCGTACCGGCTGTGCCTCAAAGAGAACGACGCCCTTGGAATCGACCATCTTACTAATTAAGAAGGGATCCACACGGTATCCGCCATTGGCGAACACGCTATACGCCGTTGCCATTTGTAAGGGTGTGACCGATCCAGCGCCCAGTGCCATTGTTAAATAGGGTGGATGCTTCTCCGGCTCAAAGCCAAAACGCTGAATGAAGTCTTGCGCATAGGATGGTCCAATTTTGCGTATCACCCGCACTGACACTAAGTTTTTAGACTTGGCGAGCGCCGTTCGTAGCGGCATAAAACCATCGAACTTACCATCGTAATTTTTTGGTTCCCATGCTTGGCTGCCAGTCTCCAAACTACCAATCGATAAAGGCGCATCATTGACTGAGGTGCCGGGGTTAAACCCTTTTTCAATTGCGGCGGCGTATATGAAGGGCTTAAAAGCAGAGCCGGGTTGACGTTGCGCCTGGGTAACGTGATTGAATTGATTACGACGAAAATCAAACCCACCAACCAAGGAGAGAATTGCACCATTCTCCGGATCTAAAGCAATAAATGCTGCCTCGACTTGGGGGAGCTGAGCTAACTTCCAGACACCGCCATCGGAAAGCAGGCGAACTACCGCGCCAGGACGTAAGCGTTTTTTAGGCTGCGAACTGTCCGTTAGGGATGCGGATGCTAACTTTAAGCCATCGCCTTTAATGGAGATGACATCGCCTGTTGCAATCATAACCTGCAACTCTTTTGGCTTCACTTCCAATACGACGCCGGATTGCAGCTCATCCAATGGGGGGTAATCCAGCAAAGCTATGTCGATTGCGCGCTGCCGCTTGAGTTCATCTTCAGGTAAATCAATGAAGCCCTCTGGACCACGGTAAGCATGCCGCAAGTCATAATCAAAAATACCGCGGCGTACCGCTGCATACGCCGCATCCTGATCTGCTTTAATCAAGGTGGTGTAAACACTCAAGCCTTGTGAGTAAATGGCTTCGCCATATTGACTAAACAATAATTGACGGACCATCTCTGCAGCAAAGTCTGCGCGTGTCGAGAACTCATTACCAAGGCCGCGCACCCGCAACTGCTCTGCCATTGCGACCTGATATTGCTCTGGCGTGATGTAAGCTAAATCGCGCATGCGCTGCAAAATGTATTCTTGACGAATCTTGGCGCGTCGGAAATTACTAACCGGGTTATATGCTGAAGGTGCTTTAGGTAAACCGGCCAACATGGCAGATTCTGCAATGGTTAAACTTTTTAGGTCTTTACCAAAGTAAATTTGCGCTGCACTTGAAAACCCATAGGCCCGCTGACCCAAAAAAATCTGGTTCATGTAAATTTCTAGAATCTTATCTTTCGATAATTTCGATTCAATCTCCCAAGCCAGCAATACTTCATAGATCTTTCGGCTAAATGTTTTTTCGTTACCTAAAAAGAAATTGCGCGCTACTTGCATGGTGATGGTGGATGCGCCCTGAGAAAGGCGGCCCCGTAAATTCGCTAAGCTTGCGCGCAAAACACCCAAGTAATCGACCCCGCCATGGGAATAAAAGCGATCGTCCTCAATTGCCAATACGGCATTGCGCATCTGCAATGGAATCTCAGACAAAGGAACTACCGTGCGACGCTCTTCACCGAACTCCCCAATTAATACTTTATCGGCCGTAAAAACACGCAACGGCTCTTTTGGTTTGTAGTCGACCAAAGCCGAGATTGGCGGCAAATTCGGAATAGCGATAATGAATGCATAGGCAATCAACATCGTAACCATCACCCCGCCGGCTAAAGCAAAGACCAATAAGGCCTTAATCAAGGGCCCACGAATGGTGCTCGATAGCGACACATTATCTGGGTGTGGACGGTAAGACCGACCGTCAGGCGATCGCTTGAGCGAGGGCTTGACTGGTGGCTTGTCTTTAGGGGAGATCGCCATATTGGGATTATATGTCGGCTGCTTATCCCCCTCTAAATCAGATTTAGCCGATACAAGAGGAGTCTTTTCCTGATAGCACAGGATTGCGCGATCAGCAAAAATCATGGCGTGCCGAAGCGATCCATTTCCCCCGAGTCTTTTGATGCCATTTTGAGTGAATTGGGGGATGACCCTGCCATCGGTCATTCCAAGCTACGTGGCAATACCTCCATACCTGAGAACAAAACCATGAATCGCCATTCATATGAAGCGGATGCCCATCGCCTTTCCGAGCAGTTTCCCTCACATCAAAACCGCAAAGCGGACTCCATTCAGGGGGCATCTAGCCCCCTGACAAAAAATCTCCAGTTAAGAGCCCTTTTACAAGCAGGGCCCATTTGGCTTGCAATGGTCGTCTGCATGGCGGCGGCCACCCTACTCAATAGTTATTGGTTATTTGAGTTGCGCACAGCCCAAAGCTTGCAACCGTCTGCAGCGGATGAAGCGGGGCAGAGCGTCGATCAGGTCAAGGCGCTTGTTTTAAGTCTGAAGGACCAGCTGGAAGATAACCAAGCGTTGCTGTTATCCGAACTGGAATCACTGGAAAGTGTGGTGTTGCAAAATGCCAATACAACTCGGGCGCGTAATGCCCATAGTTCGCAGGCGCCAAAAATCAGCCCTGCTGAGCAATCCCTTAAGCGGTGGCGCTACTTGGGCATGAGTAATTCCAGTTCAGGCACCAGTGGTCTTTTTCATACGGGGGAAGGCATGCAACACATTTCCTTAAACAGCCCCGCAGTAGAAGGGTGGCGCCTCTCCTCCGTCACACGCGAGCTCGCCATGCTCACATCCAATGACGGCAAGTCTGTCGCGATTTCCGTCAGCAAGGAGTAATGCATGGGATTGGTGTATTGCCTACTTTTTCTCCTGATCATTACGTTCAGCCCTTTTTATGGTGTACATGCGGCCTCCGACAACCTCGGGCCAGCCGCCATGCGCCCAGCTCAGCAAAATACCATTAGCCTCCACTTTGCCAACATTGAGGTCAGCGCGCTTTTGCACGAATTAGCGCGCCTGGGTAACACCAACTTTTTATTAAGTGCGGCCATTCAAGGGCGTATTTCCTTGGACCTTAAAAATACAGCATGGCATACCGCCTTGCACTCGATTTTAGCCAGCAGGGGTTTGGGTATCATTCGGCAAGGCGATATTTACTGGATTGCTCCTCATGCCGAAATTCTGAGTTTTCAAAAGCACCGCAGAGACGATGCCGCATTGCCTTTTGGGGGCGATCACCTCAGCAGTCCAAAGCAAATTTTGATTGAGGCGCGCATCGTCGAAGCGGATCACCGCTTTGCACGGAACTTAGGTGCCAAACTGGGATTGCAGGCCAAGGGCATAGGCGGGGATGCCGATAACATGCTGATCAGTAATTGGGATTTGGGGGCATCGGGGCTAGCGGGCCTTGATCCGAGTACAGTAGCCGCTACCCTTTTGTCCAAGGGCGCAACGCGATTACTGCAGATGGAGTTGTCCGCATTGGAAAGCGATGGTCAAGGGAAGATTTTGTCGAATCCACGCATCATGACGGCTGACCAGGTAAAAGCGACGATTGAGCAAGGCACTGAACTTCCCTATCAAACATCGAGCCAAACAGGCAGTAAGCTGCAATTTCGTAAGGCCAACTTACGCCTTGAGGTCGTTCCCAAAATTCATCCCGACGACACGATTTCGATGCTGGTTTCCATTAACAAAGATACGGTCGGCATGAAAACCGAACAAGGGTATGCCATTGATACTAAAAATCTGAGTTCGGAAGTCACGGTTGAAAATGGTGGAACCGTGATTCTTGGGGGCGTCTACCAAACCACAGAACGCGAGGATGTAGTCAAAATCCCTTTATTGGGGGACATCCCACTAATTGGGCACTTTTTTCAGCATAAATCCACCTTACGCGATAAAACCGAGCTATTGGTCTTTATAACCCCCACTGTTGTCGGCAAACCCTAATAAAATCAAGAGGTGAATTCCTTAACAAAAAACATTTATCTTGTTGGCCTAATGGGCGCCGGTAAATCCACGGTGGGTAAATTATTGGCCCGTAAATTAGACCGTCGATTTATTGATGCCGATACATTGATCGAAGAGCGCTGTGGCGTCAAAATCCCCGTCATTTTTGAAATGGAGGGTGAGGCCGGCTTTCGTAAG
Source organism: Polynucleobacter difficilis (assembly GCF_003065365.1). NCBI lineage: Bacteria > Pseudomonadati > Pseudomonadota > Betaproteobacteria > Burkholderiales > Burkholderiaceae > Polynucleobacter > Polynucleobacter difficilis. The sequence continues at coordinate 74,170 of NZ_CP023276.1, read as the reverse complement.
CGGGAGGCTCAAGCGATTAAGGAGGCAGCACAGGAAGAGTCAATTGTTCTGGCTACTGGTGGCGGGGCTGTCATTCTTCCAGAGAATCGCGCCTTACTCAGCAGCAGAGGCACTGTGATTTATTTACATGCAGGGCCAACTGAGCTTTGGCACCGCACTAAAGGCGGTGAAGGCCGCCCTCTTTTGCAAACCGGAGATGCACGCCAAACCCTAGAAAATTTATACCGGGTACGTGACCCCCTCTACCGCGAAATCGCAGACCATGTGATTGAAACTGGCAAACCCAGTGTCAATCAGCTGGTCCATACATTACTGATGCAACTTGAACTCTCCTCATGAAAACACTACACGTCGACTTAGCTAGCCGCAGCTATCCCATTTACATTGGCACGGATTTGCTTGAGCAGAAGGCGCTATTCGAGCCCCACCTCAAATCCAGTACTACGGTTTTTATTGTGAGCAATACAACCGTTGCACCGCTGTATGCAAAGACGCTGATGAGCACCTTAAGCCAACTGGGTAAAACCGTTCGCTTACTCGAATTACCGGATGGCGAGTCATATAAAGACTGGCAGCACCTGCAGCTCATTTTTGACGAACTACTTGCACATGGTGCCGATCGTCAAAGCATGATCGTTGCACTCGGCGGTGGCGTGGTGGGCGATATGGCTGGCTTTGGCGCTGCTAGCTTCATGCGTGGCATTCGCTTTATTCAAGTCCCTACAACCCTATTGGCTCAAGTTGACTCGTCGGTTGGCGGCAAAACTGGCATCAATCATCCCTTAGGGAAAAATATGATTGGCGCCTTTCACCAGCCAGTAGCCGTGATTGCCGATTTAAATACACTCCGCACACTGCCGGCCCGCGAGCTCTCCGCTGGCCTAGCTGAGGTGATTAAACATGGTGCGATTGCCGATGCTGATTTCTTAAATTGGATCGAAGCCAATACCAGCGCCTTACTTGCATGCGATACCGATGCAATGGCCCACGCGGTTTTGCGCTCCTGCGAAATTAAGTCTGCGGTTGTCTCTGCCGATGAGCGTGAAGGAGGAATTAGGGCCACCTTAAATTTTGGTCACACCTTCGGTCATGCGATTGAATCTGGGCTTGGATATGGCGAGTGGTTGCATGGTGAGGCGGTAGGCTGCGGCATGGTGATGGCAGCCGATCTGAGTGCGCGCTTAGGTCACATTGGCCAGGCTGATGCACAGCGCCTGAAACAAATGATTAAAGCAATGCACTTGCCCATCGTGCCGCCCAAGCTAGGCACAGAGCGCTTTATGGAATTAATGCAGGTCGATAAAAAGACAGAGGCAGGGCAAATTCGCTACATCACATTGGGATCGATTGGCGCTGCGCGCATTCAGCAAGTGCCGGACGCTACCGTGATTGAAACACTGGTTGCTACTGGCGCAGCGTAATAAAACGAGGTCGCGCTTATTTCAGTGCGATGGTTAGTGGCTGGCCTGCTTGCGCACTAGCAAACTCGGATAAATCACTGAGCAACTCACGGCCGGTTTTGGTGTCCAGCCATAGCGGCTTTGCCATACTACCTGCCCAGCGGTAATGAAAGCCGCCACACTTTGCGGCTACCCAGATTTCATGGAGGGGTGGCTGGGTGTTGACCACAATCACACTGCGATCACGAAACTGAATGGTAATGACATTACCCCCCTGACGCGATACATCGAGATCCAAGTCCAGGAGATCATCGGTAGCTTCCAATGCCAGTTCGATCGACTGCAGCAGGTGCGCACCCAACTGATGAAATTGCGAGTCATCAATTGCTTCCGCCGCTGAATTACTAGGCTTGGTATCAGGCTGCTGCATGCTATATTCAATCATTCGTAATAAAGATAACCATGATAGCCATTCTAATCAGAGCACTGGGTATTGGACTTCTAATATCCCTCACGGGATGCGGGGTTAGGGGCCCCCTGTACTTGCCCACGGTACCACCCGTCCCCAATCCCCCAACTCAAGCTGAGCCCAAGGGCGTTTTATACCCGCCTAGTAGTCCAGCTAGCGCCAACCCACCAAAGCAATGACCGTCGACACCCAATCTAACCCCCTCCCCCATTTAGCTGGCTTTTCAGAGCGTGGCGGCAAGTGGTATGCCGAGGATGTTTCTTTAGCAAGCCTGGCAGAACAATATGGAACGCCTCTCTACATTTACAGTAAGCGCGCAATCACCGAGGCCTATCAAGCCTACGATCGTGCCTGTGTAGACGCAGCCGGTAAGCGGCGTGCCCGCATCCACTTTGCGATGAAATCCAATAGCAATTTAGCAGTCTTGGATTGCTTGCGGCGCTTGGGAGCTGGCTTTGATTTAGTGAGTGGCGGCGAACTGGCCCGCGCCCTAGCCATTGGTGCTGAGCCTTCGAGTCTCGTATTTGCTGGAGTAGGCAAATCTGCCACTGAAATTACAGCGGCACTGAAAGCCGGGGTTAAATGCATCAATGTGGAGTCTATTCCGGAGCTGCATCAAATCAATCGCATCGCTTCACAGCAGGGTTGCCGCGCCCCCATTTCCTTGCGCGTTAATCCCGATGTCGATGCACAAACACACCCGTATATTTCTACTGGCCTCAAAGACAATAAGTTTGGCATTGCTTACCATGAGGTTCTGAAGACCTACCGCGAGGCAGCGCTCTTATCGCACATCGATGTCGTCGGAATTGATTGCCACATTGGCTCGCAAATCACCAGCATCGCACCCTACTTAGATGCCGTTGATAAAGTATTGGACTTGGTGGTCCACCTCAAAAAAGAGGGGGTCGTGATTCACCACCTCGATTTAGGAGGCGGCCTTGGCATATCTTACGGAGCCGAAACGCCACCCGACATTACTGAATTTACTAACGCCCTGCTCAATCACGTTGCCAAACGTGGCTTTGCGCACCTGGATGTGGTCCTTGAGCCGGGTAGGTCATTGGTTGGTAATGCAGGCGTTTTACTCACGCGTGTGGAGTACCTCAAACCCGGCGCGGAAAAGAATTTTTGTATTGTGGATGCGGCGATGACCGAATTAATGCGCCCCGCACTCTATGAGGCGTATCACGCGATTGTGCCGATTCAGACAAAAGAACTTTCGCATCAAACTTATGATGTGGTGGGACCGGTTTGTGAGTCGGGTGATTGGCTTGGTCGTGATCGCGCGCTTGCGATTGCAGAAGGAGATTATTTAGCGATCTTGTCTGCTGGTGCATACGGCTTTGTGATGTCTTCAAACTACAACACGCGGCCCCGCCCCGCTGAGATCATGGTGGATGGCGATAAAGCCTATGTGATTCGTGATCGTGAAAATGTGAGCGATCTTTTTGCGGGCGAACGTACCCTGCCTTAAAACAAAAACCCCGCACAGTATGCGGGGTTTGTCTTTGATGCAGCAAGCAGGTTTAGCGTAAACCAGCCATGTAATCTGAAACTGCCTTCATTTCAACGTCCGATAGCTTGGCAGCAATGGCGGTCATCGCTGCATTATTTTTCCGCGTGCCATCGCGGAAGTAACCAAGTTGTGCCATGGAATAATCTGCCCACTGACCACTCAGAAGTGGGTACTGTGCAGGAATACCAGCGCCGTTCGGACTATGGCATGCAGCGCAAGCTGGGATGCCTTTTTCTGCAATACCGCCCGCATAAATTTGCTTACCCAAGCCAATGGTCTCTTTGTTCTGAGCAACGCCCAAGGAAACCGTTTGCTTACTCAGATACGCGGCGATATTGGCCATATCTTGTTCTGTTAAAGCGGCTGACATGCCGGCCATAATGGCATTTGCACGTGTGCCATCTTTGTAGTTTTTAAGCTGCTTGATGGTGTAAGCGCTGTGTTGGCCAGCCAACTTTGGCCATGCGCCGGCAGCACTCTTGCCTTCCGCACCGTGGCAACTTGCGCAGCCGATTACACCGCGCTGTGGATCACCATTGGTATACAACTTCTCTCCAATTGCTGCATCGGGTTTGGCTGGCTTGGTAGCAGGGCCCGCAGCAATGCTAGAGGCACTAAAGCCGAAACTGGCGGCAACTAAAAAGGCCATGAAACCGGACCGAAAGCCGTTTAATTTGGAGATTTGAACAGATTGACGCATTATGTTTACCTTAACAAAAATTCCTAAGAGTGCATGGATAACGCCAATTTACCGACGCCCACCATTTCTTCCACTATTTTCCGTGATTTTACAATAGCTTGCACACATGTCTAAACTCTTTCAAGCGCGTTTCGCCACTACCGTAAACGACATCCACTGCCTGCCTGAGCTGGGGCTGCGTGAGGTCGCCTTTGCTGGGCGGTCAAATGCGGGCAAATCCACTGCGATTAATGTGCTGTGCAATCAAAAAAGGCTGGCTTTTGCCAGTAAAACCCCCGGACGGACCCAGCATATCAATTATTTCGGGGTTTTTGCCAAAGAGGACTTATTGGCTTATTTGGTGGACTTGCCGGGATACGGCTATGCCGCCGTCAACCGCGAAACCAAATACCACTGGAATGGCCTTCTAAGCGACTATTTGCAGCAACGCAACCCCTTGGTTGGCCTGATCCAGATTGTCGACGCCAGACGAGGCATTACCGACCTGGATGAGCAAATGATTCAGTGGTTTGTGCCCACCGGCAAACCGATTCATATCTTGCTGAGCAAGTGCGATAAATTGAATAAAAGTGAGTGCCGTCATGCCCTTGAGGCGGTTACTAAGCAATTACAGCAGTACGATCCGGACTTGGGTGACGGCGCTAAGGCATCTTCCCGATTAACAGCACAGCTATTTTCGAGTACAAAGCGAATAGGACTGGAAGAAGCCGATAAACTGATTCTAAGTTGGCTGTTTCCTGAACCCCAAACCATTACTGCACCTTTAACTACCGACATACCCCATGAGCTCACTATTCCAGTTCCCCGCCCATAGACCCCGCCGGATGCGTCGCGATGATTGGTCGCGCCGCCTGATTCAAGAAAATACCCTGTCTTGCAGTGATTTGATTTACCCGGTCTTTTTACTGGAAGGATCAAAGCAAACGGAAGCGGTCAAGTCCATGCCCGGCATTAATCGGGTGTCACTCGACTTACTGTTGCCGGTTGCACAAGAATGCGTCACTTTGGGCATCCCAGTACTTGCCCTGTTTCCAGTCATCAGTAGCCAACTTAAAACCCCCGATGGGCAAGAGGCGTTTAACCCCAATGGCCTTGTGCCGACTGCAGTACGCGAGCTAAAAAAACACTTCCCTACTCTGGGCATCATGACCGATGTTGCCCTTGATCCCTACACCAGCCATGGTCAAGATGGTGTCTTGGATGATGCTGGCCGGATTCTGAATGATGAAACTACCGCCATCCTTGTGAAGCAGGCTGTGATGCATGCAAGCGTCGGTGTCGATATCGTGGCGCCGTCGGACATGATGGATGGTCGCATTGGCGCCATTCGTGCAGCACTTGAAAAGCAAAACTTGATTCACACGCGCATCATGGCCTACTCGGCTAAATATGCGTCGGCATTTTATGGTCCATTTCGGGATGCAGTGGGTTCGGCCCAAAATCTCGGCAAAGCCGATAAAAAAACCTATCAAATGGATGTCGCAAATAGTGATGAAGCGTTGCGTGAACTGGCGCTCGACATCAGCGAAGGTGCTGATATGGTGATGGTCAAGCCCGGCATGCCCTACCTGGATATTGTGCGCCGGGCCAAAGATACATTCGCTTACCCCACCTTTGCCTACCAAGTGAGCGGCGAATATGCCATGCTAAAAGCGGCAGCGCAAAACGGCTGGCTTGACCACGATGCAGTCATGATGGAATCGCTGATGGCGTTTAAGCGCGCCGGTGCGGATGGGATATTGACGTACTTTGCACTCGAGGCTGCGCGCCTGCTCAAAGCAAATCCCTAAGCAGTCTTACTTGCTTAGGGTGCAGCAGTGTTCAAACGCAGCAAGAAGCGATCCGGCGGCATGAAGCCGACTACGCGTTGATTGATCAGCTCCTCGCCTGCAGCATTAAATAGCAAAATGCCGGGCGGGCCAAATAAGCCATAACGCTTTAATAAGGCTTGGTGCGCAGCAGAGTTACTGGTGACATCGGCCTGTACCAAAATAAAGTCCTGCATTTTTTTTGCAACCGCTGGATTGGCAAAGGTCTTGATTTCCATCTCTTTGCAACTAATGCACCAGTCGGCATAAAAGTCGAGCAGCAATGGTTTCCCTGTGCGCTTAGCTTCTTCAAAGAAGGGTTGCAATGCTTCGATCGATCCAATCACCTTAAAGGTCAAATCACCAAGCTGCTTTTCAGAGCGCGCCAATCCACCACCATTACCACTTGATGAATTGGTATTGCCAAGCAGAATCGGCGACACAATCCATGCAGCCAGCATGATCAGCATGATGCCCAGTATGCGCTGAAGACCAATCATCCATTTGCCTGTAGTTGGTATCAGCATGCGCGCTTCTACAGCAATGAAAAAGAGTGGTAGCCCCATGCCAAGTGCCATCACAAACAAGAGGCCGCCGCCTAAACTCATGGATCCGGTGTGAGCAATAAACCCGAGCACGCCAGCAAGTGGCGCGGTGATACATGGGCTAGCTACCAAGGTGGATACACCGCCCAAAATAAAAGCACCCGCGATACTTCCGCCTTTTTGTCGACCGGCAATCCGATCAATGTGACCATGCCAAGACTGGGGGAGGCTTAGTCCGTAAAAACCAAATAGACTTCCAGCAAGTACCAAAAGCAATATCGCAAAGGCAATTAACACGACAGGATTTTGTAAGGCTTGCTGCGCGCCGCTACCCAATGCTGCCATCAATACTCCGGCCAGCGCATACATAAGGGCCATCCCCAAAATATATGCTGCCGCAAGCACGGCTGCGCGGGACTTTTTAATGGGTTTACTGCCTTGCGTACCGAAAACAATGCTCGACAAAATAGGTAGCATTGGCAATACACAGGGCGTAAATGCTAATGCCAGACCAAGCACAAAGAAAGCAATGAATAAATAAGCGGTTGGTGTTTCCTTTAAAAATTGGTCAATAGCATTCACATCATCACGCTGCTGCCACAAGCCCTTAAAACGATCTGAAACGCTTACTTGTTGATTGCTAGTGGCGCTACTAGCACTCGGAATTAATTCATCCGGCATGGGCATGACTTGTACACCCGGCGCAGCGATATTGAATTTCAAGGTAGTGGGTGGGTAGCAAATTCCGCCATCCGCACAGCCTTGTAAATCGACTTCAATCTGAATCCCTTGACCTTTTTCCGCTAACGCAACCCCGCCCGGCAGAGTCAAAATGACGTCGATGGGGTAGCGATAGATCGGCATGTTTTTCTGAAAGGTCTCGTCAAACTTCACTTCCGCTTTGGGTAATGTTGCCGTCAAGGCTTGACTAGCACCATCGCCTTGCATCAACCGAAACTGGAAGGTCTCTTGGTAGAGGTAGTATCCCTTTGCCGTTAAAAAATTAACTTCCAGTTGCGTCTTATTTTCAAGCCAGCTGACGGTTACTGGAAACGCTTTATCGGGATGTAAAAATGCTTTCTGAGCGCTGGCCGGCAGCATCAATAGGAAGCTAGCTGCGATCGCCATGGCAGACAATAGCCACGCATTGATTCGGGAATGGGCTTGAAATAGCATCATCTAATTGGTCGTACCTGTTGTCTCTGCAATAACCCACCGAGCATAGTCCGTATCGCTATGGGTAAGTGGCTGAGCAATAATTTCAGGAACATCGTAGGGGTGATTTTGCTTGATAAAGGCTGAAATCCCAGGCCACTGCGCAGCGGTAGTTTTTGCCACCAATACCACCTCTTGCTCCTCGCAGATGCGCCCTTCCCAACGGTAAATGGATTGCACGCCTGTCTGTATTTGCACGCAGGCCGCTAAATGACTATCAATTAAGCGCTTTGCCAATGCCTTGGCGGCATCTGGGTCTGGAAGGCTTGTCATCACCAAGAGCAATTCAGTCATTGCAAGAATCCATTGTTCACTGTGTGATTCATAAATTGGGCTTATTAACAAAGCAAAAAGCCAGACCGAAGCCTGGCTTTTGACTATACCCCAAAGACTTAAGCTGCGTCAGCTTCGACTGCAGTCTCTTCGACTTCTGGGCGATCCATCAGCTCAACCAAAGCCATTGGCGCATTGTCGCCATGGCGAAAGCCAAACTTCAAAATGCGCAAGTAACCGCCTGGGCGTGTTGCATAACGTGGACCGAGTTCGGCGAAGAGCTTGGTAACGATATCGCGATCGCGTGTGCGGTTAAAAGCCAAGCGGCGGTTTGCCAAATTGTCTTTTTTACCCAAGGTAATTAAAGGCTCAACAACCATGCGCAATTCTTTTGCTTTTGGCAAAGTGGTTTTAATCACTTCATGCTCTAAAAGCGAATTGGACATATTGCGCAACATCGCCAAACGATGGGATGAAGTTCTGTTGAGTTTGCGTAAGCCGTTTCCGTGACGCATGGTGCTTCCTTTCTAATTATTTCTCGAGGCTAGCGGGTGGCCAGCTCTCAAGTTTCATGCCAAGACTCAAACCACGGGCTGCCAATACATCCTTAATTTCATTCAAGGACTTGCGACCCAAGTTAGGCGTCTTTAACAATTCATTTTCGGTACGTTGGATCAAATCACCAATGTAATAAATATTCTCAGCCTTCAAGCAGTTAGCCGAGCGCACTGTCAACTCGAGATCATCGACTGGGCGCATCAACATTGGATCAACCGTCGATGAGCGGCTTGGAGCCAAATCACCCATCACTTCACTGCTTTCGAGCGCAGCAAAGACAACCAGCTGATCAACCAAGATGCTAGCGGCTTGACGAATCGATTCTTCTGGCGATAACACGCCGTTGGTTTCAATGGTCATGACCAAACGATCTAAGTCGGTACGTTGCTCAACGCGAGCGGACTCTACTGCATAGCTTACGCGCGAAACTGGGCTGAACGATGCATCAAGCACAATGCGTCCAATTAACTTGGTCGCTTCATCGTGATACTGGCGCATGTTACCTGGAACATAGCCACGGCCCTTTTCAACTTTGATCTGCATATCCAGCTTGCCGCCCGCGGACAAATGCGCAATCACGTGATCTGGGTTAATGATCTCAACGTCGTGGGGCAAATCAATGTCCTTTGCAGTAACAACGCCAGGACCTTCTTTGCGTAAATTGATCGTGACTTCATCGCGTGACTGGAGCTTGAATACAACGCCCTTCAAATTCAACAATAAGTTAACAACGTCTTCTTGGACGCCATCCAGAGTGGAATACTCATGAACAACGCCAGCAATAGCAACTTCTGTAGGAGCAAAACCAACCATGGATGACAGCAATACACGGCGTAAGGCATTACCTAAAGTGTGGCCATAGCCACGCTCAAACGGCTCCATTACAACTTTTGCTTGATTTGCTGTAATTGCTTCAACAGAAATAATTTTTGGCTTGAGCAAATTTGTTTGCATATTTTCTTCCTTAGAGTGCCTAATTAGCGCGAATACAATTCGACGATCAAACTTTCATTAATTTCACCGCTAATTTCATCGCGGTCAGGCACTTGTTTAAATGTTCCTTCTAGCTTTGCCGCATCAACGGAAACCCAGTTGACCGCACTTGATTGCTGTACTAAATTGAGTGATTCTTGAATGCGCGTTTGCTTCTTTGCTTTTTCGCGGATCGCAATAACATCACCAGGCTTGACCTGCATCGATGGAATATTCACTGCACTGCCATTCAGCATGACGGCGCAATGCGACACCAGCTGACGTGCTTCAGCACGTGTAGAACCAAAGCCCATGCGATACACGACGTTGTCTAAACGGGACTCCAAAAGCTGCAGCAATGTCGCGCCGGTATTGCCTTTACGACGCTCAGCTTCAGCAAAATAGCGGCGGAACTGACGCTCTAAAATGCCGTACATGCGCTTTACTTTTTGCTTCTCGCGCAACTGATTGCCGTAGTCCGAAGTCCTGGAGCCCGATGTGCGTCCATGTTGACCTGGCTTGGTGTCTAGTTTGCATTTGTCCGATAGAGCACGGCGTGCGCTCTTCAGAAATAAGTCGGTACCTTCCCGACGTGATAGTTTGGCCTTAGGGCCTAAGTAACGTGCCACGATGCTTTCCTTTCTTTGCCGCAGTCTTTCGACCGGCGGTGAGTCCATCCCTTACATCAGATGAACAGTGGGCTTTAATAAAAAATAACTAAACGGATACTGCGAACTACAAAAAATTAGATACGGCGACGCTTTGGTGGGCGGCAACCATTGTGTGGCACAGGCGTTACGTCCTGAATCTCCGTAATCTTGATTCCCAAGGAATTCAAGGCACGAACAGCGGATTCACGACCTGGGCCAGGGCCCTTAATTTGAACTTCTAAATTCTTAATGCCACATTCAATTGCAGCTTTACCTGCAACTTCAGCCGCTACCTGAGCAGCAAATGGAGTTGACTTACGTGATCCTTTAAAACCTTGGCCGCCTGAAGTTGCCCATGAAAGCGCATTACCCTGACGATCTGTAATCGTAATAATGGTGTTGTTAAAAGAGGCGTGTACGTGCGCAATGCCGTCTGCTACGTTCTTTTTAACTTTCTTACGCGCACGCTGGGCGGCTGCGTTTGAACTAGTTTGCTGTTTTGCCATGTCGTTTAACTCTCTCGATTATTTCTTAAGTGCGATGCCGGACTTACGTGGGCCCTTGCGGGTACGTGCATTTGTCTTGGTACGCTGACCACGAACTGGCAGGCCTTTGCGATGGCGAACACCACGGTAGCAACCCAAGTCCATCAAGCGCTTGATGCTCATCGTAACTTCACGACGCAGGTCGCCTTCTGTCGTCAGCTTGCCAACTTCGTCGCGCAATTTTTCTAAATCGCTATCGGTTAAGTCTTTTACTTTACGGTCAATTGGAACACCAGTCGACGCGCAGATTTTGCGCGCTTGTGTTGTGCCAATGCCAAAAATAGCCGTTAAACCGATAACGGTATGTTGATGATTTGGGATGTTTACCCCAGCGATACGTGCCATGAGAATTCCTCTTAATTAACCGAATTAGCCTTGACGCTGCTTATGACGTGGATCTGACGAGCAAATCACACGCACAACGCGCTTGCGCTTAATGATCTTGCAATTTCTGCAAATGACCTTTACGGATGCCAATACTTTCATAACTCACCTATTCAAAAATATTTACTGCTAATTACTACTTCGCGCGGAAAATAATGCGTGCGCGCGTCAGGTCGTACGGAGTCATCTCCACCGTCACCTTGTCCCCTGGAAGGATTCGAATGTAATGCATCCGCATCTTTCCAGAAATGTGCCCCAATACTACGTGTCCGTTTTCCAGCTTTACGCGAAACATCGCGTTCGGCAAATTCTCAACTACTTCACCAGCCATTTGAATAACATCATCTTTTGACATAGTTACTGTGTAATACCCATCTTAAAGTTGGCCTTCTTCATTAAAGAGCCATACTGCTGCTGCATTACAAACGACTGCACTTGCGACATAAAGTCCATTGCCACAACGACAATAATCAAGAGCGAGGTACCGCCAAAATAGAACGGCACGTTGTACTTCAAGACCAAGAACTCAGGTAGTAAACAGACCAGCACCATATAGATTGCGCCGCCCAAAGTTAAACGTACCAAAATCTTGTCGATGTAACGGGCAGTTTGATCGCCTGGGCGAATGCCTGGAACAAAAGCGCCGCTCTTCTTTAAGTTATCTGCTGTGTCACGGCTGTTGAATACCAAAGCGGTGTAAAAGAAGCAGAAGAAAATAATGGCTGTGGCATACAGAATCACATACACCGGCTGACCTGGAGCCAATGTCGCCGCTAAGTCTTTAATCACGCTACTAAACATATTGGTGGGTTCGCCTGAGGTAAACCAGCCAGCAATCGTTGCAGGGAACAAAATAATCGATGAAGCAAAAATGGGGGGGATAACTCCAGCCATATTGAGCTTCAAAGGCAAATGGGATGACTGACCGCCATACACTTTGTTACCAACCTGGCGCTTTGCATAATTCACCAGGATGCGTCGCTGGCCACGCTCAACAAATACTACGAAATAAGTCACTGCAATCACGATGAGCACAATGAATAGACCAGCCAAGATGCTCATGGAGCCAGTACGAACCAACTCCATCAAGCCACCAATTGCACTGGGTAAACCAGACACAATTCCAGCAAAAATAATGATTGAAATGCCGTTACCTAAACCGCGCTCAGTAATTTGCTCACCAAGCCACATCAGGAACATCGTTCCAGTAACCAAGGTAATCACGGTGTAAATCTGAAATGCCATACCGGGGTCAATTACAAGACCAGGCTGGGCTTCCAGTGCCACAGAAATACCCAACGCTTGGAAGGTTGCCAAAACAACGGTTGCATAGCGGGTGTATTGCGTAATTTTGCGCTGGCCAGCAGGACCTTCTTTTTTCATCGCCTCGAGCGATGGAACAATGATTGTTGTTAACTGCATGATGATCGATGCAGAAATGTAAGGCATGATGCCAAGTGCAAATACGGTGAAGCGGGACAGTGCGCCACCTGAGAACAGATTAAACATTCCCAAGATGCCATCTTTTTGGCCTGAAAATAATTCAGCCAACTGATTTGGATCAATACCAGGTACTGGAATATGCGCACCGATTCGGAACACGATCAAAGCGAGCAGCAGGAAAACCAAGCGTCGGCGTAAATCGCCGAACTTGCCCCCTGCTTGCGCAGCGCCTTGCGTGTTGGAAGAGCCGAGTGCCATTACTGTCTCAATTAAGCCTGATCAACCAACTTACCGCCAGCAGCTTCAATGGCCGCTTTTGCGCCTGCTGTTGCGGTTAAGCCTTTTAAAGTGACAGCGCGCTTGAGCTCGCCGGTCTTAATTACCTTAACGGCATTGATCTGCTCACCGGCATAACCATGCTGCTTCAAAACCAAAAGATCTACTTCTGGCAAGCCAATCTTTTCAAGATCATTCAATGTAATCTGGCCAACGTGACGGCGTGTCAAGGACACGAAGCCGCGCTTTGGCAGACGACGATACATTGGCATTTGACCGCCTTCGAAACCAACTTTATGAAAGCCGCCTGAACGGGACTTTTGTCCCTTATGTCCACGACCAGCTGTTTTACCAAGGCCAGAACCGATACCGCGTCCAACGCGGCGGCGATTTTTCTTAGAACCTTCTGCAGGTTTAATTGTGTTGAGTTGCATAGTATTTGCCTATATATCTTGCTGATCGTTAGCCGATGACTTTGACCAAATAAGAAACTTTATTAATCATTCCGCGTACTGCAGGCGTATCTTGTAATTCTGAAACCGAATTGATACGGCGTAAGCCTAAACCGCGAACAGTCGCACGGTGACTTTCACGAGTACCAATCAAACTGCGAACCAATTGCAGTTTGACTTTGGAGTTGGATTGCGTTGTCATTTATAAATTCCTAATCTAGTGGTCTTAGCCGAGAATCTCTTCAACTGACTTGCCGCGCTTTGCAGCAATTTCAGAAGGAGTGCTCATCTTGCTTAAACCATCGATGGTTGCACGAACCATGTTGTAAGGATTGGTTGAGCCAATCGACTTTGCAACCACGTTGGTTACGCCCATTACATCAAAAATAGCGCGCATTGGACCGCCGGCAATAACACCTGTACCGTCTTTGGCTGGGGAAATCATTACCCGTGACGCGCCATGCTGACCGATTACGGTGTGTTGCAAAGTGCCCTTGCGGAGCGTTACTTTGATCATCTTGCGACGAGCTTCGTCCATTGCTTTTTGAACGGCCACAGGAACTTCTTTCGATTTTCCTTTGCCCATTCCAATACGGCCATCGCCATCGCCAACTACAGTGAGTGCAGCAAAACCTAAAATACGGCCGCCCTTCACTACTTTCGTTACGCGATTAACAGCAATCATCTTTTCGCGAAGACCATCATCGCGCTCTTCGGATTGCATTTTGGTTTGCATTTTTGCCATGTTTTTTCCTAAACCAATCTGTTAGAACTTCAGGCCGGCTTCACGCGCGGCTTCAGCTAATGCTTTGATACGGCCGTGATAACGGTGGCCAGAGCGATCAAAGGCAACGTCAACAACGCCAGCTTTAACAGCGCGTTCAGCAATTAACTTGCCGATTTGTTGGGCTGCAGATGCGCTTCCGCCGTTCTTGATTGCTGCACGGAGATCTTTTTCCATGGTTGAGGCTGTTGCGAGTACTTTTGTACCGCATGGGCTATAAACCTGTGCAGAAATGTGGCAGTTGCTGCGGATAACCGTTAAACGGTTTGCCAATGCTTCAGCGATCCGAATGCGGGTCTGCCGAGCGCGCCTTAATCTTGATTCGTCTTTATTCATATCTAATCCCGATTACTTCTTCTTAGTTTCTTTGAGATGCACGACTTCGTCGATATAACGAACACCCTTGCCTTTGTATGGCTCTGGTGAACGGTATGCGCGAACCTCTGCTGCAACTTGACCAACCTGCTGCTTGTTGGAACCTTTAATAATGATTTCTGTTTGTGATGGCGTTTCCGCTTTTACACCCTTAGGCAGGTTGTAAATAATGTCGTGCGAGAAACCGAGTTGCAATTTCAGGGTTTCGCCCTGAGCAGCAGCACGGTAACCAACACCTACCAAGCTGAGCTTGCGCTCAAAGCCAGTGGTAACACCAATCACCATATTGTTGACTAATGCACGGGTAGTACCTGACAGTGCAGCGGACTCGACTGTGTCATCTTTGCGTTCGACATTGATGAAACCGTCTGCTTGGCTTAAACCAATGCAGGTGTTCAAAGTATGGCTCAGGGTACCCAATGGGCCCTTGACCGTTACATTCAAACCACTAATTGTTACTTCAGCACCTTTTGGTACTGGAATGGGGGATTTTCCGACTCTGGACATAGTGCTCTCCTTAGGCGACGTAGCAAATAACTTCGCCACCCACGCCAGTAGCGCGAGCCTTGCGATCAGTCATCACGCCTTGGGGCGTAGAAATGATTGCTACTCCCAAACCATTCATGACTTCAGGAATATCGTGACGGCCTTTATAGATCCGCAATCCAGGCGTAGAGACGCGCTGAATGCGTTCGATAACAGCACGGCCAGCGTAATACTTCAGCTCGATATGCAATACCGGCTTCGCTGCCTCGCCTTTGATTTCAAAACCATCGATGTAGCCCTCTTCTTTCAGGACTTTAGCGATAGCTACTTTAATTTTTGATGACGGCATGACAACCATCGGCTTCTGCACCGCTTGCGCGTTGCGAATCCGGGTCAACATGTCGGCGATTGGATCGCTTATGCTCATGAGTTCTCCTAATTCTTTCGCCGCTTACCAGCTGGCCTTGGTTAAACCGGGGATTTCGCCACGGAAGGCGATTTCACGAATCTTGCTACGGGCCAAACCGAATTTACGGAATGTGCCACGTGGTCGACCGGTCAATGAACAACGATTCCGCTGGCGGATCGGGCTTGCGTTACGTGGTAGAGCTTGCAATTTCAGGCGGGCTTCATAGCGCTCTTCGTCGCTACGGGCTGTATCGGCGATGATGGCCTTTAGTTCAGCCCGCTTTGCTGCGTATTTCTCTACACATTTAGCGCGCTTATTCTCGCGCTCAATTAGGGATAGTTTTGCCACGTTAGCCTCTTAATTGCGGAAAGGGAATTTAAATGCCGCCAACAGCGCTTTTGCTTCATCGTCTGTTTTTGCGGTTGTCGTAATGCTGATATTTAGACCACGAAGCGAATCGATTTTGTCGTATTCAATTTCAGGGAAAATAATTTGCTCTTTAACGCCGATGTTGTAGTTACCACGGCCATCAAATGCTTTGCCTGAGATGCCGCGGAAGTCACGTACACGTGGCAATGCAACCGTAACAAAACGGTCTAAGAATTCAAACATGCGTGCGCCGCGCAAGGTAACCATTGCACCAATCGGATAGCCTTGACGAATCTTAAATCCGGCAATCGCTTTGCGTGCTTTCGTTACGACGGGCTTTTGGCCTGCAACCTTCGTCAAATCACCAACAGCATTCTCGATGATTTTCTTGTCATTCACTGCGTCGCCAAGGCCCATGTTTAGGGTGATCTTGGTAATGCGTGGAACTTCCATTACCGACTTGTAACCGAATTTGGTCATCAAATCGCCAACGACTTTTTCTTTGTAGTGTTCTTGAAAACGTGTGCTCATAATTTCTCCGGGCCCTTATGCGCTTAACGTTGCGCCAGTGGTTTTCAGAAAACGGACTTTCTTGCCGGCATCCACTTTGATACCAACCTTAGAAGGTTTACCGTTTGCATCCACCAAAGCCACGTTGGATACGTGAATTGGCATCACTTTGTCGATCATGCCGCCAGTTGTGCCTGTATTTGGGTTGGGTTTAACGCTCTTCTTATAGACGTTGACACCTTCAACTACCAATTTGTTCTCGAGTACATCCGTCACTGTTCCTTTTTTGCCTTTATCGCGGCCGGTCAGAACAATAACGGAGTCACCTTTACGAATCTTTTTCATATCTACCCCTTAAATCACTTCAGGCGCGAGGGAAACGATCTTCATGAACTTCTCGGTACGCAATTCACGCGTAACTGGTCCAAAGATGCGAGTTCCTATCGGCTCAAGCTTGGCATTCAGCAGTACTGCGGCATTGGCATCGAACTTAATCAATGAGCCGTCTGGGCGGCGAACGCCCTTAGCAGTTCTCACCACTACTGCGTTATAAATATCACCTTTTTTTACTCGGCCACGTGGAGCAGCGGACTTCACGCTGACTTTGATGACATCACCGATACTGGCGTAGCGACGCTTAGAGCCGCCCAATACCTTGATGCACAACACTTCACTGGCGCCAGTATTATCGGCAACCTGCAATCTACTTTCGGTCTGAATCATTTCTTAATTCCCAACTTATTTGCCAAAGGCAAACAGTTTTGGTTCCGTCAATGGGCATTTAGCGACGCTAAAACCCGGATTTTATGGAAAAACTACTTCTCTGTACCGCGAAAAGCCTTCTATTCTACTACTGAAACAGGGGCTATGGCAAGGAATCTTGCGCATTTCCCCCTTAAAAACCTTAAATACCCTTTGATGCCTCTACCAAACGGGTAACAACCCATGACTTTGTACGTGAGATTGGCTTAGATTCAGCAATTTCAACCGTATCGCCCATCTTGTACTGACTGGCTTCGTCGTGAGCATGGTACTTTTTGGAATGGCCAACGTACTTTCCATAGAGCGCGTGCTTTACTTGGCGCTCTACCAGGACCGTAACTGTTTTTTGCATTTTGTCACTTACAACACGGCCAATTAATGTCCGGCGTAAGGGTTTGGAGGTTTCTGTCATATCCCTTCCTTATTTCTGGGCAGTCTTTTGAGTAATGAATGTCTTCACGCGAGCGATGTCGCGCTTAACTTTACCCAATTGGCTAGTGTTTTGAAGTTGCTGAGTACCCTTTTGCATGCGCAGTTTGAAGCTCGTTTTGAGGAGCTCAGACAGTTCGCTGTTTAAGGCATTCAGGTCTTTGGTTTGCAATTCTTTGTTATTCATTATCTCTATCCCGATTAGCCTAAGTGGCGAATCACAAATGTGGTCTGAATAGGCAACTTCGCTGCAGCTAGCTTGAAAGCTTCGCGCGCCAAGGTCTCATCGACTCCGTCCATTTCATACAATACTTTGCCTGGCTGAATCTCAGCAACGTAGTACTCTGGATTACCTTTACCGTTACCCATACGGACTTCAGCTGGTTTTTGCGAAATTGGCTTATCTGGGAAAATACGAATCCAAATACGGCCACCACGCTTAATATGGCGAGTCATCGCACGACGTGCCGACTCAATTTGGCGCGCGGTTAATCGACCGCGACCAACTGCCTTTAATCCAAAGTCACCAAAGGCAACTGAACTGCCGCGCGTTGCGACCCCAGTGTTACGGCCCTTTTGCTCTTTGCGATATTTGCGACGCTTTGGTTGCAACATGCTTTACTCTCCTGACTTCTGTGTATCAGCGGCAGCTTCTGGCTTAGCGGCTGCTTTGCTAACACGCTTAACGGCTGGCTTTGCAGCTACTAATGGCTTTGCATCGCCTGCTGGTTTACGCGCGATTGTTTTGGATGGAGCGCGGCGTGGCTTTTTTTCATCAACGACTGGCTCTGCTGGCGCTGCTACTGGAGCATCCGCACCACGACCCAATGTGTCGCCTTTGTATACCCATACCTTGACACCAATAATGCCGTAGGTTGTTTCTGCTTCCGATGTTGCGTAATCGATGTCCGCCTTCAAGGTGTGAAGTGGAACGCGACCTTCGCGATACCATTCGCGACGCGCAATCTCAGCACCATTCAAACGGCCTGAAGACATGATCTTGATGCCCTGTGCGCCAAGGCGCATTGCATTTTGCATGGCA
The DNA here is from genome assembly GCF_003065365.1 of Polynucleobacter difficilis. Lineage (NCBI taxonomy): Bacteria > Pseudomonadati > Pseudomonadota > Betaproteobacteria > Burkholderiales > Burkholderiaceae > Polynucleobacter > Polynucleobacter difficilis. The sequence goes on along the minus strand of NZ_CP023276.1, from coordinate 55,795 downwards.
CGCTTCATTGCACGACGGAACATAATCCGCTTCTCTAACTGCTGAGTAATCGAGTCAGCAATTAATTGTGCGTCGACTTCAGGCTTGCGAATTTCTTCAATGTTCACATGAACAGGAACGCCCATGCGCTTTTGCAGTTCGCGGCGGAGCACTTCAATGTCTTCGCCTTTTTTACCAATCACGACACCTGGGCGTGAGCTATAAATCGTAATGCGTGCATTTTTAGCGGGACGCTCAATGATGACTTTGCTAACGGATGCATTCTTCAATTTCTTTTTCAAATAGATGCGAACATCCACATCTTCTTTGAGCATTTTTGCAAAGTCAGTATTGTTTGCATACCAACGTGATGTCCAATTCTTGCTTACCGAGAGTCGGAATCCGGTGGGGTTTATCTTTTGGCCCATATCTTTCCTTAGTTACTCAAGGTCACGCTAATGTGACAAGTTTGTTTTTCGATTTGATTGCCACGGCCTTTGGCGCGCGCTGTAAATCGCTTCAAGGAGGTACCCTTGTCAACAATAATTGCGGCAACTTTGAGCTCATCAATGTCGGCACCTTTATTGTGTTCAGCGTTGGCCATTGCAGACTCAACTACCTTCTTCACAATAAATGCGGCCTTCTTGGGGCTGAAATTCAAAATGTTCATGGCGCGTGCAATTGGCAAACCACGAATTTGATCAGCGACCAAACGTGTCTTTTGCGCAGAAATGCGGGCGCCCTTGTGAATAGCTTTAACTTCCATCATCATCCCCTTACTTCTTCGTTACTTTCTTGTCAGCAGCGTGACCTTTGAAAGTACGGGTCAAAGCGAATTCGCCTAACTTATGACCCACCATGTTTTCTGATACATAAACCGGAACGTGTTGACGACCGTTGTGCACAGCAATTGTCAGACCAATGAAGTCGGGCAGAATTGTGGAACGGCGTGACCAAGTTTTAATCGGCTTTTTGTCTTTGTTGGCCTGTGCAACTTCGACTTTTTTTACCAAGCTGGCGTCGCAAAACGGGCCTTTTTTAGCTGAACGTGTCATATCTATTTATCCTTATCGCTTAACGTTTTTGACGACGTTGAACGATCATCGAAGTTGTACGCTTGTTACGACGTGTACGATAACCTTTGGTTGGAGTACCCCATGGTGATACAGGAACACGGCCTTCGCCGGTCTTACCTTCACCACCACCATGTGGGTGATCGACTGGGTTCATTGCCACACCGCGAACGGTTGGGCGAATACCACGCCAGCGATTTGCACCTGCTTTACCAATTTGACGCAAGCTATGCTCTTCATTGCCAACTTCGCCAATCGTGGCACGGCAGTCAATCAGAATGCGACGTACTTCGCCGGAACGCAAACGAACCTGAGCGTATACTCCCTCACGTGCCAGCAATACAGCTGAACCACCTGCAGAGCGGGCGATTTGTGCGCCTTTACCTGGGAGCATTTCAACGCAATGGATCGTGCTACCAATTGGAATATTACGAATTGGCAAATTGTTACCTGCTTTGATTGGTGCTTGCGAACCATTCATGACGGGCTGACCTGCAACCATGCCTTTAGCGGCAATGATGTAACGACGCTCACCGTCAGCAAACAACAATAAGGCGATGTTTGCGCTACGGTTTGGATCGTATTCTAAGCGCTCTACTTTGGCTGCAATGCCATCTTTATCGTTGCGCTTAAAGTCAACAACGCGATAGTGGTGCTTATGACCGCCGCCTTTATGGCGGGTGGTAATGTGGCCGTTGTTATTACGACCGGCTTTTTGAATCTGTGGCTCCAACAACGCTGCGAAAGGTTTACCTTTATGCAGGTCTGGGTTTACCACCTTGACCATTGAGCGACGACCTGGTGAGGTCGGTTTTGTTTTCATCAAAGGCATGATTAATTCGCCTCCGCTTCAAAGTTGATTTCTTGACCAGGCTTCAAATTAACGTAAGCCTTCTTGACGTGATCGCGACGACCTTCAAAACGGCCATAGCGCTTTGGCTTGCCTTTTTGATTGACGATTTGAACCGAGTCCACTTGAACTTTGAATAGCAATTCAACGGCTTGCTTTACATCGCTCTTGTTTGCTGCGCGATCCACCTGAAAAACGACTTGTTCGTTTTTCTCAGCGACCATCGTTGCTTTTTCCGAAATAACCGGTCCAAGCAAAACCTTCATCAGGTTGTGATCATTTCTGCGTGTTTGGCTCATTTCAGCAACTCCTCGATTTTGGCAATCGCTGCTTTGCTCACCAACACTTTTTGATACTGAACCAAGGAAAGCGGATCAGCATGTTGTGGCTCTACTACTGCAACTTTATGCAAATTGCGTGCAGCTAAATACAAGTTTTCGCTAACCTGATCAACGATGATCAGCACCGAATCCAAGCCCATTGCTTTCACTTTTTCAGCAAGTACTTTGGTCTTTGGTGCGTCGAGCTCAAATTGATCTACGACGTTTAAGCGACCTTCGCGGGCGAGTTGAGACAGAATTGATCTCATACCAGCGCGATACATTTTTTTATTTACTTTGTGGCTGAAATTTTCTTCTGGGGAGTTCGGGAATATCCGACCACCTCCACGCCACAATGGGGAAGAGCTCATACCAGCACGTGCACGGCCAGTGCCTTTTTGGCGCCATGGCTTTTTCGTGGTGTGCTTAACTTGCTCGCGGTCTTTTTGTGCGCGGTTACCGCTACGTGCATTGGCTTGATAAGCCACTACAACTTGGTGCACCAATGCTTCGTTGTATTCGCGCTCGAACACTTCGGGTGAGGCTTGAATGCCTGCAGCGAGAGTGCCGTTATCTTGGAGAAGCTTGAGTTCCATATTCGCTCTCCTTATTTCTTCTTCAGCGGAGTCTTAACCGCTGGAGTAACGATGACCTTACCGCCTGGGGCGCCGGGTACGGCACCTTTCACCATGATCAGATTACGTTCTGTATCAATGCGGGCGATGACTAAATTTTGTACGGTGCGTGTAACGTCGCCAAGGTGGCCTGTCATGCGCTTACCTGGGAATACACGTCCTGGATCTTGTGCCATACCAATCGAGCCTGGCACGTTATGCGAACGGGAGTTACCGTGACTGGCACGACCAGAAGCAAAGTGGTAACGCTTGATGGTACCGGCATAACCCTTACCAATCGAAACGCCTTGCACGTCGACCTTTTGGCCGGCTGCAAATGCTGCATCCGCTGGAATAACTTGACCAGGCTTCATTTCTGCAATTTTGGCTGCATCCAAATGAAATTCATTCAGTGCATTGCCAGCCATTACGCCAGCTTTTGCAAAATGACCTGCCATGGGTTTGGTTACGCGCGTTGCTCTACGGGTGCCGTGGGCCAACTGAATAGCATCGTAGCCATCCGTTTCCTGGGTCTTAATTTGAGCAACCCTGTTATCACTCACGTCAATAACGGTGACTGGGATGGAATCCCCTTCATCCGTAAAAAGACGGGTCATACCGACCTTGCGGCCGATTAAGCCTAAGCTCATATTCATGCTCCACGCCGACTTCGATTGGTCAGCAATAATTTAATTTAAGTGATTTATGGACAAATATGTCGATAAATCAATAACTTACAACAAAAACCAGTCAGAAATTACATCTCTGAACCGAGAAAAGCCTTCAATTCTATCGTGCTAAACCGATTTAGGCAAGGCCTAAATCGGATAAATGCCATTACTGCAACTTGATTTCGACGTCCACACCAGCTGGGAGGTCTAATTTCATCAATGCATCCACTGTCTTTTCGGTTGGGTCAACGATATCCATCAAACGCAGATGGGTACGAATCTCTAACTGATCGCGTGAGGTTTTATTCACGTGGGGTGAACGCAGGATGTCAAAACGCTCGATACGCGTTGGCAAAGGTACTGGACCTTTTACCACTGCGCCGGTGCGCTTTGCTGTATCAACGATTTCAGCAGCAGACTGGTCGATGAGACGGTAATCAAACGCTTTAAGACGAATACGAATTTTCTGGTTTTGCATAGTAATTCCAAAGAGCGGTGCGGTGCTGCCGCGTTATATTTCTAAAGAGCTCGGTGGCATCTGCAGCACAGACGCCACCGGTTAGCAAAACGCTAAATAATTATTACTACTTAATACTTAAACCTATTAAGCCAAAATCTTTGCTACCACGCCGGCGCCAACAGTACGGCCACCTTCACGGATCGCAAAACGCAAACCTTCTTCCATCGCGATTGGGGCGATGAGTTTGACGGTAATGCTGACGTTATCGCCCGGCATGACCATCTCTTTGTCTTTTGGCAACTCGATCGAACCCGTTACGTCCGTAGTACGGAAGTAAAACTGAGGACGGTAGTTGTTAAAGAAGGGAGTATGACGACCACCTTCGTCTTTACCTAAGATGTAAACCTCAGCAGTAAAGTGGGTGTGTGGGGTGATTGAGCCTGGCTTAGCCAATACTTGACCGCGCTCGACTTCTTCACGCTTAGTACCGCGCAATAAGATACCAACGTTATCGCCCGCTTGACCTTGGTCGAGCAATTTACGGAACATCTCAACACCAGTACAGGTTGTCTTGAGTGTTGGCTTGATACCGATGATTTCAATCTCTTCACCGACCTTAACGATACCGCGCTCAATACGGCCAGTTACTACCGTACCGCGGCCAGAGATCGAGAACACATCTTCTACTGGCATCAAGAAAGCGCCGTCAACTGCGCGCTCTGGTGTGGGGATAAAGGTATCTAAGGCTTCAGCCAATTTCATGATGGCTTCTTTGCCCAAAGGACCTTCGTCGCCATCCAAGGCTAACTTAGCAGAACCACGCACGATTGGTGTGTCATCGCCAGGGAACTTGTACTTGGAGAGAAGCTCACGCACTTCCATCTCGACGAGCTCGAGGAGTTCTTCGTCGTCCACCATGTCGCACTTGTTTAGAAAGACGATGATGTAAGGCACGCCAACTTGGCGAGCCAAGAGGATGTGCTCACGGGTTTGTGGCATTGGGCCGTCGGCTGCAGAGCAAACCAAAATAGCGCCGTCCATCTGGGCTGCGCCGGTAATCATGTTCTTCACATAGTCAGCGTGGCCTGGGCAATCGACGTGCGCATAGTGGCGGTTCGCTGTTTCATACTCAACGTGCGCGGTATTAATCGTAATACCACGTGCTTTTTCTTCTGGAGCAGCATCGATCTGATCGTATGCTTTTGCTTCGCCACCAAATGCTTTTGACAGCACGGTTGCAATTGCTGCAGTGAGGGTGGTCTTACCATGGTCAACGTGACCAATCGTACCAACGTTTACGTGCGGTTTTGTCCGCTCAAACTTTTCTTTTGCCATTTTTTTGTCTGCCTTCTTTAGCTAGTCAATATTCAAAATAATGTGGATAAATTACTTCGCTTTAGCAGCCATCACTGCTTCAGCTACGTTCTTAGGTGCTTCGGAATAATGCTTAAATTCCATGGTGTAAGTAGCGCGACCTTGGGTCAACGAACGTAGGCCCGTTGAGTAACCAAACATCTCGGCCAATGGCACTTCAGCGCGCACAATCTTACCGCCGCCTGGAATGTCATCCATACCCTGCAAAATGCCGCGACGGGACGAAAGATCACCCATCACGTTACCCATGAAATCTTCTGGCGTTTCTACTTCAACTGCCATCATTGGCTCAAGCAATACGGGAGCAGCTCTACGCATACCGTCCTTGAACGCCATTGAGCCTGCCATCTTGAACGCATTTTCGTTCGAGTCAACATCGTGGTACGAACCAAAGAACAAAGTTGCCTTGATATCCACAACAGGATACCCAGCCAAAATGCCGGAGTTGAGGGTTTCGATAATGCCTTTTTCAACTGCAGGGATGTATTCACGAGGAACGACACCGCCCTTAATTGCATCGACGAATTCAAAGCCTTTGCCTGGCTCTTGTGGCTCGAGCTTCAAAACAACGTGACCATATTGACCGCGACCACCCGATTGCTTAACGAATTTACCTTCGACTTCATCGCAGGTTTTGCGAATAGTTTCGCGATAAGCAACCTGTGGCTTACCAACAGTTGCTTCAACGCTGAATTCGCGCTTCATGCGGTCTACTAGAATTTCCAGATGGAGCTCGCCCATTCCAGAAATAATGGTCTGGCCAGATTCTTCATCGGTCTTCACGCGGAAGGATGGATCTTCTTGTGCCAAGCGATTCAACGCTAGGCCCATTTTTTCTTGGTCAGCTTTTGTCTTTGGCTCAACCGCTTGTGAAATCACAGGCTCTGGGAAAACCATACGCTCCAAGATAACAATGCTGTCTGGATCGCACAATGTTTCACCGGTGGTTGCGTCTTTTAAACCAACTGCTGCAGCGATGTCGCCTGCGTACACTTCTTTGATCTCTTCACGCTGATTCGCGTGCATCTGAAGCAATCGACCCACACGCTCTTTTTTGCCCTTGATTGGGTTATAGATTGTGTCGCCTGACTTCATCATGCCGGAATAAACACGGAAGAAAATTAATTGACCTACGAACGGGTCGGTCATGATCTTAAATGCCAAGGCAGAAAACTTCTCGTCATCCGACGCTTTACGCGTTGTTGGTGTGCCGTCTTCCTTCTCGCATGGAACCGGTGGCACATCGAGTGGGGATGGCAAGTACTCAACAACCGCGTCCAACATAGCCTGAACGCCTTTGTTTTTAAACGCAGTTCCGCACAGCATTGGAACGATTTCGCCCGCAATGGTACGTACACGCAATGCCTTCTTAATTTCGTCTTCGCTCAGCGGCTCGCCGCCAAGGTATTTTTCCATCAGCTCTTCTGAACTTTCAGCGGCGGCTTCAACTAACTTCTCGCGCCACTCTTCAGCAGATGCTTGCAATTCCGCTGGGATATCTTGGTACTCAAACTTGATGCCCTGTGAGGCTTCATCCCAGATAACAGCCTTCATCTTGACCAGGTCAATAACGCCCTTGAAGTTTTCTTCTGCTCCGATTGGAATTTGAATCAACAGAGGATTGGCTTTGAGGCGCACTTTCATTTGGTCATAGACCTTAAAGAAGTTCGCGCCCGTACGGTCCATCTTATTCACAAATGCTAAACGTGGAACTTGGTATTTGTTTGCCTGACGCCAAACGGTTTCAGACTGAGGCTGAACGCCGCCTACCGCACAGTAAACCATGCAAGCACCATCGAGCACGCGCATCGAGCGCTCTACTTCAATGGTGAAGTCAACGTGACCCGGGGTATCAATAATGTTAATGCGGTGCTCTGGAAAATTTCCAGCCATGCCCTTCCAGAACGTGGTAGTAGCAGCAGAAGTAATCGTGATGCCACGCTCCTGCTCTTGCTCCATCCAGTCCATAGTTGCTGCGCCATCATGCACTTCACCAATTTTGTGATTAACGCCGGTGTAGAACAAAACGCGTTCTGTGGTTGTTGTCTTGCCTGCGTCAATGTGCGCAGAAATACCGATGTTGCGGTATTTGTCGATGGGGGTTTTACGTGCCACGGTTGGTACCTTTTCTTTACTGTGCGATTAGAAGCGGAAATGCGAGAATGCTTTGTTGGCTTCTGCCATACGGTGCACTTCTTCACGCTTTTTCATTGCGCCGCCACGGCCTTCAGCCGCTTCTAATAATTCATTTGCCAGGCGTTGTGCCATGGATTTTTCACCACGCTTCTTCGCCGCCTCGCGCAACCAGCGCATGGCCAAAGCTGAACGACGGGATGGACGTACTTCAACTGGAACTTGGTAGTTCGCACCACCAACGCGGCGGCTTTTCACCTCAACCATTGGCTTCACATTGCCCATGGCGCTTGAAAAGATTTCGATTGGCTCTTTATTTGCTTTTTTCTCGATGTGCTCAAAGGCGCCATACACAATGCGCTCCGCAACCGATTTTTTGCCGTCCAACATGAGGACGTTCATGAATTTTGCTACTTCTACATTGCCAAATTTTGGATCAGGCAAGATTTCCCGTTTGGGGACTTCGCGACGACGCGGCATAACCACTCCTTCAGTTCAGTTAGGGAGATCCAAAAAAGATCTCCGCTCCGGTTACCCTACTATTTAGGCAAGATGCCTAAACGGAGTAACCACTTACTTGCCTTTAAAGTCCGGCAATAAATGACTTAATGCTGAATTACTAAACTACTTCAATGCAATTACGCTGATTTCTTAGCGCGCTTTGCACCGTACTTAGAACGCGATTGCTTACGGTCTTTAACGCCCTGCAAGTCCAGCGATCCACGAACGATGTGGTAACGAACGCCTGGTAAATCCTTTACACGACCACCACGGATCAATACAACCGAGTGCTCCTGCAAGTTATGGCCTTCACCGCCGATGTACGAAATTACTTCGAAACCATTGGTTAAGCGAACTTTGGCGACTTTACGCAGCGCAGAGTTTGGCTTTTTAGGGGTTGTCGTATACACACGTGTGCACACACCACGGCGTTGCGGGCTGTTTTGCAACGCAGGGCTCTTACTTTTAACGGTCAGCCGTGTTCTTGGCTTGCGTAATAACTGATTAATTGTCGGCATAAAATGGCTCGGTTAATAATTCTTTAAGTACTGCTGTAATGCTTTCTTTAGGAAAATCAAGGACTTAGAATATTTCTAAGTAAACTAGACCCCCTACTGAACAAGTAGAACTCAGCATTCTAGCTTGGCCAGCCCCTCCCGTCAACTGAATGCGGGAGAAACTGGCCAATTCGCATCGAATACAGAGAATTACGCCTGATCTGACTCCCCAGCAGGAGCAGCCGCCTCAGCCTCAACTTCAGGCATATTGGCCATTGCTTCCTCTTCGGCGGCAATCATTTGCGCACGATCACGCTCAAATTGCTCTCTGACCTTGCGTGCACGGCGATACGCCAAGCCGGTACCTGCAGGGATCAAACGACCAATAATGACGTTTTCCTTGAGGCCACGCAGTGTATCGGTCTTGCCCATAATGGCGGCTTCGGTCAATACACGGGTTGTCTCTTGGAAGGACGCGGCAGAAATGAAGCTGTCGGTCGACAAAGAAGCTTTGGTAATACCCAATAAGATGTTCTCAAATTGAGCAGGATGCTTGCCTTCTGCGACAACGCGATCATTTGCGTCATACAACTTCGAGCGCTCGACCTGTTCACCGGTGATGAAATCGGTATCGCCTGGATCGGTAATCTGAACACGACGCAGCATCTGGCGAACAATCACCTCGATGTGCTTATCGTTAATCTTCACACCTTGTAGGCGATATACGTCCTGCACTTCATCCACAATGTAGATTGCGAGCTCTTCGATGCCTTTGAGCTGAATGATGTCATGTGGATCGGCTGGGCCTTCCACAATCATTTCGCCTTTATTCACCACCTGGCCGTCATGAACGAGCACTTGCTTCTCTTTCGGAATCAAGAATTCATTCGCTTCGCCATCCATATCGGTAATCACCAAGCGCTGCTTGCCTTTGGTTTCTTTACCGAAGGAAACGGTTCCAGTGACTTTAGCTAATACGGCAGCATCTTTTGGTGAGCGCGCCTCGAACAACTCAGCAACGCGTGGCAGACCGCCGGTAATGTCGCGTGTCTTCTGTGATTCGATTGGAATACGCGCCAACACTTCACCCACCTCGACTTTTTGACCATCCTTCACGGTGATCAAAGCGCCGACTTGCAGGCCAATGGTGACGGGGTGGTCTGTGCCAGAAATCAGCACTTCATTACCCTTGTCATCGACCAAGTTGATGACTGGGCGAACGCCTTTGCTTGCTGCAGAGCGGCGCTTGCCATCAATCACCACCAAGGTGGAGAGGCCAGTTACTTCGTCAACCTGCTTGGCTACGGTAACGCCTTCTTCGACGTTATCAAAACGAGCGACCCCCGCATATTCAGAAACGATTGGACGGGTTAATGGATCCCAGGTTGCTAAGCTTGCGCCAGCCTTAACAGCAGCACCCTCTTTAAGCAACAGAGTTGCACCATATGGAACTTTGTGACGCTCACGCTCACGGCCGTTGTCATCCACGATCAAGGCTTCGCCCGAACGTGAAATCACAATCTGCTCACCTTTGGCGTTTTTAACCACGCGCAAGGTTGCCGAGAATTTCAAGGCGCCATTGGATTTCGCCTCAACGTTGCTTGCTACCAATGCACGCGACGCTGCACCACCGATGTGGAAGGTACGCATTGTGAGCTGTGTACCTGGCTCACCAATCGACTGAGCAGCAATCACACCAACTGCCTCGCCCACGTTCACCAAGCCGCCACGACCTAAGTCACGGCCATAGCACTTAGCGCAAAGACCATAGCGTGTTTCGCAGGACAATACGGTACGCACTTTTACTTCATCAATACCAAGTCCGACGATTTCGTCAACATGATCTTCATCGAGCAAGGTGTCATTTTTAACGATGACTTCTTGCGTATCGGGATGAACGATATCGCCGATGCAAACGCGACCCAAAATACGGTCACGCAATGCTTCGATGATTTCGCCGCCCTCAACCAAGGCCTTCATGGTTACGCCATTGGTTGCGCCGCAATCTTCCTCGATCACAACCAAGTCTTGAGTCACATCGCACAAACGGCGTGTCAAATAACCTGAGTTCGCTGTTTTCAGTGCAGTATCAGCCAAGCCTTTACGAGCGCCGTGGGTTGAAATGAAGTACTGCAATACATTCAAGCCTTCGCGGAAGTTCGCTGTAATAGGGGTTTCAATGATCGAGCCATCAGGCTTTGCCATCAAACCACGCATACCAGCCAACTGACGAATCTGAGCTGCCGAACCGCGCGCGCCAGAATCGGCCATCATGTAGATGGAGTTAAAGGATTCTTGACGTGCTGTTTTACCGTTACGGTCGAGTACATCGACAAACGACAACTCGTCCATCATGGCCTTGCCCACTTGATCGCCCGCAGCACCCCAAATATCAACCACGTTGTTATAACGCTCTTGATTGGTTACGAGACCTGACATGAATTGCTTGTCGTACTCTTTTACCTTGGTGGATGCTTCGGTAATGATGCGCTCTTTGGACGATGGAATCAGCATATCGTCAATTGCAATCGAGATACCAGCCTTAGTCGCCAAGCGGAAGCCAGACTGCAAGAGGCGATCAGCAAAGATCACTGTATCGCGCAGTCCACACTTGCGGAACGACGTATTAATCAGGCGTGAGATTTCTTTTTTCTTCAGCGGCTTGTTGATTTCCTCGAAAGACATGCCCTTAGGCAAAATCTCCGACAACATCGCGCGACCTACCGAGGTTTGATAAATCTTGGTCTTCTCAGCAAAACGGGCATCGCCCTCTGCCTTTTTATCCACAATCTCAAACTCAGTAATACGAACAGCAACGCGGGATGCGATTTCAACAACACCGGCCTCATGCGCACGAATCACTTCAGTGATGTTGGCAAATACCATGCCCTCACCCTTGCCGTTAATCTTGTCGCGCGTGGCGTAATAAAGACCCAAAACCACGTCCTGTGAAGGAACGATGGAAGGCTCGCCGTTGGCTGGGAACAACACGTTATTCGATGCCAACATTAATGTGCGTGCTTCCATTTGCGCTTCGAGCGACAACGGAACGTGAACCGCCATTTGGTCACCGTCAAAGTCGGCGTTAAATGCCGCGCAGACGAGTGGGTGCAATTGAATCGCCTTGCCCTCAATCAGCATTGGCTCAAACGCCTGAATACCCAAACGGTGCAATGTAGGCGCACGGTTGAGCATGATTGGGTGCTCGCGAATGACTTCTTCGAGAATATCCCAAACGATTGGCGTCTGACTTTCAACTTCTTTCTTCGCCGCCTTAATGGTGGTTGCGATTCCTAAAGTCTCGAGCTTATTAAAAATGAAGGGCTTGAATAACTCCAAGGCCATCAATTTTGGCAAGCCGCACTGGTGCAATTTCAATGTTGGGCCAACCACGATGACCGAACGGCCAGAGTAGTCAACGCGCTTGCCGAGCAAGTTCTGACGGAAACGACCGCTCTTACCTTTGATCATCTCAGCCAAGGACTTGAGAGGACGCTTGTTAGCGCCTGTCATGGCCTTACCGCGACGACCGTTGTCGAGCAATGAATCCACCGCTTCTTGCAGCATGCGTTTTTCGTTACGAACGATGATCTCTGGTGCGCGCAGCTCCAACAAACGCTTTAAACGGTTGTTACGGTTAATTACGCGACGATAGAGGTCGTTCAAATCAGAGGTAGCAAAGCGACCGCCATCGAGTGGCACCAATGGGCGCAACTCAGGTGGCAATACTGGCAACACTTCCATGATCATCCAGTCAGGCTTAATGCCTGAAGTCTGGAACGCCTCGAGCACTTTTAAGCGCTTGGCGTATTTCTTGATCTTGGCATCGCTACCAGTGGCTTTTAAATCCGCACGAATGGTTTCTACTTCGCGGTCAATATCAATGCCGCGCAAGAGATCACGAATGCCTTCTGCGCCCATGATGGCCGTGAATGCACCGTCACCATACTCTTCTGTCTTAGCGTAATACTCGTCTTCAGACATGATCTGACCGCGCTTCATCGCGCCTTCAGGCGTCATGCCAGGATCGACTACGACATAAGCTTCAAAGTAGAGAACGCGCTCGATGTCCCGTAAGGTCATATCGAGAACCATGCCCAAACGGGATGGCAAGGACTTCAAGAACCAAATGTGTGCAACTGGGGCCGCCAACTCAATGTGGCCCATGCGCTCACGACGTACCTTAGCGAGGGTAACTTCAACACCGCACTTCTCGCAGATAACGCCACGGAACTTTAAGCGCTTGTACTTGCCGCATAAGCACTCGTAGTCTTTGGTGGGTCCAAAAATCTTGGCGCAGAATAAACCATCACGCTCGGGCTTAAAAGTCCGGTAGTTGATGGTTTCTGGTTTGCGTACTTCACCAAAAGACCATGAGCGAATTTTCTCAGGAGATGCGAGGCCAATCTTGATGACATCAAACTGCTCATCACCCTGCGTTTGCTTAAATAAATCGAGCAATGCTTTCATATCAGTTGCGCTCCATGTCAATGTCAATACCCAACGAACGGATTTCTTTTACCAGTACGTTGAAGGATTCGGGCATGCCAGCATCAATCGTGTGCTCGCCCTTGACGATGTTTTCGTAAACCTTAGTACGGCCTGCGACGTCATCGGACTTCACTGTCAGCATTTCCTGCAAGACATAGGAAGCGCCGTATGCTTCGAGGGCCCAGACTTCCATCTCACCAAAGCGCTGACCACCGAACTGCGCTTTACCGCCGAGAGGCTGCTGCGTTACCAAGGAGTATGGTCCGGTTGAACGGGCATGCATCTTGTCATCCACTAAGTGGTGGAGCTTCAAGACGTGCATGACACCAACCGTAACTGGGCGCTCAAACTGATCGCCAGTACGGCCGTCGCACAGAATCATCTGTTGACGCGATGGAGTCATTTTGAGGGACTCTGCAACATCAGCAGGATAGGCCAACTCCAACATGCGGCCGATTTCTGATTCGGTTGCGCCATCAAATACTGGCGTAGCAAATGGTAAGCCTTGGCGTAAATTCTCAGCCAGTACTGTAATTTGCTCGTCGGTAAAGTTATCGATGTCTTCGATTCGGCCAGTCTCGTTGTAAAGCTGCTTGAGGAACTTGCGTAGCTCGGCTTGCTTTACGTGCTCCTTGACCATCGCATCAATGCGTTTACCAATACCCTGGGCTGCCCAACCTAAATGGGTTTCCAGAATCTGGCCCACGTTCATGCGGGACGGTACGCCAAGTGGATTGAGGACAATGTCAACTGCACGGCCATCGGCCATAAACGGCATATCTTCTGCTGGCGCAATCTTAGAGACCACGCCTTTATTACCGTGACGGCCGGCCATCTTGTCGCCAGGCTGCAGACGACGCTTAACAGCCAAGTACACCTTAACCATCTTGGTTACGCCAGGCTGCAAATCATCGCCTTGCGTGAGCTTGGTGCGCTTTTCTTCAAAAGCCTCATCAAACTGTTTGCGCTTGGCTTCGATCGACGACTTAATCGCTTCTACTTGAGTAGCAACATCGTCGTCTGCTGGACGAATATCAAACCAATGGTATTTATCCAAGTCGCCAAGGTAAGCCTTGTCAATCTTGGTGCCTTTAGCTAGTTTCTTAGGGCCGCCATTGGCTACTTTGCCAATGAGCAACTTTTCTAAACGCATGAAGGCATCGCCCTCAACAATACGCAGCTGGTCATTTAAGTCCAGGCGATAGCGCTGCAATTCTTCCTGAATAATCGACTGAGCACGAACATCGCGCTCAATGCCTTCACGGGTGAAGACTTGAACGTCGATAACGGTACCAATCATGCCGGAAGGAACGCGCAGGGATGTGTCTTTTACATCCGAGGCCTTCTCACCGAAAATGGCGCGCAGCAACTTCTCTTCTGGCGTTAAGGTAGTTTCACCTTTTGGCGTTACTTTACCAACCAGAACATCACCTGCTTCGACTTCAGCACCGATATAAACAATACCGCTTTCATCCAGGCGGGAAAGTTGTGACTCTGCCAAATTGGAAATATCGCGTGTAATCTCTTCCGAGCCTAGCTTGGTGTCACGGGCAACAACCGACAACTCTTCAATGTGAATCGAAGTGTAGCGATCGTCCGCAACGACCTTCTCAGAGATCAAGATGGAGTCTTCGAAGTTGTAACCGTTCCATGGCATAAATGCCACAGTCATGTTTTGACCTAAAGCCAATTCACCTAAATCGGTCGATGCGCCGTCAGCAACGACGTCGCCACGTTCAACACGGTCGCCAACCTGAACGATTGGACGCTGATTGATATTGGTATTTTGGTTTGAGCGGGTGTACTTAATGAGATTGTAAATATCTACGCCCACTTCGCCAGCCGCTGTTTCGTCGTCGTTGACACGAATCACAATACGATTCGCATCCACGTAGTCCACGATACCGCCGCGGGTTGCCAATACAACCGTGCCGGAATCCACCGCCACAATACGCTCAAGGCCTGTACCAACCAAAGGCTTATCTGGACGCAAGCATGGAACCGCTTGACGCTGCATGTTCGCACCCATCAAGGCGCGGTTTGCATCATCGTGCTCCAAGAACGGAACAAGCGAAGCAGCTGCAGAAACGATTTGGCTTGGAGCAACGTCAATGAAATCAATGCGCTCTGGGCTCACCATCATGGTCTCGCCTGCCTGACGCGCCGACACCAACTCATCGGCTAACTTACCGTTTTTGTCGATCGTTGCATTGGCCTGCGCAATCACATACTTTGCCTCCTCAATCGCCGAGAGGTAAACCACTTCGTCGCTTACCTTGCTATTAGCAACCTTGCGATAAGGCGTCTCTAAGAAACCATGCTCATTCAAGCGCGCAAATAACGCGAGTGAATTGATCAGACCAATGTTTGGTCCTTCCGGCGTTTCGATTGGGCAAACACGTCCGTAGTGGGTTGGATGCACGTCGCGCACTTCAAAGCCTGCGCGCTCACGTGTCAAGCCACCTGGTCCCAATGCAGAAATACGACGCTTGTGCGTGATTTCAGACAATGGGTTGGTTTGATCCATAAACTGGGATAACTGTGAAGAGCCGAAGAACTCACGAATCGCCGAAGAAATTGGCTTACTATTAATCAAATCATGCGGCATCAGGTTTTCGGTTTCGGCTTGGCCGAGACGCTCTTTAACCGCACGCTCAACACGTGACAAACCAGCGCGGAATTGGTTTTCAGCCAATTCGCCAACGCAGCGAACGCGACGATTACCGAGGTGATCGATGTCATCCACTTCGCCTTTGCCGTTACGCAAGTCAACGAGGGACTTAATGGTGTCGAGAATATCTTCGTTCGACAGAACCATTGGTCCTTCCATTTCGGAACGACCAAGGCGGCTGTTGACCTTCATACGGCCGACGCGCGATAAATCGTAGCTGTCTTCGCTGTAGAACAAACGCTGAAACAAAGCCTCAACCGCATCTTCGGTTGGTGGCTCACCAGGACGCATCATGCGATAAATCGCAATCCGTGCCGCTGTTTGATCAGCAGTTTCGTCTGTGCGCAATGTCTGCGAGATGTACGCGCCTGAATCCAGGTCATTGGTATAAATGGTTTCGAGTTGCTTAATGCCCGCATCGCGCAAAGAAGCCAAGAGCTCCTCGGTGATTTCATCATTGGCATAGGCCAATAACTCGCCCGAATCCGGATCAATAATATTTTTAGCAACTACGCGGCCAACCAAATAGTCATCTGGAACGATGATGGTTTTGGTTTTTGCGGCTTCCAGTTCGCGAATGTGCTTTGCGTTAATGCGCTTGTCTTTTTGAACAACAACAACACCATTCTTATCGAGCACATCAAAGTTAGCCAACTGACCACGCAAACGCTCTGGAACAAATTCCATCGATGCGCCATTTTGGCTCAGCGTAAAGTGATCGAAGTTAAAGAAGTTAGCCAAAATTTGCTCATTGGTTAAGCCAATGGCTTTGAGCAAAATGGTGACGGGCATCTTACGACGGCGGTCAACACGGAAATACAAAATGTCTTTTGGATCAAACTCGAAATCGAGCCATGAACCACGGTAAGGAATGATGCGTGCTGAGAACAACAACTTACCTGAGCTATGTGTCTTACCCTTGTCGTGCTCAAAGAACACGCCAGGTGAGCGATGCAGCTGCGAAACAATTACGCGCTCTGTGCCATTGATCACAAAAGAACCGTTTTCGGTCATGAGTGGAATTTCACCCATGTAGACTTCGCTCTCTTTTACTTCTTTTACCTTGGTAGGCGCTTCGCGATCATAAATAATCAAGCGAACTTTAGCGCGCAATGCCGAGTGGTAGGTATAGCCACGCTGCTGGCACTCTTTAACGTCAAAAGGCGGTTGCGACAATTGGAACGACACGTATTCCATACGTGCGTAGCCATTGTTCGAGACAATTGGGAATGCTGATGTAAAGGCGGCCTGTAAACCCTCATTAATGCGGGTTGCCGGCGCTTTATCAGCCTGTAAAAATTTAGCGTAAGACTCCAGCTGCGTTGCGATCAGGTAAGGAACCTGGTGATTGTTTACTCGCTTAGCAAAGCTTTTACGGACTCGCTTGCGTTCGGTGAAGCTATAGTTCATTTCATCTCCGAATTCAGCGACTGAGCAAAGATTTGGCGGCTGGCCTCTACCAACCACTGGCGGACAACACTAAATCGCATGGATTCAGTGCCCGACCAAACTTGTCTTCTGCAGTCGTATCAGAAGGCAAACCCGATATCAATCACTCTGACTGAAATGAAATCGGGTTTGACCTCTAAAGATCAAACCAAAATAAGCCGGGGCCTTAAATTCAGGGCACCAGCCTATATTTGTATTACTTAAGCTCTGACTTAGCGCCGGCTTCGTCGAGTTTCTTCTTGGCTTCTTCGGCAGTCTTTTTATCAACGCCTTCTTTAACTGGCTTTGGTGCACCATCAACCAAGTCTTTGGCTTCTTTGAGGCCAAGACCAGTGATTTCGCGAACCGCCTTAATAACGGCAACCTTGTTTGCGCCAGCCTCAAGGAGGTTAACGGTAAATTCGGTTTGCTCTTCAGCAGCTGCGCCACCACCGCCGGCGCCAGCTGGCCCTGCAACTGCCATTGCTGCAGCAGAAACGCCAAACTTCTCTTCAAATGCCTTAACGAGGTCGTTCAGGTCCATTACAGACATGCTACCTACTGCTTCAATAATTTCTTCTTTGGTAATCGCCATTTTTAGCTCCTAATACTTAAATAGTTAGTCCAGCGCTTATTCAGCGGCAGGGGTTTGAACACTTGACTCGGCTCCAGCTTCTGGGCTTGCTGCAGGCTCAGCACTTGCTTCTGGGGCAGCTGCGGGAGCGGCTGCTTCAGCTACAGGCGCGGCTACGGGAGCAGGTGCTCCTTCAGCTTTTTGCGCTGCTACTGCGCCCAATACGCGAGCCATTGCAGAAACAGGTGCCAGCATCACACCGAGTAACTGCGACAACAACTCATCGCGGCTTGGAATTGTTGCCAGGGCTTTTACGCCTGCAACGTCGAGCAATTTGCCGTTGTAAAGGCCGGCTTTAATGACTAGCTGATCTTGCGTTTTGGCAAAGTTCTGCAACACTTTTGCCGAAGCAATCGGGTCTGCGGAAATACCATAAATCAAGGGGCCAACCATCGAATCAGCAAGTGGCTCAAACTGAGTGCCTTGCGCTGCACGGCGCGCCAATGTGTTCTTCAAAACGCGAAGATAAACACCTTGGTCACGCGCGCTAGCACGAAGCTTTGTCAATTGCTCAACTGGAATACCACGGTATTCAGCAAGCACGACAGTTTGGGCCGCCGCCAATTGAGCGCCGACATCAGCAACGATTGCTTTTTTGTCTTCTACATTCAAAGGCACGGTTTAACTCCATAAAAACCAACTGTTTCCAGTTGGGGTTGCACACCAGCGTCTGATATATCAATCACAATTTATGTGAAATCGGTTTCAGGGTCGCCATCTGCGTTGGTCACTGCTTTCGCAACAATTAAGAATCCATTCATCTTTCAATGCACAGACTCACCAACGGTCTTTGATGTTCGACTCTCGCTAATGGGAGCCAAGAGTCGACCCAAAGTTCTTTTTTACAAACAGCTTATTGAGCTGCCTGCAGTGATGCTTGATCAACACGTACGCCCGCACCCATGGTGCTGCTTACGGCAACCTTCTTTAAATAGATGCCTTTTGATGCTGGTGGCTTCGCTTTATTGAGCGCCTCCAGCAATGCCATTAAGTTGCTCTTGAGCGCTGTTGGCTCAAAGGAACGACGACCAATGGTGGCGTGCACAATACCGGCTTTATCAACACGGAACTGGACTTGACCGGCTTTTGCATTCTTCACAGCAGTTGCAACATCCGGGGTTACGGTGCCAACCTTTGGATTAGGCATCAAGCCACGTGGGCCCAGCACCTGACCTAAAGTACCTACAATCTTCATGGTGTCAGGAGAGGCAATCAAAATATCAAAGTCAATTTTTCCGGCTTTGATTTGCTCTGCCAAATCTTCCATGCCAACAATTTCTGCGCCAGCTGCTTTGGCTTGTTCTGCCTTTTCGCCTTGCGCAAAAACCGCTACGCGAACGTGCTTACCGGTGCCCGCTGGCAATACCACTGCGCCGCGAACCACTTGATCGGATTTTTTTGCATCAATGCCGAGCTGAACAGCAACGTCGATTGACTCATCGAATTTGGCTGTTGCGCACTCTTTCACCAGGCTCAACGCCTCGTCGAGCGGATAGAATTTATTGCGGTCAACCTTGGACTGAATTGCTTTTACGCGCTTAGAAATTTTCATGATTAGACTCCTTCCACAGTAATGCCCATGGAGCGGGCGCTTCCAGCGATGGTGCGCACAGCGGCGTCCATGTCAGCTGCTGTTAAGTCAGGCATTTTTGCCTTGGCAATTTCTTCTGCTTGTGCACGTGTAATGCTTCCGACCTTGTCGGTATGTGGACGTGGTGAGCCTTTTTCAATCTTGGCCGCTTTCTTAATGAACACAGTCGCAGGAGGCGTCTTCATCACAAAGGTGAAGCTCTTGTCTGCAAACGCTGTAATCACAACTGGAATTGGGAGACCTGGCTCCATGCTCTGCGTTTGCGCATTAAACGCTTTGCAGAATTCCATAATATTGAGACCGCGCTGACCCAAGGCTGGGCCTACGGGTGGGGATGGATTTGCTTTACCTGCAGGAATCTGCAGCTTAATAAAGCCAATAATCTTCTTTGCCATGTGTTGCTCCTAAAAGCGCGCCTCACCTCATTAGGAAAGACCGCTGTTGAGTAAACGCTTTGCTAGTTTTTGGCTTACTAGCTCCGCTCCTCGGTTATTGCTAACCACTTAAAACTACTGCACTGCAAAACCGGACTAAGTCCTTGTTTTTACATCTTTTCTACTTGGCCGAACTCCAGCTCAACTGGGGTGCCGCGGCCAAAAATT
Source organism: Polynucleobacter difficilis (assembly GCF_003065365.1). Classification (NCBI taxonomy): domain Bacteria; kingdom Pseudomonadati; phylum Pseudomonadota; class Betaproteobacteria; order Burkholderiales; family Burkholderiaceae; genus Polynucleobacter; species Polynucleobacter difficilis. The sequence goes on along the minus strand of NZ_CP023276.1, from coordinate 35,906 downwards.
GTAACAGAAACGCGTAATCTTGACTTCTCATAATTCACTTCTTCGACGTTTCCGTTGAAATCGGTAAATGGACCTTCTTTGACACGAACCATTTCACCCACCTCAAATAGCGTCTTGGGCTTGGGTTTATCCACCCCGGCCTGCATTTGATCCATGATTTTGGTCACTTCTGCAGTGGAAATCGGGCTTGGGCGATTGCGTACACCACCAACAAAACCGGTCACTTTTGGCGTGTTTTTCACCAAATGCCACGATTCATCGGTCATTTCCATCTCAATCAGTACATATCCGGGGAAAAAACGGCGCTCGGAGACCGACTTTTGACCTGCCTTTATCTCCACGACCTCTTCCGACGGAACAAGGATGCGGCCAAATTTATCGGTCATTTCAGAGCGTGCAATACGCTCTTCCAGGCCTTTTTTAACGCTTTTTTCCATTCCAGAGTAAGCATGGATGACATACCAGCGCATATTGCCGGTTGCCTGTGGATTCGTGGCTAATTCTGAATCAGTCATTTTTTACTCACTTCCAGCCTAAGAATACGGAAAACACAAGCCATTCAATTAATTTGTCTGCAAGCCACAAGAAAAGCGACATGATCACGACAAAGCCAAATACAACGAGTGTCATCTGTGTGGACTCACGACGGGTTGGCCACACCACTTTCTTTACTTCTTGCCATGAATCACCCGCGTACGCAATAAAACGGCGCCCATCGGGTGAAATGGCCACAATTAAAATAGCCAGCGCAATACCGCCAAACAGCACAGCCAAACGAATGCCCATGGAATAGTCCACCAAGGTGTAATACAACACCAGGGCTGCGACAAGCAAAATCACGGCTAGGAATGTAATCCAGCCGCTCTTTTGTTCAGTTTGATTTAGCGATTGTTGCGACATAGTCTTTTCTATTTAACTGTGGCAGGGGCGGAGGGCATCGAACCCCCAACCTTTGGTTTTGGAGACCAACGCTCTGCCAATTGAGCTACACCCCTTTATCTAATGAACTAAATTAAGCCAAAATCTTTGCTACCACGCCGGCGCCAACAGTACGGCCACCTTCACGGATCGCAAAACGCAAACCTTCTTCCATCGCGATTGGGGCGATGAGTTTGACGGTAATGCTGACGTTATCGCCCGGCATGACCATCTCTTTGTCTTTTGGCAACTCGATCGAACCCGTTACGTCCGTAGTACGGAAGTAAAACTGAGGACGGTAGTTGTTAAAGAAGGGAGTATGACGACCACCTTCGTCTTTACCTAAGATGTAAACCTCAGCAGTAAAGTGGGTGTGTGGGGTGATTGAGCCTGGCTTAGCCAATACTTGACCGCGCTCGACTTCTTCACGCTTAGTACCGCGCAATAAGATACCAACGTTATCGCCCGCTTGACCTTGGTCGAGCAATTTACGGAACATCTCAACACCAGTACAGGTTGTCTTGAGTGTTGGCTTGATACCGATGATTTCAATCTCTTCACCGACCTTAACGATACCGCGCTCAATACGGCCAGTTACTACCGTACCGCGGCCAGAGATCGAGAACACATCTTCTACTGGCATCAAGAAAGCGCCGTCAACTGCGCGCTCTGGTGTGGGGATAAAGGTATCTAAGGCTTCAGCCAATTTCATGATGGCTTCTTTGCCCAAAGGACCTTCGTCGCCATCCAAGGCTAACTTAGCAGAACCACGCACGATTGGTGTGTCATCGCCAGGGAACTTGTACTTGGAGAGAAGCTCACGCACTTCCATCTCGACGAGCTCGAGGAGTTCTTCGTCGTCCACCATGTCGCACTTGTTTAGAAAGACGATGATGTAAGGCACGCCAACTTGGCGAGCCAAGAGGATGTGCTCACGGGTTTGTGGCATTGGGCCGTCGGCTGCAGAGCAAACCAAAATAGCGCCGTCCATCTGGGCTGCGCCGGTAATCATGTTCTTCACATAGTCAGCGTGGCCTGGGCAATCGACGTGCGCATAGTGGCGGTTCGCTGTTTCATACTCAACGTGCGCGGTATTAATCGTAATACCACGTGCTTTTTCTTCTGGAGCAGCATCGATCTGATCGTATGCTTTTGCTTCGCCACCAAATGCTTTTGACAGCACGGTTGCAATTGCTGCAGTGAGGGTGGTCTTACCATGGTCAACGTGACCAATCGTACCAACGTTTACGTGCGGTTTTGTCCGCTCAAACTTTTCTTTTGCCATTTTTTTGTCTGCCTTTAAATAACTCTTTAATTAAATCAATTGCAAATGAACTGCGCGTTAACTCAACTTCAATTGTGGTGCCCATGGGCAGGATCGAACTGCCGACCTCTCCCTTACCAAGGGAGTGCTCTACCACTGAGCCACATGGGCGAATTTCCAAAATGCTCCGCAATGCTGGAGCGGGTGAAGGGAATCGAACCCTCGTCATAAGCTTGGAAGGCTTCAGCTCTACCATTGAGCTACACCCGCAGCGTATCAATTTCAATAATCTGCAACATCCCCAACTAACCCGCTTAAAACACTTAATACTTTCTTACAAAACAACTGGTGGAGAGAGTTGGATTCGAACCAACGTAGGCGTAAGCCAACAGATTTACAGTCTGCCCCCTTTAGCCGCTCGGGCATCTCTCCGGGAACCTTAAATTTTCGCCTCTTCTAGCACTGCTGTCAATCCTAAAAAGGCGTTGCACAAGTAAAAACGCCCAGACCTAAAAGGGTCTGGGCGTCGCATTGGTGCCCGGCAATTACCTACTTTCACACGGGTAATCCGCACTATCATCGGCGTTGAGTCGTTTCACGGTCCTGTTCGGGATGGGAAGGGGTGGTTCCAACTCGCTATGGTCACCGGGCGTAGAGGGTGGGCTGTAATACATCTACAACCCCATTTGAGTAAGCAATTTATTGGATAAGCGATTGAATCTCGCAAACAGCCAACACAATAGTGCTGGTTATAGGATCAAGCCTAACGGGCAATTAGTATCAGTTAGCTTAACGCATTACTGCGCTTCCACACCTGACCTATCAACGTTGTGGTCTTCAACGACCCTTTATGTAGGTTAAACCTACGGGAGATCTCATCTTCAGGCAAGTTTCCCGCTTAGATGCTTTCAGCGGTTATCTCTTCCATTCATAGCTACCCTGCGATGCTTCTGGCGAAACAACAGGTACACCAGCGGAATGTCCACTCCGGTCCTCTCGTACTAGGAGCAGCCCCCGTCAAATCTCCAACGCCCACGGCAGATAGGGACCAAACTGTCTCACGACGTTTTAAACCCAGCTCACGTACCTCTTTAAATGGCGAACAGCCATACCCTTGGGACCGGCTACAGCCCCAGGATGAGATGAGCCGACATCGAGGTGCCAAACACCGCCGTCGATATGAACTCTTGGGCGGTATCAGCCTGTTATCCCCAGAGTACCTTTTATCCGTTGAGCGATGGCCCTTCCATACAGAACCACCGGATCACTATGACCTGCTTTCGCACCTGCTCGACTTGTCGGTCTCGCAGTTAAGCACGCTTTTGCCATTGCACTTTAGGTACGATGTCCGACCGTACCAAGCGTACCTTCGTACTCCTCCGTTACACTTTGGGAGGAGACCGCCCCAGTCAAACTGCCTACCATGCACTGTTCCCGACCCGGATAACGGGCCAAGGTTAGAACCTCAAACAAACCAGGGTGGTATTTCAAGGTTGGCTCCATCAGAACTAGCATCCTGATTTCAACGCCTCCCACCTATCCTACACAGACCGGTTCAAAGTCCAATGCAAAGCTACAGTAAAGGTTCATGGGGTCTTTCCGTCTAGCCGCGGGTAGATTGCATCATCACAAACATTTCAACTTCGCTGAGTCTCAGGAGGAGACAGTGTGGCCATCGTTACGCCATTCGTGCAGGTCGGAACTTACCCGACAAGGAATTTCGCTACCTTAGGACCGTTATAGTTACGGCCGCCGTTTACTGGGACTTCAATCAAGAGCTTGCACCCCATCATTTAATCTTCCAGCACCGGGCAGGCGTCACACCCTATACGTCCACTTTCGTGTTTGCAGAGTGCTGTGTTTTTATTAAACAGTCGCAGCCACCTTTTTATTGCAACCCCTTCGTCCTCCTGTTGTTCACAGTCAAACTACAAGGGCGCACCTTATCCCGAAGTTACGGTGCAAATTTGCCGAGTTCCTTCTCCTGAGTTCTCTCAAGCGCCTTAGAATACTCATCTCGCCCACCTGTGTCGGTTTGCGGTACGGTCTTGTTAAACTGAAGCTTAGAGGCTTTTCTTGGAACCACTTCCAATTGCTTCGTGAGCAAGCTCACTCGTCCCACACCCTTGAATTACGCTACCGGATTTACCTAATAGCCATCTCCAATGCAGGAACCGGGACATCCAACACCCGGACAACTCTCCGCGATCCGTCCCCCCATCGCATTTAACAATGGTCAAGGAATATTAACCTTGTTCCCATCAGCTACGCATCTCTGCCTCGCCTTAGGGGCCGACTCACCCTACGCCGATGAACGTTGCGTAGGAAACCTTGGGCTTACGGCGAGGGGGCTTTTCACCCCCTTTATCGCTACTCATGTCAGCATTCGCACTTCTGATACCTCCAGCACGCTTTACAACGCACCTTCACAGGCTTACAGAACGCTCTCCTACCATCACATTGCTGTGATCCGCAGCTTCGGTTATATGCTTAGCCCCGTTACATCTTCCGCGCAGGACGACTCGATCAGTGAGCTATTACGCTTTCTTTAAAGGATGGCTGCTTCTAAGCCAACCTCCTGACTGTTTTAGCCTTCCCACTTCGTTTCCCACTTAGCATATATTAGGGACCTTAGCTGGCGGTCTGGGTTGTTTCCCTCTTGACACCGGACGTTAGCACCCGATGTCTGTCTCCCGTGCTTGCACTCATAGGTATTCGGAGTTTGCTATGGCGCGGTAATCCGCAATGGACCCCACAACCATGACAGTGCTCTACCCCCTACGGTGATACACGAGGCACTACCTAAATAGTTTTCGGAGAGAACCAGCTATTTCCAGTTTTGTTTAGCCTTTCACCCCTATCCACAGCTCATCCCCTAACTTTTCAACGTTAGTGGGTTCGGTCCTCCAGTACGTGTTACCGCACCTTCAACCTGGCCATGGATAGATCAACTGGTTTCGGGTCTACACCCAGCAACTAACGCCCTATTCGGACTCGCTTTCGCTACGCCTTCCCTATCCGGTTAAGCTTGCTACTGAATGTAAGTCGCTGACCCATTATACAAAAGGTACGCAGTCACCCCTTACGAGGCTCCTACTGTTTGTATGCATGCGGTTTCAGGATCTATTTCACTCCCCTCCCGGGGTTCTTTTCGCCTTTCCCTCACGGTACTTGTTCACTATCGGTCGATTACGAGTATTTAGCCTTGGAGGATGGTCCCCCCATATTCAGACAGGATTTCACGTGTCCCGCCCTACTTGTCTCTAGCCTAGTACCACCCAATAATTTTCACATACGGGACTATCACCCTTTATTGTCGGACTTTCCATTCCGTTCTGTTAATTACTGAGCTATCACTAGAAGGCTCTTCCCATTTCGCTCGCCACTACTCTGGGAATCTCGGTTGATGTCTTTTCCTCTCGCTACTTAGATGTTTCAGTTCACGAGGTTCGCTCCACACACCCTATGTATTCAGATGTGGGTGCCGCAAAAGCGGCGGGTTTCCCCATTCAGAAATCCCCGGATCAAAGCTTATTTGCCAGCTCCCCGGGGCTTATCGCAGGCTATAACGTCTTTCATCGCCTGTAATCGCCAAGGCATCCACCACATGCACTTATTCACTTGATCCTATAACGAGCACCATTGCTAGTAAACGCTATAGGTTTTACTTCTACTTCTGACATGTTTGCGCCGTAATCCAAACAAATAAAACTTATTGCTTGTATTACTGATGATTCAATCTTTACCCATACTACTTATGTTTGACGCACTCTCAAAAGATGCATCAAACGCATTGCTTACTCAAATTTTTAAAGAACAGCCATAAATGGCAAAACTAAACGTGCTGCATTCGCTTAGTTTTGACATTTAGATGATGGTGGAGGATGACGGGATCGAACCGACGACCCCCTGCTTGCAAAGCAGGTGCTCTCCCAGCTGAGCTAATCCCCCATCGACCCACTAAGTCTGTATTGCTTATGGTGGTGGGTCTGGTAGGACTTGAACCTACGACCCCCGCCTTATCAAGACGGTGCTCTAACCAGCTGAGCTACAGACCCGTGGCTTTTGTTGTCAATCGATAAGTGTGGGCACTAAAGCTACGGCATCTTTTTTCTAGAAAGGAGGTGATCCAGCCGCACCTTCCGATACGGCTACCTTGTTACGACTTCACCCCAGTCATGAACCCTGCCGTGGCAGTCGCCCTCCTTGCGGTTAGGCTAACGGCTTCTGGCAAAACCCACTCCCATGGTGTGACGGGCGGTGTGTACAAGACCCGGGAACGTATTCACCGCGACATTCTGATCCGCGATTACTAGCGATTCCAGCTTCACGTAGTCGAGTTGCAGACTACGATCCGGACTACGATGCATTTTCTGAGATTAGCTCCCCCTCGCGGGTTGGCAACCCTCTGTATGCACCATTGTATGACGTGTGAAGCCCTACCCATAAGGGCCATGAGGACTTGACGTCATCCCCACCTTCCTCCGGTTTGTCACCGGCAGTCTCTTTAGAGTGCTCTTGCGTAGCAACTAAAGACAAGGGTTGCGCTCGTTGCGGGACTTAACCCAACATCTCACGACACGAGCTGACGACAGCCATGCAGCACCTGTGTTCACTTTCCCTTACGGGCACCTAATGTATCTCTACTTCGTTAGTGACATGTCAAGGGTAGGTAAGGTTTTTCGCGTTGCATCGAATTAATCCACATCATCCACCGCTTGTGCGGGTCCCCGTCAATTCCTTTGAGTTTTAATCTTGCGACCGTACTCCCCAGGCGGCCGACTTCACGCGTTAGCTACGTTACTGAGAATGTAAATTCCCAACAACTAGTCGGCATCGTTTAGGGCGTGGACTACCAGGGTATCTAATCCTGTTTGCTCCCCACGCTTTCGTGCATGAGCGTCAGTGTTATCCCAGGGGGCTGCCTTCGCCATTGGTATTCCTCCACATATCTACGCATTTCACTGCTACACGTGGAATTCTACCCCCCTCTGACACACTCTAGTCATACAGTCACAGACGCCATTCCCAGGTTAAGCCCGGGGATTTCACGCCTGTCTTGTATAACCGCCTGCGCACGCTTTACGCCCAGTAATTCCGATTAACGCTTGCACCCTACGTATTACCGCGGCTGCTGGCACGTAGTTAGCCGGTGCTTATTCTTCAGGTACCGTCATTCGCAGACTGTGTTAGAGCTGCTGTTTCTTCCCTGACAAAAGAGCTTTACAACCCGAAGGCCTTCTTCACTCACGCGGCATTGCTGGATCAGGGTTGCCCCCATTGTCCAAAATTCCCCACTGCTGCCTCCCGTAGGAGTCTGGGCCGTGTCTCAGTCCCAGTGTGGCTGATCGTCCTCTCAGACCAGCTACTGATCGTCGCCTTGGTGGGCTTTTACCCCACCAACAAGCTAATCAGATATCGGCCGCTCTAATCGCGCGAGGCCTTACGGTCCCCCGCTTTCCCCCTCAGGGCGTATGCGGTATTAGCGCAGCTTTCGCTGCGTTATCCCCCACGATAAGGTACGTTCCGATATATTACTCACCCGTTCGCCACTCGCCACCAGGTGCAAGCACCCGTGCTGCCGTTCGACTTGCATGTGTAAGGCATGCCGCCAGCGTTCAATCTGAGCCAGGATCAAACTCTTCAGTTTAATCACTGTGAACCTTGCGGTCCGTCGCACTCATATTAGAAATTGACTTGGTTATAAAACCAAATCTTTTTACTGACATTGAGTACTGTTTATTTACATCTGTCCCGAAGGACTGGATGCTTTCACTCAGTACCCACAATTATCGATTGACTATTTTTTAAAGAGGGCCAAAACGCTTTAAATAAAAATGTTTCGGCAGAGAGGTGAGACTATGCCATGACTGTAGAGGTCTGTCAACACCTTTCGTAGTCTTTTTCCTATTATTTGCATGTTTTTTTGCAGGTTTAGCGAAATATGCATACAAATCAATAAGTTAAGAAATAGACTTTTTTTGCTGAGTTTTTAAAAATCTTCCGTCTTTTTGTTCTGAGCAAATAAACTAGGGAAAACCCTGATTTATTCCAGCCGTTCTGCTAGAGTGGTCTGAATGACACCCACACCATCCGCCGCCGCCCGCACTACAAGGCTAGCGCCCACTCCAGCAGCGCCGGTCCGCGAGCTTGACGACAGCCATGGTGCCGCCGTATTAAGGCATTTTTTGGCCTTAGAGGCTGACGACCGCCACTTGCGCTTCGGCTCGCCCACCTCGGATACGGTCATCGAGCGTTACGTAGCAAACCTGGATTTCAGCCGCGATGCGTTGTTTGGTGTTTTTAATGACGCACTGGACCTTGTCGGCATTGCGCATCTTGCGTATGTACCACCAGCTAAGGACGGCCCGCGCTTTGCGGAGTTTGGAGTTTCTGTCTTGCACGACAGCCGCCATCGCGGTCTAGGCGCAGCACTCTTAGCGCGCGCTGCTGTCCATGCACGCAATACGCACATCGATACTTTATTTGTGCATTGCTTAGCGAAAAACAAAGCGATGATGCACTTAGCGCAGAAGCTTGGTATGCGAGTGGAATTCGCTTACGGCGATGCGGATGCATATTTAATTTTGCCGCCAGTAAATGCGCAAAGTATTTTGCATGAAGCATCGCAAGAGCACATGGCGGACCTTGACTACGCCCTCAAGGCAAACCTAAAACAATCCAAACAAATGTGGCGTTGGTTTTATGGCATGCAAAGCCAACCATAAAAAATGCCCATGCATGCATGGGCATTGATGACATAAAACAAGTTGAGGTTAATTGTTTACGTTTGTGTTGGGCTGTGATCTATCTGCTTTACCTTCTTGCTCAAGACGCAGTCTTTCCGCATCGGAAATGATGTCAAAAAATACGAACACTTGTTTGACACCACTCGTATTGCTTGCCACTTTTTTTGCGCGCTCTGCTTCTGCTTTTGTCAAGATTCCCATCAAATAAACATTGCTTGCCTCGACCACAATATTCATCGAGTTGGATGGCAATTCGTTCGTAAAGATCATTTGTGTTTTGATGCGGGAGGCAAGATACGTATCGTTCGCGCGCGCAGTAAATGAACTATTTGGCCCAATCACAATTTCATTAAATACAGTACGGACGTTTTTTAAACTCTGCACATAGGCGCCTGCTGCGCCCTTGATGTCGGCGTCTTTTGCTTCGCCTGTCAACAAGACTTTTTGATTAAACGATGTGACTGTAATGTGTGCGTTATCACCATAGCGCTTGATGAGCTGATTGCCTGCCTCTAGCTGAATACCGACATCAATTGCTTGCACGCCAGGCGACCTGCGATCGGCAAGAATGGTGGTAGTTCCGGTCACCGCGCCCACCGCCAAAATTCCACACCCGCTCAGGAGCGCTGTTGCTATGAACCCAAGAGACCACTTCATCCATTGCGTCATGTGATTTCCTATTTAATCTAAGAGTAGATGATCAACGCCATCGCACAGGCTGTGCAGTAATACTAAATGCGTTTCTTGAATGCGTGCAGTGCGAGTAGAGGGAGCGCACAAATGAATGTCGTGCTCTCCTAAAAGTCCCGCTATTTTTCCGCCGCCATTGCCGGTAAGCGCAATGACGTGCATGCCAATTTTTTTTGCGGCTTCAATCGCTGCGACCACATTTTTTGAATTTCCTGATGTCGAGATCGCCAACAAGATATCGCCTTTTTTTCCAAGGCCGCGAACTTGCTTGCTAAAGATCTCGTCGTAGTGATAGTCGTTAGCGATTGCCGTTAGGATAGAACTGTCGGTGGTAAGCGCTATTGCTGCTAACTCGCGACGCTCGCGCTCAAATCGACCAAGTAATTCAGCGGCAAAATGCTGCGCGTCGGCCGCAGATCCACCGTTGCCACAAGCCAATATTTTTCCGCCCGACTGTAAGCAATTTGCCATGGCTACAACGCCTTTAGCAACATGTTCTGGTAGCAACTTTAGAGCCTCTTGCTTTACTGCGATGCTCTCAACAAAATGTGCGGATGCACGCTCGCTTAGTCGATTCAGTATTTTTGTATCCATGGCAATATTATGCGCCAAACAAAGGCCCTAATGCGCTTTATGGCCGCACAGCACGCGCCATGAATTACTCGTGCCTATTGGCTTTTTTCTGCATAATCAGTCCATGGTTACTACTAGCATGCCCAATACGTGGTCGACTGATTTTCTAAATCAGCAAGACTTCCCAGCATCTACTTTGTATATGGTCGCAACCCCCATTGGCAACTTAGGCGATATCACCTTGCGCGCACTGCATATTCTGAATGCAGTGGATGGAATTGCGTGCGAGGATACGCGCCATAGCGCGCCCCTACTGAATCACTTTGGCATACATAAGAAACGCTTGGCGCTGCATGCCCATAATGAAGCCTCTGCATCGGATACGCTGATTGGGAGCCTGCAACAAGGCGAGCGCTGGGCCTACATTTCAGATGCGGGCACGCCAGGCATATCCGACCCAGGAGCCCGTCTGGCTGCTGCTGCTGGCCTAGCTGGTTTTCGGGTTGTGCCCATACCGGGCGCAAGTGCCGTTGCTAGCGCCGTATCGGTAGGGGGTTCGGTACTCCTCCCGTCGGACGGGCAGTTTCAGTTTCTTGGCTTTTGGCCTCACAAATTGCGCGATCAGGAAGAGTGGCTAAGGCAGATTGCCCATTGCAGTAAGGCAACGGTTTTTTTTGAATCCCCGCATCAAATTGCCAATACCCTACTGAAGTTGGCGACCTGCCTTGACGACAGCCGAATGGTGATGGTGGGGCGGGAGCTAACTAAAAAATTTGAACAGGTTGTCCACTTAAGGCCCAGTCAGCTTTCCAACTGGCTGAGTGAGGCCGAGAGCCTCAAAGGCGAATTTATTGTGGTTGTTTCAGCTTCTGAGCAAAATACCAATACACCAGCCAATCATGCAGAAATATTGCGCTGGGTGGCGGCCCTCAAACCCTTCTTGGGCAGCAAAGAACTGGCGAACGTCATTTCCACGATTACGGGTATATCGAAAAAAGAGGCGTATCAGCTGGCGCTGGAGGGCAAATAAAAAAGCCGGCGATGACGCCGGCCTGTTCATTTGTGGCTGCTTACTTTGCGGCAGCCTCAGCTGGCGCTGCTGCCGGCGCTTTGGGCTCTGGAAATTTACCGCCTGCAGAGGCAGTCAAATAAACCACAGATAGGCCGAGCTCATAGTCGCTAATGTCAGCAGGGTTTGCGCCGCCGCGGGCTGGCATTGCGCCCTTGCCTTTAATCACCGAGGTTAAAAGCGCATCGTAGCCTTTGCCGAGCCTGCCGGACCAATCTCCCGCATTGTTAAAACGGGGGGCGCCAGCAGCGCCATTGGCGTGGCATGAGGCACACGCCGCTTTATAAACTGCTGCGCCGGTCTTCATTTCCCGGGGGGCGTTTGCATCGCGAAAATCGAGTTGAGCCACCGGCTTAATGAGCTGGCTGGCTGACTTAGAGGCCTCTTCGGCATCGCCGCCGGTGCGTTTGCCGTTATCAACATAAACCATTAATAACAAAATCACTATTAACGGTACAAAAAAGCTGACAAACACCATGATGATGAGTTGTTTGGGTGACTTAATCAGACTGCCGTGGTCGTTGCTCATGTTGGAGTGAACTTATTGGTTTGGGGTTAAAAAATAGACTATTGCGATTATAGCGAGTGGTTTTTGATGCAGCCACTTACAATAGGGGCTAGTTTCCACATTCTTGGCGCCCGTAGCTCAGTGGATAGAGTATTGGCCTCCGAAGCCAAGGGTCGCAGGTTCGATTCCTGCCGGGCGCACCAGCTGAACTAGGGATTTGGTTCAGCCCATGCAGAATAATGTGAAAACCTCTATGATTCATAGGTCTAACTACTGCTAATTACTGCTAACTACTGTGTCTACACACCTAAACTCAACGCTCACTGATCCGTCGATTGTTGCGCCATTAGCGCCAACGGAGCCCTTGCCACACCGCAAAATCATTCGGAGCTGGCTGATTCCGATGGCAGAAGGCCAAACCGGCAGGGCATTGTTGCTCTTGTTGATCGACGCAGCCCTCTGGCTTGGAGCGATTGCAGCTACTATATTTGTTGAAAGCATCATTCTCAAGATCGTATTTGGTGTAATCGCCGGCTTTGTTACCGGCCGCATCTTCATCTTGGGGCACGATGCCTGCCACCAAAGCTTTACACCAAACCGCGAGCTCAATAAAGTATTGGGCCGCATTGCCTTTTTGCCCTCCCTTACGCCATACAGCTTGTGGGACGTTGGCCATAACGTCGTTCACCATGGACAAACCGATTTAAAAGGCTTTGATTTTGTGTGGGCACCGCTCTCCAAAGCCGAGTTTGATGCCCTGCCAGCATGGCGCAAAAGCCTTGAGCGCCTTTACCGCAGTGGCTGGGGGCCGGTCTTCTATTATTTAATCGAAATTTGGTGGAGACGTGAATACTTCCCCAATGCTCAGAATAAGCCGGGCGATCGCCCTATCTTCCTTAAAGACAATCTCCTGGTCACCGGCTTTGCGATTGTGTGGATTGCTTGCCTGATCGCCGGAGCCTTAGCTACTGGTCAGTCGGTTTGGATTGGCCTTTTAACTGGATTTGTGCTGCCATTCTTGTTTTGGAATGGCATGATCGGTTTTGTTGTCTACGTACACCATACCCACCCCTCCGTCTCTTGGTATGACAAAAAGTCGGAATGGCTACGCGCGCAACCCTTTGTGTCGACCACAGTACACCTGACGTTTGGCTTTTACTGGGGCGCCTTAATGCACCACATCATGGAGCATACCGCCCACCACGTTGATATGAGCGTGCCCCTATATCGCCTCCAAGAAGCCCAAAATACCCTTGAAACACTGCTGCCAGAGCGTATTTTCATTCAAAAATTCTCGTGGAAGTGGTATTTCGATACAGCCCGCAAATGCAAGCTCTATGACTTTGAGAATAAGGCTTGGCTGGACTTTGATGGCAATAAAACAGCGGATTCAGTGCGCGTGATGCTAACCCCTGCTCCCGTAGGGCAAACAGGGTAAAATAGAGCTTTAGTAGATTAGTTGGCCAGCTTACCCATGACTACCACCGCACCTGAATCAACGCAAGATACATCCCAGAGCTTAAAGTTTTGCTCTTCTTGCAGTCGAGAAAAGCGCCTTGAAGGCGGGACCTGGATCCCAACAAGTAACCGCAAGCAACGCTGGATTTGCGCAAGCTGTTTGTATAACCGCACCCACCGTACAGGCTCGGCTAAAACCTAAGCTTTAGTCCCCTATCTTCGTTTGGCATTGCGCTATGGCGTAATCCAACGGCCTCTCGATTCAACCCCAAACAACACAGCCCGTACTTTTGTAACTCAGGCAAGCACAGACATGACGAACGCAAAGCCCAATTACCTTTTTGCCGACACCCATGAGTGGGCAGATCTTCAATCCGACGGCCTCGTCTGGGTTGGCATTAGTGATCATGCTCAAATCGCTTTAGGTGATGTTGTTTTTCTGGAGACTCCCGCTGTTGGAGCGGTGGTTGAGCAAGGTAACGCATGCGCCGTTATTGAATCGGTGAAGGCGGCGAGTGACATTCATGCTCCGGTATCCGGAACCGTGGTTGCAGTTAATTCAGCGGCCATTGACGCACCCGAAACAATTAATCAGGACCCGTACGGAACTTGGTTATTTAAAATCCAAACTGTCAGCGTTGAATCTCAAACGCAAGAGCTTGCGCGCCTTCATTCCCTCGCGCAATACGAATCCACATTAAATTAAGAGCGGGTCGCGCTCAATTAACCAGCGCACTCGGCTACCAATGCTGATGCGTCCTTGCGATGATCTGCGCAATACCTGATCGAGCTGCGTTAATGCCTGCTGTAGATTTTTTCGGCTATCGCTTTCAATTACAAGCTGGGCTCTTTCCATGCTGCTGACACGCACAATGGATTTTGGAACCGGGTCATACATCCGAACTCCATCTGGAAAATCTATCTCCCTACGAACGGTTTTTTTAATGTCCGCTAAAAACTGAATTGCAGTACTGATGTTTTTTGCTTCAGCGTGTATTAGCGCTTGAAAACTATAGGGCGGCAATAGGGCATCTTTACGTTCAGCCGCAATGTGCCCTAAAAATCCATCGACGTCATGCCCTAATACGTGACGAAATACGGGCAGATCGGGATAGCGCGTTTCGATGCAGATCTCACCTGCGTCATCCTGCTCTTTGCTGGCACGCCCAGCGCGCCCAGCAACCTGCACGAGCTGTGCAAACAACCGCTCAGCCGCTCTATAGTCCTGCGAGAAAAGTCGACTGTCTGCATCGATCACAGCAACAAGACCAATGTTTTGATAATCATGGCCTTTGGCAATCATCTGGGTGCCCACAATGATGTCGGCAGTACCGTCATGTATTTGTTCAAAGAGGCCTTCGGCATTCGCACTTTTCTTACTGGAGTCTGCATCGATTCGAAGGACTTTTGCATTTGGCCACTGGGCTTGTATGTAATCTTCCATCTGTTGGGTGCCTTGCCCAATGGTGCCGAGCTCTGCGTTGCCGCATTCTGGGCAAAAGGGTGGCACCTCTTTGATGAGTCCGCAATGGTGACAGTTCAATACTGCTTTTTTACCGAGGATACTGGACTTATGCATCACCATATAGGAGGAGCATTTGCTGCAGCCCGATAACCAACTGCATGCAGAGCAACTGAGTATGGGCGCATAACCGCGTCGATTGATTAATACCAGGCTTTGCTTTTTTTGCAGCAGGTTCCGTGTAACAGCATTGCGTACCTCGGATGATATGAGGTGTGGATTCCCCGGCGAACTGGCTGTGCCTGTTTTATTCAAGCGCACGAGTTTTACCTTTGGCATCACTGAACTCACTGCGCGCGTATCAAGCCGAATGCGTTCATAGCGTCCGTCTTCAGCAGCAAGCCATGTTTCCAATGATGGCGTAGCCGACGCCAACACTACCGGTATTGCTAATTGATGGGCTCGCCACACACAGAGATCTCTGGCCGAATAGCGCGTTCCCTCTTGCTGTTTATACGATGCATCATGTTCTTCATCTACCACGATTGCCTTCAAATTTGGTATTGCTGCAAGTGCAGCCAATCGCGTACCTAAAATAATTTGCGCCTTGCCCAGGGCGGCTTCTTGCCATGCGATGCCACGGCGTTTTTCAGTGAGTCCACTGTGCATCACTGCAATGCGCTTATCGGGGAAAAATTCTGCAATGCGTTTTTCTAGTTGTGGCGTGAGGTTAATTTCTGGAACCAAAATCAATGCTTGATCGTCGTCGCTTCGCAGCGCTGCCTTAATCCAGTTCAGGTAAACGGCCGTCTTTCCGGAGCCGGTTTTACCTTGCAAGAGGATGGCGCGATATTTCTGCTCGGCATTAGCATCGCCCATGAGGTGGTGAAGCGCTTTGGTTTGTTCTGCGTTTAATTGGTCTTTCTGTATTCCGGAAGGGGGCTCGGGCACTTCGGCCTTTTGTTCTACAGCCGCCTTTTTATTGCTGGTCTTTTTTGCGGGCTTTAATTCGTTATCATCTGCTTTCTGTGTAAGTGCCTGCCATTTTTTGGGTTTTTTCCAATACGCCGGTATGGATGGCAATGCAATTTCACCTAAGGTGCTGAAGTAATACTGGCTAGCAAAGTTAAGCATGCCTAAGGTCTTGCTGTCCAAAGGGGGCAAGGGCGCCCGTTGGCTTACTTTCCTTAATTTAGAATGCTCATAATCTGAGTGATTACTTACTTTTATTACTATAGCGACTGTATTGGCCCTGCCAAAAGGCACCTCAACCAACTGGCCTATTGTGGGCATGCAGCCCAATTCATCTGCATCCCATATGTAATCAAAGCCCTGAACTAAAGGCTTATCCAGCACCACCTGCACGTAGCAATGCCGCGATACTTTATTGGTATCGCTCTGCTGCTGATCTGTGGATAAGTCTGTGGATATCATTTGTCTGTGGTGCTTTTTGCTATTTTCACCTTGAAATGCACCAAGAATGCTCTTTTTAACTAAACTACTATAAATTCAATTAAATCAATTACTTATGTCTTAATTTCGATAAATTAATTGAAAATTAACTGCAATCCCACTGAATTAATTTTTGCACTGCTAGCTGTGCATAACCTGAGGCGGGCAGGTAAGTAAACGCTTCTTTACGTCAACAATTGGGATTATCGGCGAAGTTTTTGCGAATGCTCAATAACCGCTTGGGCTAGGGCAGTGACGCTTTCGGGAGGGGTAAATTGGGAAATGCCATGGCCCAGATTAAAAACGTGGCCATCTAAGGGATGCAGTCCGGGCTTTAATGCTGGCGCACCAGCCAAATCAGTCAGCAACTTACCTGCTTCTTGGGCAATCTTCTCTGGGCTAGAAAACAGAATTAATGGGTCTAGGTTTCCTTGAATCGCCAGTGGCTTGCCGGCTGCCAAGAGGGCTTTACGAGCACGGCTTAAGGAAATAGTCCAATCGAGCCCAATCGCATCTGCGCCAACCTGGGCCATGTCTTCAATCCACAGACCGCCGCCTTTGGTGAAAATGATGACCGGGATGCGTTGACCTTCGTGTTCTCTGGGCAACAGGGCAATTACTTTTTGCATCGCAGCCAACGATACCTGCTGGTACCAACCGTCTGGCAGCATGCCGCCCCACGTATCAAAGATCATTAGGGCTTGCGCTCCTGCCTTCACTTGCTCTGTGAGATAAGCAGCGACCGACTGAATATTAACCTCGAGAATGCGCTCCAATAAATCGGGGCGATCAAACATCATGGTTTTAGCGTGACGAAATTCATCGGCGCTTGAGCCATCAATCATGTAGCACGCCAAGGTCCAAGGGCTTCCTGAAAAGCCAATCAAGGGCACACGTTGCTTACTATCTTGAATTAATGCTTTACGAATTTCAGATACGGCATCAAACACGTAGGTCAACTCACCCATGTCCGCAACGCGTAATTTTTTTACGTCCGCCTCGGTGCGCAGTGGGTGCTGGAAGCTGGGGCCTTCGCCTGCCGTAAATTGCAATCCAAGCCCCATCGCATCCGGGATCGTCAAAATGTCCGAAAACAAAATGGCCGCATCCAGTGGATAGCGATCCAAAGGCTGAAGGGTGACTTCCGTTGCGTATGCCGGGGTTTTAGCAAGGCTTAAAAAACTACCGGCCTTTGCCCGTGTCGCATTGTATTCAGGGAGATAGCGTCCTGCTTGACGCATTAGCCACAGCGGCGTGCGATCAACCGACTGTCCAAGACAGGCTTTAATAAACCGATCGTTTAGAAGCATGTGCCGATGAAGACTTATCTTTTGCGCCGAAACCGGGCAATAGCTGCTAACTGTGCAGCAGCCATAGCAAATTCAGATTGCGCTAAGGCCAAATCAAAATCGCTGCCGCGATTTTGCATGGCCTCTTCTGCACGCTTTTTTGCCTCAAGGGCTTTTGCTTCATCTAAATCATGGCCACGAATGGCCGTATCGGCAAGCACTGTGACGTGATCAGGCTGCACCTCTAAGTAGCCGCCTGCCACGAAAACAAATTCTTCATCACCATCGGCTTTTTCAATGCGCACCGAACCAGGGCGAATGCGCGTTATTAGCGGGGTGTGCCCACGCAAAATGCCGAGCTCACCATTTTCTCCGGGGAGGGCAACAAACTTTGCCTCTCCACTAAAAATGGATTGCTCCGCACTAACAACATCGACGCGAATGGTAGACATGGTTTCCTTGGTGTTCGATTAAAGCTTCTTGGCTTTCTCAATGGCCTCATCAATTGAGCCCACCATATAGAATGCCTGCTCTGGCAAATGATCCAGCTCGCCACTGACAATCATCTTAAAGCCGCGAATGGTCTCTTTCAGTGGAACGTACTTTCCTGGTGATCCAGTAAATACCTCGGCCACGTGGAAGGGCTGGGACAAGAAACGTTGAATCTTACGGGCACGGGCTACGGCCAACTTATCGTCTGGTGACAATTCGTCCATGCCCAAAATCGCAATAATGTCACGCAACTCTTTATAGCGCTGCAATGTCATTTGTACACCCCGCGCTACTTCATAGTGCTCTTGACCTACAACTTGTGGGTCAAGCTGGCGGCTAGTGGAGTCCAGCGGATCAACCGCAGGATAAATACCCAAAGCAGCAATGTCGCGCGATAACACGACGGTGGAATCCAAATGCAAGAAGGTTGTTGCTGGGGATGGATCTGTTAAGTCATCAGCAGGAACATAGACGGCCTGAATCGATGTGACAGAACCTGTTTTGGTCGATGTAATGCGCTCTTGCAATTTACCCATTTCTTCCGCAAGCGTTGGCTGATAGCCCACCGCGGAAGGCATACGGCCCAATAGCGCCGACACCTCGGTACCAGCCAGGGTGTAGCGATAAATGTTATCTACGAAGAAGAGAATGTCACGACCCTCATCGCGGAAGGCTTCGGCCATAGTCAAGCCAGTTAAAGCTACGCGCAAACGATTGCCAGGAGGCTCATTCATCTGACCAAATACCATTGCTACCTTATCGATAACATTGGACTCTTTCATTTCGTGATAAAAGTCATTTCCTTCGCGGGTACGCTCACCTACACCAGCAAACACGGATAAACCGGAGTGCTGTTTTGCGATGTTATTAATCAGCTCCATCATGTTCACGGTTTTGCCCACACCCGCACCACCGAATAAACCAACTTTTCCGCCTTTGGCAAATGGACAAACTAAGTCAATAACCTTAATGCCGGTTTCTAATAAATCAATCGATGGTGATAATTCGTCAAACTTTGGTGCTGGCTGGTGAATTGCGCGGCGCTCTTGAGTAGCAATAGGGCCGGCATCATCAATAGGACGGCCTAAAACATCCATAATGCGACCGAGTGTTGCTGGGCCAACAGGGACAGAAATGGCCTTACCTGTTGACGCCACTTCCATGCCGCGACGCAGGCCATCGCTTGCGCCCATGGCAATTGCGCGTACTACACCATCGCCAATTTGTTGCTGTACTTCAAAGGTCAAGCCTTTTTCAACAAATGATTTTTCACCGCTCTCGACCAATGTCAAGGCATCATAAATATTTGGCATGCTGTCACGCGGGAACTGAATGTCCACTACAGGACCAATACACTGCACGATATTTCCGTTACTCATCGCATCTCTCCGATTTATTCCTAAATTCTGTCGTACTTCTAAATGCAGCCAGCTTAAACCGCTGCCGCTCCACCAACAATCTCTGAAAGCTCTTTTGTAATCGCGGCCTGACGGGTTTTGTTGTATTCCAATTGCAACTCGCCAATGACATTCTTCGCATTGTCGGACGCTGCCTTCATTGAAACCATCCGTGCAGATTGCTCTGAGGCCATGTTTTCTGCAACCGCCTGATAAATTAAAGCCTCAACATAGCGCTTTAGCAGGCCGTCCAAAATCGTCTCGGCATCGGGCTCATAAATATAGTCCCATGATGCTGCCTTATCTTTGCCGGCGGCAATCGCAGTGGAGGCAAGCGGCAAGATCTTTTCTAATACGGGCTCTTGTTTCATCGCGTTCACAAAGCGTGTGTATGCAAGATAAACCTCATCTACTTCGCCGCGCTCAAAGGCCTTGAGCTGTGCAGTAATGGCGCCTATCAAGGTGTCCATATGAGGCGTGTCGCCTAATTGAATCGTTTCTGACAGCAACTTTGCTTTTGAGCGATTTAAAAATTGCAATCCTTTAGAGCCAATAGCTGTAAATTCAATGCCAATCTTCTTTTCTTGCATTTCACGAACTTGGTTTGTAATCAGGCGCAATATATTGGTATTGAGACCGCCGCAGAGGCCTTTGTCCGTGCTTACCAAAATTGTCCCTATATTCTTAACCTCGCGCTCCACCATATAAGTAGGGCGGTACTCGGGATTTGCTTCCGCTAAATTAGCAGCGATTTCCCTAATTTTTTCAGAATAGGGGCGTGCATTGCGCATACGCTCTTGGGCACGCCGCATCTTCGATGCAGCGACCATTTCCATTGCCTTCGTGATCTTGCGCGTGTTTTGCACGCTCTTGATCTTAGACCGTATCTCTTTTGTACTTGCCATGATGTATGCGTTCCCTCTTAGAAGGAGGCCGAGCGCTTGTAGTCCTCAATTGCAGCACGTAAAGCAGCTTCATCGTCTTTGCTCAAGTCTTTCGTTTCTTCAATGCGTCCAACTAAGTCTGCATATTTTGATTTGAGGTGATCTTGCAAGCCTTTTTCAAACGCCAATACATGCTTTACTTCGAGATCGTCAAAGTAGCCGTTATTCATTGCATAAAGTGAGGCCGCCATTTCCCAAACTTGCAAAGGCTTGTACTGCGCCTGTTTACACAACTCTGTAACGCGCTTGCCACGCTCGAGCTGTTTGCGAGTTGCATCATCAAGGTCAGATGCAAACTGTGCAAACGCAGCTAACTCACGGTACTGCGCCAAGTCAGTACGAATACCGCCAGACAGTTTTTTAATTACTTTGGTTTGTGCAGCGCCACCCACGCGGGATACTGAAATACCAGCGTTAATCGCTGGGCGTACGCCCGCATTAAAGAGGTCGGTCTCTAAGAAGATCTGACCGTCGGTAATCGAAATTACGTTGGTTGGGACGAAGGCAGATACGTCACCCGCTTGGGTTTCAATAATGGGTAGGGCTGTTAGTGAGCCGGTCTTGCCTTTTACAGCGCCATTGGTGAACTTCTCAACGTAATCGGCGTTCACACGAGCAGCGCGCTCTAATAAACGGGAGTGGAGATAAAACACGTCGCCGGGATATGCTTCGCGGCCTGGTGGGCGGCGGAGTAACAAGGAAATTTGACGATAGGCAACGGCTTGCTTAGTTAAGTCGTCATACACAATCAAAGCATCTTCACCACGATCGCGGAAATATTCACCCATGGTGCAACCAGCATATGCAGAGAGGTATTGCATTGCGGCGGATTCCGATGCGCTAGCAGCAACTACTACGGTGTATTCCATTGCGCCGAGCTCTGTTAGCTTGCGCACTACGTTAGCAATGGTAGATGCTTTTTGACCAATCGCAACATAAACGCAATAGACGCCTTTGCCTTTTTGGTTAATGATTGCATCCACAGCAACTGCGGTCTTACCAGTCTGGCGGTCGCCAATGATGAGCTCGCGCTGACCGCGGCCAATTGGAACCATGGCATCAATCGCTTTCAAACCAGTTTGTACTGGCTGGCTAACCGATTGACGAGCGATTACGCCTGGAGCTACTTTTTCAATAAAGTCGGTTAACTTAGCGTTTACTGGGCCCTTGCCGTCGATCGGCTGACCAAGGGCGTTTACAACGCGGCCGAGTAGTTCCGGACCAACTGGAACTTCTAAGATGCGTCCTGTGCATTTAACTGGATCGCCTTCTTTGATATGGGTGTACTCACCCAGCACCACCGCACCGACTGAATCACGCTCTAAGTTCAGCGCAAGGCCGATGGTGTTGCCAGGGAACTCCAACATTTCTCCTTGCATCACGCCAGACAAACCATATACGCGGCAAATACCGTCGGTTACTGAAATAACGGTGCCTTGGTTGCGCAGCTGGGAGTCAACTCCCATTTCACTAATTCGGCTCTTGATCAGTTCGCTGATCTCGGAAGGGTTCAGTTGCATCAATTACTCCTGGATATTATTTCGTATGTTCTTAGTAAAAGGTTATGCGCTTAGGCTTGCTTGCATTGTGGCCAACTGGGCCTTAACTGTGCTGTCCAATACCTCATCACCAACTTGAATGCGGACGCCGCCAATTAAGCTGGGGTCCACTTCAATCGTTGGGCGCAACTCCTTACCGCCAAAGCGCTTTTTCAAGCTCGCCAACAAACTGTTTAATGCATCACCTTCAAGCGGAAACGCACTGGTAATGAGAATCTCTGCAGCGCCTTCACTTTGATTTTTCAACAACTCAAATTGGGCTGCAATTTCGGGTAATGCTGCCAAGCGATGGTTTTGATTAATCAAACGCAAAAAAGCGCTAACTTTGTCGTCCAATTTAGTCTTAACCATTCCGCTCAGTAGCTTGCTGAGATCTTCTGCCGAAATTTTAGGATTATTGGCTAACACCGACACATCCGGCATCGCCGCCAACTGCGCAAGTTCAGTTAACTGAACCATTGAAGAGCCCAGATCTGCAGGCTTAACGCTTGAGAAAAGCGCCTCAGCGTAGGGGCGTGCAATGGTAGCTAAATCAGCCATATTAGAGCTCTGCCTTGAGTTGGTCTAGCAACGCAGCGTGCGCCTTTGGATCCACTTCACGGCGCAAAATTTGCTCGGCACCGCGCACAGCCAGGCTTGCAACTTCGGCTCGCAACACATCGCGCGCCCGGGAAACTTGCTGTTCTGCGTCTTGCTTTGCTTGATTGATAATACGGGCTGCCTCGGCTTGTGCATTACTTCGAATCTCATCCGCACTAAGCTGTGCGCGCTTTTCTGCTTCGGCTACGCGCTGTCCGCCTTCTTGACGGGCACGCACTAACTCTTCCTCGGCCAGTTTTGATGCGGAGGCAAGATCAGCCTTACCACGCTCAGCAGCTGCTAAGCCTTCTGCAACTTTGGTGGCGCGCTCGTCCAAGGCTTTTACTAAGGGTGGCCACACAAAGCGTGCAACTACCCACCATAAAATGAAAAAGACGATCATTTGCGCGAATAGGGTCGCGTTCAGATTCACGGTATTCCTTTCGGTATTGTTAAGAGCGTGCGGACGACACAGTGTTGTCCGCGTCAGAACAATTACTTAATGACGGCCAATAATGGGTTTGCAAACGCAAACAACATTGCAACACCGACGCCGATCAAGAAAGCAGCGTCAATCAGGCCGGCTAACAAGAACATTTTGGTTTGCAGTTCATTCATTAACTCGGGCTGACGTGCGGCGCCTTCAATAAATTTTCCGCCCATAAGGCCAATGCCTAGACATGCGCCTAGTGCGCCCAAACCAATAATGAGGCCGATGCCGATTGCAGTTAAACCTTGAATGTTTGCTAAAAATTCTTGCATGATGACTCCTGAGTAATAAAAGTGGTAATAAAAATAAAACGGTTAATGGTGGCTGTGTGCCTGGCCGATGTAGACCAAAGTCAACATCATAAAAATAAAAGCTTGTAACAAAATAACAAGGATGTGAAATATTGCCCAGGCAGACCCTGCAATGACGTGCCCAACAAGGCCAAGCACACTCAGGTCGAGACTAAAGGTCCAAATGCTTCCCAGCAAGGCGATGAGCAAGAAAATTAGCTCGCCCGCATACATATTTCCGAACAACCGCATGCCTAAGGAAACCCCTTTGGCGATGTACTCGATTATGTTTAGAACAAGGTTGAATGGGGCCAAATACCACTTTGCTCCAAATGGTGCGGATAGAAGCTCGTGTACAAACCCTCCTAAGCCCTTTACCTTGAAGCTGTAGTAAAAAACCAGCAACAAAACCGCGAAAGACATGCCTAAAGTCGCATTTAAATCGGTCGTCGGGACTAGCTTATGGTGCGGCACATGAATGCCAAAATTTTCAAAGAAGTGGTTCACGCCTACCACCCAATCTACGGGAACAAGATCCAGCGTGTTTAACAAAATGATCCAGCAGAATACAAAAAGCGCCAGAGGTGCAATGTAGCTTCGGTCGCCGTGAACAATGCTTTTGGATTGCGTTTCAACCATTTCGACTAGCATTTCGATTAACGCCTGGAAGCGTCCAGGCACTCCCGGGCTTGCGCGCCGTGCGGCAAGGAGCAAAAATCCAACCGTTAATAGGCCCATTGCGAGGGTCCAAAAAATAGTGTCTAAATTAATTACGCTGAAATCAATAATTGACGTTTGGGCTCCGCCAATATTGTTTAAATTTTGCAAATGCTCTGCAATGTACGCTGTTGGCGTTAATGGCTCATTAGGAGCTCCAGTTACTGCACTTGCCATCGTAAGCAATTCCTTTTTACAAAATGCTGTTTAACGCCAAAACAATCCCAGCAGATAACATTTAAGCGTGACTATGTAAGTCAGCAACAGCGGTATCCACTTTAATTCTGCGTAATTAAACGCCAACCAAATAAACATTGCGATTGTAGCGGTAATTTTTATTACTTCACCAGAAACAAGCGCTGACAAAAAACCGCCAGAAGTAAGACGCTGTGCACGCCTTGCAATCTCTAAACGGAGCAAAAATAGCGCCGCAGGCAAAACACCAATTAACCCACCTAAAAATGCCGAGTAAGTATAAACGCTAATGCGTCCGTCGTCCCAAAAAATAAAAGCAATGAGCGCGCCGAAGATTGTTGCAAGCATTTGACCAGCGACTACCCGCCATGGCAAGGTCCATCTGCTTTTGTCTGAGTTGGCTTGCAATAGTGCTTGCATTTCTTCGCCACTATAGACCCGATATGGCTGCTCTGGCTCCTTCCACGGGTCATCGGCGTTCGGTTGATCGCTTGAGGCTTTCAAATATATCCCTTGACTTATCTTGTGCTTACGTTTCAATACCTAGTTTTTTTAAAAGGGCATCCAGTTCGTCTGCTTTACTGAAACGAATCCGCAGCTCCCCACCTTTGCCTTTAAGCTTAAATTCGGCGCTGAGGCCAATTAAATCCGCAATTTCGCGTGATAAACGCTGTAAGTCTGGATCCGCCGCCGGGGAGTCGGCCCCTTTTTTGAGCTGCTTCGTACCGATTTGCCCGCCAGCCCGAGCCAGCACAACTGCGAGTCGCTCGGCTTCGCGCACCGAAAGCCCTTGGGCAATGATTTTTTGCGCCAAGGCAACCTGGCTCGCCCCCGGCAGAGGGAGCAGGGCGCGCGCATGGCCCATGTCTATATCGCCTGCCAACAGCATTGCCTGAACTGGCTTTGCCAGTTGGGTCAGACGCAATAGGTTGCTAACGGCGCTTCTTGATTTGCCGACAGACTTTGCTGCCTGTTCGTGTGTAAACCCAAATTCTTCAATTAGGCGCGCCAGCCCCTGCGACTCCTCTAGGGGATTTAGGTCCTCGCGCTGCATGTTTTCTATGAGCGCCATTGCCGCCGCGCCCTTATCGTCCGCCTGGGACACGAGGACCGGAACCTCGGCAAGCCCAGCTAAAGTGGCAGCCCTAAAGCGGCGCTCGCCAGCAATAATTTCGTATTTACCTGTGGAAATGGCGCGCACCAAGAGGGGTTGCATGATGCCCTGTTCGCGGATACTTTCAGCCAGCTCTTGCAGTGGGCCTGAATCCATTTTTTGGCGGGGCTGGTATTTGCCAGCCTGAAGTGCGGCGAGGGGCAGGCTTGTAATGGCGCCGCCATCTTGGGCTGGTTTTGATTTTTCTCCCAGCAAAGCCTCAAGGCCGCGGCCAAGGCCTTTTTTCTTTATTGTGCTCATGGTGTTTGATCAATCACATTTGTTGAATTCGTTGAATCATTTCCGCACCAAAATCTAAATAGGCCTTGGCACCACGGGATGACTTATCAAAAGAAACGCCCGGCAAGCCATACGAGGGTGCCTCTGCTAAACGGACGTTGCGCGGAATAATTGTTTTAAATACTTTGTCACCGAAGTGTTCCAGCAGCTGCTCCGAAACCTGTTGCTGCAAGGTCATACGCGGATCGAACATCACCCGCAACAAACCAATAATCATCAGATCCGGATTGAGATTAGCGTGCACTTGTTTGATGGTGTTTACCAAATCCGATAAGCCCTCTAGGGCAAAGTACTCGCACTGCATCGGCACAATCACGCCATTGGCTGCGCATAGGCCATTGAGCGTCAACAAGGAGAGCGCAGGCGGGCAATCAATCAAGATAAAGTCATACTCAGCGCCCACCAAGGCCAGCGCAGCTTTGAGGCGCAGCTCGCGCTCATCAAGATCGACCAACTCGATTTCTGCTCCAGCCAAATCGCGGTTTGCTGGCAAGACGTCATAGCCAGCACTCACGCAACGTTGCACACAGGCCGCTACAGTTGCTTGACCAATCAGCACTTGATACACGCTCATATCAAGCTCTGCTTTTTCAACGCCCGAGCCCATGGTTGCATTGCCCTGTGGGTCTAAATCAACCAACAGCACCCGCTGCTTATGTCCAGCCAAACCTGCGGCTAGATTCACTGCTGTCGTGGTTTTTCCAACGCCGCCTTTTTGATTTGCAATACAGAATATTTTGGCCATGGTTTTTATTTGCCCTTAAAAAGTGATTTTCGCATGGGGCGTAAAGACCAAAAGTCGCCGCTCTGCTGTGCTGTTGGGTATAACTACAAAGCGGTCTGCCACAAGACGCCAGCGCGCGGTCGATACAGCCAAGAGCTCCTCGTCCGCTCGCTTTGCCTTCATGGCAAAAACCAAGCCGCCCGGCTTCAAGAATGGCTCTGCCAGATCTAAAAAACGATCTAGGCTTGTAAAGGCTCTGGATATGACCGCATCGTATTTGCCTGGCTCTTGGCTTGCGACATGCTCCACGCGATCGCTGTAAATTGATGCATTACCAAGGCCGAGCTTGCCTTTTACGTTCTGCAAAAAGGCTGTTTTCTTGCGAACCGCCTCAATTAGGCTAATGCTCCAATTGGGCTCTGCAATGGCAATGGGGATTGCCGGCAAACCCCCGCCAGACCCAAGGTCTGCAATTTGGACTTGTGTTGGCGGCAAAAATTCACGCATTATTGGTAAAATTGCAATAGAATCAATGAGATGCAGATCAATACTGGCTTGATCGCCCTCAACCGAGGTTAGGTTATGCACACGATTCCAGCGCTCGAGCTCCTGCAGAAAGGTATTTAAATCGGCCACCTGCTTCTGCGATAAGGCTAAGCCAAGCTCGGCAACCCCAAGCTCAAGGATTTCCGCCCTCACGCCGACTCCTGGGATTTGCCAATCCCCCGCTTTAAATGCACCAACAATAAAGAAATGGCCGCTGGGGTGACGCCAGATATGCGCGCAGCCTGCCCCAAGGTTTCTGGTTTTTGCGCGCCCAGTTTCTGCTGGACTTCTTTTGATAGCCCCCGAACCAGGCTGTAGTCCAAGAAATCTGGCAATGGATAGCCCTCATTAAACTCTTGGCGGGCAATTTCCAAGGCCTGCCGATCAATGTAGCCCGCATATTTAATCGAGATCTCAACCTGATCCTGAATTTGCTGATTTAGGTTTGGGTCCGTATCGAGCTGCGGCGTAGAACCATCATAGGCCTCAGAAAGCAGTGCGTAGGTGACCGTGGGTCGCTTCAAAATGTCGGCCAGGCTGGCCTCGTGGGACAACTCTTGCCCCAAAAGCAGGGCCAATGATTGTGCGGAGGCATGCTTTGGGCTCACCCAAGCATCCTTGAGCCGCATTGTTTCACGTGAAACAGCGTCCCTTTTCTTGCAAAAGAACGACCAGCGCGCATCATCCACCAAACCAAGGGACCTTCCAATCTCAGTTAGGCGCAAGTCAGCGTTGTCTTCTCTCAGGCTAAGCCGATACTCGGCCCGGCTTGTAAACATCCGATAGGGCTCTTGTACGCCCCGAGTAATAAGGTCGTCTACCAAAACCCCGATGTAGGACTCGCTACGCTTGGGCGCCCAAGGTGAGAGGCCCCTAGCGGCTAGCCCCGCGTTCATACCAGCAAGAAGCCCTTGGGCTGCAGCCTCTTCATACCCGGTTGTGCCATTGATTTGGCCCGCAAAATAAAGGCCCTCAATAGCCTTGGTTTCTAAACTGTGCCGCAGCTGGCGCGGATCAAAAAAATCATATTCAATGGCGTAGCCAGGGCGCACGATGGTGGCATTCTCGAGCCCACGAATGCTGCGCACCAAATCCCATTGCACATCGAAGGGCAGGCTAGTTGAGATTCCGTTCGGGTAATACTCATTTGTTGTCAGGCCCTCAGGCTCTAAAAAGATCTGATGGCTATTTTTAGAAGCAAAGCGATGGATTTTGTCTTCAATTGAAGGGCAGTAGCGCGGCCCAACACCCTCAATAACCCCCGTATACATCGGCGAACGATCCAGGCCGCCCCGAATAATGTCGTGGGTTGCCTCATTCGTATGGGTAATCCAACACGGAACCTGCCTGGGGTGCTGCTCGGGCCGCCCTAGATAGGAAAAACAGGGAACGGGGTCAAGATCGCCCGGCTGCTCCAGCATCACTGAAAAATCAATGCTTCTGCCGTCAATGCGAGGGGGGGTGCCGGTTTTTAGGCGCCCCTGTGGCAAGGCTAGGTCTTTTAGTCGCGCCGACAAGGTTAAGGCCGCAGGATCACCAGCGCGGCCGCCCGAATGACTATTCAGACCCACATGAATCTTGCCATCCAAAAACGTACCCGCCGTTAAGACAACGCGGCTAGCCGCAAACTCAAGGTCAGATTGGGTACGAACGCCAACAACGGCATTACCCACAACAAGGAGGTCGTCCACGGCAGCCTGAAATAAGCTCAAGTTCGGTTGATTTTCAAGCCTGCGCCGTATAGCTGCTTTATATAGAATGCGATCGCCCTGGGCGCGGGTTGCCCTAACTGCAGGGCCCTTACTGGCATTTAATATTCGAAACTGGATGCCCGCCTCATCGGTAGCCGCAGCCATTGCGCCACCCAAAGCGTCGATTTCTTTTACTAAGTGGCCCTTACCAATACCGCCAATCGAAGGGTTGCAGCTCATTGCGCCAAGCGTCTCAATGCTATGGGTAAGCAGCAGGGTGTCGCAGCCCATACGTGCGGAAGCCAGCGCCGCCTCGGTGCCAGCATGCCCGCCGCCAATAACAATGACATCGAATTTTTTAGAGTACCGCATGGTTTGCCTCAATAAGGGCCATGATCATATCATTTTGCCTTGTTTCACGTGAAACAAGGGCAAGCAAGTTTATACTAAAATACTTCTAATGCTTTGATTTAATTAAGAAAAATAGGCATCCCAGGCCGACTTTAAGATTAAAGCGGAAACAAAAATCAGGAAGGCCTTCCGCACGAAGCTGCTACCGTGCTTAATTGCAAGGCGGCTGCCAAAATGACTGCCCGCAATATTTGCAATCATCATTGCAAAACCAAGGGCCCAGCTAATTTTGCCCAAACCGCCCAACATAACAATCGACGCCAAATTGGTCGACACATTAACCAGCTTGGTGGCAGCAGACGCGTGCAGAAAATCAAACTGAAAAAAACGGACAAAGCCAAATAAAAGGAAGCTTCCTGTCCCAGGCCCAAAGAACCCATCGTAGAAACCCACCACCAATCCCAAACCAATCCCTTTTAGCTGTAACAGGCGGCTATGCGCCCCGGGCCGGTGATCCTGACCAAGCGATGGTTGAAAAATGGTGTAGATCAATAGAAAAAATAATAAGAACGGAAGGGCTTTGCGCAGCGGCTCGGCAGGAAACACACTAACCGCAGCGGCGCCAAAAAGCGCGCCAACAAAGCCCGCAATAATCGCAGGAACAATCAATGCCCAAGGCAGGCGTACATAACGCAAATATTTGCGAGCTGCATTAATTGTGCCGCCAATGGCCGACACCTTATTGGTACCCAACAGGGTGGCTGGCTGGACCTCAGGATATGCAGCAAAAAGAGCGGGCACTTGAATTAGGCCGCCACCGCCTGCGACCGCATCGACTAAGCCAGCAAAAAAAGAGGCCGCCAAGAGTAGGGGCCACAAGTACAAAGAAAATTCAATGGCTGTTTCAAGCAAGGCAACATCCTGCGCTCTTTAAGGGCTGTAACCAAACCACTTTACCGCGCAAGAAATACTTTCAGTGCGCTGCGCGCAGTTTCATCGAGCACATCCAGAGGAATGCGAGCAGAGCCCTGAACAATCATCATCGCGTAAGGCTTTGCTAGGGCAGAGGCTTCAGCACACAACTGGAGAGCCTCGCCCGATGCCGGGGATTGATTGCGCCAATAATTAATTGCCGCCTCTAATTCTTGAATAGACACAAACATAATGCCGCCGTCTTACTTATCGCGCTTGGCAAGCATGGTGCCTCTGCAACGCTTGGCGCCACAACGGCATTCGTAATCTTTTTTCATTTGTTTCGTGCGGCGACCCTCAACATCAAGCGAATAGTCGTAAAACAATTCTTCGCCAGGCTCTAAGTCGCGCTTAGCAAAAATAAACACGCGCGGCATATCTTTGTATGCGCCTTCTTGGGCTTCGCAATTCGGTTTACATGAATGATTAATCCAACGCGCCGCATTTCCGCCGCGATTGGCATCGATCACGTGACCACTATCCAAAGAAAAATAGAATGTGTGATTTGGCTCTTCGGGATTGTGTGGATGACGGCGTTCGGCCTCTTTCCAGCTGATCCGCTCACCCTCGTACTCAATTAGGGCGCTGCCTTTTTTAATAGCCTCTTTTGCAAACACACCCTTGCCATGGACAGGAGAGGAGCGAACAACAATCGCGCCACGCTTCACCTTAGGTAAAGACAACTTACTTTTTTTCATACATCACACATCAAGGTTGCGGGCAATCAATGCATTCTTTTCAATAAAGGCGCGACGCGGATCTACCTCATCACCCATTAGGGTGGTGAATACCTGATCTGCCACAATCGCATCTTCAATTTGGACGCGCAACAGAGTGCGAGTTGTGGTGTCCATGGTGGTTTCCCACAGCTGCTGAGGATTCATCTCACCCAAGCCCTTATAACGTTGACGACTCACAACGCGCTCAGCCTCGGACAGCAGCCAGGCAAATGCCGCGCGGAAGTCGGCAACCACTTGCTCCTTTTGTGATTTTTCAGGATCGCCGCGACGCACTCGTGAACCAGGCAACACTTTTCCGCTAAGGGCGCGAGCGGCTGCAGTCAAGCTTTGATAATCATCGCCATGAATGAAGTCTGAACTAATGGCAGACAACTTTAAGTTTCCATGAATTCGGCGTGACAAGAGAAGACGGAAACGCTCGGTCCGATCTTCCTTTTGAACAATCACCTCGGGCGCAAGCGCAAGGGAATCTAAACTTTCTTTAAGCGCCACACGCAAACGCTCGGCGGACTCTTGGGCGGCAGACTCGGTGTCGAGATTCAGTGGAATGCCAGCAGCAATAGCGCGCAAGGCATCCTCATCCATGGTGCGCGACAGACGATCCACAACCGCCTGTATGACTTGGTAGTTCCTGGCCAACTCATCCAATTCCGAGCCTTGTATTAATTCACCACCCGGGGTTTGAATCGAGGCGGACTCCAGGGCTATTTTTAATAGCAATTGATTTAATTCAGAATCATCTTTGATGTATTGTTCGTTCTTACCAAACTTCACCTTATACAGCGGGGGTTGAGCAATATAAATGTGGCCGCGCTCAATCAACTCTGGCATCTGACGGTAAAAGAAGGTTAACAACAAGGTGCGAATATGGCTGCCGTCAACGTCCGCATCGGTCATGATGATGATGCGGTGATAGCGCAACTTATCGGCCTTGTACTCTTCAATACCAATACCAGTGCCCAGCACAGTGATTAAAGTCACCACCTCTTGGCTAGCGAGCATTTTGTCAAAGCGCGCTTTTTCAACGTTCAGAATCTTTCCTTT
This sequence comes from Polynucleobacter difficilis, assembly GCF_003065365.1. Lineage (NCBI taxonomy): Bacteria > Pseudomonadati > Pseudomonadota > Betaproteobacteria > Burkholderiales > Burkholderiaceae > Polynucleobacter > Polynucleobacter difficilis. The sequence continues at coordinate 4,290 of NZ_CP023276.1, read as the reverse complement.
TAAAGGAAGGATTGCCTGAAAGCGGCGATCGCGCCCCTGCTTTGCAGAACCGCCCGCAGAATCGCCCTCGACGATAAACAATTCCGATTTTTCTGGATTTTTTTCTTGGCAATCAGCCAACTTACCTGGCAGACCCAAACCATCAAGCACACCCTTGCGACGAGTCATGTCACGGGCCTTGCGGGCAGCCTCGCGCGCACGGGCTGCATCGACTATCTTGCCGCATAAGATCTTGGCGTCTGCGGGGCGCTCTTGAAGATAGGCGCTTAACGCTTCTGCCACAATCTCCTCTACCGGACCACGAACCTCACTAGAAACCAATTTGTCTTTGGTTTGACTGGAGAATTTTGGTTCAGGAACTTTTACGGATAAAACGCATGTAAGTCCCTCGCGCATATCGTCGCCCGATATTTCGACTTTAGCTTTTTTAGCAACCTCATGCTCATCAATGTACTTATTAATTACGCGCGTCATGGCTGCGCGCAAACCAGTTAAGTGGGTGCCGCCATCGCGCTGCGGAATATTGTTTGTGAAACAGAGCACCTGCTCACTAAAGCTATCATTCCATTGCATCGATACTTCAGCGGTAATTTGTCCGCCGAGATCCGATGGGCGATTACCTTCGGCATAGAAAATGTTGGGATGTAAAACGTTCTTGGTTTGGTTGATGTATTCAACAAACCCCTTTACACCACCAGAATAGGCAAAGTCCTCTTCCTGACCAGAGCGCTGATCAATTAAGCGGATGTGAACACCATTGTTTAGGAAAGAAAGTTCGCGAATGCGCTTAACTAAGATTTCATAATGAAACTCAACTTTTCCAAAAATCTCTTCGTCAGCCAAGAAATGAACTTCGGTACCTGTTTTTTCGGTAACACCTGTAACGGATATGGGTGAAATTGCTACGCCTTTTGCCTCTTCAATGTTGCGATTTTGAATCACACCACGGGCAAATTCCATGTAGTGGACTTTGCCATCGCGGCGTATGGTTAACTTCAACCACTTAGACAGGGCGTTAACGCAACTTACACCAACACCATGTAAGCCGCCAGATACCTTATAGCTGTTTTGATCAAACTTACCGCCCGCATGCAACTCGGTCATTACGATTTCGGCTGCACTACGTTTTGGATCATGCTTATCGTCGAACTTCACACCGGTCGGAACACCGCGGCCGTTGTCGACAATGGAAATCGAATTGTCGGTTTGAATAACTACGGTGATTTCAGTGCAATACCCAGCAAGAGCCTCATCAATCGAGTTATCAAGCACCTCAAATACCAAATGATGAAGACCGGTCCCATCAGATGTGTCGCCAATGTACATTCCGGGACGCTTACGAACCGCCTCTAAACCCTCCAGAATTTGAATGGATGATGCGCCGTACTGCTCTACTGCCTTTATATCTTCAGTCATATTTTTCTAATTTAAATGCGCATTGGCATTACAACGTACTTAAAGTCCTCGGACGCGGGCAAGGTAATTACAGCGCTACTGTTTGCATCACCCAGACTAATCTGAATGCGCTCCACTTTGACGTTTGCAAGGACATCAAGCAAATAACTCACATTAAAACCAATTTCAACTGAATCACCGGCATATTCCGTTTCAATATCCTCCTGAGCCTCTTCTTGTTCGGCGTTGGTCGATTGAATCGTAATGCGATTGGGTGATAGGGAAAAGCGAACACCTTTGAACTTATCGGTTGTCAAAATGGCGGCCCGTTGCAGGGCTGCCTGGAGGGTTTCACGCGCAACCACTAATGAGTTTTTATGGCCCTTTGGAATCACCCGTTGGAAATCGGGGAACTTGCCCTCGACCAGTTTTGAAATCAACTCAACATCACCAAAATTAAATTTGATTTGATTTGCGGTAAGGCTAACCTCAAGCTCGGCATCGGTGTCATCCAACAAATGTTGGCACTCCAGAATTGTTTTACGAGGGATGATAATTTCCTGATGACCACCACTACCAGCAACCGGCTGCGCTAACTCGACACGGCTGTATGCCAGTCGGTGGCCATCTGTAGCGACCGCAACAACTTCTTTACCATCAATAACCAACAACATGCCGTTGAGGTAATAACGAATATCCTGTTGCGCCATGGCGAAATGCACTTGACTGATTAATTGCTTAAATGCCTTTTGTGGCATTTTCCAACTGGCCGTCATTTCACCAACAGCTTGCATCACCGGGAATTCTGTAGCAGATAGGGTTTGTAGGGTAAAGCGGCTTTTTCCGCTCTGCACTACCAACTTTGAATCTTTTAAATTTAAAGATACTGGGCCTTCGGGTAGCGCTCGCAAAATATCCAATAACTTGCGGGCCGCAACCGTAGTTGTCATATCGGCATCACCCACACCAAAATTGGCGCTGGTTGCTATCTGAATTTCAATATCGGTAGATACAAACGAAACGCGCTCACCTGTTTTCTTAAACAACAGATTGGCCAGGATAGGAAGTGTATGTCGACGCTCAACAATGCCGCTTACGATTTGAAGTGGTTTTAATAAACTATCGCGCGATGTATTTATAAGTTGCATTGCTTTTAAATCCTTGTATATATCTAACTAGTAATAGTAATAAGCTTTAAAAAACCGGTGGATAACCCACTAAAGACTTACACAACAACCACTTATAACTAAAAAAACCTGTGTACAACTTCGGTATAAATGAAGGATAGGTTTGGGATAACTTTTTTAACTAACTCTATTTTTGCATATCAGGGCAGTTTTCCCCAATTTATACACATGTAATTTGCCCGGTTACACACAGACTCATCCACATACTTATCCACAGCCCATTTATGCCTTCAGCGTCTGCTCAATCACATGAATTTCATGGTTTAGTTGATTGTCATGGGCACGTTCTTCGGTAATTTTGCGGACCGCGTGTAAAACGGTGGTGTGATCCCGCCCACCAAACAACTCACCAATCTCAGGGAGGCTTTTTTGGGTCAGCTCTTTCGCCATAAACATAGCGATTTGGCGGGGCCTGGCAATGTTGGCCGGCCTGCGCTTGGAGTACATATCCGCTACTTTTATGTTGTAAAAGTCGGCTACGGATTTTTGAATATTTTCAACCGAAATTTGGCGGTTTTGAATCGACAGTAGGTCTTTCAGGGCGGCGCGGGCAACATCAATCGTTACATCCCGCCCATGAAAGCGCACAAACGCCAAAATCTTACGTAGCGCACCCTCAAGTTCGCGCACATTCGAGCGAAGATGCTTGGCCACGAAAAAAGCAACATCTTCCGACATTGGTATGCCTTCTGCCGCCGCCTTTTTCATCAAAATAGCGACGCGCATTTCCAGCTCAGGGGGTTCGATGGCAACCGTGAGACCAGAATCAAAACGGGAAATAAGCCGATCATCAATCCCAGCCATCTCTTTGGGGTAGGTGTCGCTGGTAATAATGACTTGTGCGCGATTACCTAAAAGGGCCTCAAACGCATAAAAGAACTCTTCTTGGGTTCGTGATTTGCCGCTAAAGAATTGAATGTCATCAATCAATAGCAGGTCTAGTGAGTGGTAATAACGCTTAAAGCGGTCAAACGCTTTCTGTTGATACGCCCGAACAACGTCGGACACATATTGTTCCGCATGGATATAACGAATGCGGGCGTTTGGTTTCTCTTTTAAAAGGTGGTTACCAATCGCATGAATTAAGTGGGTTTTGCCGAGGCCAACCCCGCCATATAAGAACATGGGGTTATAGGATGTGCCTGGGTTGTGTGCCACCTGAATGGAGGCTGCACGTGCTAATTGGTTTGCCTTACCTGTAACGAAGGTTTCAAAGGTCAACATGGGGTTGAGCTTGGAATGGTCTTCTAATTCAAAGGCGGATGACTCACCCAACTCCGCTTCTGGCGCGGCCTGTAAATAATCGGATGCCGCCGCATTTACCTCTTGGGGTCTGCTTGCGGGGGCTGTAGCCAAAGGGCTTGCGGCCGATGGGGAGCCGCCGTCATCCAAGACAAACAGTAAAGTGAAGGGCTTGCCAAAATAGCCTTGGGCAAGCTCTTGAAATCGATCGGAAAACGTTTTTTTCGTCCAATCCAACTTAAACCGGTTGGGAGCAGATATTGTAAGCAAACACTCACTCTCATCCAGACCATTTAATTTAAGGGGTTGAATCCAGGTCTTAAATTGTTGCGGGGAAAGTTCACGCAGCAAAGTAGCGGTGGCGTGATCCCAAAAGCCCAGCGGGCTTAAGGAAGAGAGGGTGATGTTATTTTCTAGATTGCTCATTTTCGGAGGGTTGATTGTAGCGATTTTCTAAAGTTATCCA